>CAKSZJ010000021.1 GCA_934525595.1 uncultured Chiayiivirga sp. | reverse complement strand
CCCATCGTGGCACCTGGTTGCCGAAACCCGCCAACGCGCGGCACACTCGGGACGGGGAAGTCCCTTTCATTCGTTAGCGCCCACAATCGACCAGTTGCGCGCGCACTACATCGTAGTTATGATGGCCGCATGAGCGAACTTCACTTCGAGTGGGATCCAGCCAAAGCCGCCGCGAACCTCAAGAAGCATGGCATCGACTTCGCCGAGGCCAAGTCAGCCTTCGCAGATGAACAAGCAAAGATCATCCCTGACCCGGATCATTCGGAAGATGAGGATAGGTTCATTCTCCTCGGTCTCAGCCTTCACCTGAGATTGCTCGTGGTATGCCATTGCTATCGCGAACAAAACAACTCCATCCGTATCATCTCCGCCAGAAAGGCGGCCAAACCAGAATCTCGTCAGTACTGACAGGTGCAGCATGCGCAAGGAATACGATTTCTCCAAGGCCAAGAAGAACCCCTATGCCTCTCAACTCAAGAAGCAAATCACCATCCGTCTGGACGGTGACGCTATCGACTACTTCAAGTCGATTTCTGAGACGGTTGGCATCCCCTACCAAAGTTTGATCAATCTCTATTTGCGTGACTGTGCAGCAGAACAGCGCACGCTCAATCTGTCATGGAAGTAGGCGCAAACAATTCATGTATGGACTCCCCTGTCAACCCCTGGCGGCAGGGCTTTGTGAAGCGGTAGCTTCACGGCGTTTGATTCTCTGTTTTTCATCCTGCTGACGCTTTTTGCTTCAACTCCGGCAAGGCGGGAGCGGTTGCATTCGTGTATTCGGCTTTGCGGTGGGTTTGGCCCGAGCCATCATTCCGGCCCGCCGGCGTGCATGCCTGCGGCTGTTCGCAGGCTCACGGCATGCCGCTCGAAGCCCCGTGAGGCGACAACTGGCTTGATGCAGGGGCCGTATCATCGGCGTCCGGGCTTCAGAGGAATGGCGATGCGGATCATGAGCTTCAACGCCAACGGCATCCGTTCGGCGGCGAACAAGGGATTTTTCCCGTGGTTCGCGGCGCAGGATGTGGATGTGCTGTGCGTGCAGGAAACCAAGGCGCAGGAACACCAGCTGGCCGACGAGGCGTTCCGCCCGACCGGCTACCACGTGGCGTTCCGCGACGCGGTGACGAAGAAGGGCTACAGCGGGGTGGCGATCTACAGCCGGCGCGCGCCGGACGAGGTCCGCACGGCGTTGGGCTGGGCGCCGTTCGACGACGAGGGGCGTTACATCGAGGCACGCTTCGGCAATCTGAGCGTGGTGTCGTTCTACATTCCATCCGGCTCGTCGGGCGAGGAGCGTCAGGGCTTCAAGTTCGAGGTGATGGACTGGCTCAGGCCGATTCTGGACGAATGGCTGGCAAGCAGCCGCCAGTACGTGCTCTGCGGCGACTGGAACATCGTGCGGGCGCGCCACGACATCAGGAACTGGACCAGCAATCAGAAGAACTCCGGTTGTCTGCCGCCCGAGCGCGCGTGGTTGAACGGGATGATCGCCGATGCGTGCGGCGATGGTTCGCCCCAGCCTGAAACGGGCTGGGTCGATACCTTCCGCGCGCTCAAGCCCGATGCACGCGACGAATACACCTGGTGGTCCAATCGCGGTGCGGCGCGCGCCAACAACGTGGGCTGGCGGATCGACTACCAGCTCGCCACGCCGGGATTGCGTGAACGCCTGCGCGGCTGCCAGGTCTGGCGCGAGCCGCGGTTTTCCGATCATGCGCCCTATCTGGTGGATTACGCTGAATGAGCGGCTCGGGCACGGCGCGGCCTTCCGGCTGGCGCGGCGCGCTGGCGGCGTTCGCCGCGCCCTCGGCGTGGACGATGTTCTTCTTCGGCTTCGCCTCGGGACTGCCGTTCCTGCTGGTCGGCGTCACCCTGGCGTACTGGCTGCGCGAAGGCGGCATCGAGCTGCGCGAGATCACCATGATCGCGAGCGCCGGCCTGGCGTATTCGTTCAAGTTCCTCTGGGCGCCGCTGGTGGATCGCTGGCGGCTGCCGCTGCTGGGCCGCCTCGGGCAGCGGCGCGGCTGGCTGCTGCTGGCGATGGGGGGCATCGCCATCGGCTTGCTGGCGATGGCGCACGTTACTCCGCAGCAGCTTTCGCCCTTCGTCGGGCTGACCGTGGCGGTGGCTTTCCTCGGCGCGACGCTGGACATCGCCGTGGACGCCTATCGCGTCGAGATCGCTCCGGTCGAGTCGCAGGGGGCGCTGGTGGCGACGTACTCGCTGGGCTACCGCATCGCTCTGGTCGCCAGCGGCGCGCTGGCGCTGGTGCTGGCCGATCACCTCGTGTGGCCGACGGTGTATCGCGCCATGGCGCTGCTGATGGGGATCCCGATCGCGGTGTGCCTCCTGGCGCGCGAGCCGCAGGTGCGACGCGCACGTACGCAGGGCTGGACGGCAGCGATGCGCGAGGGCGTGGTGGAGCCGTTCACGGACTTCTTCCACCGCTTCGGCGGCAAGGTGGCGCTGGCGATCCTGCTGTTCGTTCTCGGCATGAAGATTTCCGACCAGGCGCTGGTGGGCGGCATCATCGGGCCGTTCTATCTGGACCAGGGGTTCACCAAGACGCAGATCGCCGCGGTGACCAAGGTCTACGGCATCTGGATCGGTATTGCCGGCGCGTTCCTAGGCGGCCTGGCCGTGGCGCGCTGGGGCGTGTCGTGGCCGCTGCTGGCGGCGATCGCGCTGGGCGCGGCGAGCAATCTGCTGTACCTGATCCTGATCGGCGCGGGCGGCGACATCGCATTGCTCACGCTGGTCATTTCCGGCGAGAACCTGGCGCAGGGGTTTTTGGGTACGGTGGCGGTGGCCTATATGTCGGCGCTGGTGAACACGCGCTACACCGCCACCCAGTACGCGCTGTTCTCCTCGCTGATCATGCTGCCGGGCAAGGTGCTGGGGTTCTTTTCCGGCCGGATCGTGGAGCTGGGCGCAGGCTACGCGGGCTATTTCGTGCTCAGCGCGGTGCTGGCCATCCCGGCGCTCCTGCTGTTTTTCTGGCTGCGTCCGCGCATGCCTGGAAGCCGCCCGGAGGCGGGCTGATCCGACGGATGGCAAACCTTTGCTACAGCCGACTGCGCAGCCGCGCGCGGTCGTGATATGTTCCCGAAAGCGCCGCGCGCGTATCGAACAGGGGATCGCGCCGTGAAACTTGTTGCTTCATCGATCTCCCACCCATGCCCGACTTTCTCGTCCGTGACATCGAACCGCAGGTCGCCGATCGCATCAAGCGCATCGCGCGCGAGCGCGGCTGGCCGATAAACGACGTGATCCTGCGCCTGATCAAGGAGGCGCTGGGCATGGAGCAGCCGGAAGTCCCCGTGCCCGGCGACATCGCGCGCCTGGCCGGAACGCTGGAAGACGATGAATCGCGCGCGCTGGCCGAGGCCATGAAGGCCATGCAGCAGCTGCCCAACGACGCGCCTTACTGAGCCTGCGCCGCGCCCGATCGTTCCGTGCGAGCGGCGCACCACTCCCGTAGGTCGGCCCTACGTGGCCGACGCTGCCGAGCTTCGAACAGCTGCCGGGCGTCGAACACCCCGTCGGGGGCGTAGCCCCGACCTACGAACCCCGGGCGCGCCGCCACCGTAGGCCCTACGTGGCCGACGCTGCCTCTCCTCAGGCCGGATGGATGGCGCCGAGTACGCGCGCACCGCGCGCGCCGGTGGCCGAGGGCAGGTTGCCGGGGCGCCCGAGCAGCGTCTGTCGCGCCAGCCATGCGAAACCGATGGCCTCGACGAAGTCCGGGTCGACGCCGAGCGCTGCGGTGCTGGATATCCCGGCGCCGGGCAGCAGTGCGGCGAGGCGGCGCATCAGCGCGCCGTTGTGTACTCCGCCGCCGCAGGCAAGAAGCCGCCGCGTGCCCGGCTGGCTGTGCTCGAGCGCTTCGGCAACGCTGCGCGCGGTCAGTTCCAGCAGGGTGGCCTGCACGTCCTGGGCCGCCAGCGTTCGTCCGCCCAGGCGCGTGCGCAGCCAGTCGAGATGGAAGTGGTCCCGGCCCGTGCTCTTGGGCGGAAGCCGCGCGAACCAGGGATCGGCAAGAAGCTCGGCGAGAAGGCGTTGATCGACTTGCCCGCATGCGGCAAACGCGCCGTCCAGATCGCAGGGTGCGCCGCGCTGTTCGAGCATCCAGGCGTCCATCAGGCCGTTGGCCGGGCCGGTGTCGAAGCCGTGGACCTCGCCCGAGACGGGCAGCAGGGTGAGGTTGGCGATGCCGCCCAGATTCAGCACCGCGCGGTCTTCGCGCGGGTCGGCGAACAGGGCGCGGTGGACGGCCGGCATCAGCGGCGCGCCCTGGCCGCCGGCGGCCACGTCGCGGCGGCGGAAGTCGGCCACGGTGGTGATGCCGGTGCGCTCGGCGATGAGGGTGGGATCCCCCAGCTGCCAACTGAAGGGCGCGTCGCCCGAAGGTGCGTGGCGCAGGGTCTGGCCGTGCGAGCCGATAGCGGCGACCTGCGCGGCGCGGATGCCCGCCTCGGCCAGAAGCCGGTTGGCCGCGTGTGCGAAGGCCGCGCCGATGCGGTGGTCCAGCCGCGCCAGGCGCTCGGGTTCGACCTTCACCGCAGCCTGCGAGAGCGCCAGGATCTCCTCGCGCAGCGCAGGTTCCCACGCAAAGGTTCGTGCCGCCGCCAGTGACGGCATGCCGTTCCCGGGGAAATGCACCAGCGCGGCATCGATGCCGTCTGCGCTGGTGCCGGACATCAGTCCGAGGTAGGGCGCCTCGCCCGCATCGGGAGCGTCAGCGCGCGGCATAGTGCCGCTTGCCGCCGAGCAGATCGAGCTTGGCGAGCAGCGGGCGGGTTTGTTCCTGGAAGCGCCCCAGCTCGGAGGGCGGCAGCGGCTCGGGCTTGGGCAGGGTCACTTTCAGCGGATCGCGGTGCGCGCCGTTGATGCGGAACTCGTAGTGCAGGTGCGGGCCGGTGGCCAGGCCGCTGCTGCCGACGTAGCCGATGATGTCGCCCTGACGCACCCGCGCGCCCTTGGCATAGCCGCTCAACCGGGACATGTGGGCGTAGAGCGTGGTGTAGCCGCGGCCGTGATCGACGATCACCGTGCGCCCGTAGCCGTTCTGCCAGCCTGCAAAGCTGATCCGCCCCTCGCCGGCGGCCATGATCGGTGTGCCGGTGCGCGCGGCGTAGTCCACGCCCTTGTGGGCGCGCATCGTGCCAAGAACCGGATGCCGGCGCGCGGTGGTGAACAGCGAGCTGATGCGGGTGAATTCGACCGGGATGCGCAGGAAGCTTTTCTTCATCGGCCGGCCTTCGAGGTCGAAGTATTCGGTGCGGCCATCGGAGAAGGTGTAGCGGAACGCGTGATAGGGCTTGCCCTGGTTGATGAAGCTGGCCGCGAGGATGTCGCCGCTGCGCAGGCGCTCGCCGTCGCGATAGACCTCTTCGTAGACCACGCTGAAGGTGTCGCCCACGCGCAGATCCTGGGTGAAGTCGATGTCGTAGCCGAACACCTTGGCCATTTCCAGCACCGTGCCGTAGCCGATGCCGGACTTCCCGGCCGCGCCGACCAGCGAGCCTTCGATCACGCCGCTGGCCATGTTCACCCGGTGCTGGATGTCGCGCCGGGCGATGTCTTCGCGGATCGTGTCTGCGTCGATCGTCACGGTGACGAAGCTGGCCTCGTCGCGTTCGAAGCGCAGGCTGTGCAGCGCGCCGTCGGCGCCGATTTCGAAATCGAAGCGCGCGCCGGCGCGCACGCGGGTGAGCGGCCCGCGCAGCGTGGGGCGATCCAGCAGGCGATGCAGCAGCGGTGCGGGGAGCGAGAGCGAGGCGAAGATCGCTCCCATCGTCTGGCCGGGCTGCACTTCCACGGTGTGCCACTCGGTGGCCGGAGTGCTTTCCGCAGCAGCGGCATCGCCGTCCGCGTCGGCCTCGGTTTCGGCCACGGGTTCGGGCAGCGGAAGCGGCTGCACCCAGCGCTGGATCTGGGGATCCTCGGTGATTGCGCGGGCAAAGCCCGGACCGATCGCGGCGACCAGCGAGAGGGTTGCGGCTACGGTGCTGGCCAGCAGCCAGTGTTCGTGCGAGCGCCTGCGTGGTGGGGTGGGTGTCGCGTCCTCGTCGTGCCGAGGCTGTTCCGCGTGTTCCTGCATGCCTGTGTCCCCGACGCGATCGCGCGGTGCATTGAAACCGGGCAAAACGATAACGAGCCGGAAGAGTGTTCGTCAAACCCTTGTTCGCGCTGGCTTTTTTCCTGAACGGATTTAACGCATCGTTAACATCGATCGGCCTGTGCCCTGCGCCCGCGGCGCGACGGGTCAGCGCGAGGCCGCTCGATCCTCTAAGCTGGCGCGCTCGGCGGCGCTCGCCGCCGCTCCAACCCGATGCAACGCGAGGCACATCCCGGTGACGCTACTGCAGGACGCCCTGGACACGATCGGCCGCGGTGCCGATGAGATTCTCAAGCGCGAGGAGCTGGAGGCGCGGCTGCGGGCCGGCCGGCCGCTGCGCATCAAGGCCGGTTTCGATCCGACCGCGCCCGATCTGCACCTGGGCCACACGGTGCTGCTCAACAAGATGCGCCAGTTCCAGGAGCTGGGACATCAGGTGATCTTCCTGATCGGCGACTTCACCGGCATGATCGGCGACCCGACCGGCAAGAGCGCCACCCGCAAGCCGCTCACCCGCGAGGATGTGCTCGCCAACGCGCGCACCTACGAGGCGCAGGTGTTCAAGGTGCTGGATCGCGAGCGCACCGAGGTGCGCTTCAACTCCGAGTGGTTCGGGGCGATGTCCGCCGCCGACATGATCCGCCTGGCCGGCCAGCACACCGTGGCGCGGATGCTGGAGCGCGACGACTTCGCCAAGCGCTACGCCGCGCGGCAGCCCATCGCGATCCATGAGTTCCTGTATCCGCTGGTGCAGGGCTACGACTCGGTAGCGCTGAAGGCCGATGTCGAACTGGGCGGCACCGACCAGAAGTTCAACCTGCTGATGGGGCGCGGCCTGCAGGAGCATCACGGCCAGGCGCCGCAGATCGTGCTGACCATGCCGCTGCTCGAGGGGCTGGACGGCGTGAACAAGATGTCCAAGTCGCTGGGCAACTACATCGGCATCGACGAGCCGGCCATCGACATCGTCACCAAGGCCATGAAGGTCGACGATGCGCTGATGTGGCGCTGGATCAATCTCCTGAGCTTCGAGATTTCCATCGCCGAGGCGCAGCGACTGCGGCACGACATCGAGGGCGGGCGGCTCAATCCGCGCGACCTGAAGCTGCGGCTGGCCAGGGAACTGGCGGCGCGCTTCCACGGCGCTGCCGCCGCCGAGCAGGCCGTGGCCGGATGGAACGCTGCGGTGCGCGGCGAAGGCGATGTTTCGGCCCTGCCGCTGCACCGGCACGCCGTGCCGGCCGACGGCCTGCGGATTGCGCCGCTGCTGGTGCTGGCCGGGCTTGCCGCCAGCAATTCCGAAGCCGGGCGCAAGCTCAAGGAGCGCGCCGTGCGCGTGGACGGCGCGGTGCTGGAGGATCCCGCGCAGGTGTTCCTGCCGGGCTTCGAGGGCGTGCTGCAGATCGGCAAGCGCAGCTTCGCGCGCGTGAGCCTGGTGGCATCGGACTGATCGCAGCCGACTCCAGGGGCGGCGCGAGCCGCCGCGGCCCGCAATGGGATTCCTGCGGCGGCGATATGATGTTTTTGCCCGTTTTGCTCTAAGCTAACCGACTTGCCGCGTACCCGGCGGCTGGAATCTGGCAGGTTGTCGCAACCGGAAATCCCGGCGCAGCGGCGCCCGGCGCATCGCGACTCCGGGCCGTCATCGACAGCGACAGCGTGTGTGCACCGATGGCCCATTCGCCTGCCTCCATCGTCAACTTCCCCACATTCACGAGTGCTCCCATGAAGTTCATTGCCCTCCCGCTGTCCGTTGCCGCAGCCTTGGCGCTCGCCGCCTGTGGCGGCCAGTCCGATGCCCCGGCCAATTCCGCCGCGGCGCAGACCCCTGCAGCGGCCGCCGCGCCCGCGATCACCGGTCCGGCGATCACGGCCAAGGTGAGCATCGACCAGCTGGCGACGCTGCCGCCGGGGCTGTCGCTGGTCATGCGTCTGGTGGACGTCACGGATGCGGCCAGCATTCCGGTGGTCGTTGCCGAGTCGACCCAGCCCGCGGCGGCGGCGCTGCCGCTCAATGTCGCGCTGGGCTACGACCCGGCGAAGATCGACGCATCCCACAGCTACGGCCTCCAGGTGATGCTGCAGGCCGAAACCCTGGTCCTCTACGGCACCGATCGCCCGGTTCCCGTGCTGACCCAGGGCGCGCCCAAGGGCGAGCTCGCCCTGTCGCTGGTGCGCGGAGGCCAGCCGGCCGCCGATGTGCCGCCGGCGGAACTGGCCAAGGGCGAGTTCGAGAAGCTCGTCGCCAGCATCGGCGCCCTGCGTCGCATCGAGGGCGAGCGCCTCGAGGACGACATCGCGGTGGGCTGGGACGCCTTCGTCGAGGACAGCGGACAGATTCGCATGGCGCGCGAGCAGGTCGATTACGGCAGCGCCGGTTCGGCGCAGTTCCGCTATGCCTACAAGGGCGGCAAGCCCTGGGTCGTGGAGCGCGTGCAGAAGCAGGTCACCACCCTGGTGGGCTGGAACGAAGCCGGTGACCTGATCGTCAACGAGAAGGAATCCGGCGAGGCCGACGACGCCGACGTCGCGCTGCTCAAGGCACGCGCCGAATCGCTCTACGGCCAGGCGGCTGCCAAGCGCTGAGTCCGGAGGCGATACGGCGGCGGCGCAAGGTGTCGTCGGGAGCGCGGGATCGTCTCGCGCTCCTGATCGCGCCAGCGCGTCCAGTCCGTTGAAATCCGGCGGATTTTTCCGGATTTCCTGCGGCACGCGGATCGCTTCGTGTTGCCCCCGCTCGTGCGCAATCGCTATGATCGGAGAATTCGCCGCGTTCCCGCAGGGTTCAGGCCCGGTCCAAGGCCCGGCGCCGGCGGCAACGCGAAGCACACATCAGGGAGACGCTGCAGGCATGCAGCGTGGACGCATTGGGTTTCAGGCAGGGGCTCGTCCCCGAGGTAAGACAATGACCAAGGCAGCGCGCATGCTACGCATCGGTTTCGGGTTGACGGCACTTCTTGCGGCAGGCGTGGCGCTGGGTGCCGATCCCCAGCCCTGGCAGCTCAACATGGGGCCGGGCGTGACCGAGGTGTCGCGCGAGGTTTACTGGCTGCACAACCTCATCCTGTGGGTCTGCACCATCATCGGCCTGCTGGTCTTCGGCGCGATGGGCTATGCCATGTTCGCGTTCCGCAAGTCGAAGGGTGCGGTGCCGGCCACCTTCAGCCACAACGCCAAGGCCGAAGTCGTCTGGACCGCGATCCCGGTGGTGATCCTGGTGCTGATCTGCTGGCCGGCCACCAAGACGCTGTACAAGATGTACGACGCCAGCGAGTCGGAGATGACGGTCAAGATCACCGGCTACCAGTGGATGTGGAAGTACGAGATCCTCAACTATCGCGGCGAGCAGACCGGCGTCAGCTTCGTCAGCCGCCTGGATGCGGAGAGCAACGCCGCCCGCCGCCTGCGTTCGGGGATGGATCCGGGCGAGGTGAAGGACGGCGAGTTCAAGAGCTACCTGCTCAACGTCGACAATCCGCTGGTGCTGCCGACCGACATCAAGATCCGCTTCGTGCTGACCGCCGATGACGTGATCCATTCCTGGTGGGTGCCGGCGTTCGGATGGAAGCAGGACGCCATTCCCGGCATGGTCATCGAGCAGTGGACCCGCATCGACACGCCGGGCACGTACCGCGGCCAGTGCGCCGAGCTGTGCGGCAAGGATCACGGCTTCATGCCGATCGTGGTGCGCGCGGTGCCGCGCGCCGAATTCGAGGGTTGGCTCAGTGCGCAGCCGGGATCGACCTATGGGCAGCAGGCCGAGCGTACCGCGCAGGTCGAAGATTCCGCGCCCGCCGTTCCCACCCAGGGCTGATTGCCCGCCGCACGCAATTTGAGAGGCTAGATCATGGCAACCGTCCGCAGCGATATCGATGTTGGCCACGACGCGCATCACGACGCGCACGACCACGACCACCACCCGACCTTCTTCCGCCGCTGGTTCATGTCCACCAACCACAAGGACATCGGAACCCTCTACCTGCTCTTCAGCTTCGTCATGGCGATCGTCGGAGCGGCGTTCTCCGTCGTGATCCGCGCCGAGCTGGCGGTGCCGGGCCTGCAGTTCGTCGATCCGCTGTTCTTCAACCAGATGACCGCGATGCACGCCCTGGTGATGATCTTCGGCGCGGTGATGCCGGCCTTCGTGGGCCTGGCCAACTGGATGATTCCGCTGCAGATCGGCGCGCCGGACATGGCGCTGCCGCGCATGAACAACTGGTCGTTCTGGATCCTGCCGTTCGCCTTCACGGTGCTGCTGCTCACCCTGTTCCTGCCGGGCGGTGCGCCGGCCGGTGGCTGGACGATGTACCCGCCGCTGTCGCTGCAGGGCGGCAGCAACGTGGCCTTCGCCATCTTCGCCATCCACATGATGGGCATCAGCTCGATCATGGGCGCCATCAACATCATCGCCACGGTGCTCAACATGCGCGCGCCGGGCGTCGATCTGCTCAAGATGCCGGTGTTCTGCTGGACCTGGCTCATCACCGCCTTCCTGATCCTGGGCGTGATGCCGGTGCTGGCCGGTGCGGTGACGATGCTGCTCACCGACAAGTTCTTCGCCACCACCTTCTTCTCGGCGGCCGGCGGCGGCGATCCGGTGATGTATCAGCACATCTTCTGGTTCTTCGGCCACCCCGAGGTCTACATCATGATCCTGCCGTCCTTCGGCCTGATGAGCGAGATCGTCCCGACCTTCTCGCGCAAGCCGCTGTTCGGCTACCGCGCCATGGTGTATGCCACCGCCTCGATCGCCTTCCTGAGTTTCATCGTGTGGGCGCACCACATGTTCACCGTCGGCATGCCGCTGGGTGGCGAGCTGTTCTTCATGTACGCCACCATGCTGATCTCGGTGCCCACCGGGGTGAAGATCTTCAACTGGGTCTCCACCATGTGGAAAGGCTCGATCAGCTTCGAGTCGCCGATGCTCTGGTCGATCGCCTTCATCATCCTGTTCGCCATCGGCGGCTTCTCGGGCCTGATGGTGGCGGTGGTGCCGGCCGACTTCCAGTACCACGACACCTACTTCGTCGTCGCGCACTTCCATTACGTGCTGGTGACCGGCGCGCTGTTCTCGATCATCGCGGCGATCTACTACTGGTGGCCCAAGTGGACCGGGCGCATGTACAACGAGACCTGGGCCAAGTTCCACTTCTGGTGGAGCCTGATCTTCGTGAACCTGCTGTTCTTCCCGCAGCACTTCCTCGGTCTGGCCGGCATGCCGCGCCGCATCCCGGATTACAACGTGGCCTTTTCCGACTGGAACATGATCAGCTCGATCGGCGCCTTCGGCATGTTCGTCACGCCGTTCATGATGGCTTTCATCCTGTGGCACTCGTTGCGCCACGGCGAGAAGGCCAGCGCGCGCGTCTGGGAAGGCGCCCGCGGGCTGGAGTGGACGGTGCCTTCGCCGGCACCGCATCACACCTTCACCCGTCCGCCGGTGATCCGCCCCGGCGATCTGGCGCACGAGGACACCGAACACTGAGGCGCCGCTCCGGCGACGCCCCGTGACTGACCCATGGCCATGAATCCACCGCTCCAGGACGATCCCCTCCAGACCCGCCGCCGCGGCGTGCGGCGCACGGTGCTGGTGACCAGCGTGGTGGCCGTCCTGATCTATGCGGCGTTCGTCGCCGGGCTGATCGGCCGATGAGCGCGCCTGACGCCAGCACCCGGGTGCTCAAGCGCGCGCTGTGGGTCGCAGTCATCGCCTTCGGACTGTGCTTCTCGCTGGTGCCGCTTTACCGCATCGCCTGCGAGCAGCTCTTCGGGGTCAAGCTCGGTGGTCCGGGCGGCGCGGTGGCTACCGAGATCGACACCTCGCGCTGGGTCACGGTGGAGTTCGATGCCGGAGTGAATTCGGGATTGCCTTGGGGCTTCAGACCGGCCCAGGCGCAGGTGAAGGTGCGACCGGGCGAGCCCACCGACGTGCTCTACTACGCGCGCAACGAGAGCGCCGTGGCGCTGGTCGGACAGGCGGTTCCCTCGGTGGCGCCCAGTCGCGCCTCGGCCTATTTCAACAAGACCGAATGCTTCTGCTTCACCGAGCAGATGCTGGAGGCCGGCGAAGAGCGCCCCATGCCGGTGCGCTTCGTGGTTGATCCGGATCTGCCCGCGGATATCCATCGCCTCACGCTTTCCTATACCTTCTACAAGAACGAGCCGGCCACGCAGCGCCTTGCCGGTGAACTCGCCGCGCACGCGGCGCCCTGACCGACCAGCCAACTCCCGGAATCGCCATGGCCCACGCTACCCAAGACGCAGATCTCTACTTTGTTCCCAAGCAGAGCGCCTGGCCGCTGATCGGCTCCATCGGCCTGTTCACGCTCGCCGTGGGCACCGCCAACTGGTTCAACGGCCACCTCTGGGGCAAGACCATCTTCTTCCTCGGCATCGCGATCATGATCGGGATGTTCATCGGCTGGTTCAGGGCGGTCATCAGCGAGTCGGTGTCCGGCTCCTACAACCGCCAGGTCGATGTCTCCTTCCGCATGGGCATGATCTGGTTCATCTTCTCAGAGGTGATGTTCTTCGCCGCATTCTTCGGGGCGCTCTACTACGCGCGCAACTTCTCGGTGCCGTGGATCGGCGGCGAGGGGCACGGCGTGATGACCAATGCGCTGCTGTGGAGCGGCTTCGATGCGGCCTGGCCGAGCAATGGCCCCGCGCAGGTGGGCGGCGCGTTCCAGACCATGTCGGCCTGGGGCCTGCCGCTCATCAACACGATGCTGCTGCTCGCCTCCGGCGTGACCCTGACCATCGCCCACCACGCGCTCAAGGCAGGCGATCGCCGCAAGGTGCTGCTGTGGCTGGGGCTGACCGTGCTGCTGGGTGCGACCTTCCTGTTCTTCCAGGTCGAGGAATACGTCCACGCCTACACCGATCTGAACCTGACGCTCGGCTCGGGCATCTACGGCTCGACGTTCTTCATGCTCACCGGCTTCCACGGCGTGCACGTGACGCTGGGCGCGATCATGCTGGCGGTGATCTGGTTCCGCGTGCTCAAGGGGCACTTCAGCGCCGACAGCCATTTCGGCTTCGAGGCCGTGGCGTGGTACTGGCATTTCGTTGACGTGGTGTGGCTGCTGCTGTTCCTGTTCGTGTACGTGCTGTAAGAGCAGGAATCGGGAATCGGGACGCTCAGGCGCGAGGTGATGCCGGCGTGAAAGGCGCGTCTGGCACGACGCCTTTCCCGATACCCCGCACCCAGCACCCGATTCCTTCGGGTCGCCTCAGCGACCCATGGCGTGCGGCGAGATCACTCCGGTCCAGATGCCCAGGATCAGCAGGACCACGAGCGCAACGCTCAGGCCGACGCGCCAGCTCAGCGCGTTGACGGTGCGGTTGGTTCGACCCTTGTCCATGATCATGTAGTACAGCCCCGCACCGAGGTTGTAGAGGATCAGGATCAGGAACGTGAAGATGATGACTTTCGGCCACATGGCGATTTCCGACTCTGCGTGCGTGGAGCGGCGGTCGATGCACCCGTGCGGTGCCGTCGGCCGGACACGCCATTTTCGCACGGCGGCGGGTGCGCGGGTGTGACCGCGCGCGCGCGCATCGCCTGGGCCGTACTGGCGGTGCTCGTTGCTGCCGCCTTTGCCTCGCTGGGGTTCTGGCAGTCGGGGCGCGCCGACGAGAAGGCACGCATGTTGACGGCGCGCGAAGCCGCGCGAGCCGCCGGCCCGGCGGCGCTCGATGATGTACTGGCAACGGCTTCGCCGCCGCTGCCGCAGCGGGTTGAAGGCGAGGTGGTGATCCGCGCCGCGCCGATACTTCTGCTCGACAACCAGCAGCGTGACGGACGCGTGGGCGTGCGCGCCTATGCGCTGGCGGACGTCGATGGTGGCGAGGTGGTGCTGGTGGAGCTGGGCTGGCTGCCGCTGGCGGCCGACCGCGCGCTTCCCGAGGTGGACGTGCCCGCGGGCCGGCGGCGGCTCGAAGGCCTGCTGGTGCCGTGGCCGGGGCAGGGCCTGCGTCTGGCTGAAAACCCCTGGCCGCCGGGCGCCGAAACGCTGCTGCTGGCCTTTCTGGACCGCGAGGACGTGGCCGCGCATCTCGGCATCGCGGTGTGGAACGGCATCCTGCAGCCCGATCCGGCCGACCGCTTCGGCTACGCGCGCGATCCCGGCCTTTTGCCCGATCCGATGCCGCCCAGCCGCCACCGCGGCTACGCCGTGCAGTGGTGGGGACTGTCGCTGACTGTCATCATCACCTATTTGCTGTTGGCCCTGCGCCGGAAATCCCGATGAACCAAATCCCGCCTTTCGACCCTGCCCTGCGCCGCCGCAACCGCATCATGCTGGTGCTCCTGGTGCTCTGCTTCGTGCTGCCCCTGATCGTGGCGGTGGCCCTGCAACAGAGCGGCTGGCGCCCGGAGCGAACGGGCAATCGTGGCACCCTGCTGCAGCCGCCGATTGCGCTGGCCGATATCCCGCTGCGCCACGCCGACGGCAGCGAATACCGCTATGCCCCGCAGGAGCAGCGCTGGCAGATTGCCGTGGTGCCGCCGCCCGACTGCGGGGCGGCCTGCAGCGAGCTGATCGCGGATCTCGGCAAGGTCTGGCAGCTGCAGGGGCGGCGCGCCGACCGGCTCCAGGTGCTGTGGTTCGGCGCCGTGCCGGAGCAGGCGCAGGTGTTCCGCGCCCTGCTGCCGATGCAGGTCGAGCCGGCGCTCAATGAACGCCTGCCCGGACTGGCCGCGAGCGGCGCGGCATCGGCCTATCTGATCGACCCGCGCGCTTTTCTGGTGATGCGCTATGCGCCGGGTTTCGATCCCGGCGACCTGCGTTCCGACGTGGCCAGGCTGCTGAAATGAGCCTCATGGCGCCGCACCGCAACTTTCACCGGCTGGCGTGGATCGCCACCCTGCTGGCGCTTTTCGTCATCGTCTTCGGGGCCTTCGTGCGGCTCTCCAACGCCGGGCTGTCCTGCCCCGACTGGCCGACCTGCTACGGCAAGGCGACCTGGCCGGTGCACGCACACGAGATCGACCGGGCCAACGACGCCTTCGATCGCCCGGTCGAGTCGCACAAGGCCTGGCGCGAGCAGGTGCATCGCCACCTTGCCGCCAGTCTGGGGCTGCTGGTGTTCGCGCTGGCGTTCCTCGGCTCGCGCCGCCTGCGCGGCGGCAAGGCCGTCGTCATCGGCGCAAGCCTGCTGGTCGGGCTGGCGATCCCGCTTTACATGCGAGGCCAGTACGGGGTTTCGTCGACGCTGGCCGTGACCGGCGAGCTGATCCTTCTGGGCTGGGCCCTGCGTCCTGGCAGTGGCGCATCGCCGCGCGGCGATTTTTCCAGGATTTCCGCGCTGCTGCTGGCGGTGATCGTGTTCCAGGCGCTGCTGGGCATGTGGACGGTCACCTGGCTGCTCAAGCCCGTGGTGGTGATGGCGCACCTGCTCGGCGGCATGACCATGCTGGCGCTGCTGGCGTGGATCGCATGCCGCGCCTCGCCGCAGGCGGCACTGGCGTTGCCGGCAGCCTGGCGGTTGCGACCGCTGATGATCGGTGCGATCGCCGTGGTCGGCGTGCAGATTGCACTGGGCGGATGGGTTTCGGCGAACTACGCCGCGCTGGCCTGCGGCACGGACTATCCGACCTGCCTGGGGCGCTGGTGGCCCGAGCATGATTTCGGCGAGGCGCTGGTGCTGTGGCGCGGCATCGGCACCGACTACGAGGGCGGCGTGCTGGATGGGCCGGCGCGGGTGGCGATCCAGATGATGCACCGCCTGTTCGCGCTGGTGGCGCTGGCCTGGGTGGTCTGGCTCGGGCGGCGGATTCGCGCGGTGCCGGAGATCTCCGGCTGGGGCACGACCCTGCTCGTGCTGATCGGGGTGCAGTTCGGACTGGGCATCCTCAACGTCATTTCAGGCCTGCCGCTGAAGATCGCGGTGGCGCACAACGCGGTGGCGGCGCTGCTGCTGTTCGTGCTGGTGGTTCTGCTGGCGCGGCTGCGCAGGCCGGAGGTCGCCTGATGCGCGGCAGGCTGCGCCAGTACTGGACGCTCACCAAGCCCGGCGTGGTGGCGCTGATCGCGTTCACCGCGCTGATCGGCATCCTGCTGGCGGTGCCCGGCATGCCGCCGCTGGTGCCGGCCGCAGCGGGACTTTTCGGCATCTGGCTGGCGGCGTCCTCGGCCGCTGCCATCAACCACCTGATCGACCAGCGCATCGACGTGGTCATGGCGCGCACCGCGAACCGGCCGCTGCCCAGCGGCCAGCTGCGTCCACGCCAGGTGCTCGCCTTCGCCTTCGTGCTGGCGGTGCTGTCGATGACGGTGCTGGTGCTGTGGACCAACGTGCTGACGGCGGTGCTGACCTTCGCTTCGCTGATCGGTTACGCCATCGTCTACACGGCCTGGCTCAAGCGCGCCACGCCGCAGAACATCGTGATCGGCGGCCTCGCAGGCGCGGCGCCGCCGCTGCTGGGCTGGGTTGCGGTGACCGGCGAGGTGCATCCGCACGCGCTGCTGTTGCTGCTGATCGTGTTCGTCTGGACGCCGCCGCATTTCTGGGCGCTGGCGATCTTCCGTCGCGACGACTATGCCCGCGCCCTCATCCCGATGCTGCCGGTGACCCACGGCGTGGTCTACACCCGCTGGCACGTGCTGTTCTACACCCTGCTGCTCACCGTGGCGACGATGCTGCCCTGGCTCACGGGGATGAGCGGGCCGTTCTATCTGGGCGGCACCCTGGTGCTCGACGCGGTCTTCATCTACTACGCGATCCGCCTGCTGAATCCGCCGTCGGAACGCTTCGCGATGGCGGTGTTCGGCTATTCGATCGTCTACCTGATGCTGCTGTTCGCGTTCCTGCTGATCGATCACTGGCTGCCGCTGCCGGCCTGATCGGGCGCCGGCGCATGACGCGCGAAGCGCTGCGCCAGCACGGCGCAGACCATCAGCTGGATCTGGTGGAACACCATGACCGGCAGCACGATCATGCCCAGCGTGGCCTGGCCTGCGAACAGGATGTTGGCCATCGGCACGCCCGTGGCAAGGCTCTTCTTCGAGCCGCAGAACAGGATCGTGATGCGATCGGCGCGGTTGAAGCCGAGTCGCCCCGACGCGATCCAGATCAGCCCCATCACCAGCGCCAGCAGCGCGCAGGCCACGGCGAGCAGGCCCAGCAGGGTGCGCCCCGGCACCTGCGCCCACAGCCCTTCGATCGCCGCGTGGCTGAAGGCACCGAATACCACCAGAAGGATCGTGCCGCGATCGGTCAGGGCCAGGAGCCGGGCGCGCCGCTGCACTCCGTGCGCGATCCACGGCCGCAGCAGGTGCCCCAGCACGAACGGCGCCAACAGCAGGAGCAGGATGTCCGTGATCGCGCTCCACGGGGAGCCCATGCCGCCGTGCGTGGCGAGCAGCAGCGTCGCGAGCAGCGGCGTCAGGAAGACTCCGGCCAGATTCGACACCGACGCAGCGACGACTGCGGCGGCGACGTTGCCGCGTGCGATCGAGGTGAACGCAATCGACGACTGCACCGTCGAGGGCAGGGCGCACAGGAACAGCACGCCCAGGTACAGCTCCGGCGTCAGCAGCGGGCCGGCCAGCGGTTGCAGGCCGAGCCCCAGCAGCGGAAAGAGCGCGAAGGTGGCGATGAGCACGGTAGCGTGCAGGCGCCAGTGCCGCAGGCCGGCCACCACCGCCTCGCGCGGAAGCCGCGCGCCGTGCAGGAAGAACAGCAGGGCGATGCCCGCCGTGGTGACGTGCGAGAGCCAGGTTGCCGCTGCATCCCGCACCGGCCAGAGGCTGGCCAGCACCAGGGTCGCGATCAGCGCGAGCGAGAAACGGTCGAACAGGGCACGCAGGTTCATCCCGGCATTGTGGCGCAGTGCGACATGGTCATGCGCAGCCGGCATGATTCAGCGCCGAACGCGTATCGGGCGGGTCGAACCCGCGAGTGGTGCGCGGCAGTGGCGCGCGAGGTGACCTCCTGTTCCGCAGCCCGGCGCTGTACCGCCGCTTGATGGCTGTGCAACCATCCTCTGCCCGACCCTGGATGCCTGACCTGCGCATGCGGCTCGTTTCCGTGTTCGCCCTTTGCCTGCTGTTGCTTGCCATGTGGCCGCTGTCCGCCCTGGCGCAGGACGTGTCCGCCGACACGGCCTACATGGCCGATCGCTGGACCACCGCCGATGGCCTGCCGGTGAATGCGATCAACCAGGTGCACGTGGGCCGCGATGGCTACCTGTGGCTGGCCACGTTCGATGGGCTGGTGAGGTTCGACGGACACCGCTTCACCGTGTTCGGACAGGATCAGGGCCTGCCGGGCCACCGGCTGATGCTGCTGGAGGAGGACGCCGAGGGCGGGCTCTGGCTGCTGAGCGAACAGAACGTGCTGGCGCGCCTGCATGGCGGGCGTTTCCATACCCTGGGCGTGGCCGACGGCCTGCCGGATGCACGGGTCCACACGATGGGCCTGGATGAGGAAGGGTGGCTGTGGGCCGGCACCATGCAGGGGCTGGTGCGGTGGCGCGACGGCCGCTTCGAGCGCGGTGACGGCGGGCAGGTGCTGGAACAGGTGAATGCCGCGGTATTCGATCCGCCCAGCGACCGCTTCACGGTAGCGACGGGGCACGCGGTTTTCCAGTTCCAGGGCGAGCGGCTGGTGCGTCATCTGGCCGTGGGCGAACAGTTGCCCGCGGGTTACGTCAATGACGTGGCGTGGCAGGGGGATACGCTCTGGGTGGCGATGAACGAAGGCATGGTGGCGATCGCCGAGGAGGGCATCCGGAGCATTGCAGCCGGCGAGTCGTTTCTGCGCGTGGTTGCCGGTGACGGCCGCCTGGGCATGATCGGCCCGCGCGCCGGGCGCTGGATCGGCGCCGACGGGCGCGAGCGGGCCGAAAGTTATCCACTGCATCCGGCCAATGGCCGTGAAACCCTGCTGGCCTACGGACGGGATGGGGCGCGCTGGGAGAATCACCTGGATCGGCTCGAACGCAATGGTCGTCCGGTGCTGCATACCCGCTGCACGATCAAGGATTTTGATTTCGACGAGGCTGGCGCGGTGTGGGTGGCCACCGCCTGCGACGGTTTGTGGCGGCTGCGCCCGCGCCGTATCCACGCTACTACTGAACTGGACGGCATGGCGCTGGGCAGCGTCTACGGGCTGGCGCAGACGCCATCCGGCGAGGTATGGGTCGCCACGCTCGATCACGGCATGGCGGTGCTGCACCCCGATGGCGCCGCGCGCTGGCTGGGCGAGGAGGCCGATTTCGTCGGATCGAGCCTGCGTACCGTGTATCCGGATCCGCAGGGCGGGCTGTGGATCGGCCAGCCCGGCCTGTGCCGGATGCACGGCGAGGCGTGCCTGCCGCCTCCCGGCCTTCCCGATGGCCTGCAGTCGCCCAATGCCCATATCCGCGCCATCCATCGCGCCGCCGATGGCGCTCTTTGGGTGGGTTCGGTCAATGGCCTGTTCCGCCACGATGCGATGCAGGGTTGGCAGTCGATGTTCGAACGCGCCGGACTGGCCCCCGCGCAGGACACCCAGATACGCGCAGTGGCCGAAACCGCCGATGGCACGCTCTGGTTCGGCATGTACGGTGCCGGCATGCTGCGGCGCTGGCCCGATGGCCGCTTCGAGCGCATCGGCACCGAACACGGGCTGACCAGCCTTGCGGTGCGCGCGCTGAGGCTGGATACAGATGGACAGCTGTGGGTGGCCACGGAGAATCGCGGACTGTGCCTTGCGCGTGCGCCGCAGGAAGAAAGCGTGCGGCTGTCCTGCGTGGATCGCCGTCACGGCCTGTGGTCCGAGAGCCTGCATCAAGTGCTGTTCGATGCCCACGACCGGCTCTGGCTCAACAGCAATCACGGCGTGTTCCTGGCGCCGCGCGCAGCTTACCTCGCGGTATTGGATGGCCGCGCGGCGCGGGTGCATCCGCAGGTGTTCACCGAGCGCGACGGCCTGCCCAGCCGCGAGGGCAACGGCGGCGTGCAGGACGCCGGCATCGTGCTGGCCGATGGGCGCCTGGTATTTCCCACGCAGGACGGCATTGCACTGTTCGATCCGGACGACCTTCCCGCCAGCGTCGGCGCACCGCGTGCGGTGTTCCAGTCACTGCTGCTGCCGGATGGCCGGAGCCTGGATGCCGCGCCGGAGATGACCCTGGCGCCGGGCGAGCGCAGCTTCACGCTGCACTACACCGGGCTGTCGCCCGCGCTGACGGCGCCGGTGTATTTCCGCTACCGCCTCGCCACCGATCCGCAGTGGGTGGAGCTGGGCGACGTGCGCCAGTTCGGCCTGAGCCGTCTGCCTCCCGGCGCGCATCGGGTGGAGCTGCAGGCCTTCGACAGCAGCGGTGCGACCGGCGAGCCGGTCCGCCTGCATCTGCACATTCCCGCCCACTGGTACGAAACCGGCGCCTTCCGCATCGCGGCGCCGTTCACCCTGGTGCTGATCGCACTGGGCTGGCTGATGCATCTGCGCCACCGCTCGCAGCAGCGTCAGCGCCAGCTCGCCGTCACCGTGGCCGAGCGCACCGTCGAGCTGCGCGATGCGCTGGCGACCGTCAGTGACCAGCGCAACAGGATCGAACAGCTCGCTCGCACCCAGGCGCGTTTCTTCGCCAATGTCAGCCACGAATTGCGCACTCCGCTCACGCTCCTGGTCGGCCCGCTGGAAGACCTCGCCCGGGGCCATGCGCCCAGTCCGGCGCTGGCCAATGCGATGACGCGCAACGCGCGGCGGCTGCAGCGCCTGATCGACCAGCTGCTCGATCTGGAGCGCATCCAGTCCGGCCGCTTCCCGCTGCGCCCGTGCCATCTCGATCTTGTCCAGTTGACGCAGGAAAGCCTCGTCGCCTTTGCCCCGCTGGCCCAGCGCGAAGGCATTGCGCTGGATGCACACCTGCCCGCCGTGCCGGCACATGCCATCGGCGATGCCGAGCAGCTGATGCGCCTGATCGGCAACCTGCTGTCCAACGCCCTCAAGTTCTGCCCCGCCGGAGGCCGTGTCCGCCTCGCCCTGCATACCGATGCCGCCGGCACCCGCCTGTGCGTGGACGACAACGGCCCCGGCGTGCCCGACCACTGGCGCGAACGCATCTTCAACCGCTTCTCGCAGATGGGCAGCGATGCCACCCGTCAGCGCGAAGGTGCGGGCCTCGGGCTGGCCCTGTGTCGCGAAGTGGCGCACCTGCACGGCGGCCGCCTGTACGCCACCGACAGTTCTCTGGGCGGTGCCAGCTTCGTGCTCGAACTGCCCTTGCCGGAAGACTCTCCGTTGTCTGCGCGCGAACCGGGACGCGATCTGGATGAGGCAACGCAAGCCGGGCCGCATGCCCAGGTCACTGCACAACGGGCGCAGGCCCCGGCATCCGCCGAGACAGGCGCCATCTCAGGCCACAGCGTGGAAAGGGAATCGGACCAGGACCCTGCGCCAAGCCGGCAGGATGACCGTCCCCTCGTCCTGCTGGCCGAAGACAACCCCGACCTGCGGGCCTACCTCACCGGCGTGCTGTCCGCGCATTACCGCGTGACCCAGGCCGAGGATGGCGACATCGCCCTCGAACATGCGCGCACCGAGCCGCCGGACCTGATCGTCACCGACCTCATGATGCCCAACCTCGACGGCCTCGGGCTGGCGCAGGCCATCCGTGCCGAGGCCGAACTTTCCGGTGTGCCCATCGTCTTCCTCACCGCCCGCGCCAGCGATGTCGACCGCATTGCCGGCCTCAGCGGTGGCGCGGATTACTACCTCATCAAGCCCTTCGACCCCCGCGTGCTGCTCGCCCAGCTGGATGCCGCACTGCGCGCCTGCCAGCGGCTGCGGCGGCATTTTGCCGAACGCCCTGGCGCTGCTGCACTTCCGGCGGCGCCTGAAAGCCCTGCACGGCCGGAAAGCGATTTCGCCCGCCGCTTGCGCAACCTGCTGGACGCCCAAAGCCATGAGCCGGACTTCGGCGTGGCCCGGATGTGCACCGCCCTGCACCTGTCCGAAAGCTCGCTGCGCCGCCGCTGCCAGAACGAATGCGGCGCCCGCCCCGGCGATCTGCTGCGTGAGCATCGGCTCCTGCGTGCCCGGCACTTGTTGTCCACCAGCGCGGGCAGTGTCTCGGAAGTGGCCTACGCCGTCGGCTACGCCAGCCTCAGCGCCTTTAGCCGCGCCTATCGGGAACGTTTCGGCAGCGCGCCTTCGCGCCTGTGACTTTCCCCGCCGGACCGCTCCGGCGGGAAGGACAGGGGGAGCCGAACCGAAGCGCTGGCCATTACCCCGGTACGGGCATCCGCCGCCAGCTCTTCCTCACCTGAATCCGCGAAAATCCTCGCAGAATCATCATTCTGGCGGTTCGTGCACAACATCCGACGGATTCTGCAAAGCGTCCCCGGCATCCCCTGACCACGATGGAGCAGGCGCGCAAACATGCGCGCCCTCCTCCACTCAGAGCCGGCCATGCCCACGTCCAGACCGCCCCCGGATGTCCTCCGCCAGGAGTTGGATGCCCTCAGTGACGCCATTGCCCGCACCGCCGCCCCGCTGCGACTGCCCGCCTCTGCCGTCCCTTCATCGCCCCCGCAGGAGCCCGTGGCGCTCCCCATGCCTGCTCCCGAAACCCCGCCATGAGCAGATCCCGCTGCCCACGATCCGCATCCCAGATTTGCCGTCCGATAGCCGGAGACATGCGATGAAAACCCGCCTCGCCCGCGTATCCTGCCCCGCACCATCCCGCCCGGCGCAGTCGAACCTGCGCGTATCGCGCCGCCTGGGCCTGCTGCCGACCGTATGGCTGCTGGCCGTGCAGGCGGACGGCAAGGTGCTGGTGGGCGGCGATTTCACCCGGTTCGGCGGCCAGCCGCGCAACCGCCTGGCACGCCTGAGCCTGCCCGAAGCGGCGCTGCAGCACCTTTCCGTCAGGCCGGATCGCAACAGCCTGACCTGGCAGCGCAGCGGTGCCGGGCCGGAGCTGGAGCGCGTCTGGTTCGAGCAATCGCCTGATGGCGTGGCCTACGCACCGCTGGGCGAGGCCGAGCGCATCCCCGGCGGCTGGACCTTGGACGGCCTGGCGCTGCCGCAGAACCAGAGCCTCAGGTTGCGCGCGCGCGGCATCAGTCGGGGAGGCGTCTACAACGGCTCCGGCTCGCTGATCGAGTCCGTGCTGTGGTTCCACGCCCGCAACGTGCACGAGGTGACGCTGAACGCCAGCGGCAGCGGTATGGCCACGCCGCCCACGCAAACGGTGAACGATGGCGAGGACGCCACGATCACATTGACGCCGGATGCCAATCACCACGTCGACGCAGTCACCGGCGACACCTGTGCTCCCATCGACAACGGCGACGGCACCTGGACGGCGGCGAACATCACCGCGGCCTGTACGGTGACGGCCAGCTTCGTGCAGAACGCCGCCGCGGGAATCACGGCGCAGGGCGGCGATGGGCAATCCTCGCCCGTGTTGGCGGCCTTTGCCGATGCGCTGGCGGTGCGCGTGGCCGATGCGGCGGACGTGCCGCTGGCGGGTATCACGGTGAGCTTTGCTGCGCCCGGTTCGGGTGCGAGTGCCACGCTCTCGACGCCCACCGCCATCACCGATGCCAGCGGCATCGCCAGCATCACCGCCACGGCCAATGGCGAGGCCGGCAGCTACGCGGTGACGGCCAGCGTGGCCGGCGTTGCCGCGCCCGCCAGCTTTGCGCTGACCAACACGCCTTTCAGCACCACGCTCACGCTCACGGCCTCGCCTGCGATGCTGCCGCCCGGCGGCACCGCCACGCTCAGCGCCACGGTGACGGGCGAGGGCAGCCTCATTCCCGGCGGCACGGTGGATTTTTACGTCGATGGGGGTCTGGTCTGTGCCGCGGTGCCGGTGGATGCCGCCGGCATCGCCACCTGCGAAGCCGGTCCGTTCCCCGCTGGCGCATACACCGTCTCGGCCAGCTACTCGGGCGATGCCGCCCATGCGCCGGCCACGAGCGGCGCAGGCATCGGCTTTGGTGTAAGCGCGCCGGCGATGGTGCCGGTGAACGGCCCGTGGGCCTTGGCCCTGCTGATCGCGTTGCTGGCCCTGTTCGGCACCGCACTGATGCGCAGGGCATGAGATGCGTTGCCGGGGCCGTCGTTGTGCTTTCCACCCGGCTGGCAAGGCCAGCGGAACCCTCGTTGATCCATCGCCGCAGGAGCGCGCCATGAACCATGCACTTTCCTTATTTGCCACCGGTGCGAACCATCGCCGTTTGACCTTCAAGGGGGATAATCCGATGAATCCTGTCCAGTCACGTGTTGCATCGCATGCCGGCTGGCATTGCCTCGCCGTGCTTCTGAGCCTCTGGCTGGCCTGCCTGCTCGTCCCGCCCGCCCAGGCGCAGGACATGCCCAGCCTGCTGGATGAGGTGACGACCCAGGTCTCCGCCGGTGTTGCTCACACCTGCGCGCTGACCACGTCCGGCGCGGTGCGCTGCTGGGGCGGCAACTACAATGGTCAAACCAACGTACCTTCGGATCTGTCCAGCGGGGTGTCGGCGGTGTCGGCGGGTGGTTTTCACACCTGCGCGCTGACCACGTCCGGCGCGGTGCGCTGCTGGGGCGACAACGCTCATGGTCAAACCGACGTACCGCCGGATCTGCCCAGCGGCGTGGCGGCGGTGGCGGCGGGTGGTTTGCACACCTGCGCGCTGACCACGTCCGGCACGGTGCGCTGCTGGGGCCGCAACGCTGAGGGTCAAACCGACGTACCGCCGGAGCTGTCCAGCGGGGTGTCGGCGGTGTCGGCGGGTGATTACCACACCTGCGCGCTGACCACGTCCGGCGCGGTGCGCTGCTGGGGCTTCAACGGCAGTGGTCAAACCGACGTACCGCCGGAGCTGTCCAGCGGCGTGTCGGCGGTGGCGGCGGGTGGTTTTCACACCTGCGCGCTGACCACCTCCGGCGCGGTGCGCTGCTGGGGCAACAACGGCAGTGGTCAAACCGACGTACCGCCGGAGCTGTCCAGCGGCGTGTCGGCGGTGTCGGCGGGTGCTTTTCACACCTGCGCGCTGACCACCTCCGGCGCGGTGCGCTGCTGGGGCAGCAACGGCTATGGTCAAACCGACGTGCCTTCGGATCTGTCCAGCGGCGTGTCGGCGGTGGCGGCCGGTGGTTTTCACACCTGCGCGCTGACCACGTCCGGCGCGCTGCGCTGCTGGGGCAGCAACGTTGAGGGTCAAACCGACGTACCGCCGGATCTGTCCAGCGGCGTGGCGGCGGTGGCGGCGGGTGGTTGGCACAGCTGCGCGCTGACCACGTCCGGCGCGCTGCGCTGCTGGGGCCGCAACATTGAGGGTCAAACCAACGTTCCTTCGGAGCTGTCCAGCGGCGTGGTGGCGGTGGCGGCGGGCTATCGCCACACCTGCGCGCTGACCACGTCCGGCGCGCTGCGCTGCTGGGGCCACAATGGCTATGGTCAAACCGACGTGCCTTCGGATCTGTCCAGCGGCGTGGCGGCGGTGGCGGCGGGTGTCTACCACACCTGCGCGCTGACCACGTCCGGCGCGCTGCGCTGCTGGGGCAGCAACGGCTATGGTCAAACCGACGTGCCTTCGGATCTGTCCAGCGGCGTGGCGGCGGTGGCTGCGGGTTATCACCACACCTGCGCGCTGACCACGTCCGGCGCGCTGCGCTGCTGGGGCTACAACGGCGATGGTCAAACCGACGTGCCGCCGGAGCTGTCCAGCGGCGTGGCGGCGGTGGCGGCGGGTGGTTACCACAGCTGCGCGCTGACCACGTCCGGCGCGCTGCGCTGCTGGGGCAACAACGGCGAGGGTCAAACCGACGTTCCTTCGGAGCTGTCCAGCGGCGTGTCGGCGGTGTCGGCGGGTGCTGCTCACACCTGCGCGCTGACCACGTCCGGCGCGCTGCGCTGCTGGGGCGACAACGACTTTGGTCAAACCGACGTGCCTTCGGATCTGTCCAGCGGCGTGTCGGCGGTGGCGGCGGGTGGTTACCACAGCTGCGCGCTGACCACGTCCGGCGCGCTGCATTGCTGGGGCGCCAACTTTTATGATCAGCTGGGCAACGGCAACACCACGAACGGCCATGCCGTGATCCGCCTGGGCCAGGCGCTGGATTTTGCCCCCGGCACCCCCGGCAGCCCGCTGCACAGCGTGTTGCCCGGCCAGGCGGTGCCGCTCACGGCCACGGCCACGGGCGGCGGCGTTGTGCCCATCGTGTTCGATACCTGGACCCCGGACACCTGCACCGTCAGCGGCGATACGCTCGGCATCATCGGCCCGACCGGCTCGCTGTGCGGCGTGCGTGCCTCGCGCGCCGGCGGGCCGGATGGGGCCAACGGCACCACCGCCCCGGCGCCGCAGCAATTGCGCCTGCTGCGCATCGCCCGCACCGACACGCTGAGCGTGAACGTCACCGGCCAGGGCAGCGTGGACGTTGCGCCCGATCCCGCCACCGGCGGCATCGACGCCTGCACGCAGACCGATTCGCCCTGCACGGCCACCTATGGCGACGGCGATGCCACCGATCTCACTCTGACCGCCACACCCGATACGGGCTGGCACCTCACCGCATGGGGCGGCGATTGCACTGAAGACACCACCGATCCGCTGCTCGCCACGCTGACCCTGGATGCCGACAGGACCTGTACGGCCAGCTTCGCGATCAACCAGTACGCCGTGACGGCCAGCGCGAGCGGCGCCAACGGCAGCATCGCGCCGGCTTCGCAGACGGTGAACCACGGCGCTGCGGCCAGCTTCACGGTGACGCCGGCTGCCGGCTATCACGCGGTGTTGAGCGGCGACACCTGCACATCCACCGACAACGGCGACGGCACCTGGACGGCGGCGAACATCACCGCGGCCTGTACGGTGACGGCCAGCTTCACGCAGAACGCGGCCGATGCCATTGCGGTGCAGAGCGGTGATGGGCAATCGGCGCCGGTGCTTGCGGCCTTCACCGATGCGCTGGCGGTGCGCGTGGCCGATGCGGCGGATGTGCCGCTGGCGGGCATCACGGTGAGCTTTGCTGCGCCCGGTGCCGGGGCCAGCGCGGTGTTGTCTTCCCCCACCGCCATCACCGATGCCAGCGGCATCGCCCACGTCACCGCCACGGCCAATGGCGAGGCCGGCAGCTACGCGGTGACGGCCAGCGTGGCCGGCGTTGCCGCGCCCGCCAGCTTTGCGCTGACCAACACGCCTTTCAGCACCACGCTCACGCTCACGGCCTCGCCTGCGATGCTGCCGCCCGGCGGCACCGCCACGCTCAGCGCCACGGTGACGGGCGAGGGCAGCCTCATTCCCGGCGGCACGGTGGATTTTTACGTCGATGGGGATCTGGTCTGCGCCGCCGTGCCGGTGGATGCCGCCGGCATCGCCACCTGCAGCGCGGGTCCGTTCCCCGCCGGTGCATACACCGTCTCGGCCAGCTACTCGGGCGATGCCGCCCATGCGCCGGCCACGAGCGGCGCGGGCATCGGCTTTGGCGTGAGCGCACCGGCGATGGTGCCGGTGAACGGCCCGTGGGCGCTGGCTTTGCTGGCCACGCTGCTGGCGCTGTTCGGCACGGTGCTGATGTGCAGGGTGGGGCAATAGGGAAGGCGCGTGGCCATCATGGTGCCGCCAGTGCGGGCGTCCAAAACCCTACGCGCGCATCGCAGGGGAGTCGGGCTAGAACGTCTGCCGACTGCGCCGGGGCCGCGCTTTCCCGCGTAGCGGCGAGGGGAACGTGGCGAGCCTGAAAATGGAACCGGGGTGCCGCGGCACCCCGGTGTCCGGTGCCGGGTGGCGCTACTGGGGAGAAAACCGCACCGTCGCCGTCGTCGGCCGGGAAATTCGCACGCGGCAGTGGCCGCCGACGATGCTGTTGCACTGGTTCGGTATCCATCCGAGGAAGCGCGAACCGGCGGCGGGCGTGGCGATCAGCTCGTGGGTCGCGTCGGACGGCCCGAGGCGACAGGGATACTGCGTGCAGGTGCCCAGCGTCTGCCCGGTGGACAGGCGTTTCACCAGCACGGTGCCGTTGCCCGAGCCCTGGCGTTCGAGCGTCAGCGTCGGGCTGTTGGGCCGCGACATCACGAAGCGCGCGGTCAGGCTGCGCGCGGCGGCGAGCTTGATGCGGCAGTAGTTCGCGCTTGGCCGGCTGTCGCAGACGCCTTGCCATTCGGTGAAGCTGGAGCCGAACGCCGCGCTGGGGATGAGGTCGAAGGAGATGTTCTCGGGCACGGCGACCGTGCAGGGGAAGGCACCGCAGGTGGCCAGGGTCTCTCCGGTCGCTGTGCGCCGGATGGCCACGCTGCCGCCGCCCAGGCCTGCCCAGCCGAGGGTGAGCTGGCGGGTCGGCACGAAGGGCGCGTAGTTCGCGGTGAGGGTTAGCCCGCTGACTGCTGCCTCGGCGTGCATCATGACGTAGTAGGTACCGCTCGTTGGCGTGGCCGCGGAGCACGTCTCATTGCTGCCGATCAGGTAGGGGCGGCAGTCGAAGGTGTCGAAGGTCGGAACGCCGCCGCGACGCACGTAGAGATCCGCATCGCCGCTGCTGCTGCCACCCTGCATCTTGATGCTGAGGTCGGTGGCGCCCTGGGGCACGGTGAAGCGGTAGTAGCGGGCGCCCTCCGCGGGGATCGACACATTGCGCACCGGCGCGTTGCGGGCCAGGGAGGTGCCGCCGTTCGGGCCGGCGGTGTAGCGGGTCCGCAGCTGCACTCCGCTGAAGTTGCCGTCGGCGGAAATCATTGCGAAATAGCGCCCGGCCACGGGGGCCGCGAAGCTGCAGGTTTCGTTGTTGCCGATTTTCCACGGGCGGCAGTCGAAGGTCTCGCCGTCCGTCGTCGGCTCCGAATCGCGGCGTACGTAGAGGTCCGCGTCACCGCTGCCGCCGCTCATCTCGAACGCCAGGTTCGTGGCACCTGCCGGAACGTTGATGGAGAACATCAGCTTCTTGCTGCCGGACGCCGTCAGGCCGGTGCGCACCGAACCGTTGTTCATCGGCAGCACGGGGATCTTGAAGGTGGCAAAGACCGCGTGCCCTCGCGTCATGGGCAATTCGCAGCTGCGCGAGGTGCCCTGGCAGGCGCCGGCCCAGCCGGTGAATTCATAGCCGTCCTCCGGGGTCGCGCGCAGGGTGATCGTGGTGTTCGCATCGAAGCGGCTTGCGCACGAAGCGCCGCAACTGATGCCCGCGGGCAGGCTCGTCACCGTGCCCGTGCCGTTGCCGTAGATCGCAACGCTCGTGGGGAATGCGTAGAAGGGCCCGCCGCGCACGCGCCGCACCGCGGCGGCGGCATCGACGATGCCGGTGCCGCAGCCGCCCAGGCAGTACTTGGGGAAGGGGCGCGAGGTGTCGCGCAGGATGCCGGACACCTGATCGGGCGTGAGCGCGGGGTTGCGTTCCAGCATGAGGGCCACCACGCCGGCCACGTAGGGCGCGGCCATGGAGGTGCCGTTCATGCCGGCGTAGGTGGGCGAGAGCGGCGTGGTGCGGCCGGAATTGACCGTGGAAAGGATCATCCCGTCGCCCGAGCCCTCGCCGCCCGGCGCGGCGACGTTGATCGCCACGCCGTAGTTCGAATAATCGGACTTCTTTCCCTCGCGGTTGTTGGCCGCCACGGTGATGACGCCGTTGCAGTTGGCCGGCCGCGCCAGGGTGGCCGCCATCGACGAGTTGCCGGCCGCGACCACCAGCACCGAACGGCGCGATCGCGCGCTGTCGATCGCGCGCTGGTAGGTCGTGCCGCACTCGCCGGTGCCGCCCAGGCTCAGGTTGAGCACGCGCGCCGGGGTGGGATTGCTGGGTACGCCGCTGACCTGTCCGCCGCTGGCCCAGATGATGCCTTCGGCGATGTCGGCCGTGGTGCCGCCGCAGCGGCCCAGCACCCGCACGTGCTGGATTGCCGCGCCCGGCGCGGCTCCGGCGACGCCCAGCCCGTTGTGGGTCAGGGCCGCGGCGATGCCGGCCACGTGGGTGCCGTGCCAGCTCGAATCCTTGGCCGGCTCGCCGGCGCCGCACTCGCCGGCGCCGTTCCAGGTTCCCATGTCGGACGGATCGCCGTCGCGCCCGCTGCCGTCGCGCGCTTCCGTCGCGTTGCTGATGAAGTCGTAGCCGCGCACGGTCTTGGAGTCGAGGTCCGGGTGCGAGGTGCCGCCGGTGTCGATGACCGCGATCACCACGCCGTTGCCCACGGAGTGGTCCCAGGCCGGCTCGATGTTGAGCCCGCCGGCGGCCTCGCGCAGCCCCCACTGGCTGGAATACCTCGGGTCGTTGGGCACGGCGGCGGGCCAGTGCCTGACGTTGGGTTCGATGGACTCGATCGCCGGATTTTCGGCCATCTCGCGCATGAAGCGCGTCGCTGCGCCCTTGCCCAGCGCCTTGGGAAGGCTGAGCAGGTGGCCGCCGGTGGCCAGGCGGCGCTCGCGTTTGGCGCTGACCGACAGTTTGGCGTTGACGCGCGCCAGATCCCGATCCACCGCCTTGCGCGTATCCCCCGCCGCCTTGGCGGTCTCGTCTCCCGGCGCGGCGTCATCCCGGTAGTAGACGATGAAGCCACCGACCGCTTCGTCGACGGCACCGGCGTCGAGCATCACCCGTGCTGCGGCGGTGGGCGGCATGAGCGCATGGGGACCCTGTGCCGCCACGCCACCGGCGGGCAGGAGGGCGCTGGCGAGGATCAGCAGCGTGGGTTTGACGCTGCGGCGGGCTGCGGGTTTCATGCGGCACCTCGGTCTGAGTGAAGGAACGGGCGCATCGCGTCGCGTCCGGCAGGGAGTAAAGGCGCAAGACCGCGCCGAACCGGCTCACCCGTGCGCGCGGTGTGCCGCGGAGCGGTGGATCGCGGCACGCTGTCGCCGCGGAGAAGGGGCAAAGCTGCGCAGCAGGTGCGAAATCGCCGGCTCGTGTGGCCTGTGCTCGTCATGCCGCTGACTTCGTGCGGGCGGGACGGCGTTCAGGCGAGCGGTGGGGAGTGCGCGAGCGCGGCCTGCAGCCAGTCGGCCAGCGCGTCCAGGCGTGCGTCCTCGCGCCCGGCGCGCCGGCACAGCGCCCAGTGTGCTTCGGTAGTGACGAATCCCCAGGGCGCGATCAGGCGGCCGGCGGCGAGGTCGTCGCGAACCAGCGGTTCGGGTGCGATCGCCACGCCCAGCCCTGCGGCGGCGGCTTCCAGGAGGTAGTAGAGGTGGGCAAAGCCCTGCCCCATGCGCAGCGCGGACGGCGCGATGCCATTGCGCTGCGCCCAGTCCGGCCAGGCCTGCGGGCGCGAGGCGGTGTGCAGCAGGGGCAGTCCGCACAGGTTTTCCGGCGGCGCCTGCCGCAGCCGCGTGGCGTCGGGATGCTGTGGCGCGATTACCGGGCCGATGCGCTCTGGCGCGAGGCGACGCACGTCCCACGAGGCGGGCCACGGCGGTGCGGCGAGCAGCAGCGCGGCGTCCAGCCCGGAAAGCGCCGTATCGGGTGCGGCTTCCTGCGGCGAAAGATGAAGGCGCAGCGTCGGCAGCTCGGCATCCAGCCGCGACAGGCGGGGGATCATCCAGCGCGCCAGCACGCTGGCCGGGCAGCCCAGCACCAGCGGTGCGCGTTCGTGGTCCAGACGCACGCGGGCGCAGGCGTCGCGCAGCAGGGAGAAGGCATCACCTGCCGCATCGGCCAGGCGCTGTCCCGCGGCGGTGGGCGCGAGGCCGCGGCCTTCGCGCCGGAGCAGCGTACAGCCCAGGTGCGCTTCCAGCGTGCGCAGATGGCGGCTGACCGCACCGTGGGTGACGTGCAGCTCTTCGGCGGCGCGCCCGACGCCGCCCAGACGCGCCACGGTTTCGAAGGCACGCAGCGCATTGAGGGGCGGGAGCGGGGATTTGTTCATGTGAGAAAATCTGACGAATTGGCCAGATTTTATTACTTATCAGCATGCGATGCGTGAAGTAAGCTGCGCGTCGTTCTGCTTCTGTCCGGTGCGTTTCCCCATGGCCTTTCCAGACTTTTCCGCTTATCCCGACGCGCGCGGTCACTTCGGTCGGTTCGGCGGCAGCTTCGTCGCCGAAACCCTGATGCAGCCATTGGCCGAGCTGACCGCCGCATGGCAGCGCCATCGCCAGGATCCGCAATTCATCGCCGAACTGGACGCGGACCTGCGCGACTACGTGGGCCGTCCCAGCCCGGTCTATTTCGCGCAGCGGCTGAGCGGGAAGGTCGGCGGCGCGCGCATCCTGCTCAAGCGCGAGGATCTCAACCACACCGGCGCGCACAAGATCAACAACACCGTCGGCCAGGCCATGCTCGCCCAGCGCATGGGCAAGACCCGCATCATCGCGGAAACCGGCGCGGGCCAGCACGGCGTCGCCAGCGCTACCGTGGCCGCGCGGCTCGGGCTGGAATGCGTGGTCTACATGGGCGCGACCGACATCGAGCGCCAAAAGATCAACGTCTACCGCATGACCCTGCTCGGCGCGAAAGTGGTGCCGGTGACCAGCGGCTCGGCCACGCTCAAGGACGCGCTGAACGAGGCGATGCGCGACTGGGTGACGAACGTGGCCGATACCTTCTACATCATCGGCACCGTGGCCGGCCCGCACCCGTATCCGGCCATGGTGCGGGACTTCAACGCCGTGGTCGGACGCGAGGCGCGCGCGCAGGTGCTGGCGCAGTACGGCCGCCTGCCCGATGCGATCACCGCCTGCGTGGGCGGCGGCAGCAATGCCATCGGCCTGTTCCACGCCTTTCTCAACGATCACTCCGTACGCATCGTCGGCGCCGAAGCGGCGGGCGAGGGCATCGACACCGGGCGCCACGCCGCCTCGCTCGCAGCGGGGCGGCCGGGCGTGCTGCACGGCAACCGCACCTATCTCCTGTGCGATGACGACGGCCAGATCACCGAAACCCACTCGATTTCCGCCGGGCTCGACTACCCCGGCGTCGGCCCGGAACACGCCTTCCTGAAGGACACCGGGCGTGCCGAGTATCTCGGCGTCACGGACGACGAGGCGCTGGAGGCATTCCAGCTGCTGTGCCGCACCGAGGGGATCCTGCCGGCGCTCGAATCCAGCCACACCGTGGCGCAGGCGATCCGTCTGGCGCGCGAGCTGCCCAGGGACGGCCTCGTGCTGTGCAACCTTTCGGGCCGCGGCGACAAGGACGTGCATACCATCGCGGCGCGGGAGGGGATCGTGCTTTAGGGCCCGCGCCGGGGCGTCGGAAGCGGCGAACGTCGCCTTCCGAACGTCCATGCACCGGCATCCTGCACCGCCCCGCCTTTCCGGTTTCCACCCCACTCCCGACCCAGACCATGAACCGCATCGATACCCGTTTCGCACAGCTCAAGGCCGCCGGCCGCACCGGCCTGGTCCCTTTCATTACCGCAGGCGATCCGTCGATCGAGGCGATGGTGCCGGTGATGCACGCGCTGGTCGCTGCCGGCGCCGACGTGATCGAACTGGGCGTGCCGTTTTCCGATCCCATGGCCGATGGCCCGGTGATCCAGCTCGCTTCCGAACGCGCGCTGGCGCGCGGCGTGGGCACGGCGCAGGTGTTCGAAATGGTGCGGACGTTCCGTCGCGAAGACGCGAACACGCCGGTGGTGCTGATGGGCTACCTCAATCCGGTGGAGATCTACGGCATGCCGCGCTATGCCGCCGATGCCGCGGCGGCGGGCGTGGACGGGCTGCTGCTGGTGGATTTGCCGCCCGAGGAAGCCGCCGAGGCGCATCCGATCCTGGAAGCCGCAGGGCTGCATCCCATCTGCCTCGCCGCGCCGACCAGCGGCCAGGCGCGGCATGCGACGCTGATGCAGGCCGGGCGTGGCTACCTTTATTACGTCTCGTTCGCCGGCGTGACCGGCGCGGCGCATCTTGAAGTGGAGGCCGTGCGCGAGAAGGTCGCGCAGATCAAGGCACTGGGCACGCTGCCGGTGGCGGTGGGCTTCGGCGTGCGCGACGGCGAATCGGCGCGGCGCATCGGCGAGATCGCCGATGCCGTGGTGATCGGCAGCGCCCTGGTGCAGGCGATGGCCGAGGCGACCTCGCCGCAGGACGCCGCGCGACGCGCGCAGGCGTTCCTTGGCCCGATCCGCGCGGCGCTGGACGCCTGATCCTTCGCCGCGCCGCGGCCGGATCAGCTCCAGAGCAGGGCCAGCTCCAGTTCGATCGCATCGAACGGCGGCACGCGCACCGCGTCGTCTTCAGAATGGTTGGCCAGCAGCAGCCAGCGCGCATCCTGCCGCGCGTGGGCTCCAGCCAGGCGCTACTGCACCCTGCGGCGCAGCCAGTTGAGCAGATCGATGCGGGTAATCAGGCCGAGGAATCGCTCGCCCTCCATCACGATGGCGACGTGGCCGCGGTCGAACACCGGCAGCAGCGATTCGACCGGCGCTCCGACCGCGATTTTCTCCAGCTTTTCCACCATCGCGGTGGACACCGGATCGCGGAAGCGGACCTCGTTGCCGTAGACGTGCATCAGCACGTCGGATTCGTCGAGGATGCCGACGATGCGGTCTCCGTCCATCACCGGAAGCTGGCTCACGTCGTAGAGCTTCATGCGCTGGTAGGCCACGGTGATGAGGTCTGCGGGGGCCACGACGACGGTGTCGCGCTGGCTGTAGGGGCGCAGGATCAGGTCGCGCAGGTCGCCGTGCTGCTCGCGCTCGATGAAGCCGTTGTCCAGCATCCAATAGTCGTTGTACATCTTCGACAGATACTTGTTGCCGGTGTCCGGCACCAGGGAGACCACGCGCTTGGGTGCGGTCTGCTCGTGGCAGTACCGCAGCGCTGCGGCCAGCAGGGTGCCGGTGGTGGAGCCGCCGAGAATGCCTTCCTTGGCCAGCAATTCGCGCGCGGTGAGGAAGCTTTCTCGGTCCGGAATCGCGTAGGCCTTCTTCACCCGCGAGAAGTCGGAAATCGGTGGCAGGAAGTCCTCGCCGATGCCTTCCACCATCCAACTGCCGGACTTGGTGCTGAGCACGCCCTCGTTGATGTACTGGGTGAGGATCGAGCCAACCGGGTCGGCGAGGATCAGCTCGGTGCCGGGCGAGCGTTCGGCGAAGTAGCGTGACAGCCCGGTCATCGTGCCTGAGGAGCCGCAGCCGAACACGAAGGCGTCGATGCGATCGTCCATCTGGCGCAGGATCTCCGGGCCCGTGGTCTCGTAGTGCGCGCGCGGGTTGTCGGGGTTGCCGAACTGGTTGATGAAGTAGGCGCCCGGAGTTTCGCGCGCGATGCGTTCGGCCATGTCCTGGTAGTACTGCGGGTGGCCTTTGGCCACGTCCGAGCGGGTCAATACCACTTCGGCGCCCATCGCCTTGAGGTTGAAGATCTTCTCGCGGCTCATCTTGTCCGGCACCACGAGGATCAGGCGGTAGCCCTTGGCCTGCGCCACCAGCGCAAGGCCGATGCCGGTGTTGCCGGCGGTGCCTTCGACCAGGGTGTCGCCGGGCCTGATCCTTCCTGCCTTTTCCGCCGCCTCGATCATCGACAGCCCGATGCGGTCCTTGATCGAACCGCCGGGGTTGGCGCTTTCCAGCTTCAGGTACAGCTCGCAGGTGCCGGTATCGAGGTTGCGGAGCTTGATCATCGGCGTGTTGCCGATCAGTTCGAGGACGCTGTCGTGGACGCTCATGGCAGGCGGGGCGCTGGGGAAAACCGGGATGATAGCCCGGACCGGCGGCTGCACCGGTGCGGCGTGCGGGCTATTGCGTGGGCAGCCAGGCCGGCTGTTCCTCGAACCAGCGTCTGGCGCCGACCACGCGGATGTCGCGTTCGCCGCGGGTCATTTCCAGGCCCAGGCCGAACACGCCCCAGCGCGCGTAGAGCTGGCCGTCCGGCGGCTGCCGGCCCAGGCGCAGCCGCGCCTGCACGTCGAAGCGCTCGTTGCTGGCCTGCACGTGGTCCAGCGTCACCTGCTGGCCGTGCATTACCACCCGCCCGGAAACCGTTGCCTGGCCGGCGTCGATCATGCGGCGGGTCCAGCGCGGGAAGCGCTGGCGCTGGGCGAACATCGCCAGCAGGGGCGCGATGTCGCGCATCTCCACGCGGGCCGAGGCGGACAGATCCAGCGGCTCGCCCAGCGTGACCTGGCCGTCGTGGATGTCGGCGCTCGCCCACCAGTCCGCCACGCGCTCGTCGGCCGGCTCCATGATCGCGGCGCGGCGCAGCGCGATGCGCGTACCGGGAAGCGAGAAGTGGCGGTCCTCCAGGCTGCCTGCGTCCAGCTGCGCATCGATCTCCAGGTCGCCGCGCAGCGCCATCTCACCCAGCCGCAGCGCCGCATCCGCCGCGGCCAGGCGCAGCCGGCCGCCGTTGCGATTCTCGGCGACGCGCATCCGCATGTCGGCGCCGACGCGGCCGCTGCCCGACAGCAGCTGCACGCTGTCGCGTGGCAGGTAGCGGTTGAATCGGGAAATGTCGGGCAACCGGGCGTCGTCGAAGCGCAGCCGCGCCTCGAGCCGGTCGCGCATCTGCGCCAGCGTGCCGTGGCTGACAAGCACCAGCCGCAGGTCGCGCCCTGAGCCGAGCACCTCTCCGGTGCCGGCGCCCGCGGGAGAAAGCTCGAAGCGTTCCAGCCGCACCTGCGCGCGCGCCTGCGGCTGGCCGTCCTCGCCCGGCGCCACCCGTGCGCTGGCCTGCGCCGCGCCGCTGAACAGGTGCGAGTAGGCCTGCACGGTGAAGGCCGCCTCGCGCACGGTGACCTCGGTGCCCGGCGCCATCTGGCCTCCGGCCAGCAGGATGCGACCCTCGACGTCGCCGCGGCCGTCCAGCCGGAAACCGTGCAGCCTGGCCAGTAGCGGCTGCACCAGGGCAAGCGAGGAGAAGCGCGTGTGCAGGTCGATCTCGCCGTCCAGGCGATCCCAGTGCGGCGCCCACGGCGGCAGGGGAAGGCGGTCCGAATCCAGCTGCAGCCGGGCGCGTGCGCGCTGCACCAGGTCGGCCACCGGCGGCAGATCGAGCTGCGCGCGCAGGCGTGCGTCGTCGATATCCAGGTTCAGCAGCGCATCGCCATCGACGCGGTGGCCGGCATGGGTGAGGGCGCGGATCGGCGTGCGCAGCAGCAGTCTGCTCTCGCCGCCGATGCGGCCGCGTTCCAGCACGATGTCGCCGGTCAGCGTGCCCGCGCCCGGGTACAGCTCGGAGGCGATGCCGAAGTCCTCGTCGATGCTCAGGTCGATGCCCGGCGCGGCGCCGTCCAGGCGAGCCTCGGCCTGCAGCAGCGCAAGCACCGCCAGGCCAGGATGTTCGCGGCGGTAGTGCGGGTCGATCTGCGCGCGCGCCTGCAGCCGCAGCCCCTGCAGCAGCTGGCGCTCGCCGCGGCGGGCCTGCGCGTCTTGCAGGGACAGGGTCGAGGGTTCCAGGGCGAACAGTCCGCCGCGCAGCTGCTGGTGCCAGCGCGCCCGCGCCTGCGCGTGGCCGCTGATGTGGAGCTGGTTCAGGCGGAAGTGCAGCGGTGAATCGATCCGCACGTCCTCGAACGCCAGCCGCAGGCCGCCCTCGCTCGGCGGGCGCGGCGCGAGCTCCTGCGCCATGCGTTCGACCACGATCTGCGGTTCATCGCCATCGATGCGGATGAAGCGCAGCTCCTTGCGCAGCAGTGGCCACAGTGCGATGCGCCCGCGCACCCGCTGCGCCTGGATCTGCCAGGCGGTGCGCCGCGCCTGACCCTGCATTGCCACGTCCCACAGCGCGACGTGCCCGGGCCAGAGCGTCAGGCCGCGCTCCCAGTGCATCTGGAAGCGCTCGGGCTGGCGGTTGAGCGCGGTTTGCAACGGCCCGGAATTGAGCGCGAGGTTGGCCAGCACCAGCCAGCCCAGCGCCAGCCACAGCGAAACGCACAGCGCGCGCCGGGGCCAGCGTCTGCGCGCGCGGGCGGGGTCACTCATTCAAGCGTGAACCACTGCACCTCGACCCGGCGGTTGAGGTCGCTGTCCGGGCTGGCCGGCTCCTCCCAGCCGCGTCCGACCAGCTCGACGCGCGCCGGGTCGATGTTCGGGAAGCGTGCCACCAGGGCGTCGCGCACCGCCTGGGCGCGACGGCGCGACAGCTCCATGGCCTTGAGCGCCATCGAGCGCACCAGCGCCTGCCCGCCCTGTTTCTCGAATTCGGGCAGGCGGGCGTTGTCGACGTGGCCGCGCAGCAGCACGATCGAGCCGGGGCTGACCTGCAGGAAGCCGCGGATGGTGTCGAGGTATTCCTGATTCTGCGCCGCACCGCGGTCGAGCACGGCGGAGTTGGGTTCGAAGAAGAAGCGGATGTCGCGGCTGAGCAGCGCGTCGCCTTCCAGCGACACCGCGCCGCCGGTGCGGATCGGCGCGATGGCGATGGACTGGTCGGCGAACTGGCCGGCCTGGGTCAGCGCGTCGAGCCATTGGGTATCGACGAAACGCGCCGGATCGGCCGGGTTGCGGATGAGGCTGCCGTAGGCCAGCACCGAGGACTGGAAGATGCCCTGGAAGGATCCGGCGGCGTCGATCTGGCCGCTGAAGAAGGCGAGGTTCTCCGGCAGGTTGGACAGATGCACCTTGGTCAGCTCGGCGCGCGTGTCGGCCACGCTCCATTCGAACGCCTTGGCGATCACCTCCAGATGCGCCTCGGGGGTGTCGCGCACCTGTCGATTGCCTTCCATCAGCCCGTGCACCAGTCCCTTCACCCACTCCGGCCGGGCCTGGGCAAAGCCCTTGTTGACGGTGAGGATGTCGGCCACCACCAGCAGGTTTCTGTTGGAGACCAGCGCCTTGGCGCGCCCGCCCGAAGCGGCCACCACCTCGTCGGTGCGCGGCGACCAGCCGACGCAGCCGTTGAGTCGCGGACGGCTGATGGAAAGCTCGGCCTGGTAGGCGTCGCAGGCCACGAAGGCGTCTTCGTAGAACACCAGCCCCAGCTCGCCGGCGGCGGGTCGCGCGTCGAGATCGCGCAGCACCTTCACCGGCACCCCGGCCTCGGACGCGAGGTAGCGGATGAAGAACTCGCTTTCGTTGAACTGCGAGGCCGCCAGCACGCGGCCCTTGAGCTGGTTGATCGAGGTGATGCCGGCATCCACGACCACCTGGTCGGCGCCGCGCGAGAAGCCGATCTGCGCCGGTACGAGGATGTCGAACTGGCGGCCCAGCACCGCGAGGGTGTCGACCGTGGTCACCGAGGCGGCGACGCGGCCGTTGTTGAGCTTGGACCAGCCTTCCTCCTCTTCAAGGTGCAGGCGCACCTGGAAGCCGTAGTTGCGTGCGAAGAAGGCGTCGGGATTGGGCGCCAGCCCGCCGTTGGCGACCACGAGGCCGGCGTAGCCGGCGTACTCGCTGATGTCCACGTCGATGATGTCGCCCTGCGGCTGGTAGGCCGCGGCGGCATCGAGGGCGGGCAGTGCGGTGAGCGGCTCGATCGGATCGGGCGCATCGACCGCCTCCGCGCGCGCCTGGACCGCATCGCGGCTGCCGTCCGCCGGCAGGTCGGGGGCCTTCATGTCGCGCAGCACCAGCCAGCCGCCGAGACCGAGCAGCGCCAGGATCAGGATGAGGGTGATCACGACGCCGGCGGCGCTGCCGCGCTGGCGTCGGGCACGGGTGGTCTGCGGATGGATCGACTTCATCGCGACTCTCCTTCGGACAGGGGGTTGTCAGTGACGGGGGTGCCGCGCAGCACCCGCTGGGGCAGCGCGGCGGTTTCATCGAGGTCCAGCGCGCCCAGCAGGTCGCGCTGGCTGTCGAGCCAGCGGTCGGCCTCGTTGAAGGCCGAGGTGAGGGCGTCGAGCGAACTGCCGATGCGCTTTTCATCACCGGCCAGCAGCGCCTGCTCGCGGATCAGCGAAACCTGCTGGTCGATGCGCGCCAGCTCCGCGTCGATGCGCTCGGCGCGCAGGGCGGCCTGGGCGTGCGCGGCCTGGCGCGCATCGATCACCTGCTTCTGCTGCTCCAGGCTGCGGCGCAGCTCCGGGTCGAGATCGGCCTGGCCCAGGCGGCGGTCGATGCCGTCTTCCTGCTGCTGCAGCCGCGCGCTGTCCTCGCGCGCGCCGACCAGCACCTGGGAAATGGTCTGACTGGCGTTGAGCATGCGCAGATGCAGCCAGACCAGCTGCTCGATGCTGTCGGCGTAGCTGCGCATCATCGGGTCGGCGTCGAGCAGCGCCAGGATCTCGCGCCCTCGCCGCTCCAGCGTGCGCTGGCGCTCGCGCCGCTCGCGGTCGAGCGCATCGAGCAGGGTGAAGTAGCGCCGCTCGCCGGGATCCTCGCGCGCCGCCTGGGCCTCCACCGCCGCGCGAAAGCGGCGGTTGCTGGCCATGCCGAGCAGGTAGGCCAGCTCCAGACCGGCACCGAGCAGCCAGAAGCCCGGGCTGAGGAAGATGCCGAGCAGGCCCATGGCACCGAGGAAGAAAAAATTGGGCGGGATCGGCATTCCCATTGGCCGCGCCGTGAACGCGGCCCAGAGGCGGCGCGCGAAGTTCACGTCGCGTCTCCGCCGTAGTGGCGCAGGGCTTCCGGCACGAACTTCATGTCGGTGGCCTCGCGGATCGCGATGCGCATCTGGAAGGCCATCACGTCGGCGGGCACCGGCGGCTGGTAGCCCGTCAGGCATTCGCCCAGCGCGGCAATGACGTCGAGTCCGCGGGTACGGGTGAGCCGGTAGGTCTTGACGGCCAGCGCCTCGGCTGCGCCGGGCGTCAGGAGAATGGGCAGCGGCAGCCCGCGCATCGCCTCGGCACCGGGCGCGATGCCGAATCGCCTGAGCAGCACGTTGAGCAGCGCCGCGCTCTCTTCCTCGCTGGCGGTGGGCAGCAGCGGCACCTTCACGTCCACGCGTCCGGGGCGCTTGAGATCCACCTCGATCAGGTCCGGGCGCGAGGAGGCGAGCATCCACATCAGCCGGCCGCGGTTGCCCGAGTCGCTCATTTCCTGCGCGATCATCGAATACAGCCGGCCCGAGAGGCCGCTGTCGCCGCTGCCCGAATCGCGCCGACCGAGGGTCTGGTCGGCCTCGTCGATGAACACGATGCAGCGCCCCAGTGCGCGGATCAGGCGGAAGATCTTTTCCAGATTGCCTTCGCTCGAACCGACCCAGCGGTCGCGGAAGTTCTTGAGTTTGACCACCGGCACGCCCGCCTCGCCGGCAAGGCACTCGACCAGATAGGTCTTGCCGGTGCCGACCGGCCCGCACAGGAGGTAGCCCATCGGCAGCGCGCGCAGGTCGCCCGCGCGCCACAGCGCGATGTCCTGGCGCAGCCAGTCCTTGAGCACGTCCGGCGCGTGGTAGTCGTCCAGACTGCGGCGCGATTCGACGAATTCGATCAGGCCCGCGGCATCGCCTTCCACCAGTGCCTTTTTCACCTGGACGAAATCCGCCGGCTGCAGCGGCCGATGCTCGTGCGCGCGTTGGCGCACCAGGCTTTGCAGCGCGCTGATGCTGACTCCGGCCAGCGCCTGCGCGGCGGTTTCGTCGCCCTGCCCGGGATCGAACGCGGCCGGGTGGTCCAGGCGCAGCTGCGCGAGTGCGGCGGTGAGCCGGGGCACGTCGGGCAACGGGATGCGCAGGCGCGCCACGCGCGGGTTGAAGGCGACCTGCGGGTGCAGATCGTTGAGGTTGTCGGCGATGAGAAAACTGGCGAACGCGAGCTCGGAATAGGGTGCTTCGCTGGCGAAGTCGCGGATCAGGCTGGCGAGGCTGGCGATCTCGAAATCACCTGGACGACCGCCCGGAAGCCACTGGTCGACGCCGCGCAGGATGAAGGCGATGTGCTCGTCCTCGCCGCGCCCCAGCGCGCGCAGGTTGGCGCGGTAACGCAGGTAGCGTGCCACCACGTCGAGCGCCGCGCGCGGCTCGCGCGGCAGCGGGCCGAGCTTCTCGAAGGCCGGCCAGTCGCGCAACCGCTCGGCACCGCGCGTGACGGCCAGCCCGTTGCCGGCATCGTAGGAAAACACCACCTGGAAACCGCCCAGGAGCTGGGCGTCAAGGTATCGGGTGAGGGGCACCAGCCGGCCGTCCAGCACGAAGCGGTCGGCGCTGTTGCCGTACAGCACGAACTGCCCGTGGGCACCGCTCTCGTAGGCAAGCGCCAGTTCGGACAGCCAGGTGGGTGCGTGCGGTTCCAGCGGCATCTGGGCCTATCCAGAAATCGAGACGGACTCCCTCTCCCCGCGGGCGGGGAAAGGGAGGAGTGAGGCTCACGCCGATTCGCTGTCGCTGGCGCGCGGCGTCGAACCCATGCTGCGCTCGGCCGGCTGCGGCAGCGGCGCACCTTCCAGGGTGAGGCCCTCGGCGGCGGCGAAGTCGGCCAGTGCCTGGTCGGCCAGGGCCTGCTGTTCGGCCTCCTTGAGGTTGATCTCGTTCATGTCGATCGAGTCCTTGGCCACACGCGCGCGGCCGGCCTGCTTGGTGCGCTCTTCCTCGACCATGTCGTGCAGGCGGTTGAGCGTGTCGCCCGATCCGCCGATCTGCCCGATCATGCCGGCCGCCATCTCGTTCATGTCGGCCAGCGCCTTCTTCATGCGCATGTCGTTGATCGCCCCCTTGAGCCCGTCGATCTTGGCGCGCGCCGCGCTCACCGCCACGTCGCGGGCCTTGACCAGGTTCTGGTAGGTCTCCTCGGCGTTCTCCAGCTGGCTGCGGTTTTCCGCCAGCTCGCGCGTCACCGTCTGCAGGCGCAGGGCGAGCTGTGCCGCGGCCGCCTGGTTGCCGGCGCGCAGGTGGGCGCGGGTCTTGGCGCGCAGGTCGTTTTCCTCGGCTTCCAGCTTGCGCACCTGGCTCATCAGGCGCTCGGCCAGGCCGGCGTGCGCGGCCAGACTCTGGTTGTAGCTGCCGATCTGCTTGCGCAGGTTTTCCTGTTCGAGCTCCAGCAGCGCTTCGGGATTGCGCTTCTCGATGCCTGAAACGAACAGCGACAGAAAGCCGCGAAAGACATTCATCAAACGGGTGAACATGCCGCCTCCGGGGGTGCAGAACGTGGGAACCGGCGCAGGATAACGCCTTGTGCGCGGTTGCAGGACGCCGGATGCCATTCGACGTGACGCTTGGATGCTTCGCAGGGCGGCCCTGCGCGGCCGTCGTCGCCGGGCATCGGACACCCGTCGGAGCGCAGTCCCGGCCCGCGACGTGCGACACACCTCATGTGGTGCGCTAGAGCCGATCCAGCACCGCGGCCAGCTCCGGCGCCAGCGGCGCATTGAGCAGGTAGGGCGCGTTGCCGCCGTCGAGCGCGAACTCCAGTGATGCGGCGTGAAGGAACAGTCGCCGCAGGCCGGCCTGGTCGCGCAGGCGCCGGTTGACGTCCTCGGCGCCGTACTTTTCGTCGCCCGCCACCGGGTGGCCGAGGTGCGCGGCGTGGACGCGGATCTGGTGGGTGCGCCCGGTTTCGATCCGGACGTCGCAGAACGAGTGCCCGGAGCGCCGCTCCAGCACGCGGAAGTGGCTGACCGAGGGCTTGCCCTGCGCGTGTACCTGGACGTGACGTTCGCCGCCCTGGCGCAGGCCGATGTGCAGCGGCGCGTCCACGGTCAGGGTGCCGTCCGGCAGGCGGCCGGTGAGGAGGGCGAGGTAGCGTTTGGTCAGGCCGGCCCCGTGATCCTCGCGCAGCAGCGCCTGCAGTTCGGTCAGCGCCGAGCGCTTCTTGGCGATCACCAGCAGGCCGGATGTGTCGCGATCCAGCCGGTGTACCAGTTCGAGGGGCTGGTTCGGACGCAGCGCGCGCAGCGATTCGATCGCCCCGAAGCTGATGCCGCTGCCGCCGTGGCTGGCCATGCCCGAGGGTTTGTTGAGCGCCAGCAGGCGGGCGTCTTCGAACACGATGGCCGCCTCCAGCGCCACCAGCAGCCGCTCCGGCGGCCGCGACGGAGTGTCCGGATCGTCCAGCCGCACCGGCGGGATGCGCACCTCGTCGCCTTCGGCCAGGCGCGCATCCGGCTTGGCGCGCTTGCCGTTGATGCGCACCTGCCCGGTGCGCAGCAGCCGGTAGACCAGCGAGCGCGGTACGCCCTTGAGCTGGCCGGTGAGGAAATTGTCGATGCGCTGGCCGGCGCGGTCGGCGTCGACCTGCACCCGCCGGACCCCGTTTCCGGGTCCGTTTGCCGCCGTTGTCATGGGATTGCTACACTGCACAAGCGAGATAACGTCAGGATTTGGCTGCACGCCGGCGTCACGTGGCGGGCAGCAAGGGTTCCGGCGCAGGTCTGGCAGCGGCACGCAACCTGCGTGCAAGTGTATCCGCTGCGCGGCGCCGGGACAGGCAGTTCGCCCGAAAAGTGCATGCAACGGCTTTTCGGCTTGTTGGTCGATCGGATGCGAAAGCATCCAGCGGCTTCCCCTTTTGGTTTTGAAATCGCGCTCCCGCGGGAAATGCCCGACGGTTCGATGCGCTGGAGATTCTGCACGGCGACGGTCCGCGCCTGGCGCGACCGGCCGCCGCCCCCGAAACTGGGCGCGGAGCACCCGGCGTTCCTTGCGGCTAGAGCGCGTGAGGAATGGCAGCACCATGAAAAGAATGCTGATCAACGCCACGCAGCAGGAAGAGCTGCGCGTGGCCATCGTCGACGGCCAGACGCTGTACGACATCGACATCGAGCAACCCTCGAAGGAACAGAGGAAGTCCAACATCTACAAGGGCCGCATCACCCGGCTCGAGGCCTCGCTGGAGGCCGCCTTCGTCGAATACGGCGCCGACAAGCACGGTTTCCTGCCGCTGAAGGAGATTTCCCGGGACTACTTCCTCGAGGGCGTGAACCCGAACAAGGCCACGATCAAGGAGCTCCTGCGCGAGGGCCAGGAAGTGGTCGTGCAGGTGGACAAGGAGGAGCGCGGCAACAAGGGCGCGGCGCTGACCACCTTCATCTCGCTGGCGGGGCGGTACCTGGTGCTGATGCCCAACAGCCCGAGCGCGGGCGGCGTCTCGCGCCGCATCGAGGGCGACGACCGCGCCGCGCTCAAGGAAGCGCTTGATCGCATGACGATCCCCGACGACATGGGGGTCATCATCCGCACCGCCGGCGTCGGCCGCGACGCCGAAGAGCTGCAGTGGGACGTCGATTACCTGCTGCAGGTCTGGAAGGCCATTACCGATGCCGCGCTGTCCAAGCCCGCGCCATTCCTGATCTACCAGGAATCGCGCCTGATCATCCGCGCGCTGCGCGATTACCTGCGCGCCGACGTCGGCGAGATCCTCATCGACAGCCAGGAAATGTACGATGACGCGCGCGATTTCGTGCAGCAGGTGATGCCGCAGAACCTGCGCAAGCTCAAGCTGTACAAGGACACCACGCCGCTCTTCAACCGTTTCCAGATCGAGTCGCAGATCGAGAACGCCTACGAGCGCACCGTGCGCCTGCCTTCAGGCGGTTCGATCGTGGTGGACCAGACCGAGGCGCTGACCGCCATCGACGTCAACTCGGCGCGCGCGACCAAGGGCGGCGACATCGAGGAGACCGCGTTCAACACCAATCTGGAAGCGGCCGAGGAAGTGGCGCGCCAGATGCGCCTGCGCGACCTCGGCGGCCTGGTGGTGATCGACTTCATCGACATGGGCTCCTCCAAGCACCAGCGCGAGGTCGAGAACCGCCTGGCGCACGCGCTCAAGTACGACCGTGCGCGTGTCCAGGTCGGCCGCATCTCGCGCTTCGGCCTGCTGGAAATGAGCCGCCAGCGCCTGCGCCCGAGCCTGGGCGAATCCAGCCAGATCGTCTGCCCGCGCTGCGAGGGACACGGCCGGGTGCGTTCGGTGGAATCGCTGTCGCTGTCGATCCTGCGCCTGGTGGAAGAGCAGGCGATGAAGGACAACACCGGCCAGGTGCTGGTGCAGGCGCCCTCGGAAGTGGCCAACTTCCTGCTCAACGAAAAGCGCCGCGCGCTGCTGGAAATCGAGCAGCGCCATGACGTGCCGGCGGTGATCGTGGCCGACTCGCAGCTCGAGATCCCGCACTACGAAGTCAGCCGCATCCGCGAGAACGAGCTGGACGAGGAGGAGAACGGCAAGCCGAGCTACCGCCGTACTTCCGCGCGCAAGCAGGAAGTGCACGCGCTGACCCGCGCCAACCTCAACATTCCGCCCACCCCGGCCGTTACCGCGGTGCGTCCTGCGCAGCCGGCCCCGACCCGCGAGGAAGCGCCGGTCGAAAAGCCGGTCGCCGCGCCGGTCGCGGTCGCCGCGTCAGCGCCGCGTGCGGCGCCGCCCAAACGCGGCTTTTTCGCATGGCTTGCAGGCCTGTTTGGCGGCAGCGAATCGACTCCGGCGCCCGCGCCCGCCGCGCGTCGCGACGGTGCGTCGCCGGGACGCGGTGCGCGAACCGGACAGGGGCAGAACGGGCGTCGCGATGGCCGCGATGGCCGTGGCGACAAGGCGCGTGGCGAGCAGCGCGCGCGCGGCGGCCAGGAACAGCGCGGCCGCCACGGCGTGCAGGAGCCGCGCAATGGCGCTTCGGCGAAGGACACGGCGCAGGAGCCACAGGGAAACCGCGCCGGCGGCAAGCGTGCCGACGCGCCGCGCGCGGAGGCTGCGGGCAAGCGTGATGCGCGCCAGCAGGCACGCATGGACCATCGCGAATCGGCCCGCGCCAAGCCCGCTTCGGACAAGGACACCGCGCCTGCCGGCAGCGCGCCGCGCGATCCGCAGCCGCAGGCGGCAGAGCGCAAGTCCGCACCGGAAGCGGCTGTGGCCAAAGACGCCATCGACGTGAACGTGCGGCACGCCTCTGCGCTCAAGCCCGCGCCGGAAACCGGAGTGGATGGCGACGCCGTCGAGACGACCCAGGCGCCCGCGCCGGTCGAGGGTGCCACCGCCGCGCCGGACACCGGCGACGAGGCGGGCGCGTCTTCGCGCCGCCGCCGCGGTCGCCGGGGCGGCCGCCGCCGTCGCCGTCAGGACGAGATCGCAGGCGAGAACGGCAGCGCGCCGATCGACGACGCGGACATGGACGGCGACGATGGCGACGAGGATGGCGCGCCCGTTGCCGCATCGGTGATGTCCGCCGACGCGCCAACCGCTGCCGGCGCGCCGCCTCGCGCTGCCGGGCAGGCTGACGCGCGTCCGGCGCCCGCCGCGGCGCTGCGTCCTGCGCCGGCTCTGGCTCCGGCGCCCGTGCCGGCCCCGGTTCCGGCCCCGGTTCCGGTTCCCGCGGCAATAGCGGCAGCGGCAACAGCGGCTGAGGTTCCGGCTGCGCCCGCGTCCGTGTCCGCTGCGGAGGACGCCCCTGTGCACCGGCAATCGCCGCAGCTTCCGGAAGCATCCGGGACCGACGGCGGTGAGGAAGAGGAATCGGCGCCGGTTCCGGTGTCCGCGCCCGCGCCCGCGCCGATCGTGGCGCCGGCGGAGCCTTCGTTGCCGCCCGTCGCAGCGTCCGCGGATGCCGATGCTTCGAGCGAGCCGGCCGAGCCCGAATCCGCTCCGGCGGCCGCCAGGCCGGTCGCGCCTGCGGCCGATGCCATGAGCTCGGTGTTCGCACCGGTTCCGCCGCCGCTGGAACGTCGCGGTCCCGCGGACGCCGGACGGATGTCGGTGGCCAGCGCGGTTGCTTCGGCGCTGCACGCGCGCGGTCAGCAGGGCAGCCTGTTCGCTGCGCCCGAGCCGCGACCCGCCGCGGGAACCAGCGCCGCGACGGAGCAGACACTTCCCGAGCTGCAGGCTGGCGACGACGCAGAGACGCACGACGCGCCTCCGGCGATCGAAGCGGACGCAGACGCGGACGAGCGGCCCGGATCGTGAAAGTGATCGGCCGGCGCTGCGGCGCCGGCCCCGGTGCGCGGCCTCAGTTCGCAGCCAGCCCGTGCTGCAGCGCCAGTCGCGTGAGCGAGGCGATGTCGTTCACCCCGAGCTTGGCGAACAGGTGATACTTGTGCGTGGCAACGGTCTTCGAGCTCAGGTTGAGGTTGTCTGCGATGACGGTCATGCGCAGGCCCTGCACCAGCAGCATTGCGACCTCCAGTTCGCGCACCGACAGCAGTTCGAACGGCGAGCCGGTGGTGTCCAGGCTATTGATCGCCATCTGCTGCGCCACCGCGGAGGAGATGTAACGCTTGCCGCGCGAGACATCCCGAATCGCGCGCAGCAGCTCCTCGGCCGGAGCGGCCTTGCCCAGATAGCCGCTGGCGCCCGCCGCAAGAACCCGGCGCGGCAGCGGGCCGTCCTCCTGTGCCGAGACCACGATGACGCGCGCGCCGGATCCGCTGCGGGTCAGCCGGTCGGTGACCTCCAGCCCGCTGATGCCCGGCAGATGCAGGTCGCACAGCACCACGTCGGCCGGTGTCTTGCGCAGCTCGATCAGTGCCTGCTCGCCGCTGCCGGCCTCGCCGACCACGGAAAAGTCGGTGTGCTGCTGCAGGAGCATGCGGAAGCCGGTGCGCACCAGTTCGTGGTCGTCCACCAGATAGACACGGATCATGCGGTTTTTCTCCCCTGCGGAAATGGCAACTGGCGCCAGGTTCCGACCCTACAAGCCTACGCGATGGTCCGGCAAAGCGCCAAACCGGAGCGCGGCCGGTGCGGCTGCGCGCGCCGAGGCATGATGCAACGCCACCTTCACGGAGACAGAAGATGACCCAACGGCTGCTGATCGACACGGACCCGGGCGTAGACGACGCGCTCGCCATCCTCATGGCCCACGCGCACCCGCGCTGCCGCATCGAGGCGCTGACCATCACCGCCGGCAACGTCGGTCTGGGCCATACCCTGGCCAACGCCCTGACGCTGTGCGAGATCGCCGGGATCGACGCGCCGGTGTTCCCGGGCGCTCCGGTTCCGCTGGTTGCAACGCCAGAGGATGCCGCCTATGTGCACGGCCAGGATGGCTTCGGCGACGTCGGCCTGCCGCCTGCCGCGCGCCGTCCCGAAGCCGAACACGCCGCGTTGGCGATGCTGCGCCTCTCGCACGCGCACCCGGGCGAACTGACCTTCGTGATGCTCGGTCCCCTCACCAATCTGGCGCTGGCCCTGTCGCTCGATCCGGACCTGCCGTCGCGGGTGCCGCGCCTGGTGGTGATGGGCGGTGCCGTCACCGGACGCGGCAATACGCGGGTGCCGGTGGAATTCAATACCGGCTTCGACCCGGAAGCTGCGCGCATCGTGTTCGAGCGCTGGCCGATGTTCGAACTGGTGGACTGGGAGGCCACGCTGCGCCACGGCCTGGCGCATGAGCACTGCGATCGCTGGTTCGCCGCCGACCATCCGCTGGCGCGCTTCTACGATGCCATTTCGCGCAAGACGCGCGCCTGGTCGGAGGGCCTGCGCGGCCCGGAATGGCACAGCGCGGATGCGCTGGCGATGGCGCAGGTGCTCGAGCCGGAGCATGCGCTTGAAACGATGGACCGCGCGCTGGCGGTCGAGCTGGCCGGTGAGCATGCGCGCGGCATGACGGTGGTGGACTGGCTTGCGCGGACCGGCCGCGCCGCCAACGCGCGCATCCTCATCTCCTACGACCGATCCCGCTTCGAACAGCTCATCCGCACCGCCGTCGGCGCTGCCTGAGGCCGCGACGCGGCATTCGCGGCGGCCTCAGGCAGCGTGAAGGCGTCAGTGCGTTCGCCGTTCCTCGTACCAGCGCATCAGCCGCTGCTTGGCGGCAAGTTTCTCGCGTTTCATCTGGGATAGCGCGCCAGGACCGAGCGGCAGCGCGCCGACGTTGGCGTCGGCTACTTGGCGGTCCAGTTTCTGGTGGTGCTGATAGAGCCTGCGGAACTCGCTGTCGTGCTGCAACAGCGCGTCGATTTCGCTCTGCGGCTGGGCTTCGAACATGTCGATGAACCTCCGTGGGATCAATGCTGACGTGGACGGGCGGGCAGGAATGCCCGCCACCGGGAGGGACCGGCGGGGAAGGAGAATGTTCCGTCGCGATGACCGCGCCGGGAATCCGGTCACGGCGGATGCAGGCAGGGATGCGGGCAGGCTGGGATTGCGCGCCCTCGCACGCTGGCTTGTCTGAAGCCTGAACCGGCGGCTGGCAACCCGGGGCGGCACTGAAGCATCCATCGGCCCGTCCTGCGAGGCGCCGGAGCCCCATTGCCCCGACGCAGTACCGACCCTACTCCGCCCCGCAGGCGGCGGCAAGGCGGGCGGTTTTCTGCCCGGCCCGAGGAGAGGCGGCCGTCAGGTGCTTCCGGCGCGGGCGCGTCTCAGCGTGCGTCCAGCACCACGATTTCCACGCGCCGATTGCGTGCGCGGCCCTCGGCGCTGGCGTTGTCGGCCACCGGACGATCCTTGCCCAGCCCCACGGCGGTCAGGCGCGCGGCGTCCACGCCGTCCTGGATGAGGGCGTCGCGCACCGCTTCCGCGCGCTTTTGCGACAGCACCTGGTTGAGGTTGGCACCGCCCTGGCTGTCGGTATGGCCTTCGATCAGCACGTCCTTGTCGGGAAAGCGGCCGACGAACTCGACCACGCGCTGCAGGTTGGCGCGGGCTTCGGGCTTGAGGCGCGACTGGCCGCTGGCAAAGGCTTCGCCAGAGAGCGTCATGACCTGGCCGCGCGCCTCGCTGGTGGCGGTCATGGTCTGCAGCTGAAGCCGCAGGCTGTCGGCGGCGGCAAACGCGAGATCGGCCTCGCGGCGCGCCAGCGCGGCCTCCTGCGACTGCGCCTCGGCCAGCCGCCTGGCCTGCTCGGCTTCGGCGCTGGACAGCTCGCTCAGCGCAATGGCGCTGGCGGCCACCTCCTGCGCGCGCTCGGCTTCCTCGGCGCGCGCCAGGCTTTGCAGGCGCAGCTTCTCGGCCTCAAGGCGCGCCGCTTCGGCGTCACGGCGGCTGGCCTCGAGCAGGATCTGGTCGTGCTCGCGCTCGAGCTGGGCGATCTGAACGCGCCAGGCTTCCGCTTCGGCTGCGGCGCGCGCGATGTCCAGGCGGCGCTCGGCAACCAGCAGCGCGTCCGCCCGTTCGCGTCGGGAGGCGCCGGGCAGTGCTTCGATCGCCTGCTGGGCGCGTAGCCGTTCGGCCGGCGCCAGGGTGCCGAGGGTGGGCTCTTCGTCGAGCGTGCGCAGCTGCGCGCGCAGCCGCTCTGTCTCCGCATCGACCTTCTGGGCCAGCGCAGGCGTGCACAGGCAAAGCGCCAGCGCGAGATGGGTCAACAGGCGCTTCATGGCGTACCTCCTTCGCCCAGCAGCTCGCGCCGCAGGCGCGCGTTCTCCTCGGTGCGCCGACGCACTTCCTCGCGTCCGGTGGCGGCGCGCGAGCGGTATTGCGCCAGCTGGGCCTCCAGCAGGGCGTGTGATGCGAGGCGATCTGCGTCCGCGTAGTCGCGCCCACCGAAGGCGGTCTCGGCATCACCCAGGCGCTGCTGGGCACGCGCCAGCTCCATCGGGGCATAGTCGCGTGCACCCAGCGCGAGGGCCTGTTCTATGCCCGTCTGCGCGGCGTCCAGAGTGCTGCGCGGCGGGGGTGTGGTGGCGCAGCCGGCGAGCAGCAGGGCGCCAATCAGTGCAGTGAATCGAAGTCTGGCGGCGTGGGGTGTCATATCATGCAAACCGTCAAGGGGGCATCGCACATCGGCCCGGATGCGTGGCATTCTGGCGTCCCGCAGGCTCTGCCCGCAATCGTCAACCGTGCCGGCGCAGCCCGATCCTCCGGATAGACAGACCAAGGACTACCCATGGACATCGGCTATTTCCTCAAGCTCATGACCGAGAAGAACGCCTCGGACATGTTCCTGACGACCGGCGCGCCGGTGAACATCAAGGTCGAAGGCAGGCTCTATCCGCTCGGCAACACCGGCCTTCCCGCCGGCATGGTCAAGAAGATCGCCTACTCGCTGATGGACGAAGGCCAGGTTCCGCAGTTCGAGCGCGATCTGGAACTGAACATGGCGATCGCGGTGAAGGACGCCGGGCGCTTCCGCGTCAACGTGTTCAAGCAGCGTGGCGAAGTCGGCATGGTGATCCGCGCGATCAAGAGCGAGATCCCGACGATCGAGCAGCTCAAGCTGCCGCAGGTGCTGCAGGACATCATCATGGAGCCGCGCGGTCTGGTGCTGGTGGTGGGTTCCACCGGTTCGGGCAAGTCGACCTCGCTGGCGGCGATGATCGACCACCGCAACACCAACACCACCGGTCATATCCTCACGGTGGAGGATCCGATCGAGTTCCTGCACCGGCACAAGAAGTCCATCGTCAACCAGCGCGAAGTCGGGCTGGATACCCACGGCTTCCACAACGCGCTGAAAAACGCGATGCGCGAGGCGCCCGACGTGATCCTGATCGGCGAGATCCTCGATCAGGTGACGATGGAAGCGGCCATCGCGTTTGCCGAGACAGGCCACCTGTGCCTGGCCACGCTGCACTCCAACAACGCCGACCAGACCCTCGAGCGCATCCTCAACTTCTTCCCCGAGGCTGCGCACAAGAACATCCTGATGAACCTCTCGCTCAACCTGAAGGCGGTCGTCAGCCAGCGTCTGGTGGTCGGGCTCGACGGCAAGCGCATGCCGGCGGCGGAAGTCCTGATCAACACGCCGCTGATCCGCGACATCATCCGTCGCGGGCAGATCCACGAGATCAAGGAGGCGATGGAGCGCTCGCTGCAGGAAGGCATGCAGACCTTCGACCAGGATCTTTTCCGCATGTACAAGGACGGCAAGATCGAGCTGGAGGAGGCGTTGCGCAAGGCCGATTCGCGCGATGGCCTGGCGCTCAAAATCCGCCTGTCCGAAGGCGCCACCGGCGAGCACGATCCCTACGCCGACACCTTCAACGCCTGAGCGAAGGCGGGCATCGCACCATAGGATGCGTCCGCACGGAATGCGTCAGGGCGCGTCCGGCTGGGATTCGGGAGCGGCGTCCTGGAAGGCCGGCAGCGCCAGGCAGTTGGCCTCGATGCGGCGCACGGTGGGCCAGGGCGAAAGGTCCAGGCCGTAGCGGCGCGCGTTGTAGAGCTGGGGGACCAGGCAGCAGTCGGCCAGGGTTGGCGTGTCGCCTTCGCAGAAATCGCCGGTCGACGGGTGCTTGGCGACCTGGGCCTCGACGCCGGCAAGCCCGAGCGCCATCCAGTGCCGCATCCAGGCCAGGCGCTGTGCCTCGTCCGCACCCAGTTCGCGTTCCAGGTATTGCACGACGCGCAGGTTGTTGAGCGGGTGGATGTCACAGGCCACCGCCGCGGCAAGCGCGCGCACCCGTGCCCGATCGCGCGCGATCGCCGGCAGCAGCGGCGGATCGGGATGCAGTTCGTCCAGGTATTCGATGATGGCCAGCGACTGGCGGATCAGGCGCGCGCCGTGGCGCAGCACCGGAACCTGCGCCTGCGGGCTGATCTCCTGGAACTGCGGCCGATGCTGTTCGCCGCCATCGCGCGCCAGGTGCACCGGGATCTGCTCGTACTGCAGCCCCTTGAGGTTGAGCGCGATGCGCACGCGGTAGGCCGCACTCGATCGCCAGTAGCCATACAGCTGGAAACGGTCGGCCATGGTCTTGTCCTCCCTGTAACGTGCATGCAGCGTAGCGCGGCAGCGCCTCGCGCGAACGGATCAGACCGCGATGCGCTGCTCGATCGCGCCGAAGATGCTGTGGCCCTCGCGGTCGAACATCTCGATCCGCACCGTATCGCCATCCTTCATGAAGGGCGTGATCGGCGCGCCGTGTTCGAGCGTCTCCACGGTGCGTTTCTCGGCGAAGCAGGAGGCGCCGAGCGAGGTGTCCTCGTTGGCGACCGTGCCCGAACCCACCAGCGTGCCGGCCGTCAGCGGACGGGTGCGGGCAACGTGGGCCACGAGCTGGGCGAAATTGAACTGCATGTCCACGCCGGCCTCCGGCGCGCCGAACCATTCGCCGTTGACGTGCGTGACCAGCGGACGGTGCAGCTTGCAGTCGCGCCAGTCCGGCCCCAGCTCGTCGGGTGTGACGAACACCGGCGACAGCGCCGAACGCGGCTTGGACTGCAGGAAGCCGAAGCCCTTGGCCAGTTCCGCGGGGATCAGGTTGCGCAGCGAGACGTCGTTGACCAGCCCGACCAGCACGATGTGGCCGGCCGCGGCATCCGGTGAAACGCCCATCGGCACGTCATCGGTGACCACGATCACCTCGGCTTCGAGATCGATGCCCATGTCCGCGCTCGGCACCCGCACCGACTCGCGCGGGCCGAGAAAGCCGGCGCTGGTGGCCTGGTACATCAGCGGATCGGTGTAGAAACTCTCCGGTACTTCCGCGCCGCGCGCGCGGCGCACCCGCGCCACGTGCGGCAGATAGGCCGAACCGTCGACGAACTCGTAGGCGCGCGGCAGCGGAGCGGCCAGCAGCTCCGGATTGGGCGTGAAAACCTCCATGCCGTTGACGGTCGCGACGTTGGGGGCTTCGATCGCTTCGGCCACGGTGGCCAGACGCGGTGCACACTGCGCCCAGTCGTCGAGCGCCGCCTGCAGGGTGGGCGCGATGTCGGGTACGGTCACGGCGCGCGAGAGATCGCGCGAGACCACGATCAGGGTGCCGTCGCGGCCGCCCTCACGAAGCGAAGCAAGTTTCATCGGAAAGACTCGTCCAGTGGCGGGGCGGCGTTCAGCCGCCGGTGAATTGGCGCGCGAGGCCCATCCAGACATCCGGATAGTCCGGCTGGCGGTGCGCGGCGTCCAGCGCCTGCGCCACCGGGCGGATCACCGCGCGGGTTTCGAACATGAAGGCCATGGTATCGGTGACGTAGTCGGGCCTCGTGGTGTCGGCCCGGCTGGCCTTCTCGAAGGTTGCCGCGTCCGGGCCGTGGCCGGTCATGCAGTTGTGCAGCGAACAGCCGCCCGGGGCGAACCCCTCGGCCTTGGCGTCGTAGGCGCCGTGCACCAGCCCCATGAATTCGCTGGCGATGTTGCGGTGGAACCAGGGCGGGCGGAAGGTGTCCTGCATGGCCAGGATGCGCGGCGGGAAGATCGCCAGATCGAGGTTGCTGGTGCCCGGGGTATCGCTGGGCGAGTGCAGCACCAGGAAGATCGACGGATCGGGGTGGTCGAAGCTGATCGAGCCGATCACGTTGAAGCGGCGCAGGTCGTACTTGTAAGGCGCGTAGTTGCCGTGCCAGCCGACCACGTCCAGCGGCGAATGGCCGATCGGCGCGCGCCACAGGTGACCCTGGAACTTGGCCAGCAGCTCGAAGTCGCCCTCCACGTCTTCATAGGCCGCCACCGGATGGAGGAAGTCGCGCGGGCTGGCGAGTCCGTTGCTGCCGATGGGGCCGAGATCGGGCAGTCGCAGCAGCGCGCCGAAGTTCTCACACACGTAGCCGCGCGCCTGGCCGTCCGGCAGCGCGACGCGGAAGCGCACCCCGCGCGGCAGCACGGCGATTTCCTGCGGTTCGACGACGAGCACGCCCAGCTCGGTTTCGATCCGCAGGCGTCCGAGCTGGGGCACCAGCAGCATCTCGGCGTCGGCGTTGTAGAACCAGCGCCCCTGCATGTCGCGATTGGCGGCGTAGACGTGGATGCCCACGCCGGTGCCGGCCAGCGGGCCGCCGTTGCCGGCCATGGTGTAGAGGCCCTGGAGGAAGTCGGTGGGCGCCTGCGGCAGCGGTAGCGGGCTCCAGCGCAGCTTCTCGGGCGTCACCGGGCCGCTGCCGAAGTCGTTGTGGAACGCCGGCTGGGAGAACGGTTCGAACCTGCCGTGCACCGCCGCCGGGCGGATGCGGTAGAGCCAGCTGCGCCGATTGGCCGCGCGCGGCGCGGTGAAGGCCGTGCCGCTGAGCTGCTCGGCGTAGAGCCCGTGCGCGACGCGCTGCGGCGAGTTGCGCCCCACCGGCAGGGTGCCGGCCAGCGCCTCGGTGGCGAACTCGTTGCCGAAGCCGGTCATGTAGGCGGTGGAGTGCGACATCTTCAACCTCTCTGCGATCCTCAAGCTCCCCCGCCGGACGGGGGAGCTTGTGTTTACAGTACGCCGCGGCGCATCTGGTCGCGTTCGATCGATTCGAAAAGCGCCTGGAAATTGCCCTCGCCGAAACCCTCGTTGCCCTTGCGCTGGATGATCTCGAAGAAGATCGGCCCGAGCGCGTTCTGGGTGAAGATCTGCAGCAGCAGGCGCTTCTTCGTCTCCGGATCGGCGTCGATCAGGATGTTGTTCCTGCGCAGACGCTCCAGATCCTCGCCGTGGCCCGGGATGCGCTCGTCGATGTAGTCGAAGTAGGCGTTGGGCGTGTCGAGGAAGGCGATGCCGGCGGCCTTCATCTTCTCGACGGTTTCGTAGATGTCGTCGGTGAAGCAGGCGATGTGCTGGATGCCCTCGCCCTTGTACTCGTTCAGATACTCGTTGATCTGGCTCTTGGGGTCGGAGGATTCGTTGAGCGGGATGCGCACCAGCCCGTCGGGCGCGGTCATGGCCTTGGACAGCAGGCCGGTCTTGGCGCCCTTGATGTCGAAGTAGCGGATCTCGCGGAAGTTGAACAGGCGCTCGTA
>CAKSZJ010000020.1 GCA_934525595.1 uncultured Chiayiivirga sp. | reverse complement strand
GTGCCCCACTCAGCAGCAGCGCCAGGGAAAGCCAACCGCACAACCCAAAGCACACCGTGCTCACTCTGACCATGACCAGCTCTCCAAGGGTTTACGCCATCAAAGGTCAGTGGCGTCGGAAAGTCCCTAGGAAATTTCTGATAAACACGTAGTACTTTTACGACTTTCTTCATTTTCGTGATGCGCCTCACGGTTCCGTGCCGCGGGAGCCGCCAGATCGGGGCGGCTTTACGAACAGGCGGCCGAAGTGCTCGGTGTGCTTCCTAAGCCACAACCTATCCAATTCCATGCGCGGTCCACCCCAGCAAGCAAGCTCTATGCGATCTTGCAGATGATGTCGGGCACTGGCCACACCGGCCGGTGTCATCCGGCAAGTGAGGCGCGGAATCTGGACAAGGTGGATCGGATACTTTTCATGAGAAAGCGCAAGTCCGCTCGGATCAGGCATTGAAGGGAGTGAATCGACGCCTTCATGGCGAATCTTCCGCCCTCTCCGGCATGCGGCGGAAAATGCCGCGAGGCCGCTTCGCGCGACTGTCGGCGCCCAGCAGGCCGCCAAGGCTCGATCAACCGCCGATCGCAGCGGCGGCCGACGCGGCTCCCGCAACGACCGGCGCGGCAGCGCCTGCGGCGGGCGCCGGCGTGGCCAGCTCCTTGCGGTAGCGTTCCAGCAGGATGCCCACCCGTTCGACGTAGACGATGGTCTCCTGATACGGAGGCACGCCGTCGTAGCGGTCCACGGCGCCCTCGCCGGCGTTGTAGCCGGCGGCAATCCGTTTCAGGTCGCCGCCGAAGCGCTGGCTGAGCCACGCGAGGTATTGCACGCCCCCGTCGATGTTCTGCTGCGGGGTGAAGGGCTCGGTCACGCCGAAGCGCGTCGCGGTGGCCGGCATGAGCTGCATCAGCCCCTGGGCGCCGGCGCGCGAGACTGCGTTGGGGTTGAACGCCGACTCGGCGTGGATGACCGCCCGCACCAGCGCTTCCTCGACGCCGTTGCGCGCGGCTGCGGCGGAGATTTCGCTGGCGTAGGCGGTCAGGTTCAAACCGACGCTGTTGAAGTCCAGGCCTCGCGAGAGACTGCAGGCGAAGCAGGTTTCAATGTACGTGAACAGGACTTTGGCACCGGCGCCGGCTGGCGGGCGGTTGGTGTAATGGGTGACGCCGTCGCGGGTGAACCGGTACACCGCGCCGCGCGAGACCCGCGGTTTGGCGTCGCCCGTGGGCACGGCCTTGGGTTCGGCACCGCCGGGCGCGGTGCGAAACTCCACCGCCGCAGCGGAAGGCGCTGCTGCCGGCGCGGGCGTTTCTGCCGCGGGCGCGGCGTGTTTGTCGGACGGGAAGTTGCCGACCAGGCTGCACCCGCTGTAACCGGCGGTGCTGCTGGTATAGGCGGTGATGCCGTTCTTGTCCTTGCAGCGATACAGCGCGCTGGCCTGCGCTGCGGGCACGGCGAGCCCTGCCATCGCGCCGAAAAGCGCGAAGAGCCACAGGATCCGGTGCGGGCGCAGGGAGGGCTTCACGGGGGCAGTTTTTACCATCACGGAGCAAAAGCCAAGCGGAAAGCGCCGGCGCACGCCTGCCGATCGGCGCGGCGCGGCGTACAATGCGCGGTTTCCACAGCCCCAGGGGCGGCACTGACCGCCTGATCGATCATGCCCGGAAAGTTCTACATCAAGACCTACGGTTGCCAGATGAACGAGTACGACTCAGCCAAGATGGCCGACGTGCTGCGCGCCGAATACGGCCTGTCGCCCACCGAGGTCGAGGCCGAGGCCGACGTGATTCTGGTGAACACCTGCGCGATCCGCGAGAAGGCGCAGGAGAAGGTGTTCAGCCAGCTCGGGCGCTGGAAGGAAATCAAGGCCGGGAACGACAGCGTGATCATCGGCGTGGCCGGCTGCGTGGCGTCGCAGGAAGGCGATGCGATCCTCAAGCGTGCCCCGCACGTGGATCTGGTGTTCGGTCCGCAGACCCTGCACCGCCTGCCGCAGATGATCCGGGCGCGGCGCGAGAGCGGGAAGCCGCAGGTGGACATCAGCTTCCCGGAGATCGAGAAGTTCGATCGCCTGCCCGAGCCGCGCGCGGAAGGCCCCACCGCCTTCGTGTCGATCATGGAGGGCTGCTCCAAGTACTGCTCGTATTGCGTGGTGCCCTACACCCGCGGCGAAGAAATCAGCCGCCCCTTCGACGACGTGATCGTGGAGGTGGCGCAGCTCGCCGGCCAGGGTGTGCGCGAGGTGAATCTCCTCGGGCAGAACGTCAACGCCTACCGCGGTTCGATGCACGACGGCTCCATCGCGGACCTCGGCTTCCTGATCCGCGCCATCGCCCAGATCGAGGGCATCGGGCGAATCCGTTTCACCACCTCGCATCCCAACGAGTTTTCCGACTCGCTGATCGAGGCCTACCGCGACGTGCCGCAGCTGGCCAACTACCTGCACTTGCCCGTGCAGGCCGGTTCCGACCGGGTGCTCTCGGCGATGAAGCGCGGCTACACCGCGGTCGAGTACAGGCAGCGCATCCGCAAGCTGCGCGAGGTGCGTCCGGACATCTCGATCGCCACCGACTTCATCGTCGGCTTCCCCGGCGAGACCGACGCCGATTTCGAGAAGACCCTGAAGCTGGTGGAGGACATCGGCTTCGACGCCAGCTTCAGCTTCATCTACTCCCAGCGCCCCGGCACGCCGGCATCCAGCCTGCCCGACGACACGCCCGCCGAGGTGAAGAAGGAGCGCCTGGCGCGCCTGCAATCGGCCATCGATGCCAACGCCAGGCGCATCGCCGAATCCATGGTCGGCAGCGTGCAGAAGGTTCTGGTGGAAGGCCCGAGCCGCAAGAACCGCGACGAACTGACCGGCCGCACAGAGAACATGCGCTACGTGAACTTTCCCGCCAGCGCCGCGCAGCATGCCAGCCTGATCGGCCAGTTCATCGACGTCGCGATCACTGCCACCAGGGCCAACACCCTGCGCGGCCGCATCGCCGGCTGAGTCGCTCTGAAAGGCCCGGCGGCTCCAGGCGGCGCCGCCGGAATCCCCCACGGCGCGCGATCAGAACGCCAGCTGGAAGGTCGCCACCGCGCTGCGCCCCAGCGCCGGCAGCTCGTCCACCGAGGTGCGGTAGCTGCGGTCGAAGAGGTTTTCCAGGTGCAGGCCGAGCTTCTGCCGGCGCTCGGCACCCAGCGTGATTCCGGCCGAAAGATTGACCGTGCCCCAGCCGGGGAAGTACTGGCCGTGCTGGGCGTGGGTATGCGCGCCATCGGCCACCAGGATCTGCTGCGAATGCGTGGCGCCGCGCACGAACAGATCGGCCCAGGCGTCATGCCGGGCGAAAATGTCGTCGTAGCGCACGCCTACGCGGCTGGTCAACCGGGGCAGGCTGGAGTCGGCAAACGTCTGCGACAGCAGCGCAAGCTCCAGTCGGCGCTGCGCCCAGGCCGCCGAACCGTAGATGCTGAAGGCGCTGTCCGGCAGCGCGTATTCGGCCATCAGCTCGACGCCGCGCGAGGTGGCGCGATCGGCATTGACGTAGACGAAGCTGCCGGGAAGCGCAGCGCCCGGGCACGCCCCGCGGCTGCCTTCGCCGCACTCCTGGCTGGTGATGAAGCTGTCGGCGCGGGTGTGGTAGATCGCCAGATCCAGCTGCAGGCCCTGGCGCTGGTAGCGCGCGCCCAGTTCGAAGTTGCGGGACGTCTCCGGCGCCAGCTTCGGATTGCCGTAGGTCACGGTGCCGCGGCCGGCGGCGCTGTCGGTGAACAGCTGCAGCAGGGTGGGCATGATGTAGCCCTCCGAATACAGCGCACGCAGCGTGGCTCCCTCAGCCACTGCCCAGGTCGACCCCAGCGAGGTCACCCAGTCGGCGGTGGTGCGCGAACGCTGGTCCGGACGAATGGCCTCGGAGCTTTCATCCAGGGCGCTGGTGACGTGGTACCAGCGCGCGCCGCCGGTCAGCTTGACGGTCGGGGCGATCGACCACTCGTCCTGCAGGAAGGCCGACACGGTCCTGAACGAGGCGCGATCGCGCCGCCGCTCGGTCTGGCGCGTCGGCGGGCGCGGCCCGATCGCGGTCTGGGTGACGGTGGACTTGTCCGAGTCCAGATCGTCCATCAGGGTCTGGATTCCGATGATGGCGTAGTGCGTCGGCGCGAGCTGCAGGTCGATCTGCGCGGTGCCGCCATAGTTGATGTTGTCATCGTCCGAGGTCGAGGTGATGTCGACGTTGATCATCGGCGTGGGCTGCATGGTCACGCGATTGGCGAACAGGCGCGCCACGCTCTGGTGGTAGGCATCGACATGGACCTTGCGCAGCACCGGACCGAGGTCGGTGGCGTCATAGTGCAGCCCGACCTTGTCCATGTCGCGCCGGGGCATCTCGATGCCGAAACTGGTCACCGGGTATTCGTAGGAACTGGGGTCGCTCCAGGCCTCGGTGTCGAGCCAGTGGCGGTTGGCCTTGAGCGCGAGGTAATGGTTGCCGCGCTCGCCGAAGGTGCGCCCCAAGTGCAGGGCCACGTCGCCGTTGTGGTAGGCGGAGTCGTCGAGCGTGCCGCTGTCGCTGTAGCGCCCCCTGGGCACCTCGCGGTCATGATGCCGGTCCATGCTCACGGTGGCACGGTAATCGAAGCCGCCCACCGTGCCGGAGGGCGCCAGCCAGCCCTGCCAGCCGTCGGAGCCGGTATAGAAGCTGCCGCCGGCCTCCAGTTCGAAAGGCACCGGCGCGCCGCGGCGGGTGATGATGTTGACCACCCCGCCGATCGCCTTGCCGCCGTACAGGACCGAGGCCGAGCCGCGCAGCACCTCGATCCGCTCCACGTTCGAGGGATCGATCGGAATCGGCGTGCCGTAGGTGCTGTGGTCGGTGATTTCCTGACCATCCACCAGCACCGTGACCCGACGCGAGGATTCGCCGCGCATGCGGATGCGCTTCATGCCCGGCATGGTCGCGTCCACGATGGACACGCCCGGCAGGTCGCGCAGCAGCTCGGCGATGCTGTCGGCCGCCTGGCGCCCGGTATCGTGGCGATCCACGACCGACACCGACACCGGATTGTCCTTCACCGAAACTTCGGTCCGGGTGCCCATCACCGTCAGGGTATCGAGCCGGGTGGCCGGGTCGCGCGCGGTGCCGTCGGGGGCATCGGAGGCCTGCGCGGCGCCGGGATGGATCGCCGCGACCAGCAGGGCGAAGGTCGTCAGCGTGGGGAGCAGTGGCTTCATGGGGAGTCTCGAGGCTCGGTCAGCGAGCGCTGACGGGATCGGGTTCGGTGGAATCCGGAGCGGAAGCGCGCCGGACACATGCGGCGCGCGGCGGCAGGCCGGATGGAACGCGCTGCCGGGCACGGTTTGCGCCGCCCGGACGAAGGCCCGGCGCGGGGCCGCCGCAGAGGCGGCCATTGTAATGGAAATGATTCTCGTTACCAAACAAGGCGTCAAGAATCCCGCCACTCCAGCCGCCTTCGCCCTCCGCCCGGACCGTTCCCGCAGCGTGCGACCAAGGCTTCACATGCACCGCGAACGGCGTGGATCGCGAGTATTCAACGCCCCTGCGGCACAATGGTCGCCTCGCGGATCCAGGCACACGCCCATGCGCATCGATACCACCGGCACCTACACCGACCTCTACCAGATCGCCATGGGCCAGTCGCTGTTCCGCGACGGCCAGCACCGGCGCCGCGCCAGCTTCGACTATTTTTTCCGCAAGCTGCCGTTCGAGGGCGGCTACGTGGTGTTCGCCGGGCTGGAAGACCTGATCGACACGCTCGAATCCTGGCGCTTCACCGCCGATGACATCGACTTTCTGGCTGGCCACGGCTTCGATGCGGCCTATCTCGACTACCTGCGCACGCTGCGCTTTTCCGGCAGCATCCTGGCCGCGCGCGAAGGCGACGTGGTGTTTCCCACCGCGCCGATCCTGCGGGTGGAGGCCGGCGTGGTGGAGGCGCAGCTGGTCGAGACACTGCTGCTCAACGCGCTCAACTTTCCCTCGCTCATCGCCACCAAGGCGGCGCGCATCCGCGAGGTGGCGGGGGACGCGATCCTGAGCGAGTTCGGGCTGCGCCGCGCGCAGGGCCCGGCCGGGATTGCGGCCGCGCGCGCCGCGGTGATCGGCGGATTCGACTCCACCAGCAACGTCTACGCGGCGCAGCGCTACGGCCTGCGCGCCGAAGGCACGATGGCGCATTCCTTCATCCAGTGGCACGGCGACGAGCTGGCGGCTTTCCGAACCTTCGCGCAGGCCCATCCCGACAATACCGTGCTGCTGGTGGACACCTACAGCACGCTGGAAAGCGGCGTCCCCAACGCCATCACCGTGGGGCGCGAAATGGCGGCGCGCGGCGAGCGACTGCGGGCAATCCGCCTGGACAGCGGCGACCTGGCCTTCTTCGCACGCCGCGCCCGCGCCATGCTCGACGCCGCCGGTCTGCACGAGGTGAAGATCGCCGCGTCCAACCAGCTCGACGAATACGTGGTGCGCAGCCTGCGCCAGCAGGGCGCGCCCATCGATATCTTCGGCGTCGGCACCAGCCTGGTCACCGGCCAGCCCGACGCGGCGCTGGACGGGGTCTACAAACTCGCCAGCGCGCACGGCGAGCCGCGCATCAAGGTGTCGGACAACCTGGTCAAGACCACCCTGCCCGGCCCCAAACAGGTGCACCGGTATTTCGCGCCGGACGGCCAGTTCCACGGCGTGGACGGGGTGGCACTGGAAGACGAGGCGCCGCCGCGCGCCCTCACCCACCCGTTCGAGCCGCACCAGTCCATGCGCCTGCCTGCGCTGCGCAGCGAAGCGCTGCTGCGGCCGGTGATGCGGGACGGCCAGCGCCTGCACGCGCCGCGCCCGGTGGCGGAAATCCGCGCGCACGCGGCGGCGCGCCTGGCGCTGCTGCCGCCCGAATACCGTCGTTTCGAAAATCCGCACGCCTGGAAGGTGGGCATCAGCGACGCCCTGCACGAGATGCGCGAACGCCTGCGTCGGGCGAAGCTCAAGCCGGAGGAGTCCGCATGAACACCCTGCTCATCATCGACGTACAGAACGATTTCCTGCCCGGCGGGGCGCTGGAGGTACCCGGCAGCGGCGCGATCGTGCCGATCATCAACCGCATCGGCAGCGGCTTCGACCTGGTGGTCGCGGCGCAGGACTGGCACCCGCACGGGCACGGCAGCTTCGCCTCCAGCCATCCGGGCCGCGCGCCGTTCGAACGCATCGATCTGCACGGCCTGGAGCAGACCCTGTGGCCCGACCACTGCGTACAGGGCAGCCGCGGCGCGGAATTTTCCGCCGAACTGGACACGCGCCGGGTCGAGGCGATCTTCCGCAAGGGCATGGACCCGGCGATCGACAGCTACAGCGCCTTTTTCGACAACGGCCGGCGCAAGGCCACCGGCCTGGCCGACTTCCTGCGCGGACGCGGGGCGAAGGCGCTGTGGCTGTGCGGCCTGGCCGGCGACATCTGCGTGCACTTCAGCGCGCTGGACGCACTGGACGAAGGCTTCGAGGTGAACTTCATCGCCGACGCCGCCACCCCGCTGGACGCCGCCGCCGAGGCCGCGCACCTGGCACGGCTGCGCGAGCGCGGCGCGCGCATCGTGACCAGCGGGGAACTGCACCCGGGATCGGCGCGGCACGCGTGATGCGGCGGCGCTGGCGGTGAGGCCGGCGCCGCAGCACGGCCGCCCCGCGCTCAGTCGATGCCGAGCTTCTTGAGCTTGTAGCGCAGCGCGCGGAAGGTGATGCCGAGCTTGGCGGCCGCGCGGGTCTTGTTGTAGCGGCACTCTTCCAGCGCCTTGACGATCACGTCACGCTCCATGCGCTCGATGTAGTCGGGCAGGTCGGCCGGCACCGCGGCCTGCTGGCCGGTGACGAAGGCGGGCCTTCCGACCACGCCGACGGACGGATCCTGCGCATGATCGTTCGATTCGCGCAGGCTCGGCAGGCGCAGGTCTTCCACCGAAATGCCGGTGCCGTCGGAGAGCGCGAGCGCGCGCTCCAGGATGTTCTCCAGTTCGCGCACGTTGCCGGGAAACGGGTAGTCCACCAGCCGCGCCATGGCGTCGTGCGCGATGGGCGGCGCCGGTTCGCCCAGTTCGGCGGCGAGGCGCGCCAGCACCGCCTGCGCCAGTTGCGGGATGTCCGCCCGGCGATCGCGCAGCGGCGGAACAACCAGTTCGATGACGTTGATGCGGTAGAACAGGTCGTGCCGAAAGCGCCCGTCCTCCACCAGCTGCGCCAGATTCTTGTGCGTGGCCGAAAGGATGCGCACGTCCACCGGGGCCTCGACGTTGGCGCCGATCGGACGCACCGACTTTTCCTGGATCACGCGCAGCAGCTTGACCTGCATGTGCAGCGGCAGCTCGGCCACCTCGTCCAGGAACAGGGTTCCACCGTGCGCGGTCTGGAACAGTCCTTCCTTGTCGCCGCTGGCGCCGGTGAAGCTGCCCTTGCGGTGGCCGAAGAACTCGCTTTCCATCAGCTCGGTGGGAATGGCGCCGCAGTTGACCGGCACGAAGGGCCCACCGGCGCGCGGGCCCTGCTCGTGGATGAGCCGGGCGACCAGCTCCTTGCCCACGCCGGATTCACCGCTGATGTAGACCGGCGCCTGGCTGCGCGCGACCTTGGTGATGGTGGCGCGCAACGCCTGCATCGCGGGCGACTCGCCCAGCAGGCGCCCTGCGGAGGAATGCTCCTCCGCGGCCTGCGCGCGACGCTCTTCGCCCAGACGCAGCGCGTTCTGCACCAGCCGCCGCAGCACCGCGAGATCGACCGGCTTGGAAACGAAATCGAAGGCGCCGGCCTTGAGCGCGTCCACGGCGGCATCGACGTTGCCGTGCGCGGTAATCATGGCGACCGGCGTCTCGGGATACTTTTCCGCGATCAGCTCGATGATCGACTGGCCCGAGCCGTCGGGCAGGCGCATGTCGGTGAAACACAGGTCGTAGCGGTTGGCGGCCAGCAGGGCGCGGGCCTGGCCCACGTCGGCCGCAGTGTCCACGCGCAGGCCCATGCGCCCCAGGGTCAGCACCAGCAGTTCACGGATGTCCCGTTCGTCATCGACGATCAGCGCGGTGCGGGGGTTGGTCATGGGCGGGATGGCAGGGACGTGAATCGGCAAGGAAACCTTAGCGGCTCGGCCCAAATCTGCCAACTGTCTCACACAAGGCCAAGGAGCGTGCATCAGGCCGCAATTCATGACCGGAGTCACTGGCCAGCCGGTTGCACACCCGTCAGCATGACGTTTTCCCGCCCGAGGTCTGCCCATGAGCCGGTTCGTGTTCCTCCCTGCGCCCACGCCGGCGGTGCCGGTGCAGGGCCGCTCCGATCTCTTCCCGGTGCGCCGGATCTACTGCGTCGGGCGCAATTTCGCCGACCATGCGCGGGAAATGGGTGCGCCGGTGGAGCGCGGCACGCCGGTGTTCTTCACCAAGCCGGCCGACGCGGTGCTGCCGTCCGGCGGGCGGCAGCCCTATCCCTCCGCCACGCAGGATCTGCACCACGAGGTCGAACTGGTGGTGGCCCTGGGGCGCGGAGCCTGCGGCGCGATCGCGCACCAGGACGCCGCGCAGCACGTCTTCGGTTACGCCGTCGGCCTGGACCTCACGCGCCGCGACCTGCAGGCGGCCGCCAAGGCCAAGGGGCTGCCCTGGGACGTGGCCAAGGCATTCGACCGTTCCGCGCCGATCTCGGCCATCGTGCCCGCGAGCGAGGCGACGCCCGCGCCCGACGCGCTGCTGTGGCTGGAGGTGAACGGCGAACGCCGGCAGCAGGCGCCGCTCTCGGACATGATATTCACGGTGGCCGACATCCTGCACGAGCTGTCGCTGCGCTTCGAGCTGCGCGCCGGCGACCTGGTGTTCATGGGAACGCCCGCAGGGGTCGGCCCGCTGGTGCACGGCGATCGCTGGGTGGCGGGCGTGGACGGGCTGGTGGCCTTCTCCGGCGCGATCGGCTGAGCGGCCCGTCGCGGGCGACGCGACACGGTGTAGATTGTTCCCCCCACGGCCGCCGTGGCCGGCGAAATACATGCATACAGGAGAATCCAACGATGGGAATGCTTCAGGAATTCCGTGAATTTGCCATGCGCGGCAGCGTCATCGACCTGGCGGTCGGCGTCGTGATCGGTGGCGCATTCGGCAAGATCGTCACCGCGATGGTGGACAAGATCATCATGCCGCCAATCGGCCTGCTGATCGGCGGCGTGGATTTTTCCAGCTGGGCGGTCACGCTGAAGGAAGCCGGCGTCGACGCCGCCGGCGAGGCGGTGCCGGCGGTGGTGCTGGGCATCGGCGATTTCATCAACACCCTGATCCAGTTCACCATCATCGCCTTCGCCATCTTCATGGTGATCAAGCTGATCAACTCGCTGCACCGCAACAAGGCGGACGAGCCCGAAGCCCCGCCCGAGCCGACCGCCGACCAGCAGCTGCTGACCGAAATCCGCGACCTGCTCAAGGCACAGGCATCGCAGCGCTGAGACCACGGCCGTTCCCGGCGTCGCCGCGCGGCGGCGCCGGTTTTCCATCGAAGGAAATCCACATGAAGAAGCTGCTCCTGGGCTGCGCCCTCCTCGTTCCCCTGGCGGCCGCTGCAGCATCCGCCGCGCCGTCGCAGGACGCGCTCGAGATCGCCGCGCAGCTGCGCGAACGGGCGCTGGCGGGCAGCGGCGCCTACGAGGTGGTCGAGTCGCTCACCACGGAAGTCGGCCCGCGCATGGCCGGCACCCCAGCCGACGCGCGCGCCGTGGCCTGGGCGGTGGAGAAATTCCGCGGCATGGGGTTCGACAGGGTCTACACCGAGCCGGTGCGCTTTCCGGTGTGGCGGCGCGGACACGAGCGCGCCGAGGTGCTTTCACCCTATCCGCAGCCGCTGCACCTGACCGCGCTGGGCCGCAGCGTCGGCACCGGCGGGCGGATCGAGGCCGAGGTGGTGGAATTTGCCACACTCAAGGCCCTGGAAGACGCGGCCGAGGGCAGCCTCGCCGGAAAGATCGCCTACGTGAGCCATCGCATGGAGCGGATGCGCAGCGGCGGCGGCTACGGCCCGGCCTCGGCGGCGCGCGGCAAGGGCGCCTCGGCGGCGGCGCGCAAGGGCGCGGTGGCGTTCCTGTTGCGCTCGGTCGGCACCGACAGCGACCGCCTGCCGCATACCGGCACGATGGGCTACGTGGACGGCGTGCGCCAGATCGCCGCGGCGGCGCTCTCCAACCCCGACGCCGACCTGCTGTCGAACATGCTGCGTCGCGGCCAGCCGGTGACCCTGGCGCTCGACATCGATGCCGGCATGGAGGCCGAATACGAATCGGCCAACGTCATCGCCGAAGTGCGCGGACGCGAGCGCCCGGACGAAATCGTCCTCATCGGCGCGCACCTGGATTCCTGGGATCTTGGCACCGGCGCGATCGACGACGCCGCCGGCATCGCGATCACCGCGCGCGCCGGTGCGCTGATCGCATCCCTGCCCGAGCGTCCGCGCCGCAGCGTGCACGTGGTGGCCTTCGCCAACGAGGAGCAGGGCCTCCTGGGCGGCTTCGCCTATGCGCACGCCCACGCTGATGCGGTGGCACAGCACGTCATCGGCGCAGAGAGCGACTTCGGCGCCGGACGCATCTACGCGTTTTCCACCAGCGCCGTACCCGAGGGCGCGCGCGAAGCGGTGGAGAAGATTGCCGCGGCGCTGGCGCCGCTGGGCATCGAACACCGCCCCGGCGAAGGCAGCGCCGGCCCCGACCTGATCCCGATGGCACGGCAGGGCATGGCCTGGGCCTGGCTGGCGCAGGACGGCACCGACTATTTCGACTACCACCACACCGCCAACGACACCCTCGACAAGGTCGAGGCCAGCGCGCTGGACCAGAACGTCGCGGCCTACGCGGTATTCACCTGGCTGGCGGCGGAATCCGACGCAGGCTTCGGCAGCGCGCCCAAGGCACCGCCCGAGCGCTGAGGAGACATCCGGCAGCGGGCGGCTCAGAGGTCCAGCAGCGGCGTTGCGAGCACCTTCGACGGCGCGCCCAGCGCGGCTTCCGCTGCCTCGCGCAGGTCCGCGGTGGAGACCCGCGCGCCGTCGCGCATCAGCGCGCGCGCCACGTCATCGAGGCTGCGGCGCCCCTCGCTGCCTTCGCGGATCTCGGCATCCAGATCGGCGAACAGCGCCACCGCGCGCGCAGTGCGCTTGCCGCTGGAGTCAGCCGCGTGCAGGGTGCGCACCTCGCGGCCGTGGCGGCGCATCCAGGCGACCGCCTTCTCCGCACGCGCATCGCTCAGCAGGCCGCCGCGACGCAGCATCTGGGTGCCGTAGTACTCGGCGATGCCCTCGGCAATCCAGTCGTCCCCGGCCACTCCGCGGATACGCGTGACCAGATGGATGGTTTCGTGCATCAGGGTGGAGGAGCCGTTCTCGCTGATCAGCGGGCGATCGGCGTGCAGCCACATCGAGCGCGGGCCGGAAAGGCCGCCGCGCCACATGGGATCGCCGGCGCGCACCACCAGGATCTTTTCCGGAAGCTGTCCGAACGCCTCGCGCAGGGACGGCGCGACCGCGGTGAGCATCGCCAGGAGATCCATGCGCGGCGTGGACAGCCCCTTGGGTGCCGCCACCGCGATTTCCATGTCCTCGACCACGTCGCGGCGCGTGCCGATGTCGCCGGCGATCATCCAGCCGGTGGGGCGCGCCAGCGCGCGCTGTCCGTTGCTCACGACGAAGCCGTCGCCGTCCTTCGCCGGCAGCCAGGGCGTATCGGCGTGGCTCCAGCCGGGCGGAAGATGCAGTTTCAGGCGCGCGTCGGACCGCGAGCCGCGGGTCGCGGTGACGCGGGCCGGCGGCACCAGGCGGTCACCGCGCACGATCGCCCAGTCACGGGTGATGCGCGCATCGTAGGCGCCGTTGGCGCGCTTCCGATCGATGCGGTAACGCCACGCGAGCGCGCCGCCGCGGCCGGGCGGAATCCACACCACCTCGTCACCCTCGCGCGTCACGCTGCCGTCGCCCGCCACGCGCGAATAGCGATCCTCGGGCATGGTGAACACGAGCTTCTTCACCTTCGCTTCGTCCGGCTCCAGCGTCAGGGTGACTTCCGCCTCTCCGGTGGCGGGGAGGAACCCCACGTCGTAGCGCACGCCGAAGCGCGGAGATGCGGCAGCGGCCGCCACGGCGAAGGCGAGCAGCAGCACGGCGGCGGTCGGGCGGAGCAGAGCGATCATTGGTGCAGATGGCAGCGGAACGTGGCGCACAGGATACCGGCGCCGCGCCGCGCTTCCGTGAATCGCCCCGCACGCGCTTGGCAGCCGTGCGCGGCAGCGCCGGCCTGCTATCGTGCGAACCGTTCTTCCGCCCGATCCGCCCATGAATCCGACTGCCGCCGAGCCCGTCACCCTGCGCATCGACTTCGTCTCCGACGTGGTGTGTCCGTGGTGCGCGATCGGGCTGGCCTCGCTGGAAGAGGCGCTGCGGCGGCTCGAAGGAGAAATCCGCGCCGACATCCACCTGCAGCCCTTCGAGCTCGATCCGGCCACGCCGCCGGAAGGGCGCGACGTGGCCGAGAATCTGCGCAGCAAATACGGGATGAGCGAGCAGCAGCTGGCACAGAACCAGGAGGCGATTCGCGCACGCGGCGCGGCGCTGGGCCTGGTCTTCGAAATGCACGCCCGCAGCCGCACCTGGAACACCTTCGACGCCCACCGCCTGCTGCACTGGGCGAAGGAAACACGCGGCGACGCGCTGGCGCTCAAACGCGCGCTCTTCAGGGCGCACTTCGCCGAGGGGCGCACCATCAGCGATCGCGAAGTTCTGGCGGAGCTCGCGGCAACCTGCAGGCTCGACCCGTTACGCGCCGCCGCGCTGCTGTCCAGCGACGCATGCGCCGCCCAGGTGCGCGACGCCGAGCGCCATTTCCAGATGCGCGGGGTGCGCTCGGTGCCGGCCGTCATCATCGAAGACCAGCACCTGATCTCCGGCGGGCAGCCGCCCGAGGTGTTCGAACAGGCCCTGCGGCAGATCGCCGCCGGCCGCATCGGCTGAACGGGAGCCGGGCCGTGGACGCCGAGTTCTGGCAGCAGCGGTGGCGCGAAGGCCGCATCGGCTTCCATCACGAGGCGCCCATGCCGCTGCTGGTCGAACACTGGCAGCAGCTCGCGCTGCCGCCCGACCGCCGCGTGCTGGTGCCGCTGTGCGGCAAGAGCGTGGACATGCTCTGGCTGGCGGCGCAGGGCTGTCGGGTGCTGGGCGTGGAAATCTCGCCGCTGGCGATCGCGCAGTTCCTGCAAGAAAACGGGCTGACGGCCACGACCCGGGATTCGCCGCTCGGACGCCACTACCACGCCGGCCGGATCGAACTGATCGAGGGCGATGCCTTCGCGCTGGATGCGGCCACGCTGGCCGGCTGCGATGCGGTCTACGACCGCGCGGCGATCATCGCGCTGCCGCCCGACCTGCGCCAGCGCTATGCCGAAAGCGTCTACGCGCGCCTGCCGCACGGATGCCGCGGCCTGATGATCACCCTGGAATACCCGCAGGCGGAAAAGGACGGGCCGCCGTTCTCGGTGCGGGAGTCCGAAGTGCGCGCGCTGCTGACGCCGGACTGGCGCGTCGACGTCGCGGAACGGCGCGACATCCTCGCCGCGCAGCCCTCGTTCTCCAGACAGGGCGTCAGCGCGCTCGACACCGTGGTCTACGCGCTGCGGCGCGAGACCGCACCGCGTACCGCCGAAGCAACCTCACGCGCCGGCTGAAAGGCACCGCACGACGGCTGCCCTCGCCCTCAGCCCAGCATCGGCAGCTTGAGGCCCTGCTCCCTGGCGCACTGCCTGGCGATGTCGTAACCGGCATCGGCATGGCGCATCACCCCGGTGCCGGGATCGTTCCACAGCACGCGGGCGATGCGTTGATCGGCCTCGGGCGTGCCGTCGCAGACGATCACCACGCCGCTGTGCTGCGAGTAGCCCATGCCGACACCGCCGCCGTGATGCAGACTCACCCAGGTCGCGCCGCCGGCGACATTGAGCATGGCGTTGAGCAGCGGCCAGTCGCTGACCGCATCGGAGCCGTCGGCCATCGCTTCGGTTTCGCGATTGGGCGACGCCACGGAGCCGGAATCGAGATGGTCGCGGCCGATCACGATGGGCGCCTTCAATTCGCCGTTGCGCACCATTTCGTTGAACGCCAGACCGAGCGTGTGGCGCAGGCCCAGGCCCACCCAGCAGATGCGCGCCGGCAAGCCCTGGAACGCAATGCGCTCGCGCGCCATGTCCAGCCAGGTGTGCAGGTGGGCGTCGTCCGGAATCAGTTCCTTGACCTTGGCGTCGGTCTTGTAGATGTCTTCCGGGTCGCCAGACAGCGCCACCCAGCGGAACGGGCCGATGCCGCGGCAGAACAGCGGGCGCACGTAGGCCGGCACGAAGCCGGGGAAATCGAAGGCGTTTTCGCAGCCTTCGTCCTGCGCCATCTGGCGGATGTTGTTGCCGTAATCGACGGTCGGAATGCCCTGGGCGTGGAAGGCCAACATGGCCTCGACATGCACCCGCATGGATTTCTTGGCCGCATCGCGGACGCGCTCGGGGTTGGCTTTCTGCTCGGCCAGCCAGTGTTCGACGCTCCAACCGATCGGCAGGTAGCCGTGCACCGGATCATGCGCGCTGGTCTGGTCGGTGACGCAATCGGGCCTGGCCCCGCGACGCACCAGCTCCGGCAGGATTTCGGCGGCATTGCCCAGCAGGGCGATGGACTTGGCCTCGCCGGCTCGGGTGTATTTTTCGATGCGCGCGAGTGCGTCATCCAGATCGGTGGCCTGTTCATCGACATAGCGCGTGCGCAGACGGAAATCGATGCACTTCTGCTGGCATTCGATGTTCAGCGAACAGGCACCGGCCAACGAGGCCGCCAGCGGCTGCGCGCCGCCCATGCCGCCAAGACCTGCGGTGAGGATCCAGCGCCCCTTCAGGCTGCCGCCGTAGTGCTGGCGACCCATCTCCACGAAGGTTTCGTAGGTGCCCTGCACGATGCCCTGCGAGCCGATGTAGATCCAGCTGCCCGCGGTCATCTGGCCGTACATCATCAGGCCTTTGCGGTCGAGTTCGTTGAAGTGCTCCCACGTGGCCCAGTGCGGCACCAGGTTGGAATTGGCGATCAGCACGCGCGGCGCGTCACTGTGCGTGCGGAACACCCCGACCGGCTTGCCCGACTGCACCAGCAGGGTTTCGTCATCACCCAGGGTGCGCAGCGAGGCAAGAATGGCGTCATAGCTTTCCCAGTCACGCGCGGCGCGGCCGATGCCGCCGTAGACCACCAGATCCTCGGGCCGCTCGGCCACCTCGGGATCGAGGTTGTTCTGCAGCATCCGGTACGGCGCTTCGGTCAGCCAGGACCGGCAGCTCAGCGTATTGCCACGCGGAGCGCGGATGCGGCGGGACGGGTCGTGACGGGTGGACATGGCGACTCCTTGGACAGCGATCCGGCGATTATCGCCGCTCCGCGCCGATGTGGCATCGATCATTCACGTCCGAAAGCGGCGAGTTCCGCTCCGGAAGCGGTGCTAGCCTGCGCCCATGCCATCCGCCACCGCCCTCGCCATCACCCCTGATCCGCAGGTCTGCGAACAGGCCAGGCTGAGCCGCGATGCGCGCTTCGACGGGCTGTTCTTCACCGCGGTCACCACCACGGGCATCTATTGCCGGCCCGTGTGCCCGGCGCCGCCGCCGCGGCGCGAGAACGTCACCTACTACCCCACTGCCGCTGCGGCGGAAGCGGCGGGATTCCGGCCGTGCCTGCGCTGCCGGCCCGAGCTGTCGCCCGGCGACGACGCGTGGCACCGCGGCGATGCGACCGTGGCGCGCGCGCTCACGCTGATCGATCAGGGCCTGCTGGCGGACGCGCCGCTGGCGGCCCTGGCGCAGCGGCTCGGGCTGGGCGAGCGCCAGCTCCGGCGGCTCTTCGTGGAGCGGCTCGGTGCCGCACCGCTGGGCGTGCACGGTACCCGCCGACTGCTGTTCGCCAAGCAGCTTTTGACCGAGACCACGCTGCCGATCACCGAAGTCGCGCTGGCGGCCGGATTCGGAAGTCTGCGGCGCTTCAACGCCAGCTTTCGCGAGGCTTACCGCATGGCGCCGCGCGAACTGCGCAGGCGGCCGCGTGCACCGATCGACGAACCGCTGACCCTGCAGCTGGGCTATCGGCCGCCGTACTCATTCGACGCGATGCTCGACGTCCTGCGCAGTCGCGCGCTGCCGGGCGTGGAGGCGGTGGACGGCGACAGCTACGTGCGGGTGATCGCGCCGCCCGATGATGATCCCGGCGCGCCGCCGGGCTGGCTGCGCATATCGGCCGCCGCCGGCAGCGAGCACGCGCTGCGGCTTGAAGTGCACGGCGTGGCACCAGCGCGACTGTTGCCGATCGTGACGCGTCTGCGACGCATGTTCGATCTCGATGCCAACCCGCAGGTGATTGCCGCAACGCTGTCGCACGACAGGCTCCTGGAGCCGCTCCTGCGCCGCCATCCCGGCCTGCGCCTGCCGAGCGGCTGGGATGGCTTCGAGATCGCGGTACGTGCCGTCCTCGGGCAGCAGGTCAGCATGGCGGCGGCGCGGACGCTGGCAGTACGGCTGTCGCAGCGGTTCGGACACCCGTTGACGGCGCCCTGTGCGCCCGGACTCGACCGCCTGTTCCCGTCACCCGCAGCGCTGGCCGATGCCGATCTCGCATCGATCGGCGTGACGCAGGCGCGTGCCGAGACCATACGCGGCGTCGCCCGCGCCCTGCTCGACGGCCGGGTCGACTTCAACGCCGAACGCACGCTCGACGACGCCACCGCCCGCTGGACCGCGCTTCCGGGCATCGGGCCGTGGACCGCGCAGTACATCGCGCTGCGCGCGCTCGGCCACCCGGATGCCTTCCCGGGCGGCGACCTGGTGCTGCGCCGCGCCGCCGGGGGCGAATCCGCGCCGACCTCGCGGGCGCTGTCGATACGCGCCGAAGCCTGGCGCCCGTGGCGCGCCTACGCAGCCATCCAGCTGTGGCGGAAGGCCGCGGACGCCGCGCAGCAGGACCCCGCGGCCGCCGCGCCGCGCGCGGCAGCCTCTTCATCTTCCAGACCCACACGCGCGAAGCACACGCCGGTCAGCGGAGAACGCCGATGAGCACGATCTGCAGCACGCTTGAAAGTCCGATTGGCCCGCTCTTCCTGGCGGTCGGCGACGAGGGCCTGCGGGCCATCGGGTTCCACTCCTCGCGCCATCCGGTGCAACGCGGTCCGGACTGGCGGGAAGGCGTGCATCCGCTGATCGAGCGCACCCGGCAGCAGCTTGATCAGTACTTCGACGGCACGCGGCGCGACTTCGACCTGCCGCTGGCGCCGCTCGGCACGGCGTTCCAGCGCGAGGTGTGGCTCGCGCTGGCCGCGATCCCGTACGGGCAGACCCTCAGCTACGCACAGCTGGCCGCACGGGTCGGCCGCCCCGCGGCAAGCCGCGCGGTCGGCGCCGCCAACGGGCGCAATCCGCTGCCGATCGTGCTGCCCTGCCATCGCGTGATTGGCGCCGACGGCAGCCTGACCGGTTTCAGCGGCGGCCTGCCGATCAAGCGGTTCCTGCTTCAGCTGGAAGGCGCGCTGCCGTAGCGCAAGGCACCTCAGTGCGTCGCCGGCGGCGATGCCGCTTGCCGATTCCGCGCGCCGTGCAGCACCTGCCCGCCCTGATGCAGCTCCAGCGCGACGACGCTACCGGCATCATCGCGCCGGAACACGATTTCGATGCCGTAGGCCACCGCCTCGAAGCGCTCCTTGCCAACGGCATCGAGCGGAAACTCGCCCTGGCCGGTGGCCTGCGCGTGCAGCCGTCCAGCGCGGTCGCGCACCGTCAGAACGACACCCGGCATCAGCGCATAGTCGCCCGCGTAGGCGGCCAGCTCCTGGTCGGAAAGCGCCGGCGTCGCCGCAGTCATACCGTCATCGGCCACCCGGCGGGCCGGCAGCGCCGCGCCCATTTGCGTCCAGACGAAGCCGTAATTACCGTCGGCCTTTTTGCGCGGCGTCAGCAGCGCATCCAGCTCCAGCGGGAAAAAGTCACCGGCGCTGTCGTAGCCCAGCGCAAGCTCGGGCTGCCCCGCCGGCTTCGCGAACAGTGCGCCGTCGCGCTGCGTCAGCGTCATCCGCATTGCCCCCTCGATCTGGTATTCCCCGACCAGCGCATCGAGCAGTTCCTGCGGCGGCGTCTGCCGGCGGCGCGCTTCGCCCAGCGGCAGCGAGGCATCGACCAGGTGCAGCCCGAGGCTGCCCAGCCCGCCGAGCGAATGCCAGGCGGTGTCGGACAGGATCACCACGCCGCGCTGCGCCTCCCGATCCACCGCGACGAACGCCGAAAAGCCGCCGGTGCCTCCCTCGTGCATGTGCACCACGCGCCCCTTGATCGGCACCAGCATCCAGTTCATCGCCATCGGCGGCTGTTCGCCGACCTGTTTCTGCGCCCGCTCCAGCGAGGGGAAAAGCGGCGATTCGATGAGCCCGAGATTGCCCTGCACGTAGCGCACCATGTCCTGCAGCGTGGCGCGCACGCCGCCGACGCCGGCCAGATTGGTCGCGAAGCGCCATGCGGGTACGGCCTTCGCAGTGGCCGCGTGGCCGATCGCGGTGCGCACCCCGGCGGGCGGCGTGGCGATGTACGCCTGCGCCATCCCCAGCGGCGCGAACAGGCGCTGCCTGAGCAGGGTTTCCATATCGCTTCCGGCGCGGCGCGCGACCGCGAAGGACAGCACCATCGACGCGAAATTGGAGTACTCGAACTGCGCGCCCGGCGCGCGCGTCGGCACGACGTCGCCAAGTGAGGCCAGCAGGGCCTCTTCGGTCAGGTTGGCGTAGGGATCGTCCATGTCGGCTGCTCCCAGCCGCGAGGGCAGCGCCGGCAGCCCGCTGGTGTGGGTGACCACGTGGCGCAGCAGGATCGGCTGGTCCTCGAACATCGGCACCGCGGTGCCTTCGGGCAGCCAGTCGGCCAGCGGATCGTCCAGCGCGGCCTTGCCCTGGCCGATCAGCTCGGCCAGCAGCACCGCGGTCATGGTCTTGCTGACCGAACCGATCTCGAACGCGCTGTCGGCACCGATGCGCGCGGCTTCCTTCGGATCGGCGCAGCGGAAGGCGCGCGCCACCGCGTCCTTCTCGACCACCGCGACGGCCAGACAGGCGCCGGTGCGGTCACCGGCAAGGCGCTGGTCGACGATGGCGACGAGCGCCTCGTCGCTCAGGGCGTGGGCATGGGTGCACGGCGCGAACAGTGCGGCGGCGGCAAGGGCGTGAATGACGTGCTTCATGAGGCGGCTCCTCGGGCGTGGTGGATTCCAGGCTGCCATATCCGTCGGCCCGGCTCCGGAAATGTGACGCTGGCGCATCCGGTCTTCCGCACGGCGGCGGCGCAGCACCCGGACAGGCTCAGCGCTGTTCGACCGCTTCGCGTGGCACCTCGCGCACCAGCCGGAAGCCGAGATCGTCGTAGCCGAACTCGGGATTGACCTGTGCGCCCTTGCGCGAGGGTTCCGCATCGCGCCAGCCCAGGCCCGCGGTCGGGCGCTCGCGACAGCCGGCGCAGTCGCTGCTCCACTCGCGCACGTTGCCCACGGTCGAATGCACGCCGTTCCCGCCCCGCGCACCGGCCATCGCGGGTGCGGTTCCGCCGGGCTGGCAGCGCACGCCCGCCGCACCGCAGGCGGCATCCGCCGGGGCGCCGGTCGCAAGCTGCCATTCGGCCTGGGTGGGAATGCGGTAGCGCACCCCGTCACGCTGCCCGACCCAGGCGGCATAGGCGTGCGCGTCGGCCTCGCTCACGCACACCACCGGATGATCGGCGGAGTGCGCAAAGCCGGGGGCCTTCCAGCTGCGCGTCTTCACCGTGACCACGGCGGTGCGTATCCGGCACGGGCTGGAAGGCCGGCCGGTGGCGCTCACATAGGCGCCGTACTCGCCCTGCGTCACCGCGGCCGGCATTGCGGCAAGCCCGGGGGCATCGCCCTCCGGCATCCGCACGATCACGGTGGCGACACTGCCGCGCAGCGCATCGCCTACCTTGCCGGTGACGATGGGCTGCGAATACTCCGGCTCCAGTACGGCCGGCGCCACGCCCAGCCGTCCGGCACGCTGCCGCGCCGCGCGCAGGGCGGCCAGATCAGTGCGTCCGATCGCGTCGCGCAGGTCGGTGCGCACGGCCGCCGGGAGCGACTCGCGCAGGGCGTCCGCCCCCTCGATTCCGCCCATCGCCAGCCCCTGCTCCAGGCGGTCGACATGCCCCATGAACACCATGACTCCGGCGTCGTCGCGCCGCTCCAGCGCCGTCTTCACGTAAGGCGTCACCGCGTCCAGCCAGCGTACCGCCGTCGCGGCCACGCGCGGATCCGGCCCCAGCAGCCGGCGCGCGGCCAGCAGCGCATCGAGCGCACTGTCGCCCTTGGGCTGCGTCAGCCGCTTGCGCCGGATCTGGTCGCCTGCGGTCATCAATGCGACCTCGCCCGGCGACAGCGTGAGCAGGATCTGGTCGAAATCAGCCGACGCATCATCGCGCGTCTCGTCCTCCGGCCACGCACCCGGATCACGCGTGGCGGGGTCTGCCGCAGCGGCGTCGCTCGTATCCAGCGCGCCGCCGTCCGTGACGGCTTGCGGCGCGGCCGCAGGCGATGCACTGCCGGATGCGGTCGCGCGGGGCTGGACTGCGGGCGCCTGGCGCGCAGGATCCGTCACCGATACGGCCGCAGGCGATGACGCCGATTCGGATCCACCTCTCGCGGAAAACCACGCGCCCGAAACCAGCACGAGCGCCAGCAGCACCAGCGATCCGGCGGCAAATGCGGCCGGGCGCGGCCATCTCCCGCGCGGTGCGGAGGCCGGTTCGCCCCGCGTCACGCGCGAACCGCGCAGACGCGGGGCCCAGCCACGCAGCCAAGCCGGCGCCTGCGCCAGCGCGCCTCGCGCGCGGGCTGCGCGATCGGGCGGTTCACCCGGCGTAGCGGCGCGCTCCAGCGCGATGGCATCCAGCGCCAGCAGCATTTCCCGGGCGCTGGCGAAGCGGTTTTCCGGACGCTTGGCCAGCGCACGATCGACGAAGTCCTGCCAATGCGCCTTGTCCGGCGGCAGGCGGGGCACCGGATCCATGGCGTGCATCAGGGCCAGCGCGACGGTGTCCTCGCTACGGAACGGCAGCGTTCCGGCAAGCATCTCGTAGGTCAGCACGCCTACGCTGTAGAGGTCGGCGCGGGCATCCACCTGCTCGCCACGCGCCTGCTCCGGGGCCATGTAGCCCCAGCTGCCGATCGCGTTGCCTGCACCCGTCATGCGGCTCTTGTCGCGCTTGCTGGTGGCGATGCCGAAATCGGTCAGCATGGGCCGATCGTTCTGGTCGAACAACACGTTCTCGGCCTTGACGTCGCGATGCACGATGCCCTGGGCGTGGGCATAGTCCAGCGCACCCAGCAACGCGCGCAGCACGCCGATGATACGGGCCTGTTCATTGCGCAGGTCGCGCCGTCCCACATGGCCGCGCGAGAGATAGGGCATCACGTAATACAGCAGCCCCAGATCCATCCGACCGACCGCATGGATGCCGACGATGGACGGATGCTGGAGCTTGGCGATGGTGCGCGCTTCCTTCTCGAAGCGCAGCAGGCTCACTTCGTCGTTGAGCGCCAGCGGCGAGATCACCTTGATGGCGACCTGGCGGTCGAGCGACTCCTGGATGCCGAGGTAGACGTAGGACATGCCGCCACGCCCGAGCAGGCGCACCACGCGGTAGCCGGGGATATCGGGCAGCACGGCATTGAGCAGCTCGTCGAGCTCGCTTGGCGACAGATCCTGGTGCGGAAGCGAGGACATGGCGGATGAAACGGCAACCCGATCGCGAACTATGGCAGGCGCCGGCCATCGGCGGTGAATGCCCCCGGCATGAGGCCATGCGGCGACACCTCGCACAGCCCGGCGGGCCACCTGCGGGCGCCTGCCCGAACCGGCATCCTACCTGAAATCCGGCGGCGCGCCGACGCCCCGCGCCGCCTGCGATCGATGCGTCGCGCGACCCGCCCGCAGGCAAACGGCCGCCATCCGGACACCCGCCTTCTGTCATCATCCGGCACCCACGCACCCATCAGATTTCCAAGTCATGCGCCTCGTCCGCCGCCTTTTCCCGTGGTTCCTCGTCGTTGCCGGCATCCTGCTCCTCGCGGCCTGCCGGCCCGCTGTCCGCAGCGACACCACCGACTTCCGCCCCCCGCCCCTGATTCTGGTGTCCATCGACGGCTTCCACCCGGACTATCTGGACCCGGTCGCAACGCCCACGCTCCGGGCCATCGCGCACGAGGGCGTGCGCGCCCGCGCGATGCGGCCCGCGTTCCCCTCGCTCACCTTCCCGAACCACTACACCCTGGTGACCGGCCTGGTGCCCGACCACCACGGCGTGGTGCACAACCAGATGACCGATCCGACCGCCACCGATCAGGTATTCCGCCTCTCCAACCGCGAGGCGGTGGAGAATCCGCTCTGGTGGCAGGACGGCGAACCGATCTGGAACACCGCGCGCCGCGCCGGGCTGCGCAGCGCGACCATGTTCTGGCCCGGCTCCGAAGCCCCGATCCGCGGCCACCACCCGCACTACTGGCGCCGCTTCGACATGGCCCTGCCGCCGCAGGATCGCGTCGCCCAGGTGCTGGCCTGGCTCGACCTGCCGGCAGCGCGACGCCCCGACCTCCTGACGCTCTACTTCGACCAGGTCGATCACGACGCCCACCTGCACGGACCGGGCTCCGATGAGGCCCTCGCCGCGGTCCGCCGCACCGATGCCGCGCTCGCCGGGCTGGTCGCCGGCCTCAAGCAGCGCGGCCTGTGGGAAACCAGCAATCTGGTCGTGGTTTCCGACCACGGCATGGCGGAAACCCCGCCCCACCAGGTCGTCGTGATTGACGACCACCTGCCGGCCGGAACCTACCGGCTGGTCAATCGCGGTGCGGTCGCCGGGCTGGAGCCGGTGGTGGGAGCGGAGCCGGCCTTCGAAGCCGCGCTCGCGCGCCCGATTCCGCACGCGCAGTGCTGGCCCAAGGCGCGCGTACCGGAGCGGTTCCGCTTCGGCAGCCACCGCCGCATTCCCGCCTGGGTCTGCCTGGCCGACGAAGGCTGGACCATCGCCGATCGCGCCCAGCTCGAACGCCATCCGCCCAACCCCGGCGCGCACGGTTTCGATCCGGCGCTGGAGTCGATGGCCGCCGTGTTCATCGCGCGCGGGCCGGACTTCCGCAGCGGTTTCGTCACCGAACCCTTCGACAACGTCGACGTGTATCCCCTGCTGGCGCGCCTGCTGCGGATCGCGCCCGAGCCCAACGACGGCGACCCGTCGACCACCCTGCCGATGATGCGCGAAGGCCGCGACTTCACTCCGCGCCGCCGCTAGCCTCAGGCGCGCGCGACGGATCCCCGCGGGGAATCAGGCCAGCGTCTGTTGCCGCAGCGCGCGGAGCTGGTCGCGCACCCGCGCGGCGTCCTCGAATTCCAGGTCGCGGGCGTGCTGGTACATCTGCTGCTCCAGCCGGCGGATCTCGGCCGCCGCCTGCTCCGGCGTCAGGGTGCGGTACTCGCCGCGCGTTTCCGCCGCCCGCCGGGCACCGCCCTTGCCGCGCCCGGACCCGCGCCCTGCGTCCATGCCCTCGCGCGCGTCTTCGAGGATGTCGGCCACCGGCTTCTCGATGCTGCGCGGCACGATGCCGCGAGCGGCGTTGTACTCGACCTGGCGGGCGCGGCGGCGGTCGGTTTCGTCGATCGCGGCCCGCATCGAGCGGGTGATGTGGTCGGCATAGAGGATCGCCTTGCCGCGCACGTTGCGGGCGGCGCGGCCGATGGTCTGGATCAGCGAGCCCTCCGAGCGCAGGAAGCCCTCCTTGTCGGCATCGAGGATGGCGACCAGCGAGACTTCCGGCATGTCCAGGCCCTCGCGCAGCAGGTTGATGCCGACCAGCACGTCGAACACGCCAAGGCGCAGGTCGCGCAGGATTTCCACGCGCTCCACCGTGTCGATGTCCGAGTGCAGATAGCGCACCTTGATGCCGTGCTCGCCGAGGTATTCGGTGAGGTTCTCGGCCATGCGTTTGGTGAGCGTGGTGACCAGCACGCGATCGCCCATCGCGATGCGCGCGCGCGCCTCGCTCATCAGATCGTCCACCTGCGTTGCGACCGGACGGATTTCCACCTCCGGATCGATCAGGCCGGTCGGACGCACCACCAGTTCGACGGTGCTGCCGCGGGTCTTCTCCAGCTCGTAGCGCCCCGGCGTGGCCGAGACGAAGATCGTACGCGGCGCGCGCGCCTCCCACTCCTCGAAGCGCAGCGGGCGGTTGTCCAGCGCCGAAGGCAGGCGGAAGCCGAACTCGACGAGGTTTTCCTTGCGCGAGCGGTCTCCCTTGTACATCGCGCCCAGCTGCGGAACCGTGACGTGCGATTCGTCGATCACCAGCAGGGCATCGGCGGGCAGGTAGTCGAACAGGGTCGGCGGCGGCTCGCCGGGCTGCTTGCCCGTGAAGTGGCGGCTGTAGTTCTCGATCCCCGAGCAGTAGCCGACCTCGGCCATCATTTCCAGATCGAAGGTGGTGCGCTGCTGCAGGCGCTGGGCCTCGACCAGCTTGTTGGCGGCGTAGAGCTGTTCCAGGCGCCCGGCCAGCTCGATCTTGATGGTATCCAGCGCGGACAGCACGCGGGCGCGGGTGGTGGCGTAGTGGCTCTTTGGATAGACGGTGTAGCGCGGCACCTTGCGCAGGGTTTCCCCGGTCAGGGGATCGAACAGCGCCATGTTCTCGATCTCGCCGTCGAACACCTCGATGCGCAGCGCCTCGGTCTCGTTCTCCGCCGGAAACACGTCGATGCTCTCGCCGCGCACCCGGAAGGTGCCGCGGTGCAGCTCGAACTCGTTGCGGGTGTACTGCAGGTCGGTCAGGTGCCGGATCAGGGCGCGGGTGTCGAGCTTCTCGCCGCGCTGCATGATCAGCCGCAGCGAAAGGTAGTCCTCCGGGTCGCCCAGGCCATAGATCGCCGACACCGTGCCCACGATCAGCGCGTCGCGCCGCGACAGCAGCGCCTTGGTGGCCGACAGCCGCATCTGCTCGATGTGCTCGTTGATCGAGCTGTCCTTCTCGATGTAGGTATCGCTCGCGGCGATGTAGGCCTCGGGCTGGTAGTAGTCGTAGTAGCTGACGAAGTACTCGACCGCATTGTTCGGAAAGAAGCGCCGGAACTCGCCGTAGAGTTGCGCGGCCAGGGTCTTGTTGGGCGCAAGCACCAGGGTCGGGCGCTGGATCTGCTGCACCACGTTGGCGATGGTGAAGGTCTTGCCGGATCCGGTCACGCCCAGCACGGTCTGGTGCGCCAATCCCGCCTCGAAGCCTTTCACCAGCGTCTCCACGGCCTGCGGCTGGTCGCCGGCGGGCGCGAAGGGGGAGACCAGTTCGAAGCGCTCGGAATCGTGGATTGCCATCGCCCAAGTATAGGAGCGGCAGGCTGTCTCCCGCCGCCCGCGCCTGCGGCGGTGAGGCCGGCGCCATCACCGATGCGCTGCCCGAAGGCGCGCCGGCCCCGATGCCGCCAGCGCGTGCCCGAACCTGCCCGCGGCAGGCGACGAGGGTCCGCGCCACCGACAGCGACGCGTGCGGCCGCGTTACATGTCGTACTTGCGAAGATCGAACCCGCGCACCTTGTAGTCGCGCCAGCGCCCGCGCAGCGGCTCGCGTGCGGCCGGGTCGGCGGGGACGACTTCGAACACGCGCTCGCAGGTGCCGCGGAAGGCGGCGTCGCGCAGGTTGATGATGTAGGGACGGTCCGGCACGTCGACCTCGGGCGGGAGGATGAGCACCGGCGTGTCCTCGTCGTCCTCGTCCTCGCCGGCGATCTGGTGCGGGATGAAGGCCTCGTCCTCGAAGTCCCAGAGCCGGCCGTCGAGCAGCTCGGCCTGGGCCAGGTCGCGCGCCAGGATCAGGGTGGGCTTGCCGGTACGGAAACAACGCTTGGCCAGCTCGCAGACCAGCAGCAGCGGGTCGCCCTCGAAACGCGGCTTGCCGATCAGGTAGAAGTCCGCGCGCGGCATGTCACTGGCGACCGATCAACCACTCCACCAGAAGGTTCACCGGGCGGCCGGTGGCCAGTCCCTTGCGGCCTTCGTCCCAGGCGGTGCCGGCGATGTCCAGATGCGCCCAGCGGGTCTGGCCTTCGGTGAAGCGGGCGAGGAAGCAGGCCGCGGTGATGGCACCGGCGGACTTGCCACCGATGTTGGCCATGTCGGCGCAGACCGAATCGAGCTGGGGCTGGTAGTCGTCCCACAGCGGCATGCGCCAGGCGCGGTCGTGACTGGCCTGGCCGGCGGCGAGGATCTCCTCGGCCAGCGCGTCGTCGCGGCTCATCAGGCCGTGGGCATGCTTGCCCAGCGCGATCACGCAGGCGCCGGTGAGGGTGGCCACGTCGATCAGGGTGGCCGGTTCGAAGCGCTGCGCGTAGGTGAGCGCGTCGCACAGGATCAGGCGGCCCTCGGCGTCGGTGTTGAGCACCTCGATGGTCTTTCCGGACATCGAGGTGAGGATGTCGCCCGGGCGGTAGGACGTTCCGTCGGGCATGTTTTCCGCTGCCGCCGCAATGGCCACCAGATTGATGCGCAGGCCGAGCGTGGCGGCCGCCAGGAAGGCGCCCAGCACGCTCGCGGCGCCACACATGTCGAACTTCATTTCGTCCATGGAGGGGCCGGGCTTGATCGAGATGCCGCCGGTGTCGAAGGTGATGCCCTTGCCCACCAGCACGTGCGGCTTCCGGTTCTCCGCGGCGCCGCTGTAGCGCAGCACGATGAGGCGCGGCGGGTTGGCGCTGCCCTGCGCCACGCCGAGCAGGGCGCCCATGCCCAGCGCCTTCATCTGTTCGGTATCCAGTACCTCGAGCGACACCTTTTCGCTCACCTCGGCGATCTTGGCGGCCTGCTCGGCGAGATAGACCGGGGTGCAGATGTTGGGTGGCAGGTTGCCCAGCTCGCGCGCCAGCGTGACGCCGTCGGCGATGCCCCGGGCGATACGCAGCTCGTCGGCGCAATCGTCATCGCCGGAAAGGCTCAGCGCGACGAGCTGCGACGCCTTGGCGGAGGTGCGCGTGGCCGAGTAGGTGTAGCTGACGTGCAGCGCGGCGAGCGCGCAGTGGCGGATCTTCCACGCCGCGCCGCGGCCGGCCACGTCGAGCTCGGTCAGGGTGCTGTGGACACGCGCGGCCGGACCATTGCGCAGGGAGCGGATCGAATCGGTGCAGGCGCTGAGATAACGCGCGGTATCCAGCCGGCCCGCTTCGCCCACACCGACCAGCAGCACGCGCCGGGCGCGGATGCCGTCGAGCGCGAGCAGCAGGGCGCAGCGCCCCGCCTTGCCGGACACGTCGCCGCTCTGGAGCAGGGCCGTGATGCGCCCCCCGCAGGCCTCGTCGAGCCGCCGCGCGGCGGGCGAAAGCCCCTGATCCTCGAAAACCGCGGCGATGATGGCGTCGGCGTCGACCTGCGCGGGGTCGGCGCGCAGCAAACTCGTGTTCAGACTCATGGTTTTCCTGCTGTGGGGAGACGGGCGATACTTCGACACGCTGCCGGCGCCGATACCATGTCGCGGCGCAACCGCGACCACGAACCATTCTAGTGCATACCCATCCTGCTCCTACCAGCCGCCGCGCCAGCGCGCCGGGCATCGCCGTCGGCGCCCGCACGTGGGGCGTCGGCGCATGAGCCGGCCGCGCTGGCCGATCATCGACCGTTACGTGCTGGGTCAGCTCCTGGCCGCGTTCGGCGCGAGCCTGGTGGTGCTGGTGCTGGTGAGCATGGGCGGATTGGTGGCCGATCTTCTGGGCAAGATCGCGCGCGGCAAGCTGCCCCCGGGACTGTTGATTTCCCAGCTGGGCCTGCGCGCACTGGACTTCCTGCCGCTGCTGCTGCCGCTGTCGCTGTTCCTCGCGGTGCTGCTGGCCTACGGACGCCTGTACCGCGACAGCGAGATGGCGGTGCTGGCGGCGGCGGGAATGGGCATCCGTCGTCTGGCGCGGCCGCTGCTGTGGCTTGCGGTGCCGGTGGCAGTGGCGGTCGGAGTGACCTCGCTGTGGCTTTCGCCGGCGGCGCTGCGCACCTCGCAGGCGATGATCGAAGCGGCCAACAAGTCGCTGCTGGTGGCTGGGCTGGAACCGGGCCGCTTCGTCGAGATTCCCGGCCGCAACGGCGTGGTCTACATCAGCCAGATGGACGACGACGGCCGCCGCTTCCGCCACCTGTTCGTGCACAACGAGCGCGACGGCCGCATCGACGTGGTGACGGCGCAGGCCGGCGAACTGTTCCAGGAAAGCCAGGGTGAAGAGCGCTACCTGCGCCTGCTCGACGGCTTCCGGGTGGAGGGCGCGCTGGGCAGCGATGCCTTCCGCATGATGCGCTTCGCAGGCAACGACATCCGCGTGCCGGACGCCGAGCCGGGCCACGTCGGGCGGACCGAGCAGCGCATGACCACGCTGGAGCTGGCGCGCATCGACGCGCCGGAAGAGCGCGCCGAGCTGCACTGGCGCCTCGCCACGCCGCTGGCGACCCTGGTGCTCGCGCTGCTGGCGCTGCCGCTGGCGCATTCGCCGCCGCGCAGCGCGCGCTACGGACGCGTGCTGGTGGCGCTGCTGGGCTACATCGTCTACCTGAACATGCTGGCGCTGGGCCGTGCCTTGATCGCCTCGGGCGCGATGCCGGTGTGGATAGGGCTGTGGTGGGTGCACCTGCCGGCGGCGGGCATCGCCCTGTACCTGCTCTGGCGCGACGAGCGCCTGCCGCGTCCGAAGGGAGCGGGCTGATGCGCACGCGGTTCGGACTGGCGGATCGCCTGATCGCAACGCGCGTGCTGGCGGCGCTGGGGGCGACGTGGTTCGTGCTGGTGGGCTTCGATGCAATCACCGCGCTGGTAGGCGAATTGGCCGACGTCGGACAGGGCGACTACGGCTTCTCCCAGACGCTGGTCTACACCGCCTACACCCTTCCACGACGCGCCTACACGCTCTTTCCCACGGCTGCGGTGATCGGCTCGCTGCTGGGCCTGGGCGCGCTGGCAGCGAGTTCGGAACTGACCGCGCTGCGCGCGATCGGACTGTCGCGGCTGCGGATATGCGCGGCGGCGGTCATGGTCGTCGGGCTGCTGACCCTGGCCATGGTGACGGTGGCCGAAACCATTGGCCCGGCCGGCGAGCAGCAGGCCCAGAGCCTGGCGATGCACGCCAAGAGTTCGGACATCAAGAACCTGCGCGGCTCGGGCCTCTGGGCGCGCGAGGGCGACACCTTCCTCAACGCGAAGCAGGGCAACGTGGTGGGCCGCGGAGCCGATGCCACCATCGAGCTGTCCGGCGTGACGCTCTACGAGTTCGATCCGGACGGGCGGCTGGGCTCGATCGCAGTGGCGCAGAAGGCGCTGCACCGCAGCGGCGCCTGGGAGCTGCGCGACGTGCACCGCTCGCGCTTCGGTGCGCGCGAGGTGCTGAGCGAACGGGTGTCCGAGGAGCGCTGGGCTTCGCGGCTCAATCCCGACGTGCTGCAGCTGGGCGTCACCAAGCCGCGCTACCTGCGCATGGCGGAACTGCGCAACAGCCTGGACTACCTGGAGCGCAACGCGCTGGATTCGGGCGAATTCGCGGCCGCCTACTGGGCGCGCATCTTCTACCCCTTCTCGACGCTGGCGCTGTGCCTGGCGGCGCTGCCGTTCGCCTTCGGCACGCTGCGCTCGGGCGGTTTCGGCAAACGGCTCTTCGTCGGCATCGTGCTCGGCGTGGGTATGTTCACCGCGCAAACGCTGTCGGTAAACCTCGCGCAGGTCTATCACCTCGACCTGCGGCTGGCCTACGCGCTGCCGCCGCTGCTGGTGATGCTCGGCTCCTGGCTGCATTTCCGCGGCAGGCAATAGCCGGGCGGGAACGGCGCGGCGCGGGCCGGCTATGATCGGCGCCAGACTCCTTCCGGTCAGCACACCATGACATCAGAGCACAACCTCGGCTTCGGCACCCGCGCCATCCACGCAGGGCAGTCGCCCGACCCCTCCACCGGCGCCGTGATGACGCCGATCTACGCCACCTCCACCTACGTCCAGAAAAGTCCCGGGGTTCACCAGGGCTACGAGTATTCACGCAGCCACAATCCCACCCGCTTCGCCTACGAGCGCTGCGTGGCCTCGCTCGAATCCGGCACGCACGGCTTTGCTTTCGCCTCCGGACTGGCGGCGACCGGCACCGTGCTGGAAGCGCTGGATTCGGGCAGCCACGTCATCTGCATGGACGACGTGTACGGCGGCACCTATCGCATCATGGAGCGGGTGCGGCGGCGCTCGTCAGGGCTGGACTTCTCTTTCGTCGACCTCAACGACATGGCCGCGCTGGAAGCCGCCACGCGGCCCGATACGCGCATGATCTGGTGCGAGACGCCGACCAACCCGCTGCTGAAGATCGTCGATCTGGCGCGGCTGGCGGAATTCGCCCGGGCGCGCGGCATCTGGCTGGTGGTCGACAACACCTTCGCCTCGCCCATGCTGCAGCGCCCGCTGGAGCTCGGCGCGCACGCGGTGGTGCATTCAGCCACCAAGTATCTCAACGGGCATTCGGACATCATCGGCGGCGTCGCCGTGGTGGGCGATGACGCCGAGCTGGCCGAGCGCATCGGCTTCCTGCAGAACGCCGTCGGCGGCATCCAGGGCCCGTTCGACAGCTTCCTGGCGCTGCGCGGGCTGAAGACCCTGCACCTGCGCATGCGCGCGCACTGCGACAACGCGCTGGCACTGGCGCAGTGGCTGGAAACGCATCCGGCGGTGGAACGGGTGCTGCACCCCGGCCTCGCCTCGCACCCGCAGCACGCGCTGGCGGCACAGCAGATGCACGGCTTCGGCGGCATGATCACGATCTTCGTGAAGGGCGGTCTGGCGGGGGCGCGACGGATGATGGAGCGCACCGAACTCTTCGCCTGCGCCGAGTCGCTGGGCGGCGTGGAGAGCCTGGTCAACCATCCGGCCATCATGACCCACGCCTCGATTCCGGCCGAAACCCGCGCCGCGCTGGGCATCACCGACAACCTGGTCCGCCTGTCGGTGGGCGTGGAAGACCTGGAGGATCTGCGCCGCGACCTGGATTCGGCGCTGACCGCCTGATTCCGGCTCACGCGGCGTTGCCGCGGTGCGGCGTAGAATCCGCGCGAGTTGGCACTTCCCATCTTTTCGCAAGGAAACACACCATGTCCCTCGATTCCATCGTGCGCGGGCGCATCGAAACGCTGCTGGCGCAGAACTCCGTCGTGCTCTTCATGAAGGGCGTGCAGGGCGCGCCGCAGTGCGGGTTCTCCGCCAAGGCCTCCGGCATCCTCGACAGCCTCGGCGTGGAATACGCCAGCATCAACGTGCTGGCCGACGCGGAAATCCGCGAGGGCATCAAGGTGTTCGGCAACTGGCCCACGATCCCGCAGCTCTACGTGCGCGGCGAGCTGATCGGGGGCAGCGACATCATTTCCGGCCTGATGGAATCGGGCGAACTGTTCCCGCTGCTGGGCGTTGCCGCGCCGGACCGCACCCCGCCGCAGATCCGCATCACCCCGGCGGCGGCCAGCGCGATCCGCGGCGCGATGGGCGACGCCGACGGCCTCGCCCTGCACCTGTCGATCGGCCCGCGCTACGAAGCCCAGTTCCAGCTGGCGCCGCCCGCGCCGGGCGACGTGGTCTCCGAATCCGAAGGCATCGCGGTGCACTTCGATCTCGCCAGCGCCCAGCGCGCGCGCGGCCTGGAAATCGACTGGGTCGAAGACGTGCGCGGCGCCGGCCTGACGATCCGCAATCCCAATGCCCCGCCGGCGGTGAAGTCGCTCGCGGTCGAGACGCTGCGCGACCGCCTGGCGGCCGGCAGCATCACGGTGATCGACGTGCGCCCCATCGCGGCGCGCTCGATCGCGCCGTTTTCCGGCAATCACGAGGTGCTCGACGAGGATTCGCGCAGCCGCCTGGAGGCGCTGGACAAGGACACGCCGATCGCTTTCCTCTGCCACCACGGCAACTCCAGCCGCCAGGCCGCCGAACACTTCCGCGCCCTGGGCTTCCGCGATGTCTGGAACGTCGAGGAAGGCATCGACGCCTGGTCGCAGCGCATCGATCCTTCGGTGGCGCGCTACTGATCGCCCGCAGCAGCGTCTGCCGTCCGCGCGCCGCGTCGGGAAATGTGAATTGATGCAAATCTTGCATCAAGTACTGGAAACGTTCGGCAGTTGCGCTATTTTCTCGTCCTGTTTCTCGGGAATGACTTCAACGGCCGCCCTGCAAGGCAGCCCGCGAAGCGCACAGGGAGGACGGCATGACAGGGCATGCGACGCGAATCATCATGGCGCTGGCCGTGGCATCGGCGCTGGCAGGGTGCGGCGACTCGCCTGCCGCGCGAGCGGCAGCGGCCTGCGCAGATGCCGCCAAGGAGCGCGCCGAGGGCAAGCTCCTTGCGGTGGATCCCAAGGCCCTGGAGCAAAGCGCGGCGAGCGAGGGCAAGGACGCGCTCCGGCTCCGGGCGCCGGTGACCTTCGACACCGGCCTGCAGTCGCAGTACACCCAGACGCTCGACTGCCGGGTCAAGCTCACCGACGGCAAGGCGCAGGTCATCGGCGTCACGTTCGTCTTCTGAGCGCACGATCCGGTTCCGGCGAGCACACCGCACCGGAATCCCGCGTAGTACCATTCCGCCCCCTCGCGGCGATTCGCGCCGGCGAGCTGGCCCGGAGTTTCCGTGTGACGATCCTGATCCCGTCCTGCAAGCGTCCTGGCGCATGAGCGCGCGCCGCGGCTGCCTTTTCGTCATCGCCGCGCCCTCCGGGGCGGGGAAGTCTTCGCTGGTGAATGCCGTGCTGGCACGCGAACCGGAGATCTCGCTCTCCATTTCGTTCACCTCGCGCGATCCACGCCCGAGCGAACGCCACGCCCAGCACTACAACTTCATCAGCTCTGACGAATTCCGGCGCATGATCGAGGCCGGCGATTTCTTCGAATACGCCATCGTGCACGGCGACTACAAGGGCACGGCACGCCAGTCGGTGGAGCCGCACCTTGCTGCCGGGCGCGATGTCCTCCTGGAGATCGACTGGCAGGGCGCGCGCCAGGTGCGCCAGAAGGTGCCCGACTGCGTGACGATCTTCATCCTGCCGCCCTCGCGCGAGGAACTGGAGCGCCGCCTGCGCACGCGCGGGCAGGATTCCGAGGAAACCATCCTGCGCCGGCTCGCGGGGTCTCGCGGTGAAATGGAGCACGCGCCGGAATTCGACTATCTGGTGGTGAACCGCGATTTCGCCCGCGCCACCGACGATCTCCTGTCGATCATCCGCGCCCAGCGCCTGCGCACCGCCGCGCAGCTCGCGCATCATCCCGGCCTGCTGGACGCGCTGCTGGCCTGAGCGGGCCTCGGTGTTGCGCGGAACACGTCCGCGTGCAGGCGAATGTCCGGGCAAGGCCGGATTTGCTTCCGCCTTCATGCCTCCCCTAAAATGCCGGGTTCGTTTGTCATTCCGGCTTTGGCCGAGGAAGCCCCCATGGCTCGTGTCACCGTAGAAGATTGCCTCGAAGTGGTCGACAACCGTTTCGAACTGGTCATCATGGCGTCGCGCCGCGCGCGCCAGCTCGCCAAGGGCGCGCCCAGCACGCTGGAAGGCGAAGAGGACGACGACAAGCCCACCGTTCTGGCGCTGCGCGAGATCGCCTCGCGCAGCATCGACGACGCAACCATCGCCGAAGTGGACCGGATCGAACGCGAGCGCCGCGAGCGCGAGGCGCTGGAGTGGGCCGCGGCCGAGGTCGACGACGACCTTTCCAAGGGCGGCGACGACCTCTGATCGCCCCGTGCCGCCGGCCCCGCGCCGGCGCACCATCAACGCAGGTGCGGGCCACGGCCCGCCATCATTGCCCTTAACGGCGATGCTGCGTAGTCTGGCGGCATGCATGATTCCTTCCCCGCCGCCGCTGCGCCCGCTGCAGCTTCGACCGACAGTGTCCCTGATCCGTGTCCGGAGCAGGTCGACGACCTCGTTCGGCGCGCCGCAACCTACCTGCCCGCCGACCAGCTCGGGCTGATCCGCCAGGCCTATCGCCTCGGTGCCGCTGCGCACGATGGCCAGACCCGCAAGAGCGGCGAAGCCTACATCACCCATCCGGTCGCGGTGGCCACGGTGCTCGTCGATCTGGGCATGGACGTGGAAACGCTCTGCGCGGCGATTCTGCACGACGTGCTGGAAGACACGCCGGTCGAGCGCGCGCGAATTGCCGACGAGTTCGGCGAAACGGTTGCCGAACTGGTCGATGGCGTCACCAAGCTCGACAAGCTGAGCTTCCGCGATCGCCAGGAGGCCGCCGCCGAGAGCTTCCGCAAGATGCTGCTGGCCATGGCGCGCGATCTCCGCGTCATCCTGATCAAACTGGCCGATCGGCTGCACAACATGCGCACGATCGACTCCATGAGCCCCGATTCGCGCCGTCGCATCGCGCGCGAAACCCTCGACATCTACGCACCCATCGCCCAGCGCCTGGGCATGAACCGGATCAAGGGCGAGTTGCAGGAGCTCGGCTTCCGCGGCCTTCACCCGCGTCGCTACGACGTCATCACCCGCCGCATCCGGACCCTCCCGGTATCGCGGCGCGAAGCGATGGGCCGGATCGAGGCGGCGATCGACCAGCGGCTGGCCCAGGAAGACATCCCGCACCGCATCGTGTGGCGGGTGAAGTCGGCCTACAGCATCTACCGCAAGATGAAGCTGGAGCAGAAGAGCTTCGACCAGGTGATGGACGTGTTCGGATTCCGCGTGGTGGTTGCGCGGGTCATGGAGTGCTACATGGCGCTGGGCGCGGTGCACAGTCTCTACAAGCCGGTGGAACAGCGCTTCCGCGACTTCATCGCCATCCCCAAGGCCAACGGCTACCAGTCGCTGCACACCCTCCTGTTCAGCCCCTTCGGCTCGCCGGTGGAGGTGCAGATCCGCACCGAGGACATGGATCAGGTCGCCGAGCGCGGCATCGCGGCGCACTGGCTGTACAAGTCGCCCAACGGCACCCAGTCGAGCGCCCAGAGCCGCGCCCAGGCCTGGCTGTCGGGCCTGCTGGAGAACCAGAAGGCGGCCGGCTCCTCGATCGAGTTCCTCGACAACGTCAAGGTGGACCTCTTCCCCGACGAGGTTTACCTCTTCTCGCCCAAGGGCGACATCCTCTCGCTGCCGCGCCACGCCACCGCGCTCGACTACGCCTATGCGGTGCACACCGACGTGGGCGACCACGCGGTCGCCGCACGGGTGGACAAGAAACTGGTGCCGCTGCGCGCACGCCTGGCCAGCGGCCAGACCGTGGAGATCATCACCGCACCTTCGGCCACGCCCAATACGAGCTGGCTGGACTGGGTCGTGTCCAGCCGCGCGCGCACCTCGATCCGCCACTTCCTCAAGCGCCTGCAGCACGAGGACGCCGTGGAGCTGGGCCACCGCATGCTGGATCGCGCGCTGGAGGCGGTGGACAGCTCGCTCGACAGGATTCCTTCCAAGGTGCTCGACCAGTACCTGTCCGAATCGCGCCTGCGCCGCCTGGAGGAGCTGCTCTCGGAAATAGCCCTGGGCAACCGCATGGCCGCGCAGGTGGCGCAGACGCTCACCCGCAACGTGGACGGGCAGAACCACGTGCCGCACGCGCCCAGCGCCGAGAAGATCCTCATCACCGGCGGCGAGCGCGGCGTGCTCACCTTCCCGGACTGCTGCCTGCCGGTGCCCGGCGACGACATCATGGGCTACCTCTCCACCGGCAAGGGCATCGTCGTGCACCGCGCCGACTGCCGCAACGTGCCGGAGCTGCGCAAGACGCCCGAGCGCTGGGTGCCGATCGGCTGGGGGCGCGAGGTTCAGGGCGACTTCCGCTCCACGATGCGGGTTGAAGTGGAGAACAAGCCGAGCGTCCTCGCGCGCGTCGCCAGCGCCATCGGAGAAACCGGCGCCAACATCGAGAACGTCGAATACCAGGACCGCGACCAGCAGGCCGCGGTGATTGTGTTCACCATGAACGTGCGTAACCGCAAGCACCTGGCCGACGTGATCCGCAAGGTGCGCCGCCTACCGGTGGTGATCGGCGTGCAGCGGCGCTGACCGATCCCGCCGCGCGCCGGCACGGCTAAACTTGCCGCTCCCCATCCCCAAGCGAGGCTGCGCCATGTCCCGACAGATCATCCACACCGATGCCGCACCGGCGGCCATCGGCCCGTACTCCCAGGCCGTGCGCGTGGACAAAACCGTCTACCTCTCCGGCCAGACCCCGCTTGACCCGGCCACCATGGCGCTGGTCGAGGGCGACATCGAGGCGCAGGCGCGCCAGGTGTTCAAGAACCTCGCCGCGGTATGCGAGGCGGCCGGCGGCAGCTTCGCCAAGGTGGTGCGCGTGGGCATCTACATGACCGATCTGGCGCACTTCGCCACCGTCAATGCGGTGATGAAGGAGTACTTCTCCGAGCCGTATCCGGCGCGATCCACCATCCAGGTCTCGGCCCTGCCGAAGAGCGCGCAGGTGGAAATCGACCTGGTGATGGTGCTCGACTGAGCCCATCGATCCGATGCAGCCGGACGCGAGCAGCGCGCGCGCGGATCCCGCGCGCATGCCGGTCACCGGGCTCAAGGGCGCCGGGCCGGCGCTGACCGCACGGCTCGCCGCGCGCGGCATCACGACGCTGCAGGATCTTTGGCTGCACCTGCCGCTGCGCTACGAGGACCGCACCCGTCTGACGCCGATCCGCGCGCTGCGCCACGGCGATACGGCGCAGGTCCTGGGACGCATCGAAGCGGTCGAACGCGGATTCCGCGGCCGTCCGATGCTTCGCGTGGCGGTGGGCGACGCGTCGGGCGCCAGCCTGGTGCTGCGCTTCTTCCACGTCCATGCGGCGCAGCTCAGGGCGCTGTCGGTAGGGGCCCGCATCCTGTGCCACGGCGAGGCGCGCGCCGGCCATTTCGGCGTGGAAATGGTGCATCCCGGATACCGCGTGCTCGCCGACGCCGCCGAGCCGGCGCTGGGAGACCGGCTCGACCCGGTGTATCCGGCGATCGAAGGCATCGGCCCGGTGCAGCTTGCGCGGCTGGTGTCGGCGGCGCTCGATCACCTGCCCGAAAGCGACGCGCTGGAGCTGCTTCCTGCCTCGGCCTTCGGCGATCTCGCGCTGCCGCGCTGGTGCGAGGCGGTGCGCTTCCTGCACCGTCCGCCGCCCGGCGTGGATCTGGCGGAACTGGCGCAGTTCCGGCATCCGGCGCAGCAGCGGCTGGCCCTTGAAGAACTGCTCGCGCACCAGCTCAGCATGCGCCGCCAGCGCCTCTCGATGAAGCGCCAGGGCGCGCTGGCGCTCGAAGCACGCGGCAGGCTGGCGCGCCGGCTCGCGGCCGCGCTGCCGTTCCGGCTCACCGCGGCGCAACGCCGCGTGCTGCGCGAGATTGCCGACGACCTGTCGCGCAGCGAGCCGATGCTGCGCCTGGTGCAGGGCGACGTCGGCTCCGGCAAGACCATCGTCGCGGCCTTCGCCGCGCTGGCCGCGATCGAGGCCGGCGCGCAGGTGGCGCTGATGGCACCCACCGAACTTCTGGCCGAGCAGCACGCGCAGGCCTTCGCCGCATGGTTCGAGCCGCTCGGCGTGGAGGCGGTGTGGCTCTCCGGCAAGGTGAAGGGCAAAGCCCGTACCGCCGCGCTGGAGCGCATCGCCGCCGGCACACCGCTGGTGATCGGCACCCACGCGCTGCTGCAGGAGCCGGTCGCCTTCGCGCGGCTGGCGCTGGTGATCGTCGACGAACAGCACCGATTTGGCGTGCACCAGCGCCTGGTGCTGCGCGACAAGGGCGCCGATGGGCGGCATGTCCCGCATCAGCTGGTGATGACCGCCACGCCGATCCCGCGCACGCTGGCGATGACCGCCTACGCCGATCTCGACGTTTCGGTGATCGACGAACTGCCGCCCGGCCGCACGCCGGTGCAGACTGTCGCGGTGGACGCACTGCGGCGCGACGAACTGGTGGAACGCATCCGCGCCGCCCTTTCCCACGGGCGGCAGGCCTACTGGGTCTGCACCCTGATCGAGGAAAGCGAGGAGCCCAGCGCGCCGGGCATGGTGAAAATCGAGGCACAGGCCGCCCAGACCGCCTACGAACAGCTGAGCGAACAGCTTCCCGGCGTGCGCGTCGGCCTGGTGCACGGACGCATGAAGCCGGCGGAAAAGCAGGCCGCGATGGCGGCGTTCAAGGCCGGCGAAATCCAGCTGCTCGTCGCCACCACGGTGATCGAGGTGGGCGTGGACGTCCCGAACGCCAGCCTGATGCTGGTCGAAAACGCCGAGCGCCTCGGGCTGGCCCAGCTGCATCAGCTGCGCGGCCGCGTCGGGCGCGGTTCGGAGGCATCGACCTGCGTGCTGATGTACCGCTCGCCGCTGTCGCAGGCCGCGCGCGAGCGCCTGGCGGTGATGCGCGAGACCAGCGACGGCTTCCGCATCGCGGAAAAGGATCTGGCGCTGCGCGGCCCCGGCGAGCTGCTGGGAACCCGCCAGACCGGCCTCGCCGGCTTCCGCATTGCCGACCCGCTGCGCGACGCCGCCCTGCTGCCGCAGGTGCAGGCGGCCGCGGACGCACTGCTCGCACGTGCGCCGCAGGTGGCCGATCGCCTGATCGAACGCTGGATCGGCCAAGCGGTGCGCTACGCCGACGCGTGAGCGAGCCGCCTGCTCGACGGGCGCGCCGGCACATGATCCGCGCGGCGCCGCATCGTGCGCCTGCTGCACCGCGAATCGAGACCGCTATCCTCCCAGCGCCTCCAGCCGCGCGACCGCCTCGCGCAGGGCGTCCATCGAATTGGCGGTGGAGAATCGCACGAAGCGGGCAGTTTCGGCCTGACCGAAATCGCGGCCCGGAGTAAGGGCGAGGTGGCTGCGGCGCAGCACCTCGAACACGAAATCCCAGCTGTTGCCGACGCCCAGGCGCTCGAACCAGGCCGAGGCGTCGGCCCAGGCGTAGAACGCGCCATCGGGCTGCACCGGCACGCTGAAACCGAGGCGCTGAAGCTCGGGGATGAAGTAGTCGCGACGGGCGCGGAACTCGGCGCGGCGACGCTCGTATTCGGCCAGGCTTTCGGGCTCGAAGCAGGCCAGCGCGGCGTGCTGGGCGATGACGCTGGGGCAGATGAAGAGGTTCTGCGCGAGCCGCTCCAGAACCGCTACCAGCGGCTCGGGCACCACCAGCCAGCCCAGGCGCCAGCCGGTCATGCTGAAGTACTTGGAGAAGCTGTTGATGCTGACGAGGTCCCCGCCCAGCGCCAGCCCGGTACGACCGAACGCGGCGTCGTGACTCAGGCCCAGATAGATCTCGTCGAGCAGGGTGACGCCGCCGCGCTCGCGCACGAAGGCGTGGATGCGGCGCAGCTCCTCCGGATCGATCGAGGTGCCGGTGGGATTGGACGGCGAGGCCAGCAGCACGCCGCGCGTGGCCGGCCCCCAGTGCGCGCGCACCTTCCCGGCGCTGAGCTGGTAGCGATCCTGCGCACCGGCCGGGATCAGCACCGGCCGGCCTTCGGCGGCCAGCACGAAGTGGCGGTTGCAGGGGTAACCGGGATCAGCCATCAGCACCTCGTCGCCCGCCTCGATCAGCGCAAGGCAGATCAGGTGCAGTGCGGCCGAAGCGCCGGCGGTCACCACGATGCGCGAAGCAGGCACCTCCACGCCGAAGCGCTGCCCGTACCACGCGGCGATGCGCTCGCGCAGCGCCGGCAGGCCCAGCGCCGGGCTGTACTGCGTGGTGCCGTCCCGGATCGCCCGCGCGGCGGCTTCGCGCACCTGCGCCGGCGCGGTGAAGTCCGGCTCGCCGATGTTGAGCGCGATCACCGGACGGTCGCCGCCCGCCACCTCGCGCGCGAGCTGCGCGGCGGCCTTGCCGACTTCCATCACGTAGAAGGGTTCGATGCGCCGGGCGCGGGTGGACAGCTTCATCAAGGGCTCCAGGCGCGCCGCTGGCGGCGGGATGGAAGGTGTCCGGTACCGGCGCGGCGCGATGCCGCGCATTGTGGCACGCCGGCACCGGCGCGCCCGGCACCCGTTTCTCAGACGCCCTCGCCGGGCGGGCGTTTGGCCAGCTTGCGCTGCAGCGAGCGCCGGTGCATGCCGAGCAGGCGTGCCGTGGCGGAAATGTTGCCGCCGGTTTCCGCCAGCGCCTGCTGGATGTGCTCCCACTCGATCCGCGCCAGCGGCGTCATCGCCACCGGCTCGGGCACGTGCTCGACCGCCTCGCCGTGCAGCGCGCGCAGGATCGCCTCCACCGAGGCCGGTTTGGGCAGGTAGTCGTCGGCACCGCGCTTGATCGCCTCCACCGCCGTGGCCACGCTGGCGTAGCCGGTTACCAGCACGATGCGCATGCCGGGCACGGCGTTGCGCAAGGGTGCGATCAGCTCCAGCCCGCTGCCGTCGCCATCGGCCAGCTTGAGATCCAGCAGGGCGAAGTCGGGGGCATGCTGGCGCGCCAGGCGCAGCGCCTCGGCAACCTCCGCCGCCGGATACACCGTCAGGCCGCGGCGCTCCAGCGCACGCGCCAGCACGCGGCGATAGGGCTCATCGTCATCCAGCACGATGCCGTGCATCAGCCCGGCTCCGCATCGCGTAGAGGCACGCGCAGACGCACGCAGGTGCCGCCACCTTCCGCCGGATCCAGACGCATTTCGCCACCGATGCGCTCCAGCGCCGCGCGCGACAGCGCCAGGCCCACGCCCAGACCATCCGGCTTGGCGCTGCCGCGCGGATCGTCGCGCAGCGCGCGTTCGGAGTCGATGCCGAAGCCGCGATCGCGCACCCGGCCCAGCAGCCAGCCGTCCTCGCACCGCAGCCCGAGCGTGACCCGCGCGTCGCCCGCGGCGGCACCGGCGTCGGCGGCGTTGTCGAGCAGCACGCGCAGCAGGTGGCCGACCGCGGCGTCCACGCGCAGGCCGGCAGGCAGCGTCGCCTCGCGCTCCAGCACCACCGCGGGCCGCAGCAGCTGCCAGCGCGATACCACCTGCTCGGGATCGATGTCCTCGCCGCGCTGCGCCGCGCGCGCCAGCTCGCGCACCCGATCACGGCAGGTTTCGGCCAGCGCGTGGATCAGCGCGAGATCGTCCGCGAGCGCATCGGGCAGGTCCTCCGCGTCCAGTTCGTCCAGCGCCATCAGCATCGTTGCCAGCGGGGTATTGAGTTCGTGCGCGACCGAGGCGGCGTGGGTGGCGAGCGCGAGGATGCCCTCGTCGCGCGCGAAGCGTTCGCGCAGCCGCGCGAGCTCCGCCTCGCGCACACGCCGCTGGCGCGCCATGCGCGCGAGGATGCCGGAAAACACCGCGGCGGAAATCACGAAATTGGCGGCCATGCCCCACAGGTGCAGGTCGAAGCTGTCCATCGCCACGCCGTGCACGTGCGGCAACGGCCGGCCGAACGCCGCCGCAAGCGCGTAGCCGAGCCCGCACAGCAGCGCCGCCGCAAGGATCCAGCGACGCGGCAGCGCCAGCGCGGCGAAGGCGATCGGCACCAGGAACAGCGAGGTGAAGGGATTGGCCGGCCCGCCGCTGCAGCCGATCAGGAAAGCCAGCTCGGCAACGTCGACCGCGATGTGTGCGAACACTTCGGCGGCGGCCGGCTCGTCAGCGCGCCGCGCGCGCCGCATCGCATAGACATTGAACGCGGCCAGCAGCGCGATCGCCAGCGCCATCGGCACGAGCGGCAGCGGCACGCCCAGCGCGAACACCACCGCGGCCACCGCTACCGCCTGCCCGGCCACCGAGAGCCAGCGCAGCGTGACGAGCGTGGCGATAAGCGAAGTGCGATCGGTACTCATGCCGACAGCATGCCACCGGGATGCGTCGCTGCCATCGGCGCCGGTGAGCGGAAAAAGCGATTGCCGGCGGGAGTTACCACGCCCTCAATGATGCGGCCGTGCCGGCCTGTCGCTGTCGGCCGCGACCAACCTGACGTCGAACATGACCTCCAGCTCCCCCGCCGCGGCGAACACCAGCGTCGCCTTGACCCGGCGGCCTGCCGTGAAGGCATTGCCCGGAGCGAAGAACATCAGGTGGTGGCCACCCGGCTTGAGTTCCACCGTGGCACCGCCGGGCAGCGGCAACCCTTCGGCGAGTTCGCGCATGCGCACCATGCCGTCCTCGTGCCGCAGTTCGTGGATTTCCACGCGCTCGACGGCGTCGCTGCGCACGGCAACGAGCCGGTCGTCGGCCTCCCCGCGATTGCGGATCGACAGGAACCCCGCCGCCACCGGTGCATGCGGAGAAACCTCGCGCGACCACGGCAGCGTCACTTCCAGCTCGCCGATCCGCGCGTGATGCTCGACCCGGCCGCACGCCGCCAGTCCGACAAGCGCCAGCGCCAATGCCAACCATTTCATCGTCATCGATTCATCTCCGATTCCCACCCGCCTGCCGCAGCGCTCATGCCCGCCTCCCGTGCGGCCGCCTCCATGCCCACAGGGACTCGGCCAGCCACAGCGCCGCGGCCGACAGGGCCAGCAGCGGCAGCAGCAGGAACAAGGCGGCCGCGACGATCCGCAGCCAGCCCGGCCAGCGTCCGCGGGCGCGCGGCGGCACGCCCGGCGACCCCGCCGGCCTGCGCTTCCACCACGACAGCGCACCGGTGACGCACAGCCAGACCAGGGCGAGCGCAAAGCCGGTATTGATCCACGGCCCGACGCGCCCGAAATAGCTGGCCTCGTGGATATCCACGCCCGTCGCGACCGCCCTCGCCATGACCGGAAACCGGCTCCAGTCGGCGCGCTCCAGCACCCCACCATCGCCGCGATCCATCAGCAGATATCGCTCCTGCGACGAGCGCGCCTTCTCCTCGCGCACGGAAACCGCCGAGCCGGGCGGACCGTCCACCATCAGGAACAGCAGGTCGCCATCCAGGCCGTCCGCGCGGGCCGCGTCGAGCATCGCTTGCAGACTCGCCCCGCCCTGCGCACCGCCGGCGAACACCGGCGCGAATCCCGCTGCGCGCGGGGCCTGCTGCTGCAGCACCTGCAGCGCGGGCTGCAAGACCTTGCCGCCCCAGAAACTCGTCCACGGCATCGCCGTGCACAGGAACAGCGCGATCAGCAGCGCGAACCACACCGCCGTGCAGGCGTGCAGATCGCGCAGGAGCGTTCGCCCGCCGCGGCGCAGGCGCGGCAGCAATGCGCGCACGCCGCGCCCGTTGCGCGGCCACCACAGGTACAGCCCCGTAAGCAGCATCACGATCGTCCAGCAGGCGCCGACCTCCAGCAGCCAGCTGCCGGCGTCGCCCAGCGGCCAGCCGCCGTGCAGGCTGCGGCTCCATCCCACCGGCCACGCGCTGCCTTCCAGGGTCCCGAGCAGCACGCCGCGATACGGGTCGACGAACGCCGCCAACGGCAGGCCGCGGTCGTCGCTGAACATGACCTGCGTGCTGCGCGAAGGATCGACCGGCACATGCACGGCACCGACCTGCCGGCCTGCATGGAACGCGCGCGCCGCCTGCACCTGCGCATCGAGCGGCACCACGTCACCGGCCACCTCGACGAAGCGCAGCTCGGCGTGACGATGATCCATCCAGCGTTCCGACCACAGGTACAGCACGCCCGTGGCCGACTGCCAGAGCACGAAGGGGATCACCAGCAGCGCGGCAAGGAAATGCCAGCGCCAGGCGCGACGGCGCAGGTCGCCTTGCACCGTCGGCCCGCTGGCGGCATCGCGCTGACCGGCCATCGTCAGAACTTCAGCCGCAGGCCGAGATAGACCGAGCGCGGCTCGCCGGCCTGCAGCAGGGCATCGTCCGCACCTGCGCGGTCGCGCACGGTCAGCAGGCCGACGTACTTCTCGCCCAGCGCGTTGCGCACTTCGCCGAACGCCGACCAGCGCCCGCGCTCCACGCCTGCGCGCAGGCCCAGCAGGCGGTACGAACCCACCGCGTAGGCGTTGCTGAAGTCCGCGTGGCGCGAGCCGACCAGGTCGAAGGTCGGGCCGACATGGAAACCGCCGTCGTGGCGATACATCAGCTCGCCGCGCACCACGTAGTCCGGCGCAGCCGGCAGGTCGTTGTCGCCGTAGACCGCATCGCCATCGAACGAGAACGCGTTGTACGTCGCGCTGACCAGCGGTTCGACGCGATGCGCGCCGCCCAGCGGCACGCTCGCGCCAAACAGGGCCTCGATGCCGGCGTGGACGGTGCGATCGATGTTGGCCGAGAGGCTGGTGCCAGGCGCGCCGGGATCGTCCACGGACAGGATCTCGTTGCGGATCCGCGCGTAGTAGGCCGACACGTCCCAGTGCCAGCGCGCGGCGCCGCCCCCTGCCCCGGACGCGCCACGCACGCCGAACTCGGCCACGCCTCCGCGCATGGCATCGAGCGTGGACTCGCCGCCGCGCACGTCGTCCTCCAGCTCAAACGTGGTGGGCGCCTCGTACAGCCGGCTCAGGCTGCCGTAAACCTCGCTGTCCGCACCAAGCGCACGGATCACGCCCAGGCGCGGGTTGATCGAAGAATAATCGCCCTTCGGGCTCTGCAACGCGCCGGTGGCGACGGTGACGCTGCGCACATCGCGACGGGTGAACACGCCCTGCGCGCCATAGACCAGCGTCCAGTCGGGCGCGAAACCCCAGCGGTCCACAAGGAAAAGCTCCACGCTTCCGGAACGGTTGTCCACGAGGGTGGACAGCCCGTTGCGGCGACCGCCGTCATTGCGGTAAAGGCCGCCGGTTTCGTGCGTGTCGGCCAGATTGATGCCGGCCAGCACGTCGTGGCTGCCGAGGCGGGTGCTGTAGCGCGCCATGCCGGCCATCGTGCGCTGGTCGGTGTTCTTGAGCAGGCTGAACACCTCCACCGGCTCCATCGGGCCGGGGCCGTCGAAGTCCACCATGACCTTGTCGACGATGGGGTGATAGAGATGCTGGTCGTCCCAGGACAGGCCGAACTCGAAACGGCGGTCGTCGTCGATGCGCCAGTCGCCCTTGGCGGCCAGCCGGCTGGTGCGCACGTTGAGCTGGAAGTTCCCGGTGACCGCAGTCGCCTGCGCCTGGTAGGGGTCAGCGTCGAACTGCGCGCGGGTCAGCGGACCGGCCAACGCCTCGTCGCTGTCGATGTAGGTCGCGAACACGCGCAGGTCGAAGTCGCCGGACGGCCGCCAGCCGCCGTTGGCGTAAACGCCCGAGCGCTCCTGGCGGCTGTGCTCGCGGTAGCCATCGCGCTCCTTCGCATCCAGCGTCACCTGCGCGTCGAAATCGCCAGTTACTCCGCCCGCCGTCACCCGCCCGTTGCGCAGACCGTGGCTGCCGGCGAGGAAGAACGCCTGGCTGCCGGCACCGTTGCGCGCGGTGGGCGAGGTGATATCGATCGCGCCGCCCAGACTGCTGGCGCCGTAGGTCAGGACATTGGCGCCGCGCGCGACCACGAGGTGTCGTGCCGACATCGGATCGAGCGCCCGGTTGTGGTTGTTTCCATCCGCGGTCGTCACCGGCAGGCCGTCCTGAAGCAGCTTGATACCGTTGCCGTCATAGCCGGTGGCGTCCAGATTGGATCCGCGGCTGGAGAACCAGACGGCATCACCACCGGTGCCGCTCTCCATCCACACGCCGGGCACGTAGCGCAATGCGTCGGACAGGTGGTTGACCGTACGCCGATAGAAGGATTCGCCATCCACGATGGCAACGGCTCCCGGCGTCAGCGCGCGCTGGATTTCGAGGGCGTCCCCGACGCCACGCACCTCGACTTCATCGAGAACGACGGCCTTGTCGCGCTCGACGTCGGCATCGGCAACCGCGTCCGCGAGAGCGGGGGCGGAAAACAGCAGTGCGACCGCGACGACCGCCGACAGCCGCGGCGCGCGCGGCGTCGCCCGCAAATGGATCAACATGCCGACCTCCCAATCAATAGCTGAAGTCCAGTTTCAGCCAGAGGGTGCGACCCGGTTCGAGGATGCGCACCGGATCGGCCGGATAGCCGAAATCGGCGCTGCCGGCGAGATTCAGGTGCTCGCTGTAGGCGCGGTCGAACAGGTTGTCGATGCCGGCCGACAGCCGCCACAGGTCGCCCAGGCGCAGGCTGCCGTTGAGCGACAGGGTGCCAAAGCCCTTGCTGGCGGAAATGTCCTGCCCCACCACGTTGCCCTGCCCTTCGGCCACGCGGTCCTGCGCATCGACCACGCGCCACAGCAGGCCGAGATTCCAGCCTTCCGCCTGCCAGGCGGCGCTCATGCGCACTTCCAGCGGCGGCATCTGCGGCAGCGCGGTGCCGGCGTCGCGGTTCTCGCCCCAGGCGTAGGCCAACGTGGCCCCGAGGCTCAGCGGATCCACCGGGCGGTACTGGACACCGGCCTCGGCCCCGCGGATTCCCGCGTCCACGTTCATCGCGCGATTGCCCGGCGGCATGTCGTGATCGTTGCCGCCGTGCTTCTGCCCGGCATGACCGTGCCCGCCGTGCCCGTGCCCGGCCGCGGCGTAGTGGAACAGGATGTAGTCGTCGATGCGGCCGTAGTACGCGCTCACCCAGGCATCCAGGCGCTGCGAGCGGTAGTTGAGGCCGACGTCGAGCTGGGTGGTGCGCTCCGGCTGCACGCCCTCGAACGCATTTTCCGAGCCCATCGGTCCGGCCTCGGGCGAGAACAGCTCCCAGTAGTCGGGCATGCGGCGCGCGTGGCCGACGCCGGCATAGCCGGTGAACCCATGCGCGCCGCGCCATTCGTGCCGCAGAAAGCCGCTGCCGAGGGTTTGCCTGCGCTGCCGCTCAACGGCGTGGCCGGGGTCGCCATGATCGTCGTGGCCGCCCTGCTTTGCACCGGCATCCATGTGGTGATGGCCGGAGCCGGCGGCCATGCGCAGGTCGCGCGCGCTGGCGCGGTCGGCGCGCAGGCCGGCGATCCAGCGCGAATGCGGTCCGCGATCCAGCACCGCTTCGGCGAACAGGCCGCGATTGCGCAGGTCGGCATCGTCCGCCCAGGGCTGCTGGCGATACGCATCGCCGCGGCCCATGCTGCTGCGGCTGCGGAGCCGGCTGTTCTGCGCATCCACGCCGGTGGTGACCTGCCAATCGGCCCCCGCGAACTCCAGCGCCGCGCGCCCGCCCCGGGTGAGACGATCCACATCGGCGGCCATAGGCATCGGCATCATGCTCATCGGATTCGGATCGCGCAGGGTGTAGTTGTCCATCACGTGATCGACCTGATTCCGGTACGCGCTCGCCTCGACCCGCCGCAGCACGCCACCGAAGCCGGACTTTTCGAAACGCAGCGAAGCCGAGTCGCGGTCGAACATCGAACCATCCATGCCGCGGCCGGCATAGCGCGCCTCGCCATCGCCACGCCCGAGGCCCAGCTCGATCAGGGTGTCCTCGTCCGGGGTCCAGCCGAAGGCCACGTCGGCATTCCACTTGTCCCACTGCGACGGCACGCGCTGGCCGTCGCCGGCTTCGTAGTCATCGGCGCGCGAGGTGTTGCCGCTCAATCGCACATAGCCCTGCGCCATGCCGGCGGTGGCATCCACCACGGCATCGCGGCGCCCGTGCGAACCGGCCAGCACGCTGCCGGAAACGCGCGCGGATTCATTCACGAAGCGCGGCACGTCGCGCTCGAAGCGCACCGTGCCGGCCGAGGCTCCCGGCCCCCAGAGCACCGTCTGCGGGCCTTTCACCACCACCAGCCGGTCGAAGGTTTCCGGTGCCACGTAGGACATCGGGTTGTCCATCCGCGCCGGGCAGGCGCCGGGCATGCTGCCGTTGTTGGAAAGAAGATTCAGGCGCGAGCCGAACATGCCGCGCAGCACCGGGTCGCCGTTGCTGCCGCCGTTGCGGATCGCGGTGAAGCCGGGGATGGTCTTGAGGTAATCGGCACCGTCGCTGGCCGGCACCGGCTGGCGCGGCAGCTTGGGATCGGTTTCCCAGGCCACGCCGTCGTCCGGTGCCTGCGCGGTCACCACGATGGCGTCAAGGGCGCGGGCGTCGAGGCTCGCCTCGGCGGCCCACACCGGCAGCGGCATCACCATCAGCGGCAGCACCGCCCACACCCGATTCCGCCGCACGGCGGTCTTGCAACACGCGTCCATCGCTCGCTTCCAGTCCATTAAAACGCTGTGCAAATGGTAGGAAGGTGAGACTCCCGGCACGATGCGACCGAGTGTCGCACCCCTACGTCAGCGGATGCCCATGCGCGCGGATCCGGCGCCGCGCGGTCGCGGCTCAGGTCGAAGCAAGAAGGTGCGCGCCGAGGCGGTCGGCGGCCTGGCGCAGCTCCGGCACGGCGGTGATTTCCCAGGCTTCCCCGCGGGTCAGCGCACCGAGGAGGTACAGCGATTCCAACGGCCGCCCCGCGTGGTCCAGGGCACGGCCTGCGGCATCCACATCGGCGCCGAGCGCGAGCGGATCGGGTCGCAGCCAGCCGCCGTCGAGCAGCGTGGCCAGCAGCGGGTTGTCGGCCAGCCGGCTGCCGAAGCCGGTCGCCTGCACCAGCGCCGCCGCGGCGAGGTTCCGCGCATTCCCGCAGCGCGGCAGCAGGGTGACCCTCAAACCGTCCGCATCGCGGGCCACGGCCTCCAGACGCGCGGCGTGGATCTGCAGCTGCCCGCGCGCGATCGCCGCCTCCAGCCGCTGCCACTGCTGCGGCGGAAGACGATGCCGGTGCACCGACCAGTACGCCGCAACGTGACGCAGGAAGCGCCGCCGCTGCGGCGCATCGGCGCGCCGCCACAGCTCGGCGAACTGGCCGCGCAGGCCATCCATGGCAGGGCGCCAGTCGCCCTGTTCGATCGCCAGGTGTCGCAGCATGGCAAGCCCGCCGCGCGCGTCGACCCGTGCCATCGGCGGCGGCGGCAACGCGGGCGCCGGGGATTCCAGGTGCGGCAGCGGAATCAGTCCGCGGCGTGAAAAGGCCAGGATGCGGCCGCGATGGCCCTGCTCCAGCAGGCCGAGCGCGGCGTCGATCATGGTCGGGCCGGTACCGGCGATCAGCACCTGGCCGTCCGGATCGACGTGCCGAAGCGCGCCGGGAATCAGCGCATCGACGATCACGTCGCGGTCGCCCTCCAGCCCCGCCGCGACGACCGGCGGCAGCGGCCGGGCCGGCAGGGCGCCGCAGGCCAGCACCAGGGTGCGGCACGCGAGCACGCTCCCGGCCTCGTCGCGCACGCGCCAGCCGTCGCCGTGCCGCTCCGCGGCGACCAGCTTCAGCGGCACCTGCCGCAGCCGATCGCCGTGCGTGCGCGCCAGCTGCTCGCTGCACGCCTTGAGGTAGCGCCCGAAGACGGCGCGCGGCTGGAAGCTCCGCCGCGCCTCGCCTTCCAGCCCCAGCCAGTCGGCGAATCCGCCGGGCTCCGCAGCGTCGAGGCCCATCTGGTCGGCACGCGAGTTGAGCAGGAAGCGACCGGCGGCCGGGCCGTAGGCGAGGCCGGTACCGAACTGTCCGGCCTCGCCGAACTGCGCCACGCGCAGCGCAGCGTCGCGCGTCAGCAGCGCCGTGCAGAACGCCAGCCCGGAAAAGCCGGCCCCCGCCACCCCGATGTCCACGTCCCAGCGCAAGCGCCGCGCCCGTCTCAGCGTTCCAACGCGGGCAGGAACGCCTCGCGCCGATACCAGCCGTCACCCGCCGCCGCGTACACGTGGAACGCCTCCAGCGGACGCGCGTAGATATGCACGGTCAGCGCCACGCTGCTCGGCGACGGATTGCGGCAGATGTGCAGCCCCTGCTCCGGCTCCAGCCCGGCCGCTGCTCCGACGCCCAGACGCACGGTGTCCTGTGCCTCCAGCCGAAACAGATCGTCGCGCTGCCCGGTGGCCAGAAAACCTGTGGCCTGCAGCTCGCCGTGCCAGGTGGATTCGACGCCCCAGGCACCGTCGTGATCGTGGATCGGCGTGTCCTGACCGGGCGCCCAGATCATGGCAAGGATCTGATAGCCCGTCTCCGGGCTGCGGTGCAGCTCGATGCGGCGCCGCGACCACGGCCTGCGACGCCCCCTGCCGGACCGCGCGGTCGGCAAGGCGGATCAGTTCGTCCAGCCCGGGAAAGGCGGGAAGCCCCGCGCCCGGCATCGGGAACACGGCGGCGTGCGATGGAGGTCGCGGCAAGGGAAGGGTCGTCACGCAAGTCCCGAAGTCGGTGCGGCGTCGAGCATATCCTCACTTCACCGGCATTAAAAACGCGTTGTCGAATCGAAAGAAAACGGTCATGCCGCGCAAGACGGCGCAGCAGCCCCCGCTTGCCTCCCCCGCTCATCCCGCTGCGCGTCGCGTTATCCTGCCGCTCCCGTTGCTGCGGATCGCCACGATGTCACTGCGCTTCACCTGCATCACCGCCCTGCTCGGCCTGGCGCTCGCCGCCGCCTGCCCGGCCATCGCCGGCAGCTTTGCGGGCACCTCTGCCGGCACATCCGCCGGCGCCAGCTCCAACGGCACCTCGGGCACCAGCGGCAGCACCTCGGGTGACGACAAGCTGATCCTGGAGGCGCGACGCGATGCCGCAGCCTTTGTTGCCACGCAAGGTCGCATCCGCGGCCTGCGTCTGGAGGCGGCGCTGCGCCACCTGCGCGCGCAGCCTGGCGTCGATGCGCGCGCCAGCGACCTGGCGCTGGCAAAGGCAATCCTGGCGAAGTGAGCGGGCCGGTGCTGCGGCGCGGCATCGTCGGCGCGCTGCTCACCCTCGTCGCCCTGCAGGCCTGGGCATGGCCGCCCCGACTGGACACCGCCACGCTCACGCCCGACGAGCAGACGGCCGCGCAACGCCTGATCGAACAGGCCGATTCGCTGCTTCCCGCACCGCTGATCGAGCGCCTGCCGGCGCTGACGCTCGCCTTTCGCGACGACCTGCCTGCCGCCGTCCACGGTCGCCTGCGCGGCCGGCACCTCTTCCTGGCGCGCACTCTGCTGCACGACGGCGGCCCCTCCGCTCTCGACGCCCTGCTGCACGAACTGGCGCACGCCTTCGACCGCCGCGCCGGGCTCTCGCGCGAGCCACGCCTGCTCGATCTGGCCGGCTGGCAGCTGCGCCCGCGCCGCTTCGGCCTGCGCACCCGGAACCGCATGCGCGACCGCTCGCCGGACGCCTACGAACTGACCTCGCCGCGCGAGTTCCTCGCCGTCAACATCGAACATTTCCTGCGCGATCCCGACTACGCCTGCCGCCGTCCCGCGCTGTTCGATTTCCTCGCGGCGCGCGTCGGCACGCCGCGCCATGCCGCATCACCAACCTGCGCAGCGCACCTGCCCTTTCTCGTTCCGGCCGGTGAATCGGCCCTGGAAGCGCTCGATCCAGCCCGCATCCACAGCGTCGAATACCTCCTGGCCGAACCCACCGACGCCGCGATGAGCCGCTGGGGTCACAGCATGCTGCGCCTGGTGATCTGCGCGCCCGGCCGCGCGCCGGGGCCGGACTGTCGTTTCGATCTGCAACACCACCGCGTGCTCTCGTTCCGCGCCTTCGTCGACGACGTGCAGGTTTCCGGCTGGCGCGGCCTTACCGGGCGCTATCCCTCCCGCCTGTTCGTGCTGCCGCTCGATCAGGTCATCGAGGAATATACCGCCATCGAACTGCGCGGCCTGCGCTCGGTGCCGCTGAACCTTTCGGACGCGGAAAAGGCCAGCCTCGTCGAACGCGCCGCGCAGCTGCACTGGAGCTACGACGGCCGCTACACCTTCCTCGGCAACAACTGCGCCAGCGAAACCTTCAAGCTGCTGCACGACGGCGTACCGCGCCTGGCGCACGAGCCCATCGCCGCCGTCGCACCGACATCGCTGCTGCGCCGGCTGGAACATGCCGGCATCGCGGACGCCGCGCCACTGGCACGCGGGGATGCGGTTCGTCTGGGCTACTACTTCCCGCCCGCCGACCGGCACTACGCCGAACTGTTCGACATCGCCCGCAGCTCGCTCGCGCTGCCCGCGCACTCGATGCGCGGCTGGCTGGATCTCCCGCCCGAAAAGCGCGCCCCGTGGATGACCGCCGGCGACCTGCGCGCCAGCGCCGCCCTGCTGGTGTTGGAAGAAGCCGCCCTGCGCCGCGCCGAACTGCGCGCGCGCGATGTGCTCAAGCGTCGCCTGGACGCGCATCGCCAAGATCCCATGCGGGCCGCGCTGGACGATGCGCTGGCGCTGGAAGGCACCCTCGCCCGTCCCGCCAGCCTGCTCGGTGACATGCCCGGCTACGGCCTGCCACAGCACGCCGAACGCCAGCACGCCGCCACGCAAGCCCAAGCCATGCACGCCGACTGGCAAACCCGCAGCCGGCACCTGCGCGACCTCGCCCTGCAAACCCTGTCACCCACGGCACGCAACGCCATCACCGGCACGCAGGACAATCTGCAACGCCTCTCCGCCCACCTGCGTTCATTGGCCGGGCAAGGAGACGAAAACCCGTAATCACCACCCATCGGCACCCTTCGCCATGCCATGGCATGGCTACACCTCGAGCCGGCCTTGCGACTCCTGTGTTGCCGCGCGCACCCGTGCAAAATCCAGCAATTCGGCCAGCCGCGCGCCGCGCTTCCGCCATTCGAAAAACACGGTTTCACCGACCAGCGCGTAATGCCACTCGCACCCGCCGCGCAGCTCACCCGGCAAGGCATTGATCCGCTCGCACCAGTTCGCCGCCGCGCGCAGCTTGCGCTGCACGTTCGGATGGCTCACCTGCTGCTGCGCCTTGGTTTCCACCAGATACACGCGGTCTGCGGCACGCACGAGGAAATCCGGGCTGTAATTCGCCGCCAGTCCATCGCCCTTCACGTAGCGCATCCGAACGAAATCATGGCGCTGCTCATGCACCTTGCAGAACGCCGCGATGCCGGCGTCGGCATCGGCCCACTCGATGAAGGCACGCTCCAGCCCGCCGCTGCGCGACGGATACGGCAGGCGCGGGTAGATGCACTTGTCGACGTCCAGCGAGCTGCTCCCACGCACCACGATGCGCGACACCTCGGACAGAGTCCGATAACGCACTTCGGTATCACCCAGCACTTGCGCTTGCTCGCTCTGCTTGAGTGCCAGCGCGAACACCCGCACCACGTGATCGACCACCGGCTGCAGAAGCAACAATCGCCACTGTTCCTCCTCGAAAGGCTCGAACGGCGCATCGAACAGCCGCTCGCGCACGTACTCATCCAGCGTCGCGGCGAGCCGCTCGCTGCCGCCCTGCCAATACGGATTGGGCATGCGCTCGGCCACGCGATTGCCGCCGGGCAAGGGCGCATGCAGGGCCTGCGCGATGCGGCGCGTGAGGCGCGAAAGCCATTCGTTGTAGCCGGAAATGTTCATCACCGCGCCATCCACGCGGTAATCGCCGAACAGGGTGCGGCTTTGCAGGTCCTGCGAGGTGAACACGTCGCCACGACCCAGCAGCTTCGCCAGTTCCGCCACGCCCATCTCGCGAAATGGCGGCAGCGCGGCCACGTCGATATCGGCATGATCCAGCGCCTCGTCGGCCTCGCGCAACGCGAAGGGAATGGCGAAGTCGTAGCGCTCGAAACCTTCACGCAGCCCCACGGTTTCCAGATCACCCGTGGCCGATACGGCATCCGCATCGCCCTCCGTGGTGCCGACCAGCCCTTCGCGCATCAGTTCGTCGTAGAACTGCTCGAAGGCCGGATGCTCCACGATGGACAGCACGTCGATCAGGCTGCCCGGCTCCTCGCCACGCGAAATGCGCTCACGGTTTTCGCGCTTGATCGCCTCGAACTCCTCGCCGCGCCACATCAGCCGCAGGCCGCGCCCGATCAGTTGTTCCAGCAGGATCGGTGCCTGTGAGGAGCGCAATGGCACGATCACGCAGACGTTGTTCACATCGAAGCCTTCGCGCAGCATCAGCACGCTGATGATCACGCGCGGCGTGGCGTGCGCATCCACGTTGAACAAGCGCTCGCGGATCGGCAGCCATTCCTTCTCGGAAAGTTCTTTTTTCTTGCCCGAGTCGATGGTCATCACCTCGTCGTCGGTCAGCCCTTCCTGTTCGAGGAACTGCGCCACCAACGGTGTAACGCCGGTGTCTTCGCACACCACCAGCATCTTCGGATGCCGGCTCGGGTCGATGCGTGCGAAATCGGCCTCCAGCTTGCGCAGCTTGTGCACCCCGGCGCGCAGCATCACGCGCTGGCCAGCGGAAAGTTCGATGTTGCCGTCTTCGTCGCGCTCGGCCTTGAAGTCCAGCGCATCCAACGGCATCGCGCCCAGTTCGCGGCGCTTGTCCAGCACCAGCGATTTCACCAGCCCGGCCTTCATCGCCGCCACCAGATCGAAATCCACAACGATATGCGGGAAATGCACCTTGCGCCGGTTCCGCCCGCCGCCCACGTCGTTGTACGGCGTGGCCGAAAAATCCACCTGCACGAAGCGCCGTCCCTTGCCTTCGGCGATGCGCGACAGGCTTTTCTGCCATTCCACCTCGGTGACTTCGCCGTCCTTCTTCACCTCGTGGATGTGGTGCGCCTCGTCGTTGAACACCATGAGGTCCGGCAGCTCGGCCAGATAGGCCAGCACGTTGCCGCGCTGCCAGCGCCGGTCCAGCGCATCGAGCGCGTTGCCGGTGGACGTGCCCGGTGTCAGCGGCAAGGCACGTCTGGCGACGATATGCGCTTCGGGCGTGATGGCCGGCGCGTCGATGGCGTCCTCATCCCACGCCTCGTTTTCTTCACCGGCATCCTTGAGCAGGTGCCAGTTGGCAATCGCGATCAGGCCGTTGCCGGTGGCCTTCAACCCAATCTCCTGCTTGGCGCAGGTGTTGGCCGCGACGAACTGCAGCATCGCTTCGCGATGCGCCGGCGGCACGAACAGTTCGCCGAATACGGCCAAGTCCGAGCGCGCCGCATCGCGCAATCCGCTGCCATCGCCGCGCTCCTTGCCCAGAAAGGCATCGAGCAAACGCTCATACACGATCAATCCAGGAGCCACCACCAGAAAGCGCCGGGTGAAGCGCGCATCCTCGCGCCCTTCCTCGCGCGCCGCATTCGCGTTGAGCACCTGCCACACCAGCACCGCCTGCAACACCCAGGTCTTGCCGGTGCCGGTCGCCATCTTCAGGCAATACTTCGGATGCGCGTGCTTGGGCTGGCTCACCTCGGCCAGCCGCCCGCCTTCCAGCAAGGCTTCGGCGCAAACCTGCTCGTACAGGCTCTTCAGGTCGTGGCTGCCCAGCACCTCGTGCGCGACGATGGTGTTGAGAATGGCTTGACGTTGCCCGGCGTGGAAATTCGCCGCACGCGTATCGCAGGTCTCGCGCATGAACCACCAGCGCAGCAGTTCCGCCGTGGCGGGCGTGACCAGTTCCAGAATCTCCGCATCGCCGTCTTCCAGGCCGAGGCAAAGCCGCTGGGTGCGGCGGGTGAGATTGGCTGCCAGTGGCAGCGAAGCGCGCTGTTCAGACATGGCGTGCCGCCTTGCAAACCGTAAACATCATGTTTACGATGCCGCCATGATCCGCAGCTTCGCCGACAGGGAAACCGAGCGGCTGTTTGCCACCGGCAAGACGCGAAGGCTTCCCCAGGACATCGTCCGACGGGCGCTTGCTCGCCTGAAGTACCTGAGTCTGGCGACTTCGCCGGACGACCTGCGCGAACCGCTGTCCAACCGCCTCGAACTTCTGACCGGCGACCGGGAAGGTCAGTGGAGCGTGCGGGTCAACGACCAATGGCGTCTTTGTTTCCGGTTCGAGAACGGCGACGCCTTCGATGTCGAAATCGTCGATTACCACTGAGGAGCACCCGCCATGTCCATTCCTGCCACCGTCAACGGACTTCCCACCATCCATCCCGGAGAACTGCTGCGGGAGATTCTCGAAGATCGCGGCATGAGCCAGGCAGAACTGGCGCGTGCCATTGGTGTATCTCCGATGCGCATTTCGCATGTCGTTCGTGAAACACGCCCGGTCACTGCCGATCTTGCGTTGCGCTTCGGGCGCGCCTTCGGCCAGTCGCCACAACTCTGGATGGGCCTGCAAACCGATTACGACCTCAAGACCACCGAACGCAAACTGGCCGGCACGCTGGACAACGTGCACCGGCTGGCCGCCTGAAACGGCCATCACGCCCCCACCTCCGCCACCACCTGCACCACTTCGGACTCGAACCCGAACACATCCACCGCCCGTACACAGACGCGGCGCTCGCCGGCGCGGTACGGCACGGAGAAACGGGCGCGGGTGGTGACGCGCAGCGGATCGTCATCGTTGGCGGTATTGCCGCGATAGTCCTGCCACACCGAGCGGAACACCTGGCCGTCGTAATCGGGATCGACCGCCCAGTACTCGATCAACGCCAGCGGCTCGGCGTTCATCACTTTCACCAGCTTGGCGCGGTTGGCTTCGTCCAGATTGATCGCCTCGGGCGAGAGCAGCACGTAATTGGCCAGTTGCACATCGAGGTGTTCCGCTTCGCCGCTGCGCTCGCGCCGCACCGGCTGCACGGTGAGGTATTGCAGGCTGGAAAAACGCACCTGCCCGCGCAGTTTCTCGACGCTGCCTTTCTTCTTCAGCCGGTCGATCAGGTCCGGCGGGATCACCAGCACTTCCAGCGCCGGATCGTTCAGCCCGGTGATGCTTTCGCCGATGGCAGGCTCGAAGTTCCAGCCCAGCACCACGACACGATCCCAACCGCCCATCAGCGCATCGCGCTGCGCAATGGCGCGTTTCAGCGTGGCCGCGCCGGTGAGCTTGTTCGGTGAATCCACCAGCACCAGCGTGCGCGTGCCGCCGAACGTCACCTGCCCGAGATTGCGCAGCGGGTTTTCCTCCGGCGGCAACGGCAGCGCGCCATACAGCGACAGCACCACGGCGGACAGATCGCCGATGCGCATGCCGCGCCCGAAATGGCTGCGCGCTGCCTCGATCTGGTAATCGCCGATGGCCTGATACAGGAAGGGCTTGGCGCCCTGGTCGATCAGGCGCTTGCGCATGATCATGCAGGCGGGTTTGCCGAGATCGGTGGTGATCCAGCGGCGACCTAGTTTTTCGGCGACGGCGGCGGTGGTGCCGGAACCGCCGAAGAAATCGGCCACCGTGTCACCTATATCCGATGCAGCTTCAATGACACGTTCCAAGAGGCTTGATGGCTTTTGTGTTGCGTAACCAATGGATTGTCTTTCCTCAGATGCTGGAGCAAGCACCGGCATCTCCCACCAGTCTTCCGGGTACTTCCCCGGCGGATTCAACCCTGAAGTGCAATTTCCTTGAACCGAAGCGGGCCAGGTGCCGTAGGCTGGGCCGCTCCACGACC
>CAKSZJ010000019.1 GCA_934525595.1 uncultured Chiayiivirga sp. | reverse complement strand
ATTAGCTTATGCACATCCGGACATGAGGCAGCGCGGGACTGCGCCGCTCAGCCGTATTGCTCATATGAAATGCGTTCGGTAGGAGTGCACTGGTAGAGGGCGCGAAGGAAGCCGGTGCATCCGAACCAGCCCGTCCATTCGCGTCCACCTTCGGTGTGCGCTCCTACATTGATGGGTGTGTAGGAGCGCACTCGCAGAGGCCGCGACCGATGCCCGATCAGCTTCGTGGCAGACGCAGCACCAGGCCGGCACCGATCAGCATCAGCGCCATCATCCACAGCAGCGCGGCACGGCCGGTGGCCGGGATCATTACCGGGCTTGCCGGTGCTGCGGTGCCGGCGAACTGGAAGCGCGTCGGCACATCGGTGCCGGGCTGGGCCGGGTCGCTGGACAGGGCGGCGGTATCGTTGAGGCCGTCGCCGTCGCTGTCGAAGTGGATGCTGGCCTGATTGCTGATCGTCGCAGGTGCGGTGATCGCCACATCGGCTTCGATCAGGATCGTGACCGAGGCGCCGGACGCCAGTGCGCCGTTCCAGAACACGCTGTTGCTGGCCGGGTCGGTGCTGATGCTGCCGGCATTGGCACTGGCATCGACCAGGGTCAGTTGTGCGGGCAGTGCGTCGATGAGTTCGTGGCTGGCCGGGTCGTCGGGCTGATCGCCGTCGCCGATGTTTTCCAGCACGATTTCGTAGATCACCGGCTGGCTGTCGGTGCCGACCTGGACCACGCTCTTGAACGCGACCAGCTGGGCGGTATGGACGTCGTTGTCGATATTGGTGACCGAAACATCGGCAGGATCGAAGCCGTTGTAGTTGGCATCGGCACTGACGGCCGGGGCGGTGATGATGGTGTACGCGATGTCGCCATCGACATCGGTGTCATCCACACCGGTGACGGTGACGGTTTGCCCCGTATTCCAGTTGCCGGCCGTGAAGGTCAGGCTGACGGGCGACACCGTGCCTTCGGTGGTATCGCTGCTGGACAGAGCGATGGTGACATCGGCACTGGGCTGGTTGGCCAACACCACGGTGAAGGTGTCGCTGCCACCGGCCTCGGTGGTGACCAGGCCGCTGATCGGGGTGACGGTGATGCCGGCCACATCGTTGTCACGGTTGGTGACCGAGACATCGGCCGGGTCGATGCCGTTGTAGTTGGAATCAGCGCTGACCGCCGGGGCGGTGATGATGGTGTACGCGATATCGCCATCGACCACGCTGTCATCCACGCTGAGCACGTTCACGTGCTGGGCCGTGTTCCAGTTTGCCGGGGTGAAGGTCAGGCTGGTTGGTGACACGGTGCCCTCGGTGGTGTCGCTGCTGCTCAGGCCGATCGTCACGTCGCCAGTGGGCTGGCTGTTCAACACCACGCTGAACTGGTCGACGCCGGGTGTGCCGGTCGGACCCATGCCTTCGGTGGTGACCAGGCCGCTGGTCGGGGAGACGGTGATGCCGGCGATGTCGTCATCGGTGTTCGTCACCGAGACATCGGCGGGATCGAGGCCATCGTAGTTGGCATCGGCGCTGGCCGCGGCGGCGGTGACGATGGTGTACGCCACGTCGCCATCGGCCATGTTGTCGTCGACACCGGTGACGGTGACGGTGTGCGCCGTGTTCCAGTTGGCCGCGGTGAACGTGAGGCTGGCCGGTGCGACCGTGCCTTCGGTGGTGTCGCTGCTGGACAGGCCGATGACGACGTCCGCATTGGGCTGGGTGTCGAGCACCACGGTGAAGCTCGCCGTTCCGCCGGCTTCGGTTGTGATCAGGCCACTGGTCGGGTTGACGCTGATGCCGGGCGCGCCGGAATCGGTCTGACGTTCGTAGGCACCCAGATCGACGATGGGCGCGGTGCCGAGGCCGGTATCGACCACGCCGGCGTCGTCATGGCGGCGCGGGTTGCCATCCAGATCTTCCATTTCCTCATCGAAGACGCCGTCCTCGTCGATGTCCAGCCAGTTGTCGACGTAGACATCGGCGTTGTTGCCGGCGTCGATCGCAGGGCTGCCGGAGGCGAGCCTGTAATCGCCGTTGGCGGCATCGATGAAGCGTGGATCAAGATCAATGATGTCGGTGCCGCCGGGGTAGCCGCCTTCGATCAGACTGTGGCGGATGGTGACCGTTCCCAGCGGCCTGCCGCTATTGCCCCAGACGATGCTGTTGGTCATGACGATCTCGTTGCCGTCGCTATCCAGCAGGTTGCCGACGTCAGCCGGATTGCCACTGATCGTGACATTGTTCAGATGCGTCATGGCGTCGGCGCCCATCAGCACCGCGCCATCGGGTGCCTGGTTGCCGGTGAACAGACTGTTGGAGATGAACAGGTCTGCGTAGCCGAATTCCATGTACACGGCACCCGCGCGCTCGCCGGCACTATTGCCTTCGAATCGCGTGCCGGAGATGTGACCACTGAAGGTCTTGATGGCACCGCCTCGCTGCGCACTATTGGCAACGAAGGCGTTGTCGAACAAGCGGATCATGATCGACTCGCTGTACAGCGCGCCGCCTTCGTCGGCCTGGTTGCCCTGCAGCAGTGAGCCGCGCATCCAGAGGTCGCCGGAGCGCATGAACACCGCACCGCCCAAAGCCGCTGCATTGCCCTCGAACCGGCTGTCGACGATGCGCAGCGAGTTGCTGCTGCCGTGATAGATGGCGCCGCCTTCTCCGGTCAGAACGCCGTCGCCGTTGTCGAAGAATCCGACATCGCGCAATTCCGTCGTACCGTCGTTGGCGATGGCACCGCCGACGGATGAGCGCCCGTTGCGGAACTCCAGCGTCTCGCCGGTGAACTCGCCCGAACCCTCGATGGTCAGCAGGCGGAAGTCCGCCGCTGCCGCGTCACGCTGCAGGGTGCCGTTGCGCAGGGTGATGACGCTGGTGACGTTCGGCAGCGCGGACTCATCGAAGGTGCTGGCATCCGGGGCGTCGAACACCAGCGTGGCACCGGCCATGTCGATCACATCGGCGGTGGCGTTGGCATTGGCGCAATGGATCGCCTGGCGCAGGTTCGCCACGCGTGCAGCATTGTTGGCGCCGCTCAGCGTGTACGGAAAGCTGAAGCCGGCACAGGGATCGGCATCATCGTTGACGATCGTGCCAAGGCCCTGGGCGTCGCCGGCCACGGCGTTGACGATGTTGGTGACGTTGACGAAGAACGTCTCGTTGGGCTCGAAAGCCGCATCGCCGTTGACCTGCACGGTGAACGTGGTGCTGCTCTGGCCGGCGGGAATGAGCACGGCGGTGAGGCTCTGGCCGACATAGTCGTTGTCGGCCGTGGTGGCGGTGCCGTCGGCGGTGGCGATGTCGAAGGCGGTGCCACCCAGCGGCGCGGGAGCGCTCAGGCTGATGGTGAAGACGGCATCGGTGGTCCCGCTGTCACCCTCGTTGACGCTGACATCATTGATGTCCAGCGTGGGCAGGGTGCCCTGCGCCTGGCGCTCGTAGGCACCCATGTCGAAGTAGGACGGATCGCCATGGCCGGTGTTGGGCACGTCCGGGTCATCCCATGGACGCGGGTTCAAGTCCGGATCGGGAAAGTACTCAGCCTGGTCGCCGTCATCGTCGACGTCGAGGAAGTCGGGGAAAGAATTTTCCTGATCGGCGGCGTCGATGGCGGGACTGTTGGCCGCGAGGCGGTAGTTGCCGGGTGTGGCGACGAACAGGGGATCGGCGTCCAGGTTGCCACCCGCAGCCGGCGCGCCCGGGAACAGGCTGTACCATGGCGTGATGTCACCCAAGCCAGCGCTGGTGTTGTTCCACAGGATGCTGTTGCGCACCTGCACGGCGTTCCCGCCTTCCCTGTGCAGAAGCGGGCCCTGGACCGTGTTGTCGGCGATGGTCGTGTGGCGCATTTCCGCCGTCGAGGTGGCGGCGAAGCGCATCAACGAACTGCCGACGGCGGTCAGGTGGTGGTCGGCGAACACGCAGCCGAGCAGTCCCGCGGAACCGTCGCTCCAGAACACGGAGCCGGTGCCGGCGTCGCCATTGGCGAAGAACCGGTTGTTGAAGGCCATGGTCATCTGATGGCTGGCCACTGCCGCGCCCTCGGGGGCGGTATTGCCGATGAAATCGGACATCACGATGAACACAGGGCCCTGCGCGGACACCGCGCCACCGCGCGTGGTGGCGTTGTTGTCCTCGAACACGCTGGCGCGCACCGTCATCGAATTGGCACTCAGCGACAGGATCGCACCGCCTTCGCCGCTGGCCGAGCCGCCACGCAGCTGCATGTCGCGCACGGTGAGCGTGCTGGCGGCATCGGCAACAATGAAGCGGAACGGCGGCGCCCCGGCATCGCGTTCGAGCTGACCGTTTTGCAGTTCCAGCACGCTGGTGATGAAGGGCAGGGCGGTGTCGCCGTGGGCGTTCGAGTACGGCGCATCGGTGAGGACAAGGGTGTGGCCGCCCAGGTCGATCACGTCATCGGTGGCATTGGCGTTGGCACACTCGATGGCCTGGCGCAGCTCGGCCACGCGCGCAGTGTTGTCGGTGCCGGACAGGGTGTAGGGGAAGCTGAAGCCGGCGCAGGCCGGGTTGCCGGCTGGTGTGTTGGTCAGCGAGAAGTCGACGCTGGCGGGCGTTGTGCCTGCCGCGCTCGCGGTGACGGAGTACGGGCCGCCTGCGGTGGCGTTGGCGGTGACAAGAGTCTGGGCTTGCCCACCGCTGGTGATGCTGGCGGCGGGTGTCGCCGACACTGCGGATGCGCCGCTGGTCGGGGCACTGAAATGCACGTGGCCGCCCACGACGGGTTCGATGGCCTGATGGGCGGTGACCTCGACCATCAGCGGGCTGGCGAATTGCGTGCCGACCACCGCGCTTTGCGAGTTGCCGCTGACCTGGGAGAGCGTGAAGCCGCGCGATTCGAAGGCGCCGATATCCGGCGAGCCGACGCGGCCGATACCACGCTGATCGACATTCGGAATGTCGCCGCCGGCAGTGGTGCCGGCATTGATCGCCGGGCTGCCCGGCAGCAGGGGCAGGGTGTGCGTGGTGCCGCCGTAGTTGCCCAATGGGCCGACCAGAGGATTCAGCACGCCGACCTGATTGCCATTGTCACCATCGGTGAAGCTGGTATTGCCTTCGTCGCCGATAAGGTTGTTGCGCGAGCCGGCATAATTGATCACGGGGTTGGCCGCGATGTTCAGATCGGCAGAGTTATTGCCCGCCAGCAGGCAATTGCTGAGCGACAATGTGCCGGCAAAGACTTGCAGGGTACCAATGCTGGTTTGATTGTTCGTTGCAGTGACATTGACCAGCCGGGTTGTGGCTTCCTGGGCATAGAGCACCGATTCCGAACCATGTCCGGTGAAGCTGCTGTTGCGCACATCCAGCGCCGCGTTGTGGACAGAAATGCCGCTGCCACGGGTTTGGGATGACACATTGCCCTGAAACAGGCTGTTGCGAACCGTCACCGCTGCACTGGTGGAACGAACCGCACCTCCTTCCCAGGTGGAGTGGTTGTTCACGAATTCGACGTTCTCGACGGTCAGCGATCCGTTGCTGGCCAACAAGAAGATTGCCCCGCCTTCGCCATTAGCCGCAAAGCCGTTGCGTATCGTCAGCTGGTGCAGCGTGAACTGGAGGCCTGTCTGATGGAGGGCATGGAAGGCTCGGTTCCCACCCGCGCCGTCGATGATGGTGTTGGCAGGGCCATTGCCGGTGATGGTCAGCGCGCCGCCGCTGCTGAGCAGATCGGGAAGCTGCGATTGCAGCGTGATCACGCCGTTGGCCGACGATGCGAACACGATCGTGTCGGCGGCAGGCGTCGCCATGGCCTGGGTCATTGCCTGGCGCAGGCTGCCGGCTCCGCTGTCGTTGGTATTGGTGACCGTGTACGTGGCTGCTGCCGCCGGTGCGGCAAACCACGTCAGCAGCAGTCCTGCCCACACGCACAGCCACAGCAGCCGTTGCAGGGTCGATTCGAGGGTATGCGGGCGGCGATACGGCATGGCGGGTTCTCCGGAGGAAATGGGCAGGCCGCGTGCCGACCCGGAAGCGAGCCTCGCAAGGGCAGGGAATGGCACGGGCTATGACCGCAAGCGTGATTGAAGTCCGCTTTCGGGCCAATGCACTCATCGGACACGAGGGTGCACGCAGCGGACATCGGCGCCATTGCGAGCTTTGGGGCCGCGCTGATGGGCGGTGCCGGTACGGCGGAGCCTCAGTTGCCACCGTGGATCGCCGTGATTGTCCGGGGCGGGTGGACAGTCTTGGCTTCGTGGTGGGGTTTGTTGGATTTTCGTGGATTTTTGGCGCGGATTGCCGGGTTTTGTTTGCTTATCGGCGCCGTTCGATCCATTGCAGCAGTTGATGGGCATCCGGGTGGTTGCGATCCAGTGCCAGCAGGCGTTGCGTCAGGGCGCGTGCGGTCTGGTGGTTGCCGGCTTCCAGTTCGTAGATGGCCAGTGCGCGCAGCAGGTCGGTGTCGTAGGGGTGCAGCTCCAGAGCCCGACCAAGCCATTCGCGGGCCGGTCCGGCTTGCCCGCTGTCGTTGAGTGCCACGGCCAGGACGTAGCTGTAGCGGGCTTGTTCTGGAGCCAGTTCGGCGGCCTGTTGCAGTTCGGTCAGGGCTTCCTGCGCGCGTCGTTGACGGACAAGCGACAGGCCTAATGCGTGGTGCAGCTCGGCGGCATCGGGGCGATACTCCAGTGCGGTGCGCAGGATGCGGTCGGCATCGAGCTCCTGCCCATGGGTGCGTGCCAGATCGGCCAGGTGCAGGTGTGCCGGGGTGAACGCGGGATCAAGGCCCAGGGCGTGGCGGTAGGACTGTTCGGCCGCAGCAGTGGCACCACGTCTGAGTTGCAGGTCGCCGAGACTGACGGCGGTGTCCGGTCGGTCCAGATTGAATTGCAGCGAGGCGATGTATTCGGCCAGGGCCTGCTCGAAGGCCGGCCTTTGACTGGCGGGCAAGGCGCGTTCGGGCTCACCGGCCAAGGCCGAGGCCGCTTCCATGCGTACCGCGCGGATGGGGTCCTGCAGATGACCTGCCAGCATGGCGCTGCGTTGGGCTGGCGGCAGATGGGCCAGGGTTTCCACTGCCGCCAGACGCACCAGTGGATCGGCATCGCCCAGTGAGGGCAGCACCGGGCCGGCGTTGCCGGGGGCCAGCCACGGGGCAAGCTGGCGCAGTGCGCTGGCGCGCACGATGGCCGGTTGTGCGGCGTCGGTGATCAGCGTGATCAGCCCTTCGGCGCTGCCCGGTGCGGCCGCGTGGGCGGTATGCAGGATATCGGCGAAATGCTCGCCGCGATGACGACTGTCGGGGAACCATTCGCGCAATTGTGCGGCCGCCCACTCCGGGTCGCGTCCGTTGTGGCAGGTGGTGCAGGCGTCGGGCGTGCCCAGGCGCTGGGACAGATCCGGGCGCGGAATGCGGAAGGCATGGTCATGGCGATCATCCACCTGCATGAAGGTGGTCACCGGCATATGGCAGACCACGCATTGGCTGCCATCACTGCCAGGCGCGTGGCCTGTGTGGGTGGTCTGGTCGTAGCGCGCGGGTTGGTGGCATTGCGCGCACAGCGCGTTGCCCGGCGCACGCAGTTCCAGTGAATGTGGCTGGTGGCAATCCGAGCAGGTGACGCCTGCCTGATACATCCGGCTCTGCAGGAAGGGGCCCCAGGTGAACACCTCGCCGCGCATCTGTCCGTCCGGCCAATACTGATCCGGATCCAGCAATGCCGGGCGATGGCTGTCCAGCAATGGCCGGCCGTGGACGGTGTCGCCAATCAGGCGGGTGGCGCGGCCATGGCAGCGGCCACAGGCATCGATTTCGATCCGGCCGGCGCGTGGCGGATTGCGCACCGAGTTGCCGGTTTCCGCCACGGTTATCCAGCTGGCATTGCGACGCTCGCGGAACGGTGCCGCAAGGCCCATGTCGGGCGAGGCGGCGCGCGCGGCGGGGTCGGAATTTGCGGCCCATCGTACGTGTGCCAGACCCGGGCCATGACAGGCCTCACAAGCGACATCGATCTCCGCCCACCGGGTTTGATAATGGCCGGTGCCGGCGTCGTAGTTCTTGCTCAGCGCCGTGGAGTGGCACTCGGCGCACATGAAGTTCCAGTTCTGGTCGCGCCCGGTCCAATGAAGCGGATGGCCGGCGCGGAGGGTCTGATCGGGGTAGAGATGGAACCAGCGTTGACCACCTTCGCTTTTGCTGCGGCTGTCCCAGGCGATGCCGAAGGCCTGCAGGCGGCCGCCCGGCAGTTCGATGAGATATTGCTGCAGCGGGTAATGGCCGAAGGTGTAGTCGACGCGAAAGGTGTCGATGCCGCCGTCCGGGCCGTCGGTCTGAACGAAGAACTGGCCGTTTTCCTGACTGAAACGGGTGCGGGTACCGGCGTAATCGAAGTGGGTATTGTCGAAATCGCCCAGCACTGAATCCTGCGTCGCCGGTTGCATCGCCAGATCGTGGTGTGAGCCCTGCCAATCGCTCAATGCCTGCTGGTGGCATTGACCACATGCCGCGGCACCGACGTGTTCGTCGGTGCCAGGCAGGATGGAAACGGGGTGAGGGGTTGCTTGGCGTGTTGTTTGAACAGCGGCTGCCGGCACGGGTTCCTGCCCGCCGCCGCAACCGGCGACCAGCAGCGCGAAGGCTGCTGGTGCCAGAAAAGCCAGCCTGTTCAGGGCGTCAGCGTGAAGCATACGGCGCCCAGATTGTCCTGGATCAGCTGCAGATCCGTCGCATCGGTGATGCCGTCCAGGGTGATGTCGTAGACGCTGGAGCCATTCCAGTCGGCGGTGATCGCGTGGTAGTTGTCGATGTCGGTCTGATCCACGCGACCATCATCGTTGCCATCGCCGGGGCAGTGGACCTGCGTATCCTCAAGCGTCTCGATGGCGTGATACAGATGCGCGTAGTTCTGCGCGTCCTCCGGGGTCAACGGCCCTTCGAGCAGGAGGTCGTGGTCTTCGCGATCCAGCAGCGGCAGCGGTACATCCTGATCGATCCGGTACAGCTCTTCGCTGACGTACAAGACGCCGTCGTCCAGGACTTCGTCGTAATCCTTCCAGGTGTTGCGCACCAGCTTGTAGTTCTCGTTGCGGATGGCGCGATAGTCCAGGGCACCCATCGTCACGCGGTTGGTCTCGTAGTTGGCCGGATCATCCTTGTAGATCGCCTCATTGACCTGCCAGCAGTGCACCAGGTCCCCCGCGATCACGCCGTTCTCGCCCACGGTGGCACCTTCACCCCACCAGGCGCCGTCGTTGTCCAGGCAGATCTGGTGGCTCATGGGCGTATGGGTGCATTGGCCACTGATGACGCATGGGCCGTTGAGGCCACCGTTGGCCTGCAGGTTCAGCGCGCCCTGGGTGAAGTTGAAGTCACGGATCGAGGGTTGATCGGCATCGGTCAGGTACGGCAGCATCGAGGTGCCGTCCACCGGGCGCGGTACGTGGGCCCGGACATCCAACCCGGCCAATTCACCAAACAGGGTGTACAGGTCCACCATGTTGACCATGTGTTCCACCGTGCGGCCCGGCGCTTCGACCATGGGGCCTGCGACGATCATCGGCACCCAGACACCGGTCTGGTAGGCGGTGCCCTTGGAGCGGGTCGGGTCGAATGGCAGCTTCACGGTGGAATAGAACGAGCCGTTGTCGCCGACCACCACCACCACGGTATTGCTGGCCCTGGGGTCGTAAACCAGTTCGCCGTCGAGGTTGCGGCTGGCGATGCCGGTTTCCACCAGCACCCGCCCAAGCTCGGTATCCAGTGCTTCGACCATGCCGACAAAGGCGCGCCGCAGGTTCGGCAGATCGCTCTTGGTGCAGTCGGCGCTGAACGGGCCGTGGACACCGCTGTGGGTGCTGGCCAGCAGCGCACCCGGCGGCGGCTGCATCGGCGTGTGGGCCGCGCTGAAGCTCAGCGTGGCCATCCATGGGCCGTCTTCCTGTTGGCGCGCCTTGATCCACTTGATCGTTGCGTTGGCTTCCAGTGTGGCGCGGTAGCCGCGGCCGCGCGGGTCGTCCATGTCCAGCGTGGTCACCTGGTCGCCGTCATTGATCGTCAACTCGGAGACGTAGTGGGCGTTGGCCTGCTCCCAGTCGAGCGCCGGCGGTGTCGCTTCGCAAGCGGCGTTGGGCACCAGGATTCCACCCTTGGTCAGGCATTGCAGGCCGGGCGGGTCGCCATAGGGGGTGGTGCCGGAGATGACTTCGCATTCCGTGCTGGCGTCCAGTGTCCGGGTATAGCAGGCCCCGGAGTCGGCACCCATGCCGGCATCGCGCGCCTTATCCGGCACAAAGCCGCAGCTGTGCCCGTTTTCGATCGTCGGGTCCACCACGCCGCCGGCGCTGACATCCATCGACGGCGGCACGCCGTCGGTCCAGCCTTCGAAATAATCCCAGCCAAGTTCGCCGATGGCGCCATCGGAGGCGCGGTTGTTCTCGGGCCCGGCGATATGCGCCTTGCCGAATTTGCCGTTGGTATAGCCCGCGTTGCGGAGCAGTTTGGGCACCGTCACTTCGTACGGGCTGACCTGCGAATTGGCCAGATCCATCGGGCCCAGCGCCTGGTTCACGTTGTTGCGCAGCGGGTAGCGGCCGGTGAACAGCGTCGAGCGCCCGGGAGAGCATTCAGGCATCGACCACGCGTTGCAGAAACGCAGGCCGCCGTCGGCGATGGCGTCGATGGTGGACATCTTCGGCGGATTGACGCCGCCGTAGCCGAACGAGGCCATCTGGTCGATGCCAACATCGTCCATGATCACCAAAAGGATGTTGGGCCGGGCATCCACCTCCTCAAAGCCATCGGCAAACAACAGGCTGGCCTCGCCTGCCGGAGCGGGCGATGAGGGTGAAGTGCGGGCTACAGCGCTGGCCAGGGATAAACACAGTCAGATGCACAGGGAATACGCCACACGGTTCATTGCTTGCCTCCGGGATTCATGTCATAGGCACGAAAGATCGCCAAATCCAGTGTGGGCAAAGCCACTGGACTTACCCATGCCCGGGGCGGACATGAACATGCACTCAGCGGACGATATGCGTGCAGGAATCGGACATCGCCGGAAAATCAGGGGCTTGCCGTGGTGTGCCGGGACGCCAACCGGGTGGTCACGGGTTGGATCGCGCCTGCTGGATTGCAGTTCTCACGGCGTGGAGACAGGTTCGGCCCGTGATGGCGCGGTTGCGCGCTGCGGTCGGCCCTGCATGGCCGCGAGATGCCGGCTAGTTGTCACCGAAGCGGGCGCGGTAGCTGCGGTAGAGGTAGGAGGGATTTTCCAGCCCACAACGTGAGCCGGCTTCGGCCAGGGTTTTGCATTCGCCAATGCGCAGCAGGTGGCGCACGCGCAGCAGGCGCTGTTCACGCAACCAGGTCTGGGGTGACTGGCCGGTGAGTTCATTGACGCGACGCCGCAACTGCCGTTCCGACAGATGCACCAGTTCAGCCCAGTGAGGGATGGCGAAGTGGGCCTCGCCCAGATGTTTCAGTGCGACCGCGAGCAAGGGGTCGACACTGCCCGGGTCCGACGGTGGGGCGGCCACGCGCGGGCTGGCGGCGGGCCAGACGCGGCCAATCTCATGCAGCAGCGTTTCGAAAGTGAAGGGTTTGGCCAGATAGGCGGCGGCTCCTGCGGCCAGCCCGGCCTGGCGATCCGCATCAGAGGCCTTGGCCGATATCAGGATCACCGGCAGCGTCGGCTGTTCGGGCTTGGGCGAGCTGAGGCAGCGGCACAACTCGATGCCGCTGGCGCCCGGCAGCACGACATCGCTGATGACCAGACCGATTCCCTGGGTTTCCTTCAGAGCCGAAATGGCGTCCTCGGCGCTGCCCACGCAGGTCACGGGCAGATGTTCGCCCAAGCGTTCGGCCAGATACGCGGCCAGATCGGGATGATCCTCAACCAGCAGCACGCGGCCCTGGCCACGATCCGCCATGGGCACGGGCAGGGCGCTGGAACCCGGCTCGGAAGGGGGCAGGGCGAGGTCGTTGAGCGCGACGTGGGCCGCGCCCAGCGGCAGGTCGACGCGGAAGCTGGCGCCGGCGCCCGGCGCACTGCTGGCACTGATGCGGCCACCGTGCAGTTCGACTAGCTCGCGCGCCAGGGCCAGGCCGATACCCAGGCCTTCGCGCCCCTGACGCGGCGGGCCTTCGGCGCGGAAAAAACGTTCGAACAACTGGTCGGCCACGACACGGTCGAAACCCGGCCCTTGGTCCTGCACTTCCACGCTGGCATGCGCCTCGTCGCGGTACAGGCGCAGCGTCACGCGGCCGCCGGAAGGCGTGTGCTTGATGGCGTTGTCGATCAGGTTGCCGAATAGGGTGGTCAAGTGCCCGCGGTCACCGAACAGCATGCACTCCTTGACGCCTGGCAGCAGGAGCAGCTCTGCGTGCTGGTGTTCGGCCATCGGCGCATAGCTGGTGACGATGTCGTGCAGCAGGGCGACCAGATCAAGCCGGTAGACACGCAGCGGCATTTGCCCGGATTCGGCTTGCACCAGACCGACCAGTTGTTCGACCAGACTGCTGAGGCGCTCCAGCTGCTTCAGTGACAACGCCAGTTTGCTGCGGTCCTTGGCCGAAAGCGTGGCGGTGTGGGCCTGCAATTCCTGCAGCGGCAAGGAAACCAGCATCACCGGTGTGCGAAGTTCATGGCTGACGTCGGCCAGCAGGCGTGAGCGGAACCGGTCCATCGCCTCCAGCCGCTGCGCTTGGGCCGCAAGGCGCAGGTTGCTTTCCTCGATTTCGTGATGGGTGCGGGCCAGCTCGGTATGGGTCTGTGCCAGCTCCGACAGCGTTGCCTCGACCCGGCCCTTTTCTTCACGCAGTTCCGCGGTGCGCTGCTGCACCTGATGGTCCAGCTCGGCGGCACGCAATCGCAGGCGGCGCAATCGCAGGCGCATGACCGCCATGACCAGCAAGGTGGCGGCGACCAGCACGGCGAAACGGAACGCAGGCGTCTCGTACCAGTAGGGCGGCACTTCGAAATCCAGCACCACGGGCGTCTCGGACCAGATCCCGTCGCTGTTGCCGGCGAGCAATTCAAAACGGTATCGGCCCGCCTGCAATGAGGCGAAGGACGCCGATCGGCCATTGAACGCATCGCTCCAGCCCTGTTCGGCCGGCAACAGCCGGTGGCGGAATCGCACCAGACCGCCGGCATTGAGGTCCGCAGCGCCGTATCGGACCAGCAAGCTGCGGACGCCGCGCGGCAGATGGCCGCTATCGGACAGATGCAGTGTGCGGCCATCGGAGTCAAGCCCGTCGATAACCGCTTTCGGCGCGTGGTGGTTGAGCGGGATTTCCAGTGGATTGAAGCGCACCACGCCGCGCTGCGAGGGAAACCAGAGCCGGCCGCGATCATCGAACGCAGCGGCTGGCTGTACCCCGCCGTTGCCCTCCAGCTCGGTCAGCCCATCGGCCAGCCCGAGCACCAGTGGTGAGAGGCTGTGTTCGTCACCGGCCAGATGCGCCCGCAACCCCTGGCGGCTGATGCGGAAGATGCCCTGGTTGCTGTTCACCCACAGATGGCCGTGCGCATCTTCGCGCACCGCATGCGGGCTGTTGGAAGGCAAACCCTGCGCCCGGCCAAGCTGGGTGGCGCGCAGGCCGGCCGGATCGTCCTTGGCAACACGGATCAGGCCGCGACCGTCGGTGCTGATCCACAACGCGCCATCGGAGGCCAGATACAGATCACGCACCGAGGTTCGCGCCAGCAGTGCCTCGGCAACGGCATGGCCGCGGTCGCCATGCTGTCTCCAGACCCCTTCCACACTGCCGAACCAGACCTCCTCGCCCGACATCGCCAGCGCGCTCACTCTCAGGCGATGCGGCGCTGGCGGCCATTGTCGGGTCCAGCGGGTGCCATCCCGGCGCCAGGCACCGGCCGTGGTACCCAGCCACAGGCGTTCTTCTGCCTCGAACACAATCGCCAGCACCTGCTCGCCGCGCAACGATTCCGGCAGTGGCATTGCACTGAAGCGGCTCTCGCCCGGTCGGCGTCGCCACAGCCCGGGCGCGTAGGTGGCCACATGCAGGCTGCCATCCGGTGAGGAGGCCACCAGCCAAGGATGATCCCCGGGGAGACCGTCGTCGCGGCCGTGGCGAACGATGTTGCCGTCGCGCTCCACCGCGATCAGGCCGCTGCCCAGGCTGCCCAGCCACATGGTGCCGTCGCGGTCGCGGGTGACACCGTAGATATTGCCGCCGCTGAGGCCCGCCGCTTCGTCGAGCAGATCAACGCGCGCGCGACTGAGGCGGTGGATGCCATCGTGCAGGGTCATGACCCAGACGGCGCCGTTATCGGCAAACAGCAGGTTCTGGATGCTGCCGACGCTGGTCAGGATCGGAGCCGCATCCGGACGCGCCTGCTCCGGCGATGCAAAGCGCCAGAGGCGGCCTTCCTGCGAGATCCAGAGCGCGCCGTCAGGCGCCTGCCAACTCACATACCCGGCGCCTGCCGATTGACCTTCGAGCGCGAATACGCGGCGGCTTTGATCCCCGTCGACAACGAACACGCCATTCGCGGCTCCAACCCAGACCCGGCCGCGAGTGTCCAGACGCAGTTGCAGGATGTCGGTGGGATCGTCGTCGTCAAGCCATCGGGTTTCCTCTCCGCTGGTGGTGATGCGCAGCAGTCGGCCCGACTGCTGGGTCCAGAAGGCATCGTCACCGGCAATCGAAGTCCGCGGCAATTGTTGTCCGGGGCGGCGTGTGTGGGCCTGAGGCAGCGGCTGCCATTGCTGCCGCTGGTGCAGCCATAGCTCGCCGGTCAGCGTCATCATCCAGAGCGTTCCGGGGTTGCCCGGCAACACCAGGGCAGGTTCCACGCCCTGCGGGAACCGGTTCTGCAGCCGAAAGCTGCCGTCCGGCGCCGGACAATGCAGGGCCCGGGGCGTCGTGACACAGAGCGTTTCAGGGTCTACGTAGCGCGCGTTCTGCGGGCTGTCGCCGTCCAGCGGCACGCGCTCGATCCGGCCCGAGTCGATCGCCAGCCAGTCACCGTGCGCGGTATGCGCGAACAGACGCTGGTGCGCATCCAGATGCAGCGACAGCACCCGATTGCCCGACATGGCGGGGTAACGCATCGACTCGTGTACATCAAAGCGCTGCCCGTCAAAGCGGGCCAGACCATCGTGCGTGGCCAGCCAGAGGAAGCCGTCGGCATCGATCTGCGCGGAGCTGGCGCTGCTGACCGGCAGACCATCCAATGAGCCGTAATGACGCTGCACCCACGACAATTCAGGCTCGCCGCCAGCCGCCACGCAAGACAGCCCCAGCATCGCCATGAGGCCGACGCCTGCCAGCAGCGTGGAATGCCGGAAAGGGAACATGGGTGCCGGGCGGGTCCTGTTACAGCAAGGGTGGATGATGGCAGTTCACGACCACGGCTGCCGTTGCGCGAACGCTTTGGTGTCGCCACGCGCCTGCCTGGTGTCAACGGCAGGCAGGCGCCGGCCTGTATCCAACACGCCGGCGGGAAGCACCGCCGGGGTCCGGTTCAAGCCTGGAGCCCCGGCGTGGCCGGAAGATACCGCGATCAGCTGCGGCGGCGCATCAGTGCGCCCCCGGCGGCGAGCATCATCAGCAAGGCCAGACCGAACAGCACACGCGGGTCGTTCACGGGGATCATCACGGGCGTGGTGCCGCCGAACTGGAAAACCGTGGGCTCGGCGTCGCCTGCCAGGGCCGGATCGGTGGACAGGCGCGTGGCGTCGCTGGTGCCATCGCCGTCGCTGTCATAATGGACCTGCGCCTGGTTGGAAATCAGTATTGGCTGCGAGACCACCACATCGGCCTCGATCTGGATCAACACCGGCGCCGCGCTCACATCGGCATGCGGCTGGGTGTCGAGCACCACGGTGAAACTGGCGCTGCCGCCGGCCTCGGCTGTGGTCAGGCCGCTGGCGGGCTGGATGGTGATGCCTGCCGGGTCCGAATCCGCCTGGCGCTCGTAGGCACCCATATCCACGATGGGCGCGCTGCCGGAGCCGGTATCCACCACGCCGGCGTCGTCCTGCTGTCGCGGGTTGCCGGCCAGGTCGGGAACGATGGGCGTGGGCGGGCAGTTCGTCCACATCAGCGAACAGGAGCGCTTTGGCAGCGCGTTCTTCACCGGCGCAGGTACGGTGCAATTGCGCTATCTGGCCGGTGCCAACGGAAGTATTTCCGGCCCCGCCACGCAGACGATTCCCTTCGGTGGCAACGGCGCTGCGGTGACGGCAGCGCCGGCCAGCGGCTACCAGTTCGATGACTGGAGCGATGGCCGCAGCGACAACCCGCGTACCGATACCAGCGTGATGGCCGATATCACCGTCACGGCCACGTTTGTTCCGGTGCCTGTCACGACCGTGCAGTTGACCTATCAGGCCGGGCCGAACGGTTCCCTTTCCGGTGCCACCAATCAGACCATCCCGATGGGAGGCAGCGGCAGCGCCGTCACCGCAGTACCGGCCACGGGTTATCGATTCGACGACTGGAGCGATGGCCGCAGCGACAACCCGCGTAGCGATACCAACGTGATGGCGAATCTTTCGGTGACCGCCAGATTTGCCGCCAACAGCTACACCCTGGGCGGGACGGTGTCTGGCGTGCAGGGTTCCGGCTTGGTGTTGAGCAGCAATGGCCAGACCCGCGCCATTGCCGGGAACGGCCCGTTCCAGTTCGCCGCGCCGCTGCCCACGGCCACGGCCTATGCCGTCACCGTATCGGCATCGCCCAGCGCGCCCGCGCAAACCTGCACCGTCACCCACGGCAGCGGCACCGTGGCGGGGGCCGACATCGACACCGTGCAGGTCACCTGCGTCACGCAGACCCATCCGGTCACGCTTTCCGCAGGCAGCAACGGCACGCTTGCGCTGGCGGGCGGGCAAGGGTTTCCGCTCCATGCCGTGCCGGACGGGCAGCCGGTGCGTATCGACGTGCAGCCGGCGACCGGTTACGCCATCGAGCAGATCCAGGGGTGCGGCGGGCAGCTCGATGGATTCGTGTTCACCACCGCAGCCATCACCGCCCCTTGCACCGTCACCGCCAGCTTCAAGCTCGCCATACGCCACGTGGACGTGAGTGTGTTGCTCACAGCAGATCGCAGCGCGGGAGATGTTGATGATGAGGTGACGTTCGCCTTGGTGGTGGCCAACGTCGGCCCGGCCGATAGCCAATCCACTGCAATTTCTGCCGCGCCTGTCGTGCATTTGCGCGATATGGTTTGGCAGTGTGATGCGAATGCCTCGAGCGCAGCGTGCCCGGCACCGGACCAGGGCATGGGCGCCCTGGCCGTGGCGTTGGGCCTCCCTGCAGGCGCGCAGGTGACGTTCGTCCTGACCGCCACGCTGGAAGGCCAAGGGGGCGAAGAAGCCTCGCTGGCTGCCGGTGCCACACCCAGCTCGCAGGAAAGCGACGGCCACCCGGAGAACAACCATGCCACAGCACAGGTGGGCATCCGGGGGGCGCTGCTTTCCGATGGGTTTGAATCACGCTGATTCCATTCCCCGCGCCGGACGGTTCCGGCGTGGGGTGGCGGATGATGCATCACGCTCACGTGTTTCCCGCAGCGGCCATGTCTGATCTGCAAGGATGCAGGCACACTGCGCGTCCATGAGCCCCGTTCTGCCCGCTTGCTGCGTCTGATCGACGAATTGAGCCGCGGCCGCGCCGTGCGTGGTGCCGAATTGGTCGACAGCCTGGGCATCAGCCAGCGTACCTCTATCGCGGCATCGATACCTTCGTCATCTCCAACGCCTGGCGGGGCTGGCGGCCAAGGCGCGGGGTGAGGCGCTGATTGCGGTGCAGAAGGCGCGGTGAGATAAAAAGTCCGCTGCGAGGGCACGGCGCTAGGGAAGGTCTGAACAAGCCCCTCCGCTTCGCGTCCGCATCGCCTTCGGAACGCGGCTGAAGCAGTCTTTCGCGATATTGGTCAGTCCTTGACCGAATATCGCCCGTTTTTCGTGTTTTTGGCAATTCCTTCGCCCGTTTCGCGCCCATCAGGCGCAACTTCCCTGCAAACGCATCAATTTCCGCCGCGCCATCCACAGGTTCGACAGCGCGAACAGGGGGCTTGTTCAGAGGTTCCTTAAAGGAGCAGACGACATGGTTTGGGTATCACCGACAGCATGACGAGAGGGCGAATTTCTCTCATATTTAACGTAATACACCTGTAGCTTCACTACAGGAAAAATATGGACTATTAGGAGGGAGGGGCCATCCGCTTCAGCCGATACAGTGCATCCAGCGCCTCGCGCGGGCTGAGTGAATCCGGATCAATGCCGCGCAGGGCTTCTTCCACAGGTGACGGCATGGGCGGGGCGAACAGGCCCAGCTGGGGCGATGCGGAGGCGGAGACGCTGGCGGCTGGTGCGGGCACGTCGAGGCTGGCCGCCATGCCTGATTCGAGCCGTTCGAGCAGGCCCTTGGCCTGCGCGATGACCGGGCGCGGCAGGCCTGCGAGTGCGGCCACCTGCAGGCCGAAGCTGCGGTTGGCCGGGCCTTCGCGCACCGCGTGCATGAACACCAGACGCTCGTTGCCCTGTGAATCGCGGTGCTCGACTGCGTCAAGGTGCACGTTGGCGATGCCGGCACCCGGTTCGTTGGCCAGTGCGGTCAGCTCGAAGTAGTGGGTGGCGAACAGGGTGAGGGCACGGTTTTCCTGCGCCAGGTGACGGGCGCAGGCCTCGGCCAGGGCGAGGCCGTCGTAGGTGGACGTGCCGCGGCCGATCTCGTCCATCAGCACCAGCGAGTGATGGGTGGCGTGGTGCAGGATGTAGCTGGTCTCGCTCATCTCCACCATGAAGGTGGACTGGCCTTTTGCCAGATCATCGCCGGCACCGATGCGGGTGAGGATGCGATCGATCGGGCCGATGCGTGCTGCACTGGCCGGCACGAAGCTGCCGATGTGGGCCAGCAGCACGATCAGCGCGCCCTGGCGCATGTAGGTGCTCTTGCCGCCCATGTTGGGGCCGGTGATGACCAGCATGCGGCGTTCGGGCGCGAGGTGCAGATCGTTGGGCTCGAACGGCTCCTCGCGCACCGCCTCCACCACCGGATGGCGGCCGCGCTCGATGTGGATGCCGGGCGAGTCGACGAGTATCGGGCAGGACCAGTCGAGCGCCAGCGCGCGTTCGGCGAAGGCGCACAGCGCATCCAGCTCCGACAGCGCGGCGGCGCAGCGCTTGAGCGGTTCCAGCGACTGGTTGAGCGCGTCGAGCAGGGTCTCGTAGAGCACCTTCTCGCGCGCCAGCGCCCGTTCGCGCGCGCCCAGCACCTTGTCCTCGAAGACCTTGAGCTCCTCGGTGATGTAGCGCTCGGCGCCGGTCAGGGTCTGGCGGCGGGTGTAGTGCACCGGCGCCTTGTCGGACTGGCCCTTGCTGATCTCGATGTAGTAGCCGTGCACCCGGTTGTAGCCGACCTTGAGCGTGGCGATGCCGGTGGCGGCGCGCTCGCGGGCTTCCAGATCGAGCAGGAACTGATCGGCGTTGCTGGCCAGGCGGCGCAGCTCGTCCAGTTCGGCGTCGAAGCCGTCGGCGATCACCCCGCCGTCGCGCAGCAGCACGGCGGGCTGTGCCATCACGGCGCGGGAAAGAAGCTCGGCGCTGTCGCCGTGCTCGCCCAGCTCGGCGGCGAGGATGGCAATGCGCGGGGAGTCGCCCAGGGCGCTCCCGTCCGAGTGGGCAGGGCGAGCGTCGGCGGATGCCATCGCGCCCGTCTCCGGCTGATTCCCTGCATCCGATGCCTCGTGCGCGGGCGGAGGCGAGTGGAGCAGCGCGCGGATTTCCGGCAGCGCCGTCAGCCCGTCGCGCAGGGTGGAAAGATCGCGCGGGCGGGCCGAGCGCAGCGCGACCCGCGCCAGAATCCGTTCGAGATCGCCCAGCGCGCGGAAGCGCTCGCGCAGCGGTTCGAACGCGCGGGTTTCCAGCAGAGTCTGCACCGCGTGGTGCCGCTCGCGCAGGGGGGTCTGGTCGCGCAGCGGGCGGTGCAGCCAGCGCCGCACCAGGCGCCCGCCCATCGGCGTGATGCTGGTGTCGATCACGCCCAGCAGGGTGTGGCGCAGGTTGCCGTCCACGCGCGAGTCCAGCTCCAGGTGGCGGCGCGTGGCGGCGTTCATCGCAATGCCGTCCTCCGCCGATTCGAAGGCGATGGACGACAGGTGCGGCAGGCGCTGCTTCTGGGTTTCCTCGACGTAGGCCAGCAGCGCTCCGGCCGCTGCGGTGGCGCGCGGGCGTGCTTCCAGCCCGAAGCCCGCGAGATCGTGCACGCGGAAAAAGCGCAGCAGCGCGCGGCGCCCGGCCTCGGCGTCGAACAGCCAGGGCGCGCGGCGGCGCACGCCCGGCTGTGCGGCGATCCATTCGGGCAGGCCGTCCTGATCGGGCAGCAGCAGTTCGGCCGGAGCCAGCCGCGCCAGCTCCGCGGCCAGCGCGTCGGCGCTGTCCACCTCGTTGACCAGGAAGCGGCCGCTGGCCAGATCCGCCCAGGCCAGGCCGAAGCCCTCGCGCGCGGGTGCCAGCGCCATCAGCAGCGTATCGCGCCGCTCATCGAGCAGGGCCTCGTCGGTGACCGTGCCCGGCGTGACGATGCGCACGACCTTGCGCTCGACCAGCCCCTTGGCCTGTGCCGGGTCGCCGATCTGCTCGCAGATCGCCACCGATTCGCCCAGCGCCACCAGCCGCGCGAGATAGCCCTCGTACGAATGCGCCGGCACGCCTGCCATCGGGATCGGCGCCCCGCCCGAGCTGCCGCGCTGGGTCAGGGTGATGTCCAGCAGCCGCGCGGCCTTGCGCGCATCGTCGTAGAACAACTCGTAGAAATCGCCCATGCGGAAGAACAGCAGCACGTCCGGATGCTCGGCCTTGGCCGAGAAGAACTGCTTCATCAGCGGGGTGTGTTCCGGTCTTGCTTCGGGCTTCATAAGAACATGATTTCTTTGTTTTTCGATGGTGGTGCGTCCCCGGTCTCGTAAACAGTTGCAGCGGTGGAGTTGGGTGAACTTGCTCGAACGCCACGGGAGACAGGCTGCCATTGTGCCCGTAGCGGCGCTGTCGGTTGTAGAACACCTCGATGTGGTCGAACACGCCTGACCTGGCGTCGTCCCGTGATGGATAGACCTTGCCCCGGATCCGTTCCTTCTTCAGGCTGCTGAAGAAGGCCTCGGCCACTCTGGTCAGCCCCGGCTTTCTTGAGGTCCGTGCGCATGCAGGTGTGAACACACCGCGTCGAACATCCGCGCGACCAAGTCGTGGGTTTCCAGCAGGCGGCGGAAATTGAGGATCGTGGTCTCATCGGGCTGCGCACCGGTCATCGGCAACCGCGCGAACTGGCACAGCGCACGATCTCGTACAGCGCTTCCTCCATCCGCCGCAAGGCGGTAAGCAATGAAGCGCCGGACGATCACCCCCGCTTCGCCAGCCAGCTGTCCAGCTGATTGGCGAAGGCCTGCCGGTCGCGGGCGCCGAAGGCGGCGGGGCCGCCGGTCTGGATGCCTGCACCGCGCAGCTCTTCCATGAAGTCGCGGACCGACAGGCGCTCGGCGATGGTGTCGCGGGTGAAGCGTTCGCCGCGCGGGTTGACCGCTTCGGCGCCCTTGGCCAGTACGCGCGAGGCCAGAGGAATATCCTGGGTCACCACGAGGTCGCCCGGGCCGGCGCGCTCGGCGATGGCGTCATCGGCGGCGTCGAAGCCGCCCTGCACCTGCAGCGCATGGACGAAGCGCGAGCCCGGCGTGCGCAGCCACTGGTTGGCGATCAGGGTCACGTGCACCTGCGCGCGCTCTGCGGCGCGGAACAGGATTTCCTTGACGGGGCCGGGGCAGGCGTCGGCGTCGACCCATATCTGCGTGGGAGGTGGCGCGGTGTCGGTCATGCGCTGATGTTAGCCGCTGCGCTGCAGGTGTCCGGGTTTCTCGGTGCGCCATGCGGCAGCCCGCGAGTCGCGGGCCTCAGATCACCGTGGGCGCGCGTCGGGTCTGCGACAGCAGGGCCTGTTCCAGGAGGTCGAGCAGCATGACGACTTCCCTGGAGGCTTCTTCCAGGCGCCGCATCTGCGCGGCGACCTTCTCCTGCACCTCGGCCTGGGCGCGGCGCGTCTTGCCCAGGAGGCGATCGAACAGCGGGGCCTTCTTCTCCTGGAACAGCAGGCTGAAGATGGTGGCGTAGGCCTCGTGCAGGCTCCGGTGCGGTTTGTCGATGGCGCGAAACGCCGGGAGCGGCGCGAGCTCCTGACCATCCTGGTGATACCAGCGGCCAAACGGGCACTCGGTGTGCCGCACCGGGATCTGGTCCTGCGCCACCGCGATGCCCTGCACCAGGAGCCCGGCGCGGCCCACCCAGGCCAGATGGGCGCGCTTGGCCGCGCGCAGGCGCTGTACGGCGTCCTGGATATCCATGGTGGTGTGCTCCGGGAGGTGCGTCGCTGCGGGGCGCGGCGGGTGGCGCGGGGCTGCGGTGTGCCGTCGGCGCGGCGCGCAGGGGGCGACCGCGATGCGCGACGGGGTCGTGGCGCGCATTTTCACCGGTGCGTCGTGTCGCGTCACTCACCAAGTTTCACCGGCACGGGCGGTCGGAAGGCCGCCCGGCGGGTGCAGAGCGCGCTGTGGGCCGGAAGATCGGAGACGTGACGAATTGCAAGTCCCCATGCACAAAATTTCACGATTGACTTGGCCCCGGAGCGAGGGCTAAGGTCTCCCGGTCGATCCACAAGATGTTGTGGTCCGACCCGATGGGAACACCCAATAACTTGTGGCGCAAACGGGGCGTCGCGGGGCGGCGGGCAGGCATTGCAGGGGCGTGTGGCCAAGGGGATGGCGACGTACCTGCCGGCGCATGGCGCGGCGCGATGTCTGCCGCAGCGTGCCGGCGCGAGGCCGCCCGGATCCGCACATCGGCCAGAACAAACGAACACACGGAGATAGAGCGGGCATGAGCATGGCGAGGTTGGAGGCAGTGGTCACGGACACCGCACAGGACATCCCGATGCAGCCGGCGTCGGCCGACATCTGGGACAAGAAGTACCGCCTCAAGACCAAGCAGGGCGTGGCGCTGGATGCCGACATCGACGGCACCTACAGGCGCGTGGCCAAGGCCCTGGCCGAGGCCGAGCCGACGCCGGAGCTGCAGAAATACTGGATGGAGCGCTTCACCTGGGCGCTGCGGCGCGGCGCGATCCCCGCCGGGCGCATTACCTCCAACGCCGGCGCACAGGAACACAAGCCGGCCACCAGCACGATCAACTGCACGGTCTCGGGCACCATCGAAGACTCGATGGACGGCATCCTGGAGAAGGTGCACGAGGCCGGGCTCACGCTGAAGGCCGGCTGCGGCATCGGCTACGAGTTCTCCACCCTGCGCCCCAGGGGCGCCTTCGTGGCGGGTGCCGGTTCCTATACCTCCGGCCCGATGTCCTTCATGGATATCTACGACAAGATGTGTTTCACGGTGTCCTCTGCCGGGGGGCGGCGCGGCGCGCAGATGGGCACCTTCGACGTCTCCCATCCGGACGTGAAGGACTTCATCCGCGCCAAGCGCGAGGACGGGCGGCTGCGCCAGTTCAACCTCTCCCTGCTGATCACCGATGGCTTCATGCAGGCGGTCGAGCGCGACGGTGACTGGCCCCTGGTGTTCCCGCTCAATGCCAAGGAAAAGGGCGACGTGGACCTTGCCGACACCACACAGGTGCTGTGGCGCGAATGGCCCGTGCAGAACAACTACATCGTGCGCGAGGACGGCCGCGTGGCCTGCCGGATCTACGGCCACATCAAGGCGCGGCACCTGTGGGACATGATCATGGTGTCCACCTATGACTACGCCGAGCCGGGTTTCATCCTCATCGACCGCGTCAACGAGATGAACAACACCTGGTGGTGCGAGAACATCCGCGCCACCAATCCCTGTGGCGAACAGCCCCTTCCGCCCTACGGCGCCTGCCTGCTGGGCTCGGTCAACCTCACCAAGTTCGTGCGCCATCCCTTCACCGAGCGCGCCTCCTTCGACTGGGACGAATACCGGGAAGTGGTGCGCGTGTTCACCCGCATGCTCGACAACGTGGTCGAGGTCAACGGCCTGCCGCTGGAGCGCCAGCGCAAGGAAATCCTCCACAAGCGCCGCCACGGCATGGGCTTCCTCGGCCTCGGCAGCACGCTCACCCTGCTGCGGATGAAGTACGGCAGCCCCGAGAGCTGCGAGTTCACCGAGCGCGTTTCGCGCGAGATGGCGCTGGCCGGCTGGGAAACGGGTCTGGCGCTGGCGCGGGAAAAGGGTCCGGCACCGATCATGGACGTGCTCTTCACCGTCGACGCCGCGATGCTGCGCAAGCGCCCGGAAATGGCGCGCGACGGCTGGAAGGTCGGCCAGGAAATTCCCGGCCGCGTGCTGCACGCCAAGTACAGCCGCTACATGCAGCAGGTCGCCGAGGTGGCGCCCGAGCTGGTCGAGGCGCTGGCCGAAACCGGCTGCCGCTTCACCCACCACAGTTCGATCGCGCCCACCGGTACCATCTCGCTGTCGCTGGCCAACAACGCCTCCAACGGCATCGAGCCCAGCTTCGCCCACCACTACAGCCGCAACGTGATCCGCGAAGGCAAGAAGACCAAGGAAAAGGTCGATGTGTGGTCCTACGAGCTCCTGGCCTACCGCGAGCTGGTCAATCCGAAGGCGATGCCTTACGCCGAGGACGCTGCCGCCAGGCTCCCCGACTACTTCATCGCCGCCGACGACATCAGCCCGAAGGAGCACGTGGACGTGCAGGCCGCGGCGCAGAAGTGGGTCGACTCCTCCATCTCCAAGACCGCCAATGTCCCCACCGACTACCCCTACGAGGAGTTCAAGGACATCTACCGCTACGCCTGGCAGCAGGGGCTGAAGGGCTGCACCACCTTCCGCTTCAACCCCGCCGCCTTCCAGGGCGTGCTGGTGAAGGAGTCCGATCTGGAAAGCACCGTCTATCGCTTCGAGCTGGAAGACGGCTCGGTGGTGGAAGTGAAAGGCAACGAAGAGATCGAGTACGACGGCGAACTGCACACCGCCGCCAACCTGTTCGATGCCCTGAAGGAAGGCTATTACGGCAAGTTCTGAATGCCCTGTGCCGGAGCACGGCGGCGCGCGCAGACGCGCCCGCCGCGGCATCCGAATCCATGCAGCACCGTTTGACCGGAGTTTCGTTACATGACCGTCAGGATCACCCAGAAGATCAAGGGATACGCCGTCCTTCGTCCCGAAGACACGGCCAGGGAGCTTTCCGCGCCGCCCAGCGCGTCGCCCGCCGAGCCGGAAGACAACGTGATCCAGATGCACGAGCGCATCAAGCGCCCGGAAGTCCTGGTCGGCAGCACCTACAAGATCAAGCCGCCGCTGGTCGAACACGCCATGTACGTCACCATCAACGACATCGTGCTCAATCCCGGCACCGAGCACGAGCAGCGCCGTCCGTTCGAAATCTTCATCAACTCCAAGTCGATGGAGCACTTCCAGTGGATCGTGGCGCTTACCCGCATCATGTCCGCGGTGTTCCGCAAGGGTGGCGACGTCACCTTCCTGGTGGAGGAGATGAAGGCCGTGTTCGATCCGCGCGGCGGCTACTTCAAGGGCGGCGGCGTCTACATGCCTTCCCTGGTGGCCGACCTGGGCGGCATCGTCGAAGACCATCTCAAGGCCATCGGCCTCATGCACGATCCTGAAATGAGCGACGAACAGCGCGCGCTCATCGCCGAGAAGCGCCGTGCCATCGAGGACCGCTCAAAAAAAAAGCCTGACGCCGGCGCGCTGAGCGCATCGCCGGGCGCGGTGGCCGCCGACGTCGCACCCGGCGACGCGGAAGACATCGAAGTCACCGGCGAGGGCGCCAGCTTTCCGCCCTCGGCCACCCTGTGCCACAAGTGCAGCGCCAAGGCCCTGGTCATCCTCGACGGCTGCGCCACCTGCCTCAACTGTGGATACAGCAAGTGCGGCTGAGCCGGGTGCGGCACGCGCGTCCGTGAGCGACATCGGATCCGGCACCGCCTGAGGCCGGATTCCGATGCGCGATGCGCGTCCTGCGATGGCGTGATGCGCCGCGCCCGCCGGCCGCTGCTGCACCTCGCCCCGAGCGTCTTGCGCACTTTTCGACGATGCGCCCGTCCGCGCCCCGCATGCCGCCTATCTTGTGTTGACGCGGCCGGTTCACCCCAATATGTTGTGTCAGTCGGTGTCCTGGCCCGCGGTGTATCGCGGACAGGCTGAATTGGGAATCCGGTGCAATTCCGGAACTGCCCCGCAGCGGTAAGCGGAAACGAAAGGCATCAACGGCACTGGGTCGCAGCACCTGGGAAGCCAAGCCGAGTAGGAGGGCGAGAGCCCGTGTCCGCGAGTCCGAAGACCTGCCGACACGCCGGGAGCGCCCCGGTCTCAGGCGGTGAGACGCCGATGACCGATGCTGATACCACGCCCGGCGCAGGTGACCGCTTCCGCGGGGAGGCGTGTTGCAGGCGCGTGACGCAGGTTCACGCGCCGGCGCGCGCATTCGCCGAAGCACGATCCAAATGCCCTGCGCGAGGGAGCAGGTTCTGGACCGTGTGCGGCCGTATGCGGCCGCGGGAGAGATGCACATGCCGGCGATGGATTTGACCGAACTGCTTGCCTTGGGCGAGGGCGAGCCAACCGCTGCGCCGCGAACCGAGCCGCCCGCGCCCGCGCAGCGCCCCGCGTTCTCGCGCACCATCCGCAAGCGCGATGGCAGTACCGAGCCCTACATCCCGCGCAAGCTCAATGGCTGGGGCGAGTGGGCGGCCTCGGCGTTCGGCGACAAGGTGGACTGGAGCCGCATCGTCATCAACGTGATGAGCGCGATGCCCGAAACGGTGTCCAGCGCCGAGCTGCAGGAAACGCTGATCCAGAACTGCCTGGACATGGGCACCTGGTCGTACTACCGCATGGCCGGGCGGCTGTATGCGCCGCACCTGCACAAGAGCATCCACGGCGCGAGCATTCCCAGCGTCGCGCAGCTGCATGCGCGCATGGTGGCCGACGGCGTGATGGTGCGGCTCGACTACGACGCGGACGACTACGCGGCGCTGGAGGGCATCATCGACCACGCGCGCGACTACGACACCCCGCACTTCGCGCTGCACTACATCCGGCGCAAATACAGCCTGCAGAACCGCGCCACCGGGAAGGAGTACGAGACCCAGCAGTTCGTCTACCTGCGCATGGCGATGGCGCTCGCCGAGCAGGCGCCCAGGGAGGCGCGCATCGATCTGGTGCGGCGCTTCTATCGCGCCTTCGCGGAGAAGAAGATCTCCGCGCCGACGCCCAACTACGTCAACCTCGGCACCCGCCTGCGCGGTTTTGCCTCGTGCTGCCTGTACGTTTCCGGCGACAGCGAGGCCTCGCTGGCGATCGGCGACCACATCGCCTACCGCATGACCGCCTCCTCGGCCGGCATCGGCAGCCACCTCATCACCCGAAGCAAGGGTGATCCGGTGCGCGGCGGGCTGATCGAGCACATGGGCAAGCTGCCCTACTACGCGGCCCTGGGCAAGGCGGTGCACGCCAACATGCAGGCCGGGCGCGGTGGTGCCTGCACCACCTACTACTCGGGCTTCGATCCGGAGGCCGAGGTCATCGCGCACCTGCGCAACCCGCGCAGCACCGAGGACCGCAAGAACCGCGATCTGCACTACGCCCTGGTGACCAACCGCCTGTTCGCGGAGAAAGCCGCGAGGAACGAACGCGCTTTCGCCTTCAACGTCTACACCGCGCCGCGCCTGACCGCGCTGTTCTTCAGCGGCGATGCGGAAGGCTTCCGCCGCGAGTACGAGCGCCTGGAGACCGATCCGGCGTTCCACAAGGACTGGTTCCAGCCGCGCGAACTGCTGCTCACCTCGCTCAACGAGGCGCTGGAAACCGGCGTGGCCTACCTGGCCAACATCGACGAGATGAACCGCCACACGCCGTTCAAGGAGCCGATCCACTCCTCCAACCTGTGCCTGGAAATCTGCGAGCCGAACCGGCCCTACCAGGACATGCGCGATCTGTACTCGGATCGCGAGGTGGGCTGGATCGACGTGGAGCTTCTGGGCGGCGAGCGCCGTCGGCTCGGCTTCAACGCCGCGCTCACCCGCAACGGCCGGAGCATCTTCGCCGGCGAACTCAAGGACGGCGAACAGGTCACCAGCGAGGCGGGCGAAACCTTCGTCGTCAGCCGCATCCTGGACACGTACGCCGAGCCGGAGGTAGCGCTGTGCTCGCTGGGCGCGATCGCCTGCGACAACATCCCCGAGGATGACGATGCGGCCTACGAGGAGGCCATGTACCTCACCCTGAGGATGATCGACTACTGCATCGAGCACAGCCACTACGCGCTGCCGCACATCGGCGTCACCGCGAAGGCGCGCATGAACGCCGGCATCGGCCTGATGGGCGTAGCCACGGTGATGGCGCGCAAGAAGCTGCGCTTCGACACCCCGGAGGGCCGCGAGGAGCTGCACCGCATCGCCGAGCGGCACATGTACTTCGCGATCCGCGCCTCGCTGCGCGTGGCGCGCGAGCGCGGGCTGCCGCGCTGGATCCACAAGACCCGCTGGGTCGACGGCTGGCTGCCGATCGACACCTACAACCGCAACGTCGATGCGCTCGGCGACTTCCGCTACCGCTACGACTGGGAGGCGCTGCGGCGCGAGATCATCGCGACCGGCGGCATCGGACACTCCTGCCTGGTCGCCTTCATGCCGGGGGAGTCCTCCTCCAAGGCGCTGGGCCAGCCCAACTCGATCTATCCGGTGCGCGATGCGACGCTGGGCAAGACCGACGGCAACGTCACGATCCGCTGGGCGGCACCGGACAGCGACGATGACGCCTGCATGTACCAGTCGGCCTGGGACATCGCGGAGGTGGACATGCTCAAGGCCTACGCGGTGTTCCAGAAGTTCACCGACCAGGCCATCTCCGCCGACCTGTGGCGGCGCATCCGCGGCGACGAGAAGGTGGGCAGCACGGATCTGCTGGCGCAGTACTTCGCGATGTTCAAGTACGGCATCAAGACCCGCTACTACTACAACTCCAACGTCGCCTCGGGCGTCTCGGTGAGCGACGGCGGGCGCATGAGCGAGGCGGATGACGCCGTCGCCTGCGAAGGCTGCACGCTGTGACCACGGCCGCCTCCCGTTCGAAGGAAACCTCCATGACGCCCGCCCTGCCCGGCAAGATCTTCAACACCGAGAAGACCGACTACGAGGCCCCGGAAATCATCCTGGGCACCGACCCGGGCCTGTTCGACACCATAAACAAGCATTTCCCGGCGCTGTGGAAGCTCTACAAGACCCTGAAAAGCCAGGACTGGGACGAGAACGAGTTCGACTACGCGCCCTGCAACGTGCAGTTCAAGACCTGCGACAGGGCCACCTACGACATGATGGTGAAGACGCTGGCCTGGCAGTGGGAAGCCGACAGCGTGGCGGCGCGCTCCATCGCCGCCGTGCTGGCGCCGGTGTGCACCAGCTCGGAGGCCTGGGCCGGCTGGGTGGAGATCACCCGCAACGAGATCGTGCACGCGGCCACCTACTCGGAGATCGTGCGCAACAGCTTCGACAGCCCCGACGACATCCTCAGCGAGATCCTCGCGGTCAAGGAGGCCATGGCGCGGCTCAAGACCGTGGGCGAAGCCTTCGACGCGGCGCTGGCGGTGAGCCTGGACTACGCCCGCGGCGCGCGCCCGAACGACCAGGCCACCTACAACGCGATCTATCTCTTCATCGTGACCCTGCTGTGCATGGAGCGCATCCAGTTCATGGCCTCCTTCGCCGTCACCTTCGGCGTATGCGAATCCACCGGCCTGTTCCAGCCCATCGGCAAGGCGATCCAGAAGATCGCCCAGGACGAGTTCGAAGTGCACGTGCAGTACGGCAAGGAAGTGCTCAAGTCGCTCTACAAGACCCCGCGCGGCCGCCAGGCCTTCGCCGACTGCCGCGAGAAGATCGTCGCCATCGTCAACGAGGTGGTGGAAAGCGAAGTCGCCTGGACCGACTACGCGTTTTCCGAAGGCCGCGAGCTGACCGGCGTCACCTGCCGGATGATGAAGGACTGGGTCTACTTCAGCGCCACCGACGTGATCCGCTTCTTCCACCTCGAAGACGCCGCGCGCTTCCCGATCGTCACGCGGAACCCGCTCGCCTACATGGAAAACTGGCTCGACATGAGCAAGATCCAGGCCTCCAACCAGGAGGAGGACACCGCCCAGTACAAGGTCGGCGTGATGAAGCGCGACGACGAGGACGAAGTGTTCGCCGTCGATTTCTGAACCCTGCGCCCGGTGCCGGGCGTCGCCCTTTCCCAGCCCGAGGAGAAGCCATCGTGACCGTTACCGTCTATTCCAAGCCCGACTGCCCGCAGTGCGAGTCCACCCGCCGCGACCTGGAGATCCTCGGCATCGAGTACGCCCTGGTGGACCTGATGCAGGACCGCGCCGCGCTCGCGCGACTTGTCGGCCTGGGCTATCGCAGCGCTCCGGTGGTGGAGTCCGACCGCGGCAGCTGGAGCGGCTACGACCGCGAGCGGATCAAGGCGTTGCTGGCCTGAGTGCCGCGCGCCGCGCGTCCAGTCTGCATTCGGGATCGCCTTGCTACCCTTGTCCGGCTTGCGCCGCCGGACGCGGGCTTCGGCCTGCGGCGGACGCCCGCCGCGATCCGTCCACGACTGGCCTTGCCGATGCTTTCCACCCTCCGCTCCGCCATCCCGCTGCTGCTGAGCACCGTCATGCTGCTGATGGGCGTGGGCCTGCTGCATACGCTGATGGCGCTGCGCGGCGAGGCGCTGGGGTTCTCGGTGGCGATGATCGGCACGCTCAGCGCGGCCTACTACGCCGGCTTCCTGGTCGGCACCTACACGGTGCCGCGCATGGTGCACCGGATCGGCCAGATTCGCGCCTTCGCGTTCTGCTCCACCCTGCTGGTGGTGAGCGTGCTGGTGCAGGCGCTCGGCCCGGTCTACGGGCTGTGGCTGGCGATGCGGGTGCTGCAGGGGCTCCTGCTGGTCGGGCTCTACGTCATCATCGAAAGCTGGCTCAACGCCGCCGCCGATCCGCGCCACCGCAGCGCGCTGTTTTCGATCTACATGATGCTCAACCTGGGCGCCAGCGCGATGGCCCAGCAGCTGCTGCGGGTGCCGGGCGAGGGCTTCGTGCTGTTCAGCGTGGTGGCAATCCTGTTCGCGCTGGCGAGCCTGCCGGTGATCGACATGCGCCAGCAGCAGCCGCGCCTGCACGCCATGCCCAAGGTGCAGCTGGGGCGGTTCTTCCACCTGGTGCCCACCGCGCTGGTCAGTGCCCTGATCGCCGGCCTGGTGCTCGGCGCGCTCTGGGGCCTGCTGCCGATCTACGCCGCCGCGCAGGGGATGGGGGCGGCGGCGGTGGGCACCTACATGAGCGTCGCCATCGTCGGCGGCGTGTTGCTGCAGTGGCCGCTGGGCCACTTCGCGGACCGCGTCGACCGGCGCCTGGCGCTGGCGGCGATCAGCGCCGTGGCGGCCGTCGCCGCGCTGGCGCAACTGCTGCTTCCGGTGGGCGGACCCGCGACGGCGCTGGCGCTGATCTTCGCCTTCGGCGGAATGGCGTTCTCGCTGTATCCCATCGCGGTGGCGCACCTGGTGGACTATCTGGAGCGCGATGAGCTGATGTCGGCGTCGAGCAGCCTGCTGCTGGTCAACGGCGTGGGCTCGGCGGTGGGGCCGCTGGCGGCCGGCCTTCTGATGAACCGCGGCCAGCCGTGGCTGCTGTTCGCGTGGTTCTTCGCGCTGAGCGCGCTGCTGGCGGCCTATGCGCTGTACCGCTTCATGCGCCGCAGGCGCGACGTTTCGGCCCGGGATCACTTTGTGCCGCTGGTGAGCACCACTTCCGAATCGCTGGATCCACGTTCTTCCCCCTGATCGCGCCGCCGGGGCGGACGTCAGCACTGCGGCAGGTGCCAGGTGCCATGGGCGCGATCGCCGGGCGCGCGCAAGATCGGCACCGTTGAACCTTTCGCGCAGGTTCCTGCTCCATGACGGGTCCGATCTGCGTACGCGGCCCATGCGTTCCCACCTGTTCGATCCCTATCTCGCACACCGCCGCTGCCTGTGGCGCAATCGCCTTGCGCGCTGGCGGCAGGCGCCGGGCGAAGCCGCGTTCCACGCGATGATCTGGCTGGCGCTGGCGGTGCTGTCGGGAATGGCCGTCGCCGCGCTGGCCGCACGGCGCGAGCTGGCCAGGGACATCCTTGCCCTGACGCAGGCCGCGCCCTGGGCGTGGCTGCTGGCGTGGGGCGGCCTGATCGCCATGCGGGTGCGGCTGCGGCTGCGCGACTGGGAGCGCCGGGATGCCGCCGGCTGGCTGGGCGCCCAGCCGGTTGCCCCGCGCGTGCGGCAATGCGAGCGCGGGCGCGTGGTGCTGGGCTGCATCGTGGCCGATGCGCTGGCGGGTGCGCTGCTGTTCGCCTTTCTGCGCCTGCCGTGGACGGCGTGGGGCTGGCTGATCCTGATGCTGGTGGCCGCGTCTGCGGCAGGCGTGGTCTGGGCGCAGTGGCGTCGGCCCGGCACGGAGCGCGCGACCGGCGCGGATGTCGGAAATGCTGCGCTGTCGTTGCGCTGCTTCGTCGGGCGCGGCGGCCTGTGGCGCTGGCAGATGCGCGAGGTGCTGTCCGGCATCGGCCCGGGCCCGCTGCGCCATGGCCTGTGGATGCTGCTGCTGATCCCGGCGGGTACGGGTGCGTCCGCGGCGGCGCTGGCGCTGGCGGCCGGTCTGGCGCTGGCCGCATATCTGAGCGCGTGGCGGCGGGGTCTGGGGGTGCTGGTGCAGGCCGAGCGCTGGCTGGGCGCGCAGCCAGCGCGGGCGCGCTTCTGGCTGTCCGGGTTGAGGGTGCCGTTGGCCCTGGCGGTGCCCGGCGCCGCGACGACGGGTCTGGCCCTGGCGGCGCTGGGGGCCGGGCACGTCGCGCCGTGGGTCGCTCTGGTCCTGCTCGCGCTGGCGATGCTGCAGGCGTCCTGCACCCTGGCGCTGCGCCGCACGCCGGCCCGCATTCCGCTCGCTTTCACCGTGCATCTGGCCCTGATCGGCGCGGTGTGGCAGGCGTTCCCGCCTTTGCTCGCACCGCTGTGGCTGGGGATGTGCCTGCGGCTTGTGCATCGGGGGGTACGACCATGAATACGCGCCTGGCGCTGCGTGACCTTCACCTGTCCTACGGCACGGACGACGTGCTGCGCGGCGTGAATCTTTGCCTTGCCGCCGGTGAACTGGTCGGCCTGATCGGCCCCAACGGCTCGGGCAAGAGCAGCCTCATGCGCGCCTGCGCGGGGCTGGTCCCGTGCACCGGGCACCTCGCCATCGACGGCATCGATCCGCGCAAGGAGCCGGTTCGCGCGCGCACCCGGTTCGGCTATGCGACCGACCCGGGCGCGCTGCCCGGCGCGCTGCGCGGCCGCCAGTGCCTGGAGCTGGTCGCCGGCGTGCGCCAGCAGGGCGCGGACGCCGTGGCGCAGGCTGTGGCCGTGGCTGATGTGCTCGGACTGTCACCCTGGCTGGAGCGCGAGGTGGTCGAATACTCGCTCGGCACGCGCCAGAAGCTCGCCGTGGTCCTCGCGCTGCTCGGAAATCCGCCGCTGCTGCTGCTCGATGAGGTGCTGAACGGGCTGGACCCGCTCGCGGCATTCCATCTCAAGACGCTCCTGCGCCAGCGTGCCGATGCCGGCGCCACGGTGCTGCTCGCCACGCACGGCCTGGACGTGGCCGAGCGCGTCCTCGATCGCGCCGTGCTGCTGCTCGATGGCCGCATTGCGGCGGACTGGAATCGCGCCGAGCTGGAGCGCCTGCGGGCGTCCGAAGGCGGGCTGGAAGCGGCGGTGGTGGAGCGGCTTCGCGCGCGGGCGGGCGGCTGAGCCTGCTTCAACCCACGGCGTCGTGCGTGCTGCCGCCGCGGCAGGCGGGTGATGCCGGCGCTTCGCCGAGGGCTTCCCATTCGGCCGGGGTGTAGGTGTGCAGGGCGAGCGCGTGGAGGTCGCGCATCAGGTCGCCGAGCGCGGCGTACACCGCCTGGTGGCGGCGCACCGGCGACAGGCCCGCGAAGCGGTCGCTCACGACGATCGCCTTGTAGTGGGTCTGCGTGCCGCGGGCGTGCATATGGCTTTCGTCGCGCACGTCCAGATGCGTGGGCGAAAGCGCGAGGGCGGATTGGTGGATGCGGTCGCGCAGGTCCATGCGGCGTCTCCCGGTCAACGAAAGCGTCGATTATCCCAGCGTCTGCGCGAAGCGGCGCGGCGCACCTTCGAAGCCGCCGTTGGACATGAAGACCACGGTATCGCCCGGGCGCGCCAGTTCGGCCAGGCGCGCCAGCAGCGTATCGACATCGGGCGCGACGTGGCCTTCGCCGCGCAGCGCGCCGATCACCCGCTGCGCGTCCCAGGCAAGTCCGGGGCGGGCCAGGAACAGCACGGCGTCGGCCGGCTCCAGCGAGGGCGCGAGCTGGTCGGCGTGCGCGCCCAGGCGCATGGAGTTGCTGCGCGGCTCGAGCACGGCGAGGAGGCGGTCTTCGGGGTGGCGCGCGCGCAGGCCGTCGAGCGTGGTGCGGATCGCGGTGGGATGGTGGGCGAAGTCATCGTAGACGCGCAGGCCGCCGGCTTCGGCAAGCCGCTCCAGGCGCCGCTTCGCACCACGGAACTGCGCGAAGAGCGGCAGCGCGGCCTGTGCGTCGAAGCCGGCGGCCGCGGCGGCGGCCAGCGCAGCCAGCGCGTTCATCACGCTGTGGCGGCCGGCCATCTCCCAGCGCACCTGGCCCAGCGCACGGCCGCGATGCAGCACGGTGAAGGCGGAGCCGTCGGAGGCGTCGAGGCGGGCCTGCCAGTCGGCCTGTGCGTCGATCGCGAAGGTGTCCACCGGCGTCCAGCAGCCCTGCGCCAGCACGCGCGCGAGGTTCGCGTCCTCGGCGTTGACGATGAGCCGGCCGGAGCCGGGCACGGTGCGCACCAGGTGGTGGAATTGGCGTTCGATCGCGGCGAGATCGGGGAAGATGTCTGCGTGATCGAATTCGAGGTTGTTGAGGATCGCGATCCTGGGACGGTAGTGCACGAACTTGGAGCGCTTGTCGAAGAACGCGGTGTCGTATTCGTCCGCCTCCACCACGAAGCATTCGCCCGATCCCCGTCGCGCCGAGGCGGGGAAATCCGCCGGCACCCCGCCGATGAGGAAGCCCGGCGCGCCGCCGAGGCGGTCGATCAGGAAGGCCAGCAGGGTCGACGTGGTGGTCTTTCCGTGGGTGCCGGCCACCGCCAGCACGGTGCGCCCGGGCAGCACGTGTTCCGCCAGCCACTGCGCGCCCGAGGTGTAGGCAAGACCGCGGTCGAGCACCGATTCGACCGCCGGATTGCCGCGCGACAGCGCATTTCCGATGACCACGTCGGCCACGTCCGCGCCGATGTGCTCGGCCAGGTAGCCGCTCTTGAGCGCGATGCCCAGGGCCTGGAGCTGGGTGCTCATCGGCGGGTAGACGCTCTGGTCCGAGCCTTCGACCGCCAGACCCAGTTCGCGTGCGAGCGCGGCGACCCCGCCCATGAACGTGCCGCAGATGCCGAGAATGTGCAGTGTCATCGCTTCACCGTGCGCGGATGCGCGATGCGCCCGCGAGGCGCCTTCGGCGGCTCAGGCCGCTGCGTGCCCGATCGCGGCCAGCACGCGGGCAGTGATCTCGTCCATGCTGCCGACGCCGTCCACCCGCACCAGCGTGCCTGCGGCCTCGTAGAAGCCGATCACCGGCGCGGTCTGGTCGTTGTAGACGCGCAGGCGGTTGCGCACCGTCTCCGGGGTGTCGTCGCTGCGCCCTTCGGCGCGCGCCCGTCCAGCGATGCGTTCGATCAGAAGCTCGGTGTCCACGTCCAGCAGCACGGCCAGGTCGACCGGCTGGCCGAGGCGGTCGAGCAGGGCGTCCAGCGCGTTGGCCTGGGCGGAATTGCGCGGGTAGCCGTCGAGGATGAAGCCCGCGCCGCAGTCGCCGACGCGCAGGCGCTCTTCGAGCATGCCCAGCACGATGTCGTCGGATACCAGCTCGCCGCGCTCCATCACCGCCTTGGCCTGGAGGCCCAGCGGGGTGCCCGCCGCCACCGCGCCGCGCAGCAGGTCGCCGGTGGAAATGTGCGGAACCGCGAGCGCCTCCTTGAGGCGGCTGGCCTGGGTTCCCTTGCCGGAGCCGGGGGCGCCGAGTAGTACAAGTCGCATGTGCTGAACCTGGAAGACAATGAGGCACCGCACGGCCGGGGCGACCTTTCCGCTAGACTGGATCGGTGCGCGGCTGCGGTGCAGCGCAGCAAACCTAACTGCTGCCGAACGCCGCTGTCAAACCAGACCAAAGCCGCATCGCGCCGCGCAAATCCGCGCCCCCGTCGCGGCCTTTCCCATCCCTCACCACCGCATCCTTCCATGAGCCAGGGCAGACTGCTTTACGCGCAATCGGGCGGAGTCACCGCCGTCATCAACGCCACCGCCTCGGCGGTCATCACCACCGCGCGCGCCGCGGGGGTGAAGGTATACGCCGCGCGCAACGGCATCATCGGCGCGCTGCGCGAGGATCTGATCGATACCTCGAAAGAGCCCATCGCCGCGATCCGCGCGCTGGCGCATACGCCCGGCGGCGCGTTCGGCTCCTGCCGCTTCAAGCTCAAGACCATCGAGGCCGACCGCGCCCGCTACGAGCGCCTGATCGAGGTGTTCGCCGCGCACGACATCCGCTGGTTCCTCTACAACGGCGGCAACGATTCGGCCGACACCGCCAACAAGGTCTCGCAGGTGGCGCGCGAGTTCGGCTATCCGCTCACCTGCATCGGCGTGCCCAAGACCGTGGACAACGATCTTGCCGTCACCGACTGCTGTCCGGGCTTCGGCTCGGCCGCCAAGTACACCGCCGTTTCGCTGCGCGAGGCCGCGCTGGACGTGGCTTCGATGGCCGAGTCCTCCACCAAGGTGTTCGTGCTGGAAGTGATGGGGCGCCACGCCGGCTGGCTGGCCGCCGCCGCCGGGCTGGCGGGCCGCGGTCCGGACGAGGCGCCGCACCTCATCCTGTTTCCCGAAGTGCCCTTCGACGAAAAAACCTTCCTCGCCAAGGTGGACGAGACGGTCAAGCGCGTGGGCTGGTGCGTGGTGGCGGTTTCCGAGGGCCTGCGCGACGCCGACGGCCGCTTCCTGGCCGATGCCGGCACGGTCGACTCCTTCGGCCACACCCAGCTCGGTGGCGTCGGTCAGGCGATCGCCCAGCGGGTGAAGGAGTCGCTGGGCTACAAGCAGCACTGGGCGGTGCCCGACTACCTGCAGCGTTCGGCGCGGCATATCGCCAGCAAGACCGACCTCGACCACGCGCTGGCGGTGGGCGAGGCCGCGGTGAAGCTCGCGCTGGCCGAGCAGAACGCGGTGATGCCCGCCATCGTGCGCACCTCGAACGCACCCTACCGCTGGAAGATCGAGCCGGCACCGCTGGCGAAAATCGCCAATCACGAGAAAAAGCTGCCGAAGAACTTCATCTGCAAGGACGGCTACGGCATCACCGAGGCTGCGCGCCGGTACCTGGAGCCGCTGATCCGCGGCGAGGCACCGCCGCCCTACGGCAAGGACGGCCTGCCGGCTTACGTCACGCTGAAGAACGCGGCGGTGGAGAAGAAGCTGCCGGCGTATGACATTGCGGACGGGTGATCTTCCGGGTGGTTTCTCCCGCAGCCGCGTCGCGGTGCGGTTGCCGCAAGGCAGGTGCATGAATGAAGGCGTCGCCACACGACTCGCCGGTTTCGGGCGGGAAAGCACGCCTTCCAGTTCGGCCATCAACGCAGCGCCGGTAAAGAGCGCGATGCGGCCATGACGGGCGGAATCCAGCAGCGCGCGCGGCGCTCCGTCCCAGAGCAGGGCGGACAGCACGATGTTGACGTCAGCGACGATCCGCATTCGCGGCACGCTGCTGCGCGCGGGCGGCGGCAATTTCGGCCTGGATGTCCTCGGGGGAAAGCGGCGGCTGCGCGGCGGCGAAGCCGTCCATCCTCCGGGTGCGCGTTTTTTCCTCACGGACGCGCAGAACGTCCACGACATCGGCGACTTCAGCCAGCCGCTGCGGCGGCAGCGACTTGAGCTTCTCCAGCAGGTTTTCGGCGGCTTCGCTCATGGTGTTGCCCAAGGTGATGACGCGGAATGCGGCAGCACGGGCACCCGTCCTGCCTCCCATTTTCCAGGCCGGCCTCATGGTGCGCGCCCCTCCGCCGCCCGCTATCGTGCCGGCGGGCACGACCATATCCCTGCTGCTGCTTGCAGGAATCATTACTCTGGTCGGGATTTATCCGGCCAAATGATTGATCCGGAACGCGAATCAAGGCAAGAAGTGCCGTAGACTCGACCGCGCACCGCCATTGCAAGGAGAGCCCCTGATGAAAACCACCCATGTTCGCATCTGGAAGGCACTGGCGACGGCGCTCGTGCTGTTCATGCTGCCGTTCGCGTCAGCCTCGGCGTTCGTCGATCCGCCGACCTTCTCACCCGCTCAGCCCTATGCGGGGCAGCCAATAGACATGTCGGTGAGAGGGGGGATTTGTCATGCCTTTGTCACACCACCCCCGGGCTATCCCTACGTTGAAGTCCAGGCGCATGACGATGTCGTCGATGTCATCATTACCGGGGTGGAAGCTACCGATCCCATACTTTGCATTTTCGGCATTGGCACCATCACCGTCGATATTGGTGAACTCCCTCAGGGGATCTATATAGTACAGGTGCGCATCCGTAAGACATTCCCTCCCTTTGAAGTCCTCCCGCCAGCTTCTACGGCAAACCTGGTAGTTCACCGGCACCCTACCCTCGTCACGGTGCCGGCAGCCAGTCGGACGGCTTTACTCTCCTTTGCCGGACTTCTAATTTTACTAGGAGTCGCGACGCTCAAGCGATCTGCCAGAGTTCTTGCCCTCGCACTTGCCCCAGCGCTTCTGGCCTCACCAAAGATGGTCAACGCCCAGGATAACCGCTCATATATTTTCGTTGAGATTTCAACGAATGAGAGCGCACCCACTCCGCAGCAAATAGTTGACGAGTTCGACTTGGGGAGCGGACTTCCGCCTCCAATTTCGGCACTATCGGTTGAAAATCCTGGTTTTTTGAATATCTGATTCCTCGAGAATTTCGCGCAAGAGGCCATTGCAAGGAGAAACCCTGATGAAAGCCACCCATGTTCGCATCTGGAAGGCGCTGACGACAGTGCTCGTGCTGTTCATGCTGCCATTCGCGTCAGCCTCGGCATTCGTCGATCCACCAACCTTCTCACCCGCCCAGCCCTATGCGGGGCAGCCGATAGACATGTCGGTGAGAGCTGGCGTATGCCACGGCTTTGCCTACTCGCCCGACGGCCATCCTCTTATCGAAATTCAAAGAAACGAAAATATTGTTGATGCAATTATAACAGGAATAGCCGCAACAGATCCTATATTCTGCATGATTCCTATATACGTAACCACATTTAATATTGGAACGCTCCCGGAAGGAAACTATATTGTAAGAATAAGAATCCGAAGCATCAGCAACCCAAGTTATCCCGTCCTGCCCCCCATTTCCCAAGTCAGTCTCGTAGTACGCCCCCTCCCGCCCCCTACATTTGTACCTGCAAACAATATCATGTATTTACTGATGTTGGCCTGGATCATTCTTGGAAGTGTGGCCGTACGCTCGGGGAGAGTGGGGGGATTTTTCCTGGCGGGCTTTTTCGGGGCCTCCATGGCATTTCCCACGAATCTCCATGCACAGTCCAGTGAAGATGACACGTTGATAATCTTCGAACTCGTCCGATCCGAGCAAGGGCCGAACCCTGAGGGTATCGTCAACGGATTCGATCCTTCAGCCGGCCTCCCTCCGCCACTCGGTGCGCTATCCGTGGAGAACCCGCAATCCGTTCAGTATTTCATCCCGCATCCATTCCGGGCGAAGGGGGATTTCAAAGCCTATCTCGATGCCAACCCGGAACTGCCGAGAGCGCGCCTGGAGCAGATGATCGTCGTGCGATACCCGCCCGGTGCCGATAAGGAAGCTGCCGTCTCCGCGCTGCTCGCCGACGATTTCGTCAGGCATGCGAAAATACCGATCGAGGTGGATCTGAGCCTGCGCCCTGGCACTTCCGACAAGGCGCCGCCCACCACTCAAGGAGTTGCAACCCAATACTGGATCGGTGCCATGAGCTTTCCCGCCGCATGGGCTCGCGCAGGCGGTTGGGCGCGAGTGGGGGTGCTGGATAACGGTCTCCATACCGACCACTCCGATCTTCGGGCGCAGGATGCAAACGGCTCCCTGACGGGCGGCAATTTCCTTTCCTCGGCCTCCCTTGACATTGGGCGTCATGGATTTCCAAATCCCATCGACTTCAATGTAGATGAAATGGAACCCGTTCCCGTTACGTCAGCTTCCCAGGTTTGCGATAGCGGCAACGGCTTCATGATTCCCGCATATGCAGGCCATGGTACGCATGTCCATGGCTTGATTGCTGCAAATCACACGAACACCGATGGCGTGGCAGGAGCATGCAAGAATTGCGGCCTTGCCTCTGGAAGAATAATCCAAGACACTTGCCTTTCGTCAGGAATTGTTTTTCCATACATTAATCAAGTCGCCCCTTGGGTTGGTTTGACACTCCTTGCCGAGACGGGCACCCAGGTCGTGAACATGAGTTTTGGCGGACAAGGAAATGGCACCTTCGATTATCCGAAAAATGTCTGCGCTGACCCACTATTCCAGAACGATCCGGAATGCCTTACCATTGCCTACGCCAGTTCTCAAGGCGTCCTGATGGTAGCCGCGTCGGGCAATGACCGGGGGAGGCTCAACTTCCCCGCCAGCGATCCACGGGTGGCCAGCGTGGGCGGGCTGGATGAATCCCTGGACTTCTGGGATGAGGACAAAGACCCGCCCCCAAACCACAGCGATAATTGCCCGTTTTCGCCAACCTACTCCGACATGGAGTGCGGCTCCAACTACACCGTGAACGCTGCAACCGACGCCAGGCAGGAGCACGTCGCGCCGGCGCGGCGCGTGCTGTCCACGCTTTATCCCGGCATGCCGTGGAGTCCGACCATTCTCTGCGACGACGCGGCCCTCGGAACGAACGGCGACGGGCAGGGGCCGTGCACCGGCACGTCCATGTCCGCACCGCTGGTGTCGGGGCTGGCGGGTATCCTGCGTTCGATCAATCCGCTGGTGCTGCCGGGCGAAGGCGTGCTGGACCCGCCCTACCGTGGAATCCGCTCGGTGCTGATCGAAAGCAGCATGCTTCCCACTTTTCCAAACACATGGGATCCCAGGCTCGGATATGGAACGATCCGGGCCGATTCGGCGGTCGCCGCCATGCTTGGACACAGCGACGGCAAGGCGATGAAGAATCGCCTGACGCCGCTCTTCTCGTTCTACGGCGCGGCCGCGAAAGACTGGGCGCACACCACGGTGCCGCAGGCCGCGCTGGCCTTCATGATCAATCAGGCGGGAAGCTACCAGCCACAGGGGGCACTGACGCCGGGCTACCCGAGCTTTCCGTACCAGTACCCGACACCGCCGCCGCCGTCTCCGCGCGCCAGCGCCTACGTGCTGACCACCGAGTTCAAGGTCGACGCCTCGCATCCGGCGCTGGTGCCGCTTTACTGGCTGGACCGCTCCCGTCCCTGGCCTGCGGGGTGCACGCCCGGCGTACCGGGCTGCAACGGCGGCAACCGCGACTTCCTGTTGCTGACATCCGCCGCGCAGGTGCAGACCGCCAGCAACGCCGGGTACGACTATCGGGGCCTGCAAGGCTATGTCTACCAGTCCTGCACGCCGGAACCCGCCTGCATTCCGCGAGGCGCGGAGCGCCTGTGGCTCAAATGCAAGACCGCCGATGACGATTGCGCGGTATTTCTGGAGCGCGACCGGAGCAGCTTCGAGGCGCAGGGCTACACGTCAGCCTGGCCGGCCGGTTCGAGCATGGTGCTCGGCTACGCCTATCCGAACGTGGACAGCGACGGCGACGGGCTGATCGACGGGTTCGAATACCTGCTCGGCACCGATCCGAACCAGGTCGATTCCGACAGGGACGGCGTTCACGATGGCGTGGAGTATCCGCAGGCGGGAGTGCCGCTGTCCGACCCGTGTTCGGCGGGCCGCTGCCGGCTCGACCATCTGTTCGACGATGGGTTCGAATCGCCGCTGCCGGCCGAAAAACCGGCGTCATTCAAGCGAAAGCCGTAATGACGCAAGACGGGAGGTTGTTCGAGGTTCCCGCATGAGTCCGGGGCAGCGCGATCCCGGCGCGGTGCGCGCTTGGCGGGTGGTTTTCACCGGCTGGTCGCAAGAGCGGCGGATCGGGCGCTGGATCAGACCCGCTCCGCGCGCAGTTTGGCCAGCACCGCGGCGGCGTCGGGGCGCACGCCGTGCCAGCGCTGGAAGGCTTCGGCGGCCTGTTCGACCAGCATGCCCAGGCCATCGGCGGCGCGCGCGATGCCGGCGGACGCCGCCCAGGCGAGAAACGGCTGCGCGGCCGCGTCGTAAGACAGGTCATAGGCCGTTGCATCGGTCGCCGGCAGCGTGACCGGCAGCGCCAGCGCGTGGCTCCCGCGGGCGGCGGAGGTGGCGTTGAGGATCAGGTCGAAGCCGCCGGCGTCGCCCGGTGCATCCAGGCCGCGGGCGCGGATCGGGCCGCAGCCGGCCAGATCGTGCGCCAGCGCGACGGCGCGCTCGACGCTGCGGTTGGCCACGACCAGTTCGGCGACGCCGGCCCTGAACAGTGCCGGCACCGCGCCGCGCGCCGCGCCGCCGGCGCCCAGCAGCAGCGCGCGCGCGCCGTCGAGCCGCGCGCCGATGCGGCGCAGGTCGGCCACCAGGCCGGCGCCGTCGGTGTTGTCGCCCAGCCAGCCGTCTTCCAGTCGCACCAAAGTGTTGACCGCACCGCTCAGGCGCGCCGCGTCCGACAGCTCCCGGCAGGCGCGGGCGGCCAGTTCCTTGAGCGGCAGGGTGACGTTGGCGCCCGCGAGCCCCTCGGCGTGAAAGGCCTCAAGACGCGCGGCCAGCGCCTCCGGGGCGACCTCGATCGCGCGGTAGTCCAGCGCGATTCCGCACTGCTCGCCGAAGCGGCGGTGGATGCGCGGCGAGAGGCTGTGCGCGACGGGCTGGCCCAGCACGGCGAAGCATGGCATCAGGGCCTGAGGCATGGCGAAGCTCCGTGGACGGGAGCGGCAAGGTAGCACCGGCACGCACCGGCGCACTTGAAAAGCGGCGGCGGCTGGCCCATCTGGACAGGGCGTGGGATAATCCGCGTCCTTTTGCCGTTTCCCGAGAAACGGCCCTCTTCCTCACATCATTCTGGAGTCACCCATGGCCGATGAGACCGCCAACGGCGCCGCAGGCGTCGCCCCCGAAGCCGGCAACCAGGCGCAGTTCGCACTGCAGCGCATCTACATCAAGGACGCGAGCTTCGAGGCCCCCAACGCCCCGCAGGTGTTCCAGGAACAGGGCCAGCCGGAGCTGCAGCTCAACCTGGGGCAGAAGGTCGCGGCGCTGAGCGAAGGCGTGTTCGAGGTGGTGCTGACGATCTCGCTGACCTGCACCCTCAACGGCAAGAACGCCTACCTGGCCGAAGTGCAGCAGGCCGGCATCTTCACCATCGCCGGTTTCGATGCGCAGAACACCGACGCGCTGCTGGGCACCTATGCGCCCAACACGCTGTTCCCGTACGCGCGCCAGCAGATCGCCGACATGGTGCAGAACGGCGGTTTCCCGCCCTTCCTGATCCAGCCGATCAACTTCGACCAGATCTACGCCGAATCGCTGCGTCGTCGCCAGCAGGCCGCCGAAGGCTCCGACGCCGCGACGCCGGACGCCGGTCACGCCTGATCCCATGGCGGATCGTCCGCGGCGGTTGGCGGTATTGGGCGCCGGGTCCTGGGGCACGGCGCTCGCCGCCCAGGGCGCGCGCAGCGGCCTCGACACCACGCTCTGGGGGCGCGACGCGGAAGCCATCGCCACGATGGCTTCCACCGGTCGCAACGTCCGCTACCTGGCGGACGTGCCGCTGCCGCCTTCGCTGAAATACACCACCGACCTGGCGCAGGCCGTGCGTCAGGCCGACCTGCTGCTGGTCGTGGTGCCCAGTCACGCCTTCACGCGCACCGCGCGTGACGTCGCGCCGCTCAAGCGCGTCGGCGTCGGCGTGGCCTGGGCGACCAAGGGCTTCGAACCCGGCTCCGGCCGTTTCCTGCACGAGGTGGCGCAGGAGGTGTTCGGCCCGGACACGCCGCTGTGCGTGGTCACCGGGCCGTCCTTCGCGCGTGAAGTCGCGCAGGGCCTGCCCACCGCGGTCACCGCGCACGCCTTCGATCCGCACTTCGCGCAGACCGTGGCGCGCGCCCTGCACGGCCCGACCTTCCGGGTCTATACCGGTGCCGACATGGTCGGCGCGGAGCTGGGCGGAGCGATGAAGAACGTGCTGGCCGTGGCCACCGGCGTGGCCGACGGCATGCAGCTGGGACTCAACGCACGCTCGGGCCTCATTACCCGCGGGCTCAACGAGATGCTGCGCCTGGGCGCGGCGCTCGGCGCGCGCGCCGAAACCCTGATGGGCCTCTCGGGCCTGGGCGATCTGGTGCTCACCTGCACCGGCGACCTGTCGCGCAACCGTCGCCTCGGACTTGCGCTGGGGCAGGGCAAGAGCGTCGATGACGCGGTGCGCGAGATCGGCCAGGTGGTCGAATCGGTGCAGACCGTGGACGAGGTGATGCGCCTGGCCAATCGCCACGGGCTCGACCTTCCGATCAGCGCCCAGGTGCAGCGCGTCCTGCACGGCGAAATCACCCCGGCCGAGGGTCTGGCCTGGCTGATGGCGCGCGGGCAGAAACCCGAGTATCCCGAGTAAGGAACGCCTTCGGCCGCCCGCCGCGCTACCGCGCCGCGCCGTCGAATCCCTGCTGCCGCCACGCCTCGTACACCGCCACCGCCACCGCGTTGGAAAGATTGAGGCTGCGGTTGCGCGGGCGCATTGGCAGGTACAGGCGCTGCGCCTCGGGAATCGTTTCCAGCACCGCTTCGGGCAGGCCGCGGGTTTCCGGGCCGAACATCAGCGCATCGCCCGGCGCGTAGGCCACCTGGTCGAAGCGCAGCGTGGCCTTCGAGGAAAAGGCGAACAGCCGCGCCGGGCGCACCGCATCGAGGAACGCGTGCAGCGAAGGATGCACGCGCAGGTCGGCGAATTCGCGATAGTCGAGCCCGGCGCGACGCATCCTCGCGTGATCGAGGGCGAAGCCGAGCGGCTCGACCAGGTGCAGCGTCGCGCCGGCGTTGGCGCACAGGCGGATCGCGTTGCCGGTGTTGGGCGGGATTTCCGGCTCGTAGAGGACGACGTGGAACATCGGCGCATTGTCCCAGAACCCGGGCGTCATCCGATGCCCATGCGGCGTTTCCGGATCGCGCCAGCCCGCGCGGGGCGGGCGTGGCGCCGGCATCTTTCAGCGCCTGGCGAACGGCCGCGCCGGCGATCCGGGATTCACGGGCCGAAGACCTGCGCCAGCTCGACGGCGTCGAGCGCGCGCCACGCGCCCGGCGCCAGCTCGAGCGCGTCCAGCCGCAGCCGTCCGACCGCGACGCGCCGCAGCGCGGTCACGGCGTTGCCGGTCGCGGCGAACATGCGGCGCACCTGGTGATAGCGGCCTTCGGTGAGGACGAGACGGGCGCTGCGTGGGCCCAGCGCTTCGAGCGCGGCGGGCGCCAATGGCGAGGTTTCCGAATCCAGCATCAGCGTGCCCGAGGCGAACAGCGCGGCTTCGTCGCCGCGCAGGTCTTCGGCCAGCTCGGCCTCGTAGACCTTGGGAATGCGGGATCGGGGCGAAATGATCCGATGCAGCAGCTGGCCGTCGTCGGTCAGCAGCAGCAGGCCCGAGGTATCACGGTCCAGCCGGCCGATGGTGGACAGCGCCGGCTTGCGCAGCCGGAAACGCGGCGGCAGCAGATCGTGGACCAGGCGTGAGGGATCGCGCGTGGAACAGGTGTAGCCGGTCGGCTTGTGCAGCGCGATGACCAGCCCCGGCGGCGGATCGAGCGGCTCGCCGTCGATGCGCAGGGCGTCGTGCGGAATCCGGTCGTCGGCGTAGAGCACTTCGCCCGCAGGATCGGTGACGCGGCCCTCGCGAAACAGTGCGAGCACGTCGCGACGGCTGCCGTAGCCGAGGTTGGCGATGTGCCGCACCAGCCTCATGGGCGCGGCGCCTGGGCGTGGATCACCTTGAAGCCGTCCCGCTCGGCCACCTGCCGCGTTTCGCCGAAGCGCGCGCGCAGTTCGGTTTCGTAGGGCAGGTGACGGTTGGCCACCAGCCAGAGCGCGCCCTGCGGTTCGAGCGCGGCGGCGGCGCTGGCGATGAAGGCGCGGCCCAGCGCCGGTGCGTCGGCGCGGCCGAGATGGAAGGGCGGGTTCGTCACCACGGCGTCGAAGCGCCCGGGCAGGCCGGTGGTGACGTCGTGCCAGTGGACGCGCGCGATGCCGCTGCGGCCGGACGGGGCGTCTTCGAGATTGCGTTGCGCCGGTTCCAGGGCGCGGGCGTCGGCTTCGAACAGGTCGAGCGAAGCGATGCCGGGACAGCGGCGCTGCAGCACCATGGAGAGATAGCCCCAGCCCGCACCGGCATCGGCGACGCGGCCGCGCAGGTCCGCTGGGATGTGTTCGGCCAAAAGCGCAGAGGCGGCGTCGATGCGGTCCCAGGCGAACAGGCCGGGGTGGGTCCAGAAGGTGAAATCGCCCTGTGTCACCCGCTGCGGCTGCGCGAGTGCGCGCCATGCTTCCAGGAGGGCGGCATCGATGCGCGCCGGGTCCTTGCGCGCCCAGGCGATGCGACAGCGGTGCTTGGAGGCGCCTTGGGCCTCGCCCAGCAGCGCGGCAAGGTCGGCCTGCAACGCGCGGCCGCCCTCGCTGTTGCCGGCCGCCGCCGCAAGCAGACCGCCGGGCGTCAGCGCGTCGACGGCCTGGGCCAGCTGCGCGCGCGCGGCGTCGCGCGAACGCGGCGGCAGTACCAGCGCGGCGCCGCAGTCCGGGGGCGCGGTCTCGGGCGACGCCGCGTGTCCGTGCGTCGCGAGTTCGAGGAACGGCGGACGCAGCGCCTGCACGCAGTGCCAACCCGGCTGCGGCAGGCCGTGCCCGATGCGCGCGCCGAGCAAGACGGTTGGCCCCGGCGGCAGCGCGAACGCGCCGGAGTCCAACGCCCAGGCCAGTGCCGCCAGCGCCGCGTCGTCGTTCCCCGGTGCCATCACGTCCATCCGAAGTGCGCGCGGATGGCGGCGGCCACCCGCTCCGTTTCGCGCAGCGGTTCGATCCGCGCGGTGCCGAAGTCTTCGCCCAGCGCCCGCGTGCGGCCGCTCTCGCGCAGCATCCGGGCGAAGCGTCCGACCTTGCCGCCCGGCGGCTGCGGCGCGAAGGTGAACACCGGTACGCGCGTGGCGGCGGCTTCGCTGAGCATGTTGACCGAGTCGGGCGTGACCACGATGGCGTCGGCCCAGGCAAGGAAGCCGGAGTAGGGATTGTCGCCGTCCTCCGGCCCGTGCCACTGGCGGCCCGGCAGCGCGGCCAAGTCGCGGCGCATGGCTTCGCGCAGCCAGGCCGGGGTACGGCGCGAGCTGGTCGCAAGCACGCTGCCGCCGTCGCGCGCCAGATGCGCCTTCAGCGCCGCGACCAGCGCCGTCCAGTAGTCCGGGTCCAGCGCCAGCGCACGCGTCGGTCCGCCGATGAGCAGGGCCAGGCGCGGCGCCGGCAGCGCCTGCAGTGCGGCAAAGCGCGCGCGCGCGCGCTCCAGCCAGGCGTCATCGATGGCGTTCAGGGCGCCGCGCGTGGTGATGACATTCGTTCCGTGCAGCCGATCGTGTTCCGGCGCCACCACCAGATCGAAGTGGCGGGTGTCGATGCGCGGGTCGAGGATCTGCACGCTGCGGCAGGCGCCGCCGCTGGCCTCGCGCACAAGGCGTGAGGCCAGCGCCGCCTGGCGCCCGCAGCCGATCGCAAGATCCGGCCAGGGGGCGCGCAGGCGCTCGGCGAACGCCGCGCCGAGCGCGCCGGATGCGCCGGGCAGGCGGTGCGGCGCGGCCCAGCGCCACGGTGCGCGCGGTGCTAGCCGCAGCGCTTCGACCTGCCCTGCCAGCGCCGCGGCCAGCGCCAGCGCCTGGTTCTCGTTGCCCGCCGCGCCGTCGCTCAGAGCCAGCGCGCGGCGCCTGCCCGGTGCGCCGGTGCTGCGGGCCGTGGGAGGGCTCACGATCCGCCGGTCCTGCGTAGCGCGCCGCGCTCGGGGCAGGTGGTGGCCAGCGCCGCGCGCAGGTGCTCGATCAGCTGCTGGCTGCGGCGCACGGTTTCGCGCCGGCGCGGCAGCACCGCCTTCATGATCATCTGGCCCAGCGCATAGCCGGGCAGCACCTCGACCAGCCGGCCCGCGTCCAGGTCCTCGCGCACCAGGAAATACGGCAGGAGGGTGATGCCCTCGCCGGCGCAGGCCGATTCGCGCATCACTTCGCCGCTGTTGGTGGACAGGCGCGGATGCACCAGGACCCGGAAGCTTTCCCCGCCGCGCGCGAAGCGCCATTCCAGCCCGCTCTCGTTGTAGAGATACTGGATCACCTCGTGCTGGCGCAGCTCGGAGGGGTCGGCCGGTGCACCGCGCGCCGCCAGGTAGGCAGGCGCGGCGCAGCAGACCAGGTCGAAGCGGAACAGCGGCTCCTCCTGAAACTGCCCGGAGATCGCGCTGCGGTCGGTGATGACCACGTCGTAACCCTCCTCGGCGGGATTCACCGGCTGGTCGTTGAGCACCAGCTCCAGGGTCAGTTCGGGGTGCTGGCGCAGGAAGTCGCTCAGGGCCGGGCGCAGCGCGCGGATGCCGAAGGCGGTGGGCGAGCTGATCCGCATCAGTCCGCGCAGGTTGATGGCGCCGTCGGACAGGCTGCTTTCCAGCGCGTCCAGCTCTTCCACCAGCCCCGCGACGCGCTGGCGGTACAGCGCGCCGGCCTCGGTCAGCCGCACGCGCCGCGTGGTGCGCACCAGCAGCGGGGCGCCAAGCGCGTCCTCCAGCGCCTTGATGCGCCGGGTCACCAGCGACTTGGGCACGCCGAGCTGGCGCGCCGCCTCGGAAAAATTCTCGAGCTCGGCCACGCGCAGGAAGGTGCGGATGCTTTCGAGGTGGGACATTGTGGCGTGGATGGAGGCGCGTGATGCGGTCGGTGGCCAAATCTATCAGGTCGGACACGGCCGCCGCGCGCCGCCTCCTGCGCAGTGTGTCCGATGGCTTGCGGGTGGGCATCGCGCCGCACTGTTGCACGGGCGTGAACACCGGATTTCGATCGATCCGGCTTATCCAGCCCCGCCCGCGCCCATAAGATGAGGGCCATGAACATGCAGCTCTTTCCATCGTGTGAGCGCGGCCGCACCCGGCTGCCCTGGCTCGACAGCCGGCACAGCTTTTCGTTCGGCCACTATTACGAACCGCGCCGCATGGGTTTCGGCGCGCTGCGGGTGATCAACGAGGACATCGTGGCGCCCGAAGGCGGGTTCTCCACCCACCCGCACGCCAACATGGAAATCGTCTCGATCGTGCTTTCGGGCGCGCTTGCGCACCGCGACAGCATGGGCAACGTGCAGACCATCCGGGCGGGTGAGGTGCAGCGCATGAGCGCGGGCACCGGCATCGAGCACAGCGAATTCAATCCCTCCTCCAGCGAACCGGTGCACTTCCTGCAAGTCTGGCTGCTGCCCCGCCACCGCGACCGGCCGCCGAGCTACGATCAGCGCGCCTTCGATGAGGCCGGGCGCCGTGGCCGGTGGCAGACGCTGGTGACGCCGGACGGGCGTGATGGCAGCCTGGCCATCGATCAGGACGCCAGCCTGCATCTGGCCACGCTGCAGGCCGGCAGCACGCTGGTGCGGCCGCTGGACGCCGGACGGCGCGCTTTCCTGCAGGTCGTGTCCGGCGCGCTGGATGCCGGCGATCAGCCGCTGAGCGCTGGCGATGGCCTGGCGATCACCGGTGGCGATGAACTTGTGCTGCGCGCCAGGGCCGACAGCGCCGTTCTGCTGTTCGGCGTGGCCTGAGCTTCTTTTTTCCCTACCCGCAAGGATTACCGATGCCCAATTCCCCGCTCGACGATGCCGCGCTCGACCAGCTTTTCCGCACCGCCCGCTCTTTCGGCTTTGCCCATGACACCTGGCTGGATCGGCCGGTGTCGACCGACCAGCTCGAACGGATCTGGGCGCTGGCGCGGCTGGGGCCGACGCAGGCCAACACGCTGCCGGCGCGGGTGGCCTGGGTCGTTTCCGCCGAGGCCAAGGCGCGGCTCATTCCGCTGATGGACGAGGGCAATCGCGACAAGACCCTGACCGCACCGGTCACGGCCATCATCGGTGCCGACCTCGACTTCCACGAAAAGCTGCCCTACCTCTACCCGCACGCCGACGCGCGCGCGTGGTTCGAAGGCGCGCCTGAGCAGGCCGCCCTCCTGACCGCCTGGCGCAACAGTTCGCTGCAGGGCGCCTACCTCATCCTGGCTGCGCGTGCGCTCGGCCTGGACTGCGGGCCAATGTCGGGTTTCGATGCCGACAAGGTCACCGCGGAGTTTTTCCCGGGCACGCGGATTCGTGCCAATTTCATGTGCAACATCGGCTATGGAAACCGTGCGTCGCTGCGCCCCCGCAACCCGCGCCTGTCGTTCGACGAAGCCTGCCGTATCCTCTGATCCACCGCCATTTTCAGGAGAGTTCCGATGAAAACCCGTCTTCTTGCCCTTGCCCTGGTCGCCGCCACTGCCACCGCACCCGCCTTTGCCGAACCGGTCACCTACACCATCGACCCGACCCACACCCAGATCCAGTTCACCTGGAGCCACATGGGTTTTTCCAACATCACCGGGCGCTTCGATGCGTCCGAGGGCACCCTGGTCTATGACCCTGCCAATCCGGCGGCATCCTCGATCCATGTGACCACGCAGATCGCCAGCGTCACCTCCGGCGTCGCCAAGCTCGACGAGGAGTTCCGGGCCGCCGAGTACTTCGATGCCGCCCGGTTCCCCACGGCCAGCTTCAAAAGCACCGCGGTCGAAGCCGCCGGTGAAGGCAAACTCAAGGTCACCGGCGACCTGAGCATCCATGGCGTCACCCAGTCGGCCACGTTCGATGTCACGGTCAACAAGGTCGGCGAGCACCCGATGCGCAAGGTCCAGGCCGCCGGCTTCGACGCGACGGGCACGATCGATCGCACCGCCTTTGGCGTGGACAGGTACACCATGGTGACCGGGCCGGAAATCCACCTGCGCATCACCACCGAGGCCTATGTCGAGGCGCAGTGACGGCGGACGTTCCCGCAGCGCTGCCACCCGGCCGTTCGGGCCGGGATCGCGACGATCCGCGCTAGAATGCGTGGATCGCCGTTTTTTTCGGGAATCTCCCATGAGCACCGCCCTGACGCCTGCCAACGCGCAGAAGCGCTACGAAGTCACCCGCGCCGACCTGACGCTGTCGTGCCCGATGCCGGGGATGGAGCTGTGGTGCTCGCATCCACGCGTGTACCTGCCGGTGGACGCGACCGGTGAGGTGCGCTGCCCGTACTGCAGCGCGGTCTACGTGCTCAAGGATTGATCGCCAGCAAGGGGCCGGCGTGCCCGCTCCGCTGACGGTGATGCAGCTCCTGCCGGCGCTGGAGTCGGGCGGCGTGGAGCGCTCGACGATCGAGATCGCGCAGGCGCTGTCGCGCGCCGGGCACCGCGCGCTGGTGGTGTCGGCCGGCGGGCGGATGGTGCCGGAGCTGGACGCGGCTGGCGGCGTCCATTTCACCCTGGCCATCGGCCGCAAGTCGCCGTTCGTGCTGCGCCAGGTGTTCGCGCTGCGGCGGCTGATCGAGCGGCAGCGCCCGGACGTGCTGCACGCGCGTTCGCGCCTGCCGGCGTGGATCGCGCAGTTCGCCCTGCGCGGCCTGCGCGGGCCGAGGCCCGCCGTCGTCACCACCGTCCACGGGCTCAACTCCGTCAGCGGCTACAGCGCCATCCTGACCCGCGGCGAGCGCGTGATCTGCGTCTCCGAAACCGTGCGGCGGCACGTGCTGGCGAATTACCCCAAGATCGAGCCGCAGCTGCTGCGGGTGATCGAGCGCGGCATCGACCCGGCCGCCTTTCCGCGCGGACACCGCGCCGGCGACGGATGGCGCGCGGCGTTTTTCGCCGAGCACCCGGCGCTGGCGGGACGGCCGTGGTTCGTGCTGCCCGGGCGCGGCACCCGGCTCAAGGGCCACGCCGAGGCCCTTGCGCTGATCGCACGGCTGCGCGCGCGCGGTGCCGACGCGGCGCTCCTGCTGCAGGGCGTGGCCGAGCCCGGCCGCGAGCGCTATGTGGACGAGCTGCGCGCCGAGGCTGCGCGCCTGGGCGTGGGCGACGCCGTCGTCTTCGCGCCGCCGCGCCGCGACATCCGCGAAGTGATGGCCGAGTCGCTGGCGGTGCTGCAGCTTTCCTCGCGGCCCGAAGCCTTCGGCCGCACCGTGGCCGAATCGCTGTCGCTGGGCGTGCCGGTGCTGGGGTGGGATCACGGCGGGGTGGGCGAACTGCTGGCGCGCGGGTTTCCTGAAGGCGCGGTGGCGCGGGATGACCTGGATGCGCTGTGCGAACGCGCCCTGGCGTGGCTGGCACGGCGCCCGCAGCCGGCACCCTTCGAGGCGTTCTCGCTCGATGCCATGCAGGCCGCGACGCTGGCGGTCTACGCCGAGGTGCGCGATGGCCGCTGAGCGCGCGCACCTGTCGCTGGCACACGGGCTGCTGCTGGCCACGGTGGTGATGCTGCCCTTCGGCGTGGCGGCCGAGCTGCCGCTGCTGGCCGGTGCCATTGCCGGACTGATTGCCCTCGCGCGCGGGCGCATCGACTGGGCGCTGCCGACGACGCGCCTGGCGCTCGTGCTGGGGCTGGCCTACTGGCTGCCGCAGTTCGCCTCGGCGCTGGACAGCCTGGCCCCGGAAAAGAGCTGGACCGAAGCCGCACTCGACCTGCGCTTCCTGCCCTTCCTCCTGTTCGTGGCGCAGCCGGTGCGCGAGGGGCGGGACGCCGGCCGCACGCTGCTGACCGGCATCGCGGCGCTCACCCTGGCCTGGTGCGCCGACGCGCTGCTGCAGGCCACGACCGGGCTGAGCCTGGGCGGTGCCGCCACCAGCGACCGCCTCAGCGGGATTTTTGGTGCCGGCAATCTCAAGCTCGGCGGCGTGATCGCGGTGCTGGCGCCGTTCGCGCTCATCGCGGCCTGGCGCAGGTTCCGCGCCTGGGGACTGCTCGTCTGCTTCCTCGCGCTGCTCGTGGTGGTGCTCCTGGCCGGCGCGCGGGCAGCGTGGATCGGGCTGGCGCTGGGCAGCGGGTTGACGCTCTGGCATCTGCTCGGCGGCCGCCGCGCGCTGCTCGGGCTGGTTGCCGCAATGGTCCTGGTCGCGCTGGTTTCGGCGCTGGGCTATGTGTCGTCCGAACGTTTCGCGCAGCGCCTCGACCGCACCGCGGCCGCGCTCGCCGGCGACCACGCCGGCGTCGAGTACGCGCTGACGGGCCGCCTGGCCATTTGGGACGTGGCCTGGCGCATGGGCGAGGATCACCCGATCAACGGCGTGGGCGTGCGCGCTTTCCGCCATGTCTATCCCCGGTACGCGGATCCGGATGATGCGTTCGTCGATGTGCAGACCGGACAAGGCGCTTCCCATGCCCACCAGATCGTGCTGGAACTGTGGAGCGAAACGGGCCTGGTCGGGCTGGTCTGCTGGCTGCTTGCCGTGTGGCTCGGGTGGCGCGGCTGGCGACGCCAGGCCGCGGCCGCACGCAAGCACGCAATGCCCGCGGCCATCGCGCTGGCGGTGGTGCTGTTTCCGATCAACACGCACTACGCGGTCTATTCCGCCTTCTGGGGCCTGCTCCTGATCTGGCTGGTCGGCACCTGGCTGGCGCTCCTGGCCGGCACCGCGGATCCGTCAGCAGACGCGGCGCACCCCGGCCGCTGATGGCTCCGCCGCGCCGCTGCGGCTATGGTGACCGGCCGTCCACGCCGTGAGGTCATCCCCATGCGATACCTGTCCACGTTTTGCCTGCTCGCCGCCTCCGGCGTCGCCTTCGCCTCGCCGGCCGATGAGTTCTGGCGCGAGCTCTCGACCCTGTGCGGCAAGTCCTACGCCGGCCAGGTGGTGCAGGAGCCGGCCGGCGACGACGGCTTCGCCGGCAAGCGTCTGGTGATGCACGTGCGCGACTGCGGTGCCGATCGCATCCGCGTCCCGTTCGTCGTGGGCGAGGATCTCTCGCGCACCTGGGTGCTGACCCGCAGGGGCGACCGGATCGAGCTCAAGCACGACCACCGCCACGCCGACGGCACGCCGGAGGAGGTCACGATGTACGGTGGCACCACCGCCAACGCCGGGCGCGCCGATGCGCAGTATTTTCCGGCCGACGAGGAAACCCGCCGGGTCATCGAATACGCCTTCTCCAACGTCTGGTCGATGCGGCTGGTGCCGGGCAAGACCTTCAGCTACGGCGTGCAGCGCCTCGGCACCGAGCGGGTGTTCCAGGTGGATTTCGATCTGCAGAACGCCGTGGACGCGCCGCCCGCGCCCTGGGGCTGGAGCGACTGAACACCGGCGCGCCTCAGTCGTAGACCGGTGCCGCGCCCTCGGGACGGCGCTTGAAGCGCTTGTGCAGCCACAGGTACTGCGCCGGTGCCTCGCGCGCCATCGCCTCGATCGCGGCCATCACCCGCGCGGTGTCGGCGGCGGCGTCGGTGCCGGGAAAATCCTCGAACGGCGGCTTGACCTCCAACCGGTAGCTGCCGTCGGTCTCGCGCCGGTGGAAGAAGGCCAGCACCGCGGCACCCGACAGGCGCGCGAGCTGGTGGGTGGAGGTGAGGCTGCTGGCCGGCTCGCCGAAAAACGGCACGAACACGCTGTCGCCGCGCAGGGTGTCCTGGTCGGGCGCGAACCACAGCGCGCCACCCTGCTTGAGATGCCGCAGCGCGGGGCGCAGCTCGTCGCGCCCGAACATGGCGCTGGCATAGCGCAGCCGTCCGCGCTTGACCGCCCACTCCATCGCGGCGGTGTCGTGCGGCCGGTACATCCCTGCCAGCGGCACCTCGTCGCACAGCAGGCGCCCGCAGATTTCCAGGGTCATGAAGTGGCCGGAAATCAGGATCACTCCGCGCCCGCCGGCCTGCGCCCGGCGCAGGTGCTCGATCCCGCTCAGGCGCACCTGCCGGCGCATCGGGGCGATCGAACCCCACCAGGCGCGCGCGAATTCGAACAGGCCAATGCCCAGGGCGCGGAAGTTCTCGCGCGCCAGCGCCGCGCGCCAGGCCGGATCGTGTTCCGGGAAGCACAGCGCCAGATTGGTTTCGACCACGCGGCGGCGCGCGCGCAGCACAAGGTGCAGGACGCGCCCGAGCACGCTTCCCAGCATGCGCTGCAGCGGCCAGGGAAGCTGCGCCGCCAGCCACAGGCCGCCGACGCCGAGCCACGTTGGCCAGTGGCGCGGGGCCAGCGGCGGTCGCGGAAGCGGGAGCACGGGCGGCAGGGGGCGGTCGGCGGCGGGCATGCGCGAGCTCAGGACAGCAGGCGCGCATGGTAGCGGCTATCCTTTCGTCGATGGCTTATCTCCCGCGAACCGCACGGTTTGGCAGCGCGCTGCGGCGGCTTTCCTACACCGTGGTGCTGTACCTGCTGACGCCGGTGATTTTCTATCGCCTGGTGTTCCGCGGGCTGCGCGCGCGCGGCTATTTTTCGCGCTGGTTCGAGCGCTTCGGCTTTTTCCCGGACCCGGCCATCATCTCCTCGATCTGGGTGCACGCGGTCTCGGTGGGCGAGGTCAACGCCGCCGCGCCGCTGATCGACGCCCTGCGCCAGCGCTATCCCGACGAGCTGATGGTGGTCACGACGGTCACGCCGACCGGCTCGGACCGGGTGCGCCAGCTCTGGGGCGAGGAGGTATTCCACGTCTACCTGCCCTACGACCTGCCGGGCGCCGTGCGGCGTTTCCTCATCCGGGTACGCCCGCGCATCGCGGTGATCATGGAAACCGAGATCTGGCCGAACCTGTTTCGCCAGTGCGAGCGGCGCGGGGTGCCGGTGGTGATCGCCAACGGGCGGCTGTCGCGCAAGTCGCTGGACGGCTACGGGCCGGTGCGCCCGCTGGTGCGCGCCGCGATCCGCAGCGCCACCTTCATCGCCGCCCAGTCGCAGCGCGACGCGCAGCGCTTCCTGGAGCTTGGCGCGCGGCCCGACCGGGTGCGCGTGGTCGGCAACCTCAAATACGACATGCAGGTGCCCGAGTCGCTCGTTCCACAGGCGGCGCAGTGGCGCGAGCAGTGGGGAAAGCAGCGCCCGGTCTGGATCGCGGCCAGCACCCACGAGGGCGAGGAGCTGCCGGTGATCGAGGCGCACTCGCACCTGCTGCGGCGCTTTCCCGACGCCCTGCTGCTGGTGGCGCCGCGCCATCCCGAGCGGTTCCGCCCCATGGTGCAGCTGTGCCGCAGCTACGGCTTCCTCACCGCCTGCCGCAGCGAGGACGGTCTGGCGCGGCCGGAAACCCAATGCTTCGTGGTCGATACCCTGGGCGAGCTGGTCTCCTTCTGCGCCGCCGCCGACGTGGCCTTCGTGGCCGGCAGCCTGGACCCCATCGGTGGCCACAACGTGCTGGAACCGGCGGCGCTGGGCGTACCGGTGGTGGTCGGCCCCAACACCTTCAACTTCGCCGAGGTCACCGAGCTCCTGGTGGACCGCGGCGCCTGCGTGCGCATCACCGATGCCGACAGTCTCGCAGGCGCGCTGCAGCGGCTGCTGGGTCAGCCCGAGCTGCGCCGCCAGATGGGCGAGATCGCGGTGTCGGTGGTGGAGTCCGAGCGCGGCGCCGCGGTACGCACCCTGGAAATCGTGCACCGCACCCTGGCGGGCAAGACTCCGGTGACGATGCATTAGTGGAGGATCGGGGACTGGATCCCTGTGACACACTGCCGGCCCGCGCCGGGTGGCGCAATTCAGACCGCTGCGTGCAATGAACCTTCGTCTTTCCCCGCTGTGTGCCGCCCTCTGGTGGCTTCTGCCCGGCGCGCAGGCCGCCGAGGTCGATCGCGCTGTCGAGTCGGCGCTGGCCGCGCGCGGCGTGGCCGATGTGCTGATCCTTTTCCATGATCAGGCCCGCCCGGCGCTCGCGCCGCTGTCTCCGGACGCCGAGCCCCGCCTGCGCCGGCGCGCGCTGGTGCAGGCCCTGCGCGATCGCGCCGCGTTCCAGCAGGCCGAGCTGGGCGACTGGCTTGCATCGCGCGGCGTCGCGCATCGGCGGTTCTGGCTGGTCAATGCGCTCCAGGCCTCGATCGGCCCCGCCGAGCTGGCGGCGCTCTCCAGGCGCGAAGGCGTCGCCCGCATCGCCGCGAATCCCAGCATTCCGCTGCGCCTTCCGCCAGCGGACGTATCCGGCCTGCGACCGGCCGCACCGGCCGCAGTGGAATGGGGCGTGGCGAAGATCCGTGCTCCCGAGGTCTGGGCGACCGGCGTCATCGGACAGGGCGTGGTGATTGGCGGCCAGGACACCGGCTACCAGTGGGATCACCCCGCACTCAAGGCGCAGTACCGTGGCTGGAACGGCACCGCCGCCAGCCACGCCCGCAGCTGGCATGACGCCATCCATCCGGGGGCGGGCAGCAACAGCTGCGGCTTCGACGCGCCCGCGCCCTGCGACGACCACGGCCACGGCACGCACACCGCCGGCACCTTCGCCGGCGACGACGGAGGCATCAACCAGATCGGCGTGGCACCGGGTGCGCGCTGGATCGGCTGCCGCAACATGGCCGCCGGCAACGGCACCCCGGCGACCTACATCGAGTGCATGCAATGGTTCCTGGCGCCGACCGACCCGGCCGGCAACGATCCCGATCCGGACTACGCGCCCGACATCATCTCCAACTCCTGGGGCTGTCCGGCCTCGGAGGGCTGCACGGTGGGCAACGAGCTGGCCGGCGCGGTGCAGACCCTGGTGGAGGCGGGAATCTTCTTCGCCGCGGCGGCGGGCAACGACGGGTCGGCCTGCGGTTCGATCCTCGATGCGCCGGCCACCTACGACGCCAGCTTCGTGGTCGGCTCCACCACCGTGACCGACGCCATCAGCAGCTTTTCCAGCCGTGGCCCGGTGGCCGGCGCCGCCGCCGCGCGCCCGGACGTGGTCGCGCCCGGTTCCAGCGTGCGCTCGGCCGTCCCGGGAAACTTTTACTCCACCATGAGCGGCACCAGCATGGCCACCCCGCACGTGGCCGGCGCGGCGGCCCTGTTGATGAGCGCCAACCCGGCGCTCAAGGGCCATCCGGAAGAGGTTGCCGCGCTTCTGCGCGCCACCGCCGCTCGCAGCGGCATCACCGATCCGTGGCAGGCCAGCTGCGGCGGCCTGAACCTCGGCACCTGGCCCAATTACCAGGCCGGCTGGGGGCGAATCGACGTCTGGGCCGCAGTGCAGGCGGCCATGCCGGCGATTTTCATGGATGGGTTCGAGGGGTGACGCCTCCGCCCCCATATGTTTGAAGATTCAATCAACGGCGTTGCGAAGCGCGGATCGGATTTTAGCTCGTCGGTGGAAATGCCATTATCAAATTGCTCAATTTATTCTGATTGGCGTCGAACCTCAGCCAGCCGTCGCAGGATTTGAGATGGACCAAGCGCAGGATGGTTGTCATGTTCCGATGAGGAGGGCGATCATGGCGATGAACAGGTGCAACTCCAGCAGGGCCTGTCGATGGCCGAGCTCCTTGCGTGTACGGCACCGAAGGGATAACAAGTGACATCCACAGAACAACAGATCGAAAAATTCATCGGAACATTGGTCTCCCTTGGCGGCAGCGCGGGCAATCAGCGTTTGCTTGAAGCGCTGGGCTGGAAGGACAGTATCTATCAACGCGTCAAGCAGCAACTGATCGACGACGGTCGCATCCGCCTTGGGCGCGGGCGCGGCGGCTCGGTAGCTTTGGTCGAGAACGTTTCATCCTTGCCCAAGCCCGCTGCCGAACCATCAGCGGCCATCAAGCGGCAAACCAACGAGGCCCGCAAGAAAGACAAGGCGGATGCTGCACGGGGCAACGACATGAGACCCATCGAACAACAATTCTTCAACGATCTGGAAAAGAAACTCTGGACCGCCGCCGACAAGCTGCGCTCCAACCTCGATGCCGCCGTGTACAAACACGTCGTGCTCGGGCTGATCTTCCTCAAATATGTTTCCGATGCCTTTGAAGAACGGCAACGCGAATTGCGCGAACTGAACCGCCCCGTCTTTCGTGGAGGCTGTTTGGTTTAAGTCACGCCGTTTCGGTGGCTTGCAGGGGGGCGAGCT
>CAKSZJ010000018.1 GCA_934525595.1 uncultured Chiayiivirga sp. | reverse complement strand
GAAGACCGATTTACGCTGGCTCGCTGAAAGAGACGTTCCAACTAAACCGCCTCACACACAAAAAATCGGACACGCCCGGCGAGCCCGAACTGTAGCCGCATCAGCGGCTGAAAACTTTTTGCGTCACTCCATGATTCTGTACGCGACCGAATCCGGAGTCGGGATCGACGTTACCTCACCCCCGCGCTGCCGCGCAAGCCCCGCGTGCCTTTGCGCCAATTCCACTCCCCATGCCCCAGCCCCTCCATTGCGCCACTTCACGGCCACTCTCCTTTTGCGCCAGCACGGATGATGGGGAGTGTTCGCGGTGCTCCAATCGGTGCTTCTGCGCGCGAAGACAACGGCTATCGTATTGATCCGGAAAGGAAAACAATTGCAACAAATGAGTCCATCATCGGGGCCACACTCACACGCCATGCTTTATAAGGCGCTGATATTTCTATCTTTTTCACCCTGGCCGCACCAATTTCCGGCATTTCCCCACGGCTCCACAGCATTTACGATTCCATGACTTGCAGAACCGCTTCGATACATACCGCTCCCGTACTGCTCCATTTTCTCCGGAGCAGTGACTTGTGGGGCAGTGAGTCATGGCAACCATCATCGCACGCCGTCTCAAGGACAGCTCGATCCCCGCGTGTGCGGGGGAGACGCGGCCACGCCGTTGCCGGATCGTGTGTTCAAGGCTCCAGGCACCCGGCGATGCGCCCATGCTCGCGTTCGTGTTCTCCGGCATGAGGTCTGGCGTGCCCGGCGCCGTCGGCAGGGAGGCGCATCATAACGTCCGGGGCGGCACCGTCCCGCGCATGCGCGCCACGCTGCGCGCATCTCCGGCGAAGGGCGCGGCGACGCGCCATTGGTGGGATAGTGGCCCACCCGTTCCCGTCTTGCCACGCGGAGGCTTCCCGTGATCGAACTCGTCATTCCCCAGCGGCAGCGCGATCTCGGCGCATTCATGGTTGGCCGCGTGCTGCCCGCGGCGCGGCGCCGGATGGTGGGGCCCTACATTTTTTTCGACCGCATGGGGCCCAAGCAGCTTGCTGCCGGCCTGCCGCGCGAAGCGGACATCCGGCCACATCCGCATATCGGGCTTTCCACGATCAGCTATCTGTTCGATGGCGAGATCACCCATCGCGACAGCCTGGGCTTCGAGCAGCCGATCCGTCCTGGCGAGGTGAACTGGATGACCGCGGGACGCGGCATCACCCATTCCGAACGCTTCGAGCGGCTGCGCGCCGAGGGCGGCGCATTCGACGGCGTGCAGGCCTGGGTGGCGCTGCCGGAAGAGCGTGAGGAGCGCGAGCCGGGGTTCTGGCATTACCGCAGCGATGCGCTGCCGGAATTCCACGAGGGCGGCGCGCATGGGCGGCTGATCGCGGGGCGTCTGGCAGGCATGGAGTCGCCTGTGGCGATTGATTCACCGCAGTTCTACGTGCACTGGCAGCTCCGCGCCGGAGCGCGGGTCTCGCTGCCGCCCGAATATCCGGAGCGCGCGGTCTACGTGGCCAGCGGCGAGGTGGATGTCGATGGCCAGCGCATCGAGGCCGGCAGCATGGCAGTGCTGGCGCCCGGCGTGGCCGCCTGCATCACCGCGCAACGTGATGCGGTGGTGATGGCGCTGGGCGGCGAGCCGGTCGGGCCGCGCTATGTCGACTGGAACTTCGTGTCCTCTTCGAAGGAGCGCATCGAGCAGGCCCGCGCCGACTGGGCGGCAGGACGGATGACGCTGCCGGATCTGGACGACGGCGAGTTCATCCCGCTGCCGCCACGGTTCGGAGGGGAGCTCGAGGCCCGGCGCTGAGCGTCGAGCGCTGCGTGGATCTGCGGCGGGGGCACGCCCGGCTGCGGATCACGCGCCCTGAAGCAGCCGCTGCGCATGGCAGGCGGCAACCCACTCCTCGTTGGTCGGTTCCATCGCGACGCGGACGCGGCTTTCGGGAGACGAAATGACGTGCGCGTTGGCGGCGTTGGCGGCGGCATCCAGTGTGATGCCAAGGAAAGCGAGATCGCGGCAAACGCGTTCGCGGATGAAGGCGTTGTGCTCGCCCACGCCGGCGGTGAAGACGAGCAGGTCCAGCCCGCCGAGCACGGCGACGAGCGCGCCGATTTCGCGCACGATGCGGCGCACGTAGAGCGCCAGCGCCAGGCGTGCGCGTTCGCCGGTCTCGCCCGCGTCGCTTTCGTGTTTCACGATCACGCGCGGCTCGGCGGAAAGGCCGGAAACACCGAGCAGGCCGGACTGGTGGTAGAGCATCCGTCCCACCTCGTCGAGCGAGAGCTTCTCGATTTCCATCAGATACAGCAGCGCACCCGGATCGAGCGCGCCGGTACGGGTGCCCATCATCAAGCCGTCGAGCGCGGAAAAGCCCATCGTGGTGGCGACGCTTTCCAGGTTGCGCATCGCGCACAGGCTGGCGCCGCTGCCCAGGTGGGCAACCAGGGTGCGGCCGCGCGCGAGGTCGCCGTGGCGCTCCGGCAGGGCGGTGCTCATGTAGTCGTAGGACAGCCCGTGGAAGCCGTAGCGACGCAGGCCGCGCTCCCAGGCTGCATAGGGCAGCGGCAGGAGCTGTTCGACGTTCGGCAGGGTGTGGTGGAAGCCGGTATCGAAACAGGCCACCTGGGTCATGTGCGGGTACTGCTCCAGCAGCAGGGACATGGCCTTGAGCGGGAAAGGCTGGTGCAGCGGCGCGAGTGGAATCAGCTCGCGCAGTTCTGCAATCAGCGCGGCATTCACCTTGGTGGGAGCGAAGTACCTGCCGCCGCCATGCACCACCCGATGCGCCACGGCGGCGATGCGGCGGCCTTCCAGGCGTGCCATGACGCGCTCGCGGATCAGTGCGAGCGCGGCAGTGTGCGGATGTTCGGCATCCAGCTCCACCGCGAACGCATCGATGCCGCTTTCTCCGAAATCCGGCGTCGGCCCGCCGATGCCCTGCACCTTGCCGTTCCACAGCGGCGTGCGCGGCAAGGGATTCCCGTCAGCGGGAAACAGCGCGAACTTGATGCTGGACGAACCGCAGTTGAGGACGAGGATCACCTCCTGGGCAAGGCTCACGGCGGCGTCTCCCGATAGCGGTGCGCCAGCATCAGCGCGATGGCGCAGGAGGCCAGCCGCGCTTCCTGCGTGTCGGCGCGACTGGTCAGGATCACCGGCACCTTGGCACCCATCACGATGCCGGCGCTGGCCGCCTGGCCGAGATACATGAGCTGTTTTGCAAGCATGTTGCCGCTTTCAAGATCGGGCACGACGAGGATGTCGGCCTGCCCCGCGACCGGCGAGACGATGCCCTTGGTGCGCGCCGCGGCGAGCGAGACGGCGTTGTCGAACGCGAGCGGACCATCCAGCAGACCGCCGCTGATCTGCCCGCGGTCGGCCATCTTGCACAGCGCGGCGGCATCCAGCGTGGCCGGCATCGAGGGCATCACCGTTTCCACGGCGGCGAGGATGGCGACTTTCGGCGACGCCACGCCGATGACGTGGGCCAGATCGATGGCGTTTTGCACGATGTCGGCCTTCTGCATCAGATCCGGCGCGAGGTTGATGGCCGCATCGGTCACGATGAAGGGGCGCGGGTAATGCGGCGTCTGCATCACGAAGCAGTGGCTGACGCGGCGCTTGGTGCGCAGCCCGGCCTCGCGCGCCACCACCGCGCTCATCAGCTCGTCGGTGTGCAGGCTGCCTTTCATCAGCGCCTCGACCTTGCCCGTGCGCGCCAGTTCGGCGCCATGCGCGGCGGCGGCGTGACTGTGCGGTGCATCTTCGATGAAGATGCCGGAAAGATCGCGCCCCTCCTGGGCCGCCACGGCTTCGATGCGCGCGCGCGGGCCGATCAGCACGGGCACGATCAATCCCGCTTCGTATGCATCCAGCGCGCCGGCAAGGCTCGGCGCATCGCAGGGATGCACCACGGCCACGCGGATTGATTCCATCCCGGCCACATGGACGAGCAGGCGCGCGAGGCCATCGTTGCCGTTGGCATCGCGCGAGGTGCTCAGCTCCTCGAAGCTGCGGGAGCGCGGCGCGGCGCGGGTTTCGGAGGTCATGCGGGGATCCTAGAAGCGGGGCGAGGGCCAAGCATAGTCAGGGCACGTGCCCGATGGTGCGACGGAAACGCCCGAGCGGGCGCGCGGACAGCGCCGCGCCGGTCACGGCACGCCGGGGAAACGGTTTCCACACGCCCATGCCGGCACCGCAGCAGCCCGGCCTGCGCGGCCGTTCGCAGGGGCTGGGCACGAAAAAGCCCGCGCCTTCCAGCGCAGGCCTCCCCGTGCGTCACCGCCAGCGGTCAGGCGGCGGGCACCAGCTGCGTGAGCCAGCCGTGGCGATCCGGGCTGCGGCCATACTGGATGTCCGTCAGCTCCTTGCGGATCGACATCGTCAACTCGCCGGCGGGAGCGTCCAAAGAGCCTACGGAGAAATCCGCGCCCTTGAGCTGCCCGATGGGCGAAATGCTGGCGGCGGTTCCGCAGGCGAAGGTTTCCACGATGTCGCCCGAGGCCACGCCGTCGATCCACTCCTGCACGTCGACCCTGCGCTCGACGATGTTCACGCCACGATCCTTGAGCAGCTGGATCACCGAAAGGCGGGTGATGCCCTCCAGGATGCTGCCGGAAAGTTCGGGGGTGACGACGCTGCCGTCGCGCTTCACCAGGAACACGTTCATGCCGCCCAGCTCTTCCAGCCAGCGGCCTTCCTGCGAATCGAGAAACAGCACCTGCGAGCAGCCGTTGGTCACGGCCTCCTTCTGCGGCAGCAAAGATGATGCGTAGTTGCCGCCGCACTTGGCCGCGCCGGTGCCACCGCGGCCGGCACGGGAATACTCGCGCGACAGCCAAATCGCCACCGGCTTCACGCCGCCCTTGAAGTAGGCGCCGGCGGGGCTGGCGATGACGTAGTAGGCCGCCTTCTGCGCCGCGCGCACGCCCAGGAAATTCTCGTTGGCGATCATGAAGGGGCGCAGGTAGAGGCTCGACTCACCGCCCGACGGCACCCAGGCCTCGTCGGCCGTCACCAGCGCGCGGATCGAATCGACGAAGCAGTCCACCGGCAGCTCCGGCAGCGCCAGGCGATGGGCCGAGCGCTGCAGGCGCGCGCCGTTGGCCTCCGGGCGGAACGACCAGACCGATCCATCGGCGTGGCGGAAGGCCTTGAGCCCTTCGAAAATCTCCTGCGCGTAGTGCAGCACCGCCGAGGCCGGGTCGAGCATCAGCGGGCCGTAGGCGCGCACCTGGGCGTCGTGCCAGCCGCGCTCGACATCCCAGTCGATGCTGACCATGTGGTCGGTGAAGTGCTGGCCGAAGCCGGGATTGGCGAGGATGCCGGCACGCTCGGCCTCGGGCCGGGGATGCCTGGAGAGGTGGATCTGGAACGGGATGCTCATGGCGGACTCGCGGAAAAGACGGGGGAGACGGTGGTGCCGATCGCCTGGCGTTGGCGTGTGGTGCGGTCATTCCGGCACGGGCCGGAATGACGGGACGCGGCGTTGCAGCGTGTCAGATATGCAGCGCGTGACCAAGCGCACGCAGCGCGGTTTCCTGCACGGCCTCGCCGAGGGTCGGATGGGGGTGAATGGTAGCGGCGACGTCTTCCAGAGTGGCACCCATCTCGATGGACTGCACGAAGGCGATGGAAAGCTCGGACACCTGCGCGCCCACGGCCTGCCAGCCCAGGATGCGGTGATCGTCCTCGCGCGCGACCACGCGCACGAAGCCTTCGGCCGACTCCAGCGTCATGGCGCGACCGTTGGCGGCGAAGGGGAACAGTGCGACCTTGACCGCACGCCCGGCGGCGCGCGCCTCGTCCGGCGAAAGGCCGACGGTCACCACTTCCGGATCGGTGAAGCACACCGCCGGGATTGCGGCGGGCTGGAAACGGCGGGTCTTTCCGGCGACGAGTTCGGCCACCATCTCGCCCTGCGCCATGGCGCGGTGCGCGAGCATGGGCTCGCCGGCCACGTCGCCGATGGCCCACACGCGGCGCATCGAGGTGCGGCACTGGTCGTCGATCCTGACGGCACGGCCTGCCATGTCCAGGCGCAGGGATTCGAGCCCGAACCCCTCGGTCTTCGGCCTGCGTCCCACGGCGACAAGAATGCGCTCGGCCTCGATCGCGCGCTCGGCGCCGTCCGGCGTGCGCACGCGCAGCGCGCCGGTGTCGGACAGCCCGAGCACGCTGTGGCCCACCAGGGTTTCGATGCCCAATGCCTTGAGGCGCTTCGCGACCGGCGCGGTGAGCTCGGCGTCGTAGGCCGGCAGGATGCGCTCCTGTGCCTCGACCACGGTGACCTCGCAGCCGAGCTTGCGGTACGCCGTGCCCAGCTCCAAGCCGATGTAGCCACCGCCCACCACGACCAGGGTGCCGGGAAGTTCAGCGGGCGAAAGCGCCTCGGTGGAAGAAACGACCTTGCCACCGAATTTCAGGAAAGGCAGCTCGACAGGCACCGAGCCGGTTGCCAGCAGCAGGTGTTCGCAGCGGATCCGCAGGGTATCGCCGCCCTCGCCGGCGCCCGCCACGTCGACAGTCTTGCCGTCCACCACCTGGCCCCAGCCCTTCACCACGCGCACACCGTTCTTCTTGAGCAGCGCCGCGACGCCGCCGGTCAGACGCCGCACGATGCCGTCCTTCCAGGCCACGGTCTTGCCGAGGTCGAGCGTCGGCGCAGCGGCACCGATGCCCAGCGGGGAATCGCCGCGCGCGAAGGCGGCCACTTTCGCGAACTCCTCGGCGGCGTGGATCAGCGCCTTGGAGGGAATGCAGCCGATGGTGAGGCAGGTGCCGCCGGGCGTCGCGCCCTCCACCAGCACGGTGGGAACGCCGAGCTGACCGGCACGGATCGCCGCGACGTAGCCGCCCGGGCCACCGCCGAGGATCAGGAGTTGGGTATCGATGGTTTGGCTCATGACTTGACCAGGATGCGGGAAACGAGGGACCCCTCTCCGCCATTGCCGGCGCGGGACATGGAATCCTTGGCGGATGCCGTGACGGGCATCCTGTTACTCGACGAACAGCAGCGCGGGGTTCTCCAGCAGCGCGCGGATCGCCTGCACGAACTCGGCAGATTCCATGCCGTCCACCACGCGATGATCGAACGACGAGGAAAGGTTCATCACCTTGCGCACCTCCACGCTGCCGCTGCGGAAGCAGGGCCGCTCGATCATGCGGTTGACCCCGACGATGGCCACTTCCGGATGGTTGATGATCGGCGTGGACATGATCCCGCCGATCGGCCCCAGGCTGGTGATGGTGATCGTGGAACCGGACAGTTCCTCGCGGGTGGCCTTGCCGGCGCGCACGGCAGCGGCAAGGCGCGCGATTTCCGCGGCGGTCTGCCACAGGTCGAGCGCTTCGGCGTGCGCCACCACAGGCACCGAAAGGCCGCTGTCGCTCTGCGTGGCGATGCCCAGCTGCACGCCGGCGTAGCGGGTGATGACATTGCCCTCGTCGTCGAAACGCGCGTTCATCTGCGGGAACTCGCGCAGCGCCAGCACCATGGCGCGGGCCAGGAACGGCAGGAAGGTCAGCTTGCCGCGCTCCTTGCCCCACTTCGCGTTGAGCTTGCCGCGCAGCGCCTCCACCTCGGTTACGTCGATCTCCTCGACGTAGGTGATGTGCGGGATGCGGCGCCAGGCGTCCTGCATCTTCTGCGCGATGCGCCGGCGCAGGCCCATCACCGGAATCGTCTCCTCGCCGTCGCGCCGCGCGTAGACCGACGAGCCGCCCGCTGCCTGCGTCTGACCGCCACGCGCGACGTAGGCGTCGAGATCCGCGTGCATCACCCGTCCGCCCGGGCCGGAGGGCGGCACGAAGCGCAGCTCAATGCCCAGATCCCAGGCGCGCCGGCGCACCGCCGGCGAAGCCAGCGGCGCTTCGCCCGTGAAACGGGGAGCGGCCGATGATGCATGGGACATGGCGGGAGTGGCGGGTTCGGGCGCCTTGGCGGCAACCGGCGCCGGTTCGGGTGTCGGCTCCGGAAGGCGCGGCGGAGGCTCCGGCGCGCGTGCCACGACCGGCTTCTCTGCGGCATCCGCGCTTGCGGGCGCGGATGCTCCCGGCTTGACGTTTCCTTCGCCGGCCACCTCCAGGCGGATCAGCTCGCTGCCCACGGCCATGGTTTCGCCCAGGGCGCCGCCGAGCGAAAACACCGTGCCGGCGACGGGCGAGGGAATCTCCACCGTGGCCTTGTCGGTCATCACCTCGGCGACGATCTGATCCTCGACCACGGTATCGCCCACGCCGACCTTCCAGCCGACCAGTTCGACCTCGGCAATGCCTTCGCCGATATCCGGCATCTTGATGACATGCTGTCCCATGGCTCAGTCCTCCAGCACGCGCTTCATGGCGTCGATGACCCGGGCCGGGCCCGGGAAGTAGTCCCATTCCTGCGCGTGCGGATAGGGCGTATCCCAGCCGGTGACGCGCTCCACCGGCGCCTCCAGGTGGTAGAAGCAGTGTTCCTGCACCAGGGAAACCAGCTCGGCGCCGAATCCGCTGGTGCGGGTGGCCTCGTGCAGCACGATGCAGCGCCGCGTCTTCTTCACCGAGTCGACGATGGCATCCAGATCCAGCGGCCAGAGGCTGCGCAGGTCGATGACCTCCGCATCGATGCCGGCGTCCCGGGCCGCGGCCAGCGCCACCCAGACGGTGGTGCCGTAGGTGATGATCGTCACGGCCTTGCCTTCGCGCGCGATGGCTGCCTTGTCCAGCGGGACGTTGTAGTAGCCCTCCGGCACGAGGTTGCCCGGGTGCTTGGTCCAGGAGGTCACCGGACGGTCGTGGTAGCCGTCGAAGGGGCCGTTGTACAGGCGCTTGGGCTCCAGGAAGATCACCGGGTCGCCGCACTCGATGGACGAGATCAGGAGGCCCTTGGCGTCATAGGGATTGGAGGGCATCACGGTGCGCAGGCCGGCGACGTGGGTGAAGATCGCCTCGGGGCTCTGGCTGTGGGTCTGGCCGCCGTAGATGCCGCCGCCGCACGGGGTGCGGAACACCACCGGCGCGGTGAACATGTTGCAGGAGCGGTAGCGCAGGCGCGCGGCCTCGGACACGATCTGGTCGTAGGCCGGGTAGATGTAGTCGGCAAACTGGATTTCGGCCACCGGACGCAGGCCGTAGACCGCCATGCCGATCGCCGCACCGGCGATGCCGCTTTCCGAGATCGGCGCGTCGAACACGCGGTGCTTGCCGTACTTGGCCTGCAGGCCGTCGGTGCAGCGGAACACGCCGCCGAAATAGCCCACGTCCTCGCCGAAGATCACCACGTTGTCGTCGCGCTCCAGCATCACGTCCATCGCCGAGCGCAGCGACTGGATCATGGTCATCGGGCTCGCGCCCGCGGAAGTGTCGTTGGTGCTCATGATTCAGATTCCCAGTTGCTGGCGCTGGCGGCGCAGGTGTTCGGGCATGTGTTCGTACACGTCCTCGAACATGTCGGCGGCACCGGGGCGGTTGTCGCTGCCCAGGATGCCGTGGCGCTCGGCTTCCTTGAGCGCCTGGGCGATTTCCTCGTCGAACGCGGCGCGGGTGGCCTCGTGCTGCGCCTCGCTCCACAGTCCGCGCTTGATCAGATGGCCTTTGAGTCGCTCGATCGGATCGCCCAGCGGGAAGTGCTGCGCATCGTCGGCGGGCCGGTACTTGGAGGGATCGTCCGAGGTGGAATGCGGCCCGGCGCGGTAGCTGATCCACTCGATCAGGGTCGGCCCGAGGTCGCGGCGGGCGCGCTCGGCGGCCCAGCGCGACACCGCGTACACCGCGAGGAAATCGTTGCCGTCCACGCGCAGCGAGGGAATGCCGTAGCCCAGCCCGCGCGTGGCCAGCGTGGTGTGCTCGCCGCCGGCGATGGCCTGGAAGGTGGAAATGGCCCACTGGTTGTTGACCACGTTGAGGATCACCGGCGCCTCGTACACCGAGGCGAACACCAGCGCGGCGTGGAAGTCGCCTTCGGCGGTGGCGCCATCGCCCACCCAGGCCGAGGCGATCTTCGTGTCGCCCTTGATCCCCGAGGCCATCGCCCAGCCCACCGCCTGCGGCAGCTGGGTGGTGAGGTTTCCGGAGATGGAGAAGAAGCCGTGCTCCTTGTAGGAGTACATGATCGGCAGCTGGCGGCCGCGCAGCGGGTCGGCGGCGTTGGACAGCACCTGGCACATCATGTCCACCAGAGGCACATCCTGGGCGATCAGGATGCCCTGCTGGCGATAGGTGGGAAAGTGCATGTCGCCGTCGCGCAGCGCCATTGCCTGCGCGATGGCGATGGCCTCCTCGCCCAGACACTGCATGTAGAACGAGGTCTTCTTCTGACGCTGGGCGATCAGCATGCGCGCATCGTAGGCGCGGGTCTTGAGCATCGCGCGCATCCCGCGCAGCAGGATATCGTCGGGGATGTCCTCGGCCCAAGGGCCGACGGCGTCGGCATGCTCGTCCAGCACCCGGATCAGGCCCTGGGCGAACTCGCCCGTGGCCGACGCGGCCACATCGATCGGCGGCCTGGACAAGGCGCCGGCAGTGCTGAGCTTGAGGTAGGAAAAATCGGTCTGCTGCCCCGGCCGAGCGCTCGGCTCGGGGACGTGCAGGGTCAAGGGGGCGTAGTCGCTCATGGCGCAAATCCCGGTCTGCGGTGGGTTCGGTTTCGCCCGAACGCGGCGGTCGCACGGTGCGCGACGCGATAAACCGCGCAAGTTTAGAGCCTGCGCTCGATATCGTAAAATCGGGATTAGTCCTTTCTGGTATCGAAAAAACCTATGGCACTGCCGGGCACCCTCTCACTTCGACAGCTGCGCTATTTCGTGGCCGCCGCCGAGCTGGGCCAGTTCTCGCTGGCCGCGCGCCGCCTGCAGGTGTCGCAGTCGGTCGTGACCACCGCCATCGCGCAGCTCGAAGGAATCGTGGGCACCGACCTGTTCGAGCGCCAGCCTCATGGCGTGGTGCCTACCGCCGCCGGGCACCGGTTCCACCAGCACGTCCGCCACGCGCTCGACACCCTGCAGGATGCGCTGAGCGAGCCGCTGTTCTTCGGCGAGGCGCTGTCGGGCGTGGTGCGCGTAGGCGCGTCGTACACGGTGCTGGGATATTTCCTCCCCGGCCTGCTGGCGCGCTTCCGGCGCGACTACCCCAAGGTGGAAATCGACCTGATAGACATGGACCGTCCCAGCATCGAAAAGGGCGTGGCCGCGGGCGATCTGGACCTTGGCCTGTGCATCACCTCCAACATGGCGCCCGATTCACCGCTGCGCCATCAGGTGCTGGCGCGCTCGCACCGCCAGCTGTGGATGGCGCAGGACCATCCGCTGGCCGCCCTGCCCCAGATCCGGCTGGCCGACATCGCGCCCTGGCCCTACATCCTGCTGACCGTGGATGAAGGCGAAGCCTCGTCGATGCGCTACTGGCAGGCGGCCGGGCTTACGCCCAGCGTGGCGTTCCGCACCTCCACGCTGGAAGCGCTGCGCGGCCTGGTGGCACACGGTTTCGGCGTGACCATCCTGTCCGACATCGTCTACCGGCCGCTGTCGCTGGAAGGGCGGCGCATCGAGAGCCGCATGGTCGCCGATCTGGTTCCGCCGATGGAAGTCGGACTGGTGACGCGGCGCGAGGGCGCGCTGCCGCAGGTGCCCTACGCCTTCCAGCAGTTCCTGGTGTTCGCCTGCAGCGCGCTGCCGGACACGATCCTGCGCTGAGGCGCGCCCGCGGCAGGCGGTTTCACTCGGAGGCGGAGGCGGGTGCGGCCGGAGCGGCCGCTGCTGCGGCAGGCTTGGCGGCCGGTTCGGGTGCCGCGGCCTTGTCGCCAGCGCCGCCCGAATCAGCGAGATTGTGCTTTTTCTCGCCGTCCTTCTTGAAGTCGGTTTCGTACCAGCCACCTCCCGCGAGGCGGAACTGCGGCGCGCTCAGCAGGCGGCGCGGCGCGGCCTGGCCGCAGGCCGGGCAGGCGTCAGGATCCGGATCGGAGAGCTTCTGCAGGCGGTCGAACTCGTGCCCGCAGGCATCGCAATGGAAGGCATAGATCGGCATGGCGGAATGAGCTGTAACTGGAGTGAAGTGCGAAAGCGCATGGCAGGTGGGGGTGCCGCTGAAGAAAATCAAGCCAGATCCAGCCACTCGGTCTCCAGCGCATCCTGCTCGCGCGCCAGGCGCGCCTGTTCGAAGCCCAGCTCGGCGACGCGCTGCGCGCCCTGGCGCTCGTACAGCGCCGGGTCGGCCAGCGCCGCCTCCACCGCGGCGCGCGCGGCGCGGATGTCCTCCAGCCGCGATTCGATGCGCCTGAGCCTGCGTGCGATCGCCGGATCCGGCCCGCGCCGCGGCGGCGCGGCCACGGGCACGGAGGCTTTCGCGGGTTTCGGTGCGGCGTCGCCGTCCGCCGATCGGCTGCGCAGCCAGGCGGCGTACGCGTCCAGATCGCCGTCGAATTCCTCCACGCGTCCGTTGGCCACCCGCCAGAAGCGATCGCACACCAGGCCGATCAGGTGGCGATCGTGGCTGACCAGCACGATCGCGCCGGAAAAATCCGCGAGCGCTTCGGCCAGCGCCTCGCGCATGTCCAGATCGAGGTGGTTGGTGGGTTCGTCCAGCAGCAGCAGGTTGGGCCGCTGCCAGGCGATCAGCGCCAGCGCCAGGCGCGCGCGTTCGCCGCCGGAAAACCCGTCCACCGGTTCGAAGGCGCGGTCGCCGGCGAAGTTCCAGCGCCCGAGGAAATCGCGCAGCGCCTGCTGTCCTTCCCCCGGCGCCAGCAGGCGCATGTGCTCCATCGGGCTGAGGCCGGCGTGCAGCGATTCCACCGTGTGCTGGGCGAAGTAGCCGATGCGAAGGTCCGGATGCGCCGCGCGCTCTCCGGCCAGCAGCGGCAGTTCGCCCACCAGGCTCTTCACCAGGGTGGACTTGCCGGCCCCGTTCGGGCCCAGCAGGCCGATGCGGTCACCCGATTCGAGGCGGAAGGCCACGCCCTGCAGCACGGTGCGGGGTTCTGCAGGGCGCAGCGACTGCGGCGTGGCCGAGGCGGCTGTCGAAGCGGCTTGCGCCCGGTGCTCTTCCGAGGCCCCATTCTCCGCTACGGAGTCCCGCGAAGCGCCGGCGTAGCCACAGTCGGCACGCTCCAGCCGCACCAGCGAGGTCGGCAGCTTTGCCGGCTCGGCGAAGGCGATGCGCAAGGTGCGTTCGGCACGCACCGCCTCGGTGCCGGCGAGCTTCTCCAGCCGCTTCATGCGCGACTGGGCCTGCCTGGCCTTGGTGGCCTTGGCGCGGAAGCGATCGATGAAGGCCTGCAGGTGGGCGCGCTCGGCCTGTTCCTTGTCGTGCGCGATCTGCTGCTGGCGCAGCTGCTCGGCGCGCTGGCGCTCGAAGCTGGTGTAGTCGCCGACGTAGAGCTTCGCGCGGCCGTCGTTGAGGTGCAGGATGTGGCTGGCCACCCCGTCGAGAAACTCGCGATCGTGGCTGATCAGCATCAGCATGCCGGGATACTTGAGCAGCCACTGCTCCAGCCACAGCACGGCGTCCAGATCCAGGTGGTTGGTGGGCTCGTCGAGCAGCAGCAGATCGCTGGGCGTCATCAGCGCACGCGCCAGGTTGAGCCGCACCCGCCAGCCGCCGGAAAACGAGGAAACGGCGCGCGCATGGGTGTCCGACGCGAAGCCCAGGCCGTGCAGCAGACGCCCGGCGCGCGCCGCGGCGTCGTAGCCGCCCAGCTCGCCCAGCCGCTGGTGCGCGGTCGCCACCGCCTCGAAGTCCTCGCGCGCGGTGGCTTCGGCCTCCTCGCGCAGCGCCCGCGCCACCGCGTCGTCACCGCCGATCACGAAATCCAGCGCGGCATCGGGCAGCGACGGCGTCTCCTGCGCGACCGAGGCAATGCGCAGACGCGCCGGCAGGTCGAGTTCGCCGGCGTCGGCCTCCAGCTCGCCCATGAGCGCGGCGAAGAGGCTCGACTTGCCGCAGCCGTTGCGCCCGATCACGCCCACCCGCCAGCCGGCATGCAGGGCCAGGTCGACCTGCGAAAGCAGCAGGCGCGGGCCGCGGCGCAGCGCGAAGTCGCGGAAGGAAATCATGGCGTGGCTGGAAGGGAGTGCATGGCCCGGGCGGGGGCGCATTCTAGCCCGGCCGCCTCATGAAGCTGCCATGGGCAAGGTCCTCGGGAGCTGCAAATCGCGCGTCCGCTCTTGCGGTGCAGCATGGGAAGGCTCTATGTTCACGCTCCGAAACCGCCGAAAACGCCACGATGAACGACACCGACGTTACCGCCGATGCCGCCACGTTGCCTGAAGCCCTGCGTCTTTCGCCCATCGAGGCTCGCGTCCTCGGCTCCCTGATCGAAAAGGAAGCCACCACGCCGGACCAGTATCCGCTGACCGAGAACGCGCTGACCCTGGCCTGCAACCAGAGGACCAGCCGCGATCCTCTGATGGACCTTTCTTCAGGCGAGGTTGGCCACGCACTGCGCCAGCTCGAACCGCGCCAGATGGTGCGCAGCCAGCATGCTGCACGCGCGCAGCGCTGGGAGCACCGCTTCGCATCGGCCTACGGCATCACGACGCAGCAGCAGGCCGCGCTGTGCATCTTGCTGCTGCGCGGTCCGCAGACGCTCAACGAGATCTTCACCCGCGGCGAGCGGATCGGCCGATTCGCCAGTGCGGACGACGTGCGCCACGCGCTCGAGCGCCTGTCGCAGCGCGCTCCGGCGCTGGTGACCCTGCTGCCGCGCAGCGCGGGCCAGCGCGAAGACCGCTGGGCGCACCTGCTCTGCGGCCCGGTGAACGTGGAGGCGATCGCGGCGTCCGCGCGGCCGTCACCCGCCGGCGCAGCGGCTGAGCTGCTCGCGCGGATCGAGGCGCTCGAAGCACGTGTCGCGGCGCTGGAGGCCGGGCACGCCACGCCGGATGCCGATGCACCGGCCTGAGGCCAGCACAAGACCGACGCCCTGCCCCTCGGTACAGGGCGTCGGTGCGGCGCGGCAGGATCGGCCGGGGGCACGCCCCCCCGCCGGGAGGCCCTGATGCTGCTCCTGGTGCTTGCCATCCCCTTCCTCGCCGCCGTACTGGTCGCGCTGGCGCACCGTGCCTCACGGCGCGTCATCGGCTGGCTGGCGGGCCTTGCGCCCCTGCTCGGCATCACGCTGCTGGCGCAGCTCCGCCCCTCCGTGCTGAACGGCGAGGTGAGCACGGCCGCGCTGGCCTGGGCTTCGCAGGTCGGCCTGACGCTGAGCCTGCGTCTGGACGGCCTGGCCTGGATGTTTGCACTGATGGTGCTGGCGATCGGCGCGCTGGTGGTGATGTACGCGCGCTACTACCTCGACGAGGAAGACAGTGCACCGCGCTTCTTCGCCTTCCTGCTGCTGTTCATGGGCGCGATGCTGGGTCTGGTGATCGCGGGCAATCTCCTGGTTCTGGTGGTGTTCTGGGAACTGACCAGCATCAGCTCGTTCCTGCTGATCGGCTACTGGTCGCAGCGCGAGGATGCGCGCGAAGGCGCGAAAATGGCGCTGGCAATCACCGGCGGCGGCGGATTCGCGCTGCTGGCCGGCGTGCTGCTGATCGGACGCGAGGTCGGCAGCTTCGATCTCGACGCGGTACTGGCGGCGGGCGATGCGATCCGCGCCAGCGCGAGTTACCCCTGGATCCTCGGGCTGGTACTGCTGGGCGTATTCACCAAGAGCGCGCAGTTCCCGTTCCATTTCTGGCTGCCGCACGCAATGGCCGCGCCCACGCCGGTGTCCGCCTACCTGCACTCGGCCACCATGGTGAAAGCGGGCGTTTTCCTGCTGGCGCGCCTGCATCCGGTGCTGGCCGGCACCGACATGTTCTTCTACGTCGTCAGCGGCATCGGTGCGCTGACCCTGCTGCTGGGCGCCTGGTACGCGATTTTCCAGCATGACATCAAGGGCCTGCTCGCCTACTCGACGATCTCGCACCTGGGCCTCATCACCCTGCTGTTCGGTCTGTCCTCGCCGATGGCGGTGGTGGCGGGCCTGTTCCACATCCTCAACCACGCCACCTTCAAGGCATCGCTGTTCATGGCGGCGGGCATCATCGATCACGAAACCGGCACGCGCGACATGCGCCGGCTCGGAAACCTGCGCCGCTTCATGCCCATCACCAGCACGCTGGCGATCATCGCGTCGCTGGCGATGGCAGGCGTGCCGCTGCTCAACGGCTTCCTGAGCAAGGAGATGTTCTTCGCCCAGGCGCTGGACATCAGCTCCAACGAAACGATGCGCAACCTGATGACCGCCGCGGCGGTCCTGGCGGCGATGCTGGGCGTGGCCTACAGCCTGCGCTTCGTGCACGAGACCTTCTTCGGCCGCGGACCGCGCGCGCTGGAAGAGGCGCCGCACGAATCGCCGCGCTGGATGAAGCTGCCGGTGGAGGTGCTGGTAGTCACCTGTCTGGCAGTCGGCATGGCGCCGGCCTGGACGGTGGCGCCGCTGCTGAAATCCGCTGCGTTCGCGGTGCTGGGCGACGCCATGCCCGACTACAGCCTGGCCATCTGGCACGGTTTCAACCGCCCCTTCTTCATGAGCCTGATCGGGCTGGTCGGCGGCGTCGTGCTCTACTTCGGCCTCAACCGCCTGCTCAATCTGCATGCGATCGTGCGCGAGTCGCTCGGGCGCCGCCTCTTCCAGATCAACGTCGAGCGCCTGTTCGCGTTCGGCGACCGATTCACCCGCGCCATCGCCAACGGCAGCGTGCAGCGCAGCCTGTTCCTGCTGGTGTTCGTCGCGCTGATCCTCGGGATGGCGCCGATGGCCTCCTCGGGGCAGATGCCGGTGCTGCCCACGCGTGGGGATTTCGCTTCCCTGCCGCCGCTGGGATGGCTCGTCTGGCTGATCCTGGTGCTCGGAACGCTGACCACGCTGGCGAATTTCCGCCAGCGCCTGATCGCGGTGATCGTGCTCGGCGCGGTCGGCCTGACGGTGAGCATGACCTTCGTCTATTTCTCCGCGCCGGACCTGGCGCTCACCCAGATCCTGGTGGAGCTGGTGACCCTTGCCCTGATGCTGCTGGCGCTCAACTATCTGCCCAAGGAGTCACTGGCGGGGCCTTCACCCGCGCGGCGCTGGCGCGACATTGCCATCGCACTGGCGGCAGGGCTGGGAACCGGTGGCCTGGCATGGGCCATGCTTGCCCGCCCGAGCCAGACCATCGCCGGAGAGATGCTGGCGCGCGCCCTGCCCGAGGGGCACGGCCACAACGTCGTCAACGTGATCCTGGTGGACTTCCGCGGCTTCGACACCTTCGGCGAAATCACCGTGTTCGCGATCGCCGCGCTCATCGTACACGCCCTGCTCAAGCGCACGCGCCTGGCCCCGGAGGAAGAGGTCGAAGAGGCCCCGGTCACGCTGCCGATGGCGGCCGACCTGAGCCAGATCGTCTTTCCCCTTGCGCTGACCGTGTCGATCTACCTCTTCCTGCGCGGCCACAACGCGCCCGGCGGCGGCTTCATCGCCGGTCTGGTGCTGGTGATCCCGGTGCTGCTGCAATACCTGATCCAGGGCATGGCGGCATTCGAGCGGCAGTTCCACATCAACTACCTGTGCTGCATCGGCGCGGGCCTGCTGATCGCTGCGACGTCCGGCCTGGCGCCGCTGGCCTGGGGCCTTCCGTTCCTGACCACCGGCCACGCAGCGCCGTCGCTGCCGCTGATCGGTCCGGTGCCGCTGAGCAGCGCGATGGGATTCGACTTGGGTGTGTGCCTGGTCGTGTTCGGCGCGGCGATGCTGATCCTCTCCACCCTCGGCGGCGTGCGCCCCTCGCTGACGCGCGAAAGCTGGCGCGCCAAGATCCGCCGGCCGGATCCAGCGCGCTCGCGCGGGAGGCGCGCCTGATGGATATCGCACTGGCCAGCGCCATCGGCATCCTGACCGCAGCCGGCGTCTACCTGCTGCTGCGCTCGCGCAGCTTCGACCTGATCCTCGGCCTGACCCTGCTCTCCTACGCCACCAACCTGCTGATCTTCTCGGCCGGAAGGCTGCGCCCCGGAGTGCCTCCCGTGCTGCGCGAGGGCGTCGCGGCCACGCTTGAAAACCACGTCGATCCGCTGCCGCAGGCGCTGGTGCTGACCGCGATCGTGATTTCGTTCGCCATGACCGCGATCATCCTGGTGCTTGCCATACGCGGGCGCCACGACAACGGCGTCGACCACGTCGACGGGGCGGAACCGGCGGAGCGCGACCGATGAATGCGCACCTGCCCGTGCTGCCGATCCTGTGGCCGCTGGTGATCGGCGCGCTGATGCTCCTGTTCGAGCGGCGCGGCATCGCGCTGCAGCGCACCCTGGCCTGGCTGGGCATTGGCGGCCTGCTCGTCCTGTCGCTCGCCCTGGTGCGCCACGCCGACGCCGGAAACATCATTGTCTACCTGCTCGGCGACTGGCCGGCGCGGCTGGGCATCGCACTGATGGTCGACCGCCTCTCGGCCTGGATGGTGCTCGTCACCACGCTGCTCTGCGCGGCCTGCCTGCTGCACGTGGGCAGCGGCTGGGATCGGCGTGCGCCGCATTTCCACGCCCTGCTGCAGTTCCAGATCATGGGACTCAACGGGGCGTTCCTGACCGGCGACCTGTTCAACCTGTTCGTGTTCTTCGAGATCCTGCTGGCGTCTTCCTACGGCCTGCTGCTCAGCGGCTCGCGTGGCGGGCGCATCCGCACCGGCTTCCACTACGTGGTATTCAACGTTGCGGCCTCGACCCTGTTCCTCATCGCCCTCGGTGTGCTGTACGGGCTGGTAGGCACGCTCAACATGGCGGAAATCGCGGCGCGCGCGGGCGAGATGGCGCCCGGGGATCGCTTCCTGCTGCAGTCTGCCGGCGGACTGCTGCTGGTGGTGTTCTGCGCCAAGGGCGCGGTGCTGCCGCTCTACCTCTGGCTGCCGGCCACTTACGGCCGCGCGCAGCCCGCGGTTGCCGCGCTGCTGGTGATCATGACCAAGGTCGGCGCGTACGCCGCGCTGCGGGTGTTCTCGCTGCTGTTCGGAACGCAGGCCGGCGACCTGTCCGGCTTCGCCTGGGACTGGCTGCTGCCGGCCGGCATCGCCACCCTGCTGATGGCCGGGCTGGGAACGCTGGCCGCGGTGCGTCTGCGCATCCTCGCCGGCTATGTGGTGCTGGCGTCTGCCGGCACCCTGTTCATCGCCTTCTCGCTGGCCACCGCGGAAGCCGTCGGCGCGGGTCTTTACTACCTTGCGCACAGCGTTTTCGCCGGTGCCGCGCTGTTCCTGATCGTCGCCCTGGTGCGCCGGCACCGCGTCACCGACCGCACCAACGTGTTGCTCCCGATCCGCGATGGCTGGCTCTCGGGCGGGCTCTATTTCGTGGTGGCCATCGCGCTGATCGGGCTGCCGCCGCTGTCGGGCTTCATCGGCAAGTTCACCGTACTCATGGCCACGCCCGACCCGCACACCGCGTGGGTGTGGAGTGCGGTGCTGGCATCCAGCTTCTTCATGCTGGTGGCGATGACGCGCGCCGGAAGCCGCCTGTTCTGGCTGGCCTCTCCGGAGCCGGCCGCCACGCCGCCCCGGATCAATCCGACCCGTGCACCGCTGCGGGAAGTGGCTGCCATCGTCCTGCTGCTGGGCTATGTCGTGGCAATGACCGTTGCCGCCGGGCCGCTGCTGCGCTACACCCGCTCCACGGGCGAGCAGTTGGCATCGCCGGCGCACTACATCGAAGCGCTGCGCGCGCCGCAGCCCCGCCTTCGGGAGCCTTGACGTGAAGCGTCCGCTGAAAGGTTTCCTGCCGTCCATCCCGCTCAGCCTGTCGGTCTTCGCCACCGGTCTCCTGATGGCCGGCCAGGCCCGCGCGGGCGACATCACGCTCGCGCTGATCCTTGCCCTGCTGATCCCGCACGTCGTCCAGCGGCTGGAGCGGGAGTTCGCCCATATCGGCTCGCTGCGCCCGCTGCCGCGCCTGATCGCGGTGATGCTGCACGACATCGTGCGCGCCAACCTGCACGTTGCGCGCCTCGTGCTGCGGCCGCGCGGCACGCTGAAACCCGGCTGGGTGTGGATTCCGCTGGACCTGACCAACATCCACGGCATCACCGCGCTGGCCAGTCTCATCACGCTCACGCCGGGCACGGTGTCGGCCGAACTGAGCGACGATCGCCGCTACCTGCTCGTCCACGTGCTTGACGTGCGCGACCCGGAAACCGAGATCGCAGAGATCAAGACGCGCTACGAGGCGCCGCTCAGGGAGATATTCCCGTGATACAGACCGCCATCCTCATCTCGCTCAACGTCGTCGGACTGGCCATGCTGCTGGCGCTGTGGCGCCTGCTGCGCGGCCCAACCGTTCCCGACCGCATCCTCGCGCTCGATACGCTCAACATCAACGCGATCATGCTGCTGGTGCTCTACGGCATGTACGCACGCACCCAGGTCCACTTCGAGGCCGCCCTGGTCATCGCCATGCTCGGCTTCACCAGCACCGTGGTGCTCACCAAGTTCGTGCTGCGCCGGGACATCATCGAATGAACCCGCTGGTCGAGCTGCTGCTGTCGGCGCTGCTTCTGGTGTCGAGCTTCTTCACCCTGGTCGGGGCGATCGGGCTGGTTCGCTTCAACCAGTTCTTCAAGCGCCTGCATGCGCCCACCAAGGCCACCACCATGGGCGTGGGGTCGGCGCTGATCGTGTCGACCTGCTATCACGCACTCATCGGCAATGGGCTGCATCCGCACGAGCTCCTGATCACGGTGTTCCTGATCATCACCGCGCCGATCAGTGCGCACATGATGTCCAAGGCATCGCTGTCGCTGCAGCTGCGCCACCGGCCGCAGTGCCCGGCCGATGAAACCCCGAACCCGGACGCAAGCGATGCCGACACCGCGGGAGCCGGCGGGAACCCGCCGCGCTGATCCGCGTCTGCCGCTGCAACGACCCCGCAACGAGTACCGACCATGCGATACGTGATCTACCACAACCCGGCCTGCGGCACCTCGCGCACCGTGCTGGCCATCCTGCGCGAGGCCGGCATCGAGCCGGACATCGTGCGCTACATGGACACGCCGCTCGACGCGGCGCAGCTGCATGCCCTGTGCCAGGCCATGGGGAAGCCTGCGAACGCGCTGCTGCGCAGCAAGGAGGCGCTGTGCGCCGAGCTGGGGCTGGACGCCCCGGACGTCCCGGAGGCACACATCCTCGCCGCCATTGCCGCCCATCCGGTGCTGTTCAATCGTCCCGTCGTTTCCGGCCCGCGCGGCACCCGCGTCTGCCGACCCGCCGAAGTGGTGCGCGAGCTGATCTGAATTGCACGCGGCTCAGGCCGGCCCCTGCAGCGGCAGGGCGAGCCCCTGGGCGCCGTGCGCACGGACGGTCGGCAGATCCTCGCCGCGGCAGCCGGCCAGATAGAGCGGAATCGTCACGCACTCGCGCAGCGCGGCAAAACGCGCGAGCCGGGATGCCTCCGGATGCCGCGCGCCGCCGGCGTCCGGGATGTCCATCACGGCAAAACCCGCGCCCACCTCCTGCGCCCGCACGAGCGCACGGGCGCTGTCGCACGCAGCCGACAGCAGGATGCCGTCGGCCGGCGGGGCAGCACCCAGTCGATCGAGATCATGCGCCGCGATGTGCATGCCCAGGCCGGGGCGGCGCGCAAGCGCCAGCGCGGCATCAAGACCGAGCGCGTCACTTTCGAACAGGACCGTCGCACGGTGGCGCACTGCCAGCGCGGCCAGTGCGTCAGTCACGGACTCCAGCCCGGGCACCTTGCCGCGCACGATCACGCGGCGCGCACCCGAGGCAAGCGCCTCGTCGATCCGCGTGAAAAGCGTTTCCCCCGTGGCGCCGCCCGGCGTCATCAGCAGGCAGACGTCAGGCTCGCACAGAGCCGCCACCACGGGCCGGTCGGCGCCGGGCATGGAATAGCCGGACAGGCATTCGGCCCGGACCCAGGCCACCGCCTGCGACTCCAGGCCGCGCGCGCGGCCCTTGAAACGTGTGATACGGTAGACATCGAGCACGATGCGCTTGCCGCTGCCCATGCGGTGCGGCACCGCGATCAGCGGGCGCGCCGCGGCGGGATCCACCACAACGCCGACTTCCTCTTGCAGCTCGCGCGCCAGCGCCTCGCCTGCGCTTTCTCCCGGTTCCACCTTGCCGCCGGGAAATTCCCACAGCCCGGCCAGCTCGCGTGCGCCCTCGCGCCGCGCCAGCAGGATGCGCCCACGCGCGTCGCTCAGCACGCCCGCGACGACGTGGATGGGCGGACAGGGCTCGGACGCTGCGGCCGGGGAATCGCTCATGGACGGAACCCGCGGCGACGGGCAGGGTGACGCACAAGCCAGAAACCCGGCGCGTCGTTCACGCTTCCACGGACGCCCATTCGCGCACCCGATTCCCGCGCGGCCCGCTGCTAGGCGAGCTGCCCGTGACAGTGCTTGAACTTCTTGCCCGATCCACAGGGACACGGCTCGTTGCGTCCGACCTTGGGATGCTCGCGCACCACCTGCACCGGCGGCTGCGGCTGGCCGGCCACCTGCGCCGCCTCCTCGTCCGCGCCCAGCCCTCCCACATCCTCGTGCTGGAACTGCATGGAGCGGGCCTGGGCGGCGCTGCGCTGGCGTTCGGCCTCTTCCATCTGCGCGACTTCGTCCTCGCTGCGGATGCGCACCAGCGCCAGCAGGCGAACGACCTCGAGCCTGATCTTGTCGAGCAGCTGCCCGAACATCTCGAACGCCTCGCGCTTGTATTCCTGCTTGGGCTGCTTCTGGGCGTAACCGCGCAGGTGGATGCCCTGGCGCAGGAAGTCCATGCGCGCGAGGTGCTCCTTCCAGGACTGGTCGAGCACCGTCAGCATGACGTGCCGCTCCAGGGTGCGCATCATTTCCGAACCGATCATCGCCTCCTTCTCGCGGAACAGGCGATCGAAAGCCTCCTGCACGTGCTCGGCGATACCGGCGCTGTCGATCTCTTCCTGCTCGCGCACCAGCTTCTGCAGATCCATGCCGACGCCGAATTCGGTCAAGATCTCCTTTTCCAGGCCCGCAAGGTTCCACATTTCGTCGACGGAATCTGGCGGCACGAAGCGCGCCACGATCCCGGCGACCACGTCCTGGCGGATCTCGGTCACGACCTCCTGCACCGACTCGCTTTCCATGAGCTCACTGCGCTGGGCATAGATGACCTTGCGCTGGTCGTTGGCCACGTCGTCGTATTCGAGCAGCTGCTTGCGGATGTCGAAGTTGTGGGCCTCGACCTTGCGCTGCGCCTTCTCGATCTGGCGGCTGACCATCTTGTCCTCGATGCGGTCGTCTTCCTTCATGCCGAGGAACTTCATCGCGCGCTGCACCCAATCGGAGGCGAAGATGCGCATCAGCGTGTCTTCCAGCGACAGGTAGAAGCGCGAGGAGCCGGCGTCGCCCTGGCGGCCGGAGCGGCCACGCAGCTGGTTGTCGATGCGGCGGCTTTCATGCCGCTCGGTGCCGATGATGTGCAGGCCGCCGGCGGCCAGCACGGCGTCGTGGCGCACCTGCCAGTCGGCCTTGGCCTGAGCGATCTGTTCCTCCGTCGCGTCCGGCCCCAGCGCCTCCAGGTCGGCCTCCAGCGAGCCGCCCAGTACGATGTCGGTGCCGCGGCCAGCCATGTTGGTGGCGATGGTGACCGCTCCGCTGCGACCGGCCTGCGCCACGATCTGCGCCTCGCGCTCGTGCTGCTTGGCGTTCAGCACCTCGTGCGCGATCTGCGCGCGCTCAAGCTCGTTGGACAGGAGTTCGGAGGTCTCGATCGACGTGGTGCCAACCAGCACCGGCTGGCCGCCAGCGTAGCGTTCCTTGATGTCCTCGACGATGGCCTTGAACTTGGCGCTGCGCTTCATGAACACCAGATCGGGCTCGTCCTTGCGCACCATCGGGCGGTGGGTCGGGATCACCACTACTTCCAGCCCGTAGATCGACTGGAACTCGTAGGCCTCGGTATCCGCAGTGCCGGTCATGCCCGAGAGCTTGGCGTACATGCGGAAGTAGTTCTGGAAGGTGATCGAGGCCAGGGTCTGGTTCTCGCGCTGCACCTTCACGCCTTCCTTGGCCTCGACGGCCTGGTGCAGGCCATCGGACCAGCGCCGCCCGGGCAGGGTGCGGCCGGTGAACTCGTCGACGATCAGCACTTCGCCGTCGCGCACCAGGTACTCCACGTCGCGGTGGTAGAGCGCGTGGGCGCGCAGCGCGGCGTTGAGGTGGTGGACCAGCGCCAGGTTCTGCGCGGCGTACAGGCCATCTTCCGCCTCGAGGATGCCGGCCTCGCGCAGCAGCTGCTCGGCGTGCTCCATGCCCGCTTCGGACAGATAGACCTGCTTGCCCTTCTCGTCGGCCCAGTAGTCGCCTTCGGCGTTTTCATCCGCCTGGCGGCTGAGCCTGGGCACGAGCCGATCCATCTTCAGGTAGAGATCGGGCGAATCGTCGGACGGCCCGGAGATGATGAGCGGGGTGCGCGCCTCGTCGATCAGGATCGAGTCCACCTCGTCGACGATCGCGTAGTTCTGGCCGCGCTGGAACCGGTCCTCGGTCGAGAGCGCCATGTTGTCGCGCAGGTAGTCGAAGCCGAATTCGTTGTTGGTGCCGTAGGTGATGTCGGCGGCATAGGCGGCCTTCTTGTCACCGTGCGGCATGCCGGGGTAGACCACGCCCACCGAAAGCCCCAGCCAGTTGTACACCCGGCCCATCCAGGCCGCGTCACGGCGCGCGAGGTAGTCGTTCACCGTGACCACGTGCACGCCCTTGCCCGGCAGGGCGTTGAGATACACGGCCAGCGTCGCCACCAGGGTCTTGCCTTCGCCGGTGCGCATTTCCGCGATCTTGCCCATGTGCAGCACCATGCCGCCGATGAGCTGGACGTCGTAGTGGCGCATGCCGAGCACCCGCCGCGCGGCCTCGCGCATGGTCGCAAACGCCTCGGGCAGCAGCGCATCGAGTTTTTCGCCCTTCTCCAGACGGGCGCGGAACTCGGCCGTCTTGGCGCGCAGCGCCTCGTCATCGAGAGCCTGGAACTGTGTCTCCAGCGCGTTGATCTGGGTGACCCGCTTGCGCAGCTGGCCAATCAGTCGTTCGTTGCGGCTGCCAAAGATGCCGGTCAGGAGCTTGTTGAGCATGTGGATTTCCGGAAAAAAGAAGGCCGCCATCAGCGGCACACGCAAAAGGCCGCGCGCAGCGGCCTTGGCGAGAGCGGGATTTTAACGTGGGGGCCGCCGGCGTGCGAATCAAGGACGCCCGGTGGCGCGCAGGACCCTCAGCCGCGGGCGTTGCGCAGGTACTGCCCCGGGTTGACCACGCGGCCATCGAGCCAGACTTCGAAGTGCACATGGCTGCCGGTAGAGCGCCCGGTGGAACCCATCTTCGCGATCACCTGGCCGGCCTTGACGCGATCACCCACCGCCACGATGTTCTCGTGGTTGTGTGCGTAGCGGGTCATGTAGCCGTTGCCGTGGTCGATCTCGACCGTGTTGCCGTACCCGTTGCTGCGCCCGGAGAACTGCACCACGCCATCGGCGACCGTGAGCACGTCCGAGCCGCGCGGGCCGGAAAAGTCCACGCCCTTGTGGAACTCATTGAAGCCGGAAAACGGATCGGAGCGCCGCCCGAAACCGGAGGAGGCGTAGCCGGCGCGCACCGGAAGCCCGGTGGGCAGCATGCTGGCATCCAGTTTGCGATCGGCCAGAACGCTCTCCAGCAGGCTGAGCTGCTGCGCCTGGGTGGAAATCTGCCGTGCCAGGGCATCGATCGAGCCGCCCAGCTCGCTGCCGGTCGGCGCCTCGGTGTCGCCCCCGCTCTGGCGGGCCGTCGGGCCGCCGACCGCGGGAGATTCGTCGAAATTGAACTCGCCGTCGTCCAGCCGCGCGATCTTGGTCAAGCGCGCACCCAATGCGTTGAGGCGCGTCGCGTGGGCCTGCAGTTCGGCCAGCTTAACCGACATCGCATTGAGCTCGCGCTGCGCGTCGCCGCGTGCCTGCTCGAAGGCTTCGCGCTGCTGCTCGATACCCTCGCGCAACCCATCCACGCGCGCGCTGGCGCGATCGGCTACCAAGGCATGGGCGCCATAGCCGGCCGCCGCGCTCAGTCCCGCCAGAAGCAGAACCATCACCCCGACCGCGGCAATGACACGCGGCTCGCGCAGGCATAGTTTTCGTGGTGTCTTCAAAAATTTCGATACGATGATGACGTTCATCGGCCCAACCTGTTCTCGTTTGCCCATGCAGCCTTCATCCCGACCCACCTTCCGCGCCGCGCTCTCGGCCGCGCTGTCCAGCGAATCGGGCCGCCTGGTCGAACGCGCCATGCAGCTTCAGGCGCTCGACCGGCAGCTGCGCCAGTCCTTGCCGGAACCGCTGGCCTCCCACGTGCGACTGGGCAACCTGCGCAACGACAAGCTTGTCTTTCTGGTCGACGCCCCGGTGTGGAAGGCGCGACTGCGGCTGCATGCCAACGCCCTGCTGGACGCGGCTCGCGCAGCCGGCATCCCCGCCGGCGACATCGCCGTGAAAGTGGCAACGATGCAGCCCGTCCCCCCGGACGCGGCACCGCCAGCACCCCTTTCACCTGCAGCGCGCGATACCCTGCGCGCTGCGGCGGCAGCAACGGGAGACGAAATACTCAGGTCCCAGTTGCTGCGTCTGGCCTCCATGGCCGATTCCTGATCTCCATTTCCGCGCTGCGGCGACGGGAACTCCGTCCCGCCGCCGCAGCGCGACGTTCGATTTATCGGTTCAGAGCACCGCCTGCGCCGGATGGGCGTAGGAAATGGGTGCGGCGTCATTGTCCTCGTAGGTGACTTCTTCCCACGCGGACTGGTCCGCCAGCAGCGTGCGCAGCAGGCGGTTGTTGAGCTGGTGGCCGGACTTGTAGCCGTAGAAGGCGCCCACGAGGCTATGGCCAAGAAGATAGAGATCGCCGATCGCGTCGAGGATCTTGTGCTTGACGAACTCGTCCTCGTAGCGCAGGCCGTCCTCGTTCAGCACGCGGTAGTCGTCCAGCACGATGGCGTTGTCCATCGAGCCGCCGAGCGCGAGGTTCTTCTCGCGCAGCATCTCGATGTCCTTCATGAAGCCGAAGGTGCGCGCGCGGCTGACTTCCTTGACGAACGACGTGGTGGAAAAGTCGATCTCGGCCTTGGACAGGCTCTGCGGGAAGGCCGGGTGCCTGAAGTCGATGGAAAAGCCGACCTTGAAACCGTCGAAGGGCTCGAAGCGCGCCCATTTGTCGCCGTCCTTGACGGTGACGGTGCGCTTGATGCGGATGAAGCGCTTGGGCTTGGACTGCTCCTCGATTCCCGCCGACTGCAGCAGGAAGACGAAGGGGCCGGCCGAGCCGTCCATGATCGGCACTTCCGGCGCCGAGAGGTCTACATAGGCATTGTCGATGCCAAGACCCGCCATGGCCGAAAGCAGGTGCTCGACGGTCGCGACGCGAATCCCGTCTTCCACCAGCGTGGAGGAGAGCATGGTGTCACCGACATTGTCGGCGGTGGCGCGGATCTCGCGCGGCTCGGGCAGGTCGGTGCGACGGAACACGATGCCGGTGTCGACGGCCGCCGGGCGCAGGGTCATGAAGACCTTTTGGCCCGAATGCAGGCCCACGCCGGTGGCGCGGATCGCGTTCTTCAGGGTTCGTTGTTTGATCATGGGCAAGGCGTACTCCGGGACGGAGCGCGTTGAGAACGCGCCGGACAATAGCACAGATGGGGGATATGACGCATAGCCGAATGGCAATTACCCCACAATTTTGTTGTCTTTTTGCTACAAAACGCGACGCCGAGCACCCTTCCAGCGCGAAAGGCCCGGAGCGCGGCCGCACTTCGGGCGTCATTCCGGCCCGCGCGGGTCGGCAGCCGCATAGTTCAAACCAGTCCGCCTGAACCCAGGGGCGACGGGTGTCCGCTGCGGTGCGCGGGCGCACAAAAAAGGGGGACGCCAGGCGTCCCCCCATGCACCGTCCATGGACGGATGCCTCAGTCGGCCTGGCGGCGCAGGAAGCTCGGGATGTCGAGGTAATCGATCGCCGCCGACGTGGCTTCCACGCGGTTCTGGGCAGGCGTCGCAGGCATTGCGACGCCGGCCGCCGCGGCCTGCTTTGGAGTGGTCTGTTTCGGAGTGGCCTGCGCCGGGTAATCGACCCGGCCCGTGGTGGCGCTGTGCACCAGGTGCGGACGAGTAGCCGACGCCGCCGCGCGGTTGAGGCCGGTGGCCACGACGGTCACCCGCACTTCATCCTGCATGTCCGGATCGAGCACGGTGCCGATGACCACGGTCGCATCCTCGGACGCATAGGCCTCGATGGTACGCCCCACCTCGTCGAACTCGCGCATGGCGAAGTCAGGGCCGGCGGTGATGTTGACCAGGATGCCGTTCGCACCCGACAGGTTGACGTCGTCCAGCAGCGGATTGCTGACGGCCTTCTCGGCCGCCTCCATTGCGCGCTCCTCGCCGCGCGCGGCGCCGCTGCCCATCATCGCCACGCCCATCTCGCTCATCACGGTGCGCACGTCGGCAAAGTCCACGTTGATGAGGCCGGGACGGACGATCAGGTCGGCAATGCCGCGCACCGCGCCCTGCAGCACGTCGTTGGCGGCACGGAACGCCTGCAGCATGGTGACATCGCGGCCCAGCACGGAGATCAGCTTCTCGTTCGGAATGGTGATGAGCGAGTCGCAGTGGTTGGCCAGCTCCTCGATGCCCTTGAGCGCCACCTGCATGCGACGCCGGCCCTCGAACGGGAAAGGCTTGGTGACCACGGCAACGGTCAGGATGCCCATTTCCTTGGCAAGCTGCGCCACCACGGGGGCCGCGCCGGTGCCGGTGCCGCCGCCCATGCCCGCGGTGATGAACACCATGTCGGCGCCGCTCAGCGCCTCGACGAGGCGCTCGCGGTCCTCCAGCGCGGCCTGCCGGCCCACTTCCGGATTGGCGCCTGCGCCCAGTCCCTTGGTGACGTTGGTCCCCATCTGCAGCACGTGCCGCGCGCCGGCGTTGCGGATCGCCTGCGAATCGGTATTGGCACAGATAAATTCAACCCCTTCCAGCTGGGAGTTGACCATGTGTGCCACCGCGTTGCCGCCTCCTCCGCCGACGCCCACCACCTTGATGACGGCGTTCGGCGCCATGTTCTCGACCAGTTCAAATGCCATGTTGTTCTCCTCCTTGACCCGATGATTTGCCCAAAACCCACAACCCTGTTTCATGAAACGCCCAGGGGCTCGACCGGCCCCGATGCCTCAAAACTCCCCGCGATACCAGGTGCGCACCCGCGACCAGAACCCGCCGACGCGGCCCACGCTCGCCACCGGGCGGCGCTGCTGCTCAAGGCGGCTGCCCCATAGCAGCAGTCCCACGCCGCTGGCGTACTCGGGATTTCCGACGACTTCTCCCACGCCCGAGACGTACTGGGGGATGCCGATGCGCACCGGCATGTGCAGCATTTCCTCGGCCAGCTCGGTGACGCCCTCCATCTTTGCGGCACCGCCGGTCAGCACCAGGCCGGCCCGCACCATGGGCGCGTAGCCGGCGCGCTCCAGCTCGGCCTGCACCATCTCGAAGATTTCCTCGTAGCGGCTCTGCACCGCCTCGGCCAGCGACTGGCGCGCGAGCCGGCGCGGCGGACGGTCGCCGACGCTGGGCACCTGGATGCTTTCCTCGGCGGTCGCCAGCTGGGCCAGCGCGCAGGCGTAGCGCACCTTGATCTCCTCGGCGTGCGGCGTAGGCGTGCGCAGCATGTGCGCGATGTCGCCGGTAACCTGGTCGCCGGCGATCGGCAGCGAGGCGGTATGTCGGATCGCGCCCTGCGCGAACACCGCGATGTCGGTGGTGCCCGCGCCGATGTCGACCAGGGCCACGCCGAGATCCTTTTCGTCGTCGGTCAGCACCGACTGACTGGACGCGAGCGCGCCCAGCACCAGTTCGTCCACCTGCAGTCCGCAGCGATTGACGCACTTGGTGATGTTCTGGGCGGCCGAGAGCGCGCCCAGCACCAGGTGGGCTCGCACCTCCAGGCGCACGCCGGACATCCCGACGGGATTGCGGATGCCTTCCTGGGAATTGTCGACGCTGTATTCCTGCGCGATGGCGTGCAGGATGCGCTGGTCGGAGGGCACCGCCACCGCCTTGGCGGCCTCCAGCACCCGCTCCATGTCGCCCCAGGTCACTTCGCCATCGCGAATGGGCACGATGCCGGGTGAGTTGCGGCAGTGTGTGTGGCTTCCGGAAATCGAGGCGTAGACGCTGCGGATCTCGCAGGCGGCCAGCGCCTCGGCCTCTTCGATCGCGCGCTGGATGGCGTTGACGGTGGACTCGATGTCCACCACCACGCCGCGCTTGAGGCCGTTGCAGGCATGGCTGCCGATGCCGATCACTTCGAGCGGGCTGCCTGGCGCGTATTCGCCCACCAGCGCCTTCACCCGCGAAGTGCCGATGTCGAGCCCGACGATGAGGGATTTGTCGCCCTTGCGGTTCATGTGGGAAAGCCGGAAATCGTGGAGGGGAAATGGGTCACGGAAGGCGGAAGGCCGGAGCCGCGCATGCGGGCCGGCTGGAGACGCAGCCAGGCAAACGGGATGGGCGCAGACGCCACAGCGGCCTCGCCGCGCGCGTCCTCCGCGGCTCCCGGTGCGGTGCGGCCGCCTCCGGGGTCTTCCCATGCAATCGCAAAGCCGTTCGTGTAGCGAAGATCGATGCGCCGCACCGCGCGCGGCTCGGCAGCCAGCACGCGCGGCAGGACGCGGATCAGGCGGGCCAGGCGAAGCTCGGGCGCCTCCACGCGGCCGATCACGATCCGCGCGCCGCCCTGGAGCCGCAGGCTCCAGCTGCCGCGCGGAGAAAGGCTGGCCCCCTCCAACGTCAGGCCGATTCCGGCAAGCTGCTGGCGCGCGCGGTCGTACAGGGCCACGACCTCGTTCATGCGTTCATCCGGCCCGGCAAGGCGCGGCAGGCCCTGGAGGGCATGCGCGCCCGGCACCTCGAACACGATGCCTTCGTCCGACAGAAGCCGGTCGTGCCCCCAGCGGGCGCGGGCGCGATGCTCGACGAGCAGCACTTCGAGCCGGTCCGGCCAGCGCTTGCGCACCTCCGCGTTGCGCACCCAGGGCAGCGCGCCCAGCGCCTGGCGCAGCGCCACCGGATCGGTGTCGAAATACCCCTGCCCCATGTTTGCGGCCACGGTGGCGCGCACCTGTTCGGCGCTGACGCGCTGGTATTCCGCGGTCACCTGAAGATGGCGGATCGGCCAGCGCTGCGGCGCCATCCAGCCGTTGAGCACGGCCACCAGCGGCAAGGCCACCACGCCCAGCGCCAGGATCCACGCGAAAAGGCGCGCCAGTCCCGTCATGCGCCCTCCCCGCCGATGAGGCTGGTTTCCAGGATGCGCCAGCACAGGGTTTCGAAGTCGATGCCCACCTGGCCCGCCGACTTGGGCACCAGCGAGTGGCTGGTCATGCCCGGCGCGGTGTTCACTTCCAGCAGGAAGTTGCGCCCCTGCTCGTCGCGCATCACGTCGACCCGCCCCCAGCCGGCGCAGCCCAGCGCCTCGAACGCCGCCAGCGCCAGCGCGCCCAGCGCCGCTTCGGCCTCGCCGTCCAGTCCGGGGCACAGGTAGCGGGTGTCCTCGGCAAGATACTTGGCGTGGTAGTCGTAGTACTCCCCGGCCGGCACGATGCGGATGCTCGGCAAGGCGACGCCGTCGAGGATCGCCACGGTGTACTCGCCCGCGCCTTCGCGCTGGCCCTGGATCAGCTCTTCCACCAGCAGTTCGCCCGGATAGCGCGTCGCCAGCGCCGCCGCCTCGTTCAGCGCGGACTCGTCGAACACGCGGGTCACGCCCACGCTGGAGCCTTCGCAGCTGGGCTTGACGATGACCGGCAGCCCCAGCACGCGCACCGCCGCGTGCACGTCGCCGCCGCGCGCCAGGCGCGCGTAGCGCGGCGTCGGCAGCCCGAGCGACAGCCAGACCTGCTTGCTCCGGACCTTGTCCATCGCCAGCGCCGTGCCCAGCACGCCCGACCCGGTGTAGGGCACCGCAAAGGCGTCGAGCAGCCCCTGCAGCACGCCATCCTCGCCACCGCCGGCACTGCCATGCAGGATGTTGAAGACGCGATCGACGCGGTGCGACGCGAGCAGCCCGATCAGCGCTGGAATGCCGTCCACCGGAAAGGCGTCCACGCCGCGCGCGCGCAGCGCGTCAAGCACGTTGGCCCCGGAGTTGAGCGATACCTCACGCTCGGACGAGGTGCCGCCCATCAGCACGGCGACGCGACCGAAGCGGGCCGGATCGGCGCCCGGCACGAGCGCGCGGCTCATGGCGAACCCTCCGTGCCGTGCGCGCGGTTGGCGATGCGCGCACCCAGTTCGCGCACGACCCGGCCGATGTCGCCGGCACCGGCGAAGATCACCATGTCGCCATCCTTGGCCACCGCTTCCAGCGCCGCCGGAAGTTCGGCTGCGGTGGATACCAGTACCGGATCGATCCGGCGCCGCGCGCGGATCGCACGCGCCAGCGCGCGCCCGTCGGCATCGGGAATCGGCGCCTCGCCGGCGGGATAGACCTCGGCCAGCAGCAGGGCATCCACCTCCGAGAGCACCGCGGCAAAGTCATCGAGAAGATCGCGGGTGCGGCTGTAACGATGCGGCTGGAAAGCCACCACCAGCCGGCGCGTCGGCCAGCCGGCACGCGCTGCGGAGAACACCGCAGCCAGCTCGCGCGGATGATGTCCATAGTCATCCACCACCTGCACCCGGACGCCGTCGCGCACCTCCAGTTCTCCGAGCAGGTTGAAGCGCCGGCCGATGCCCTGGAAGGTTTCCAGCGCGCGCGCAATGGCGGCCGGGTCCACTCCGAGCTGCCAGCCGACGGCCGCGGCGGCCAGCGCGTTCTGCACGTTGTGATGACCTGGAAGATTCAGCGTCACCGCCAATTCCGGCGCGTCGGGCAGGTGCAGGGTGAAGCGGGTGCGCCCCGCCTCCTGGCGCACATCGGTGGCGCGCACATCGGCATCGGCGGCGTGGCCATAGGTAACGAGGTGGCGAGGCACGCTCTGTGCCAGGGCGCGCACGTTGTCGTCATCCAGGCACAGCACCGCGAGACCGTAGAACGGCAGCCGGTGCAGGAACTCGGCGAAGGCCTCGCGCATCCGCGCGAAGTCGCCGCCGTAGTTCTCCAGATGATCGACGTCGATGTTGGTGACGACGGCCACCAGCGGCGTCAGGCGCAGGAAGGAGCCGTCGCTCTCGTCGGCCTCGGCCACCAGCCAGTCGCCCTGTCCCAGCCTCGCATTGGCGCCCGCCGAGAGCAGCTGGCCGCCGATCACGAAGGTCGGATCCAGCCCGCCTTCACCCAATACGCTGGCCACCAGGCTAGTGGTGGTGGTCTTGCCGTGCGTGCCCGCGACCGCGATGCCGCGGCGGAAGCGCATCAGTTCGGCCAGCATCTCGGCGCGCGGCACCACCGGGATGCGGCGCTCACGCGCGGCGCGCACCTCCGGGTTGTCGCCGTGGATGGCGCTCGACACCACCACCACGTCGGCATTGGCCACGTGCGCGGCATCGTGCCCCTGATGCACCCGCGCACCGGCTGCGGTCAGACGCGCGGTGGCCGCGGTGGCGGCCTGGTCCGAGCCGCTCACCGTGTAACCCAGGGTGCACAGCACCTCGGCGATGCCGCTCATGCCCACACCGCCGATGCCGACGAAGTGGACGTGGCGGAACTGGCGGGTGAAATCGGCATCGCGATAGAGCTGGTTCATGCGGCGGCCTCCGCGAGGATGGCATCGGCGACCGCCTGCGCAGCGTCGGGGCGCGCCAGCGCGCGCGCAGCCGAAGCGCGCGACAGACGCAGCCCGGGATCGGCGCGCAGCTGCTCGAGCTCACGCGCAAGCCGCACCGCGAACCCGTCGCCCTCGGCCACGCGCACCGCGGCACCGCGCTCGACCAGGCGCTGCGCGTTGCCGGTCTGATGGTCGTCGACGGCCGAAGGCAGCGGCACCAGCACGCTGGCCACGCCCGCGGCGCACACCTCGGCCAGGGTCAGGGCGCCAGCACGACACAGCACCACGTCGGCCCAGCCATAGGCCTCGGCCATGTCCGTGATGAAGGGTTCGATGCGGGCCGTGATGCCGGCCTTGGCATAGGCGGCGACGGTCGCCTCGCGCTGCGCCTCGCCGCACTGATGGCGCACCTCGAAGCCGCCGCCGAGACGTTCGAGCGCCAGTGGCGTTCCGATGTTGAGCGCCCGTGCGCCCTGGCTGCCGCCCAGCACCAGCAGGCGCACCGCGCCTTCGCGTCCGGCCAGCCGCTGCGCTGGCGGCGGCAGCGCGGCGATCACGGCGCGCACCGGATTGCCGACCGTCTGCGCCTGCCGCGCGGCGGGAAAGCTGTCGGGAAACCCCTGCAGCACACGTCGTGCCAGGCGCGCCAGCACGCGGTTGGTCACGCCGGGACGACTGTTCTGCTCATGCACCAGCAGCGGCAACCGCAGCAGCCAGGCCGCCAGGCCGCCGGGACCGGCGGCGAAACCACCGAAGCTGACCACGGCGCACGGCGCAGCGCGGCGCAACAGTTGGCGCGCCTGCCACACCGCGCGCAGCAGGCGCAGCGGCGCCGCCAGCAGGGCGAGCAGGCCCTTGCCGCGCAGCCCGGCGATATCGACGACTTCGAGGGGAATGCCGTGCGCAGGCACCAGCCGCGTCTCCATGCGTCCGCGCGCACCGATCCACAGCACCGGCACGCCGCGCTCGCGCAGCGCCTCGGCCACGGCCAGGCCCGGAAAGATGTGACCGCCGGTGCCGCCGGCCATGATCGCGACGGGAGCGCTCATACGATGGCTCCCAGCGTCGGTTCGATGCGCCCGCCGCGCACCGGCCCTTCCGCAGCAACAGGCGGGCGCGGACGCGCGACCGGCGCGGGTGAAGGATCGGCCGGCGGCGGCGACGGAATCAGTCCTTCCCGCGGCGGCGCGACCTCGGCGGCGCCCTGCCTGATGCGCGCCACCTGCCGATGGGTGCGATCCACCTCGTAGCTGACCCGCAGCAGCAGGCCCACTGCGGCGCAGGTCATCAGCACGCTGGAGCCGCCCGAGGAAATCAGCGGCAGGGTCAGTCCCTTGGTCGGCAACAGACCAAGATTCACGCCGATCGACACGAAGGCCTGCAGCCCGATCCACAGCGCGATGCCGAAGGCGCAGTAGCCGGCAAACGGGCGCTTGGCCTCCATGGCCTCCAGCCCGAGCCAGAACGCGCGCCCGGCGAGCAGCGTGAACAGCCCGATGATGATCAGCACCCCGAGGAAGCCCGTTTCTTCGGCGATCACGGCGAAGATGAAGTCGGTGTGCGCCTCGGGCAGGAAGGAGAGCTTCTGCACGCTCGCGCCGAGCCCCACGCCGAACCATTCGCCGCGCCCGATCGCAATCAGCGCCTGGGTCAGCTGGAAACCCTTGTCGAACGGGTCGGACCATGGATCCAGGAACGAGGTGAGGCGGCGCATCCGGTAGGGCTCGCTCATCGCCAGCAGCACCATCGTCGGCAGCACGATCAGGGTTGGCGCGACCAGGTTGGCAATCCGCACCCCGCCAAGGAACACCATGCCCGCCACGATCGCGCAGATCAGCAGGGCCGATCCGAAATCGGGCTGGAACAGCAACAGCATCACCATTGCGCCGGCGATGACACTGGGCTTGATCAAGCCCCACCAGGTGTTCTGCACCTGCTCGCGGTGACGCACCAGATAGCCGGCCAGCCAGATGATCAGCACCACCTTGACCGCTTCGACCGCCTGGAAGCGCGCCAGCCCCAGATTGATCCAGCGGCGCGCGCCGTTGACCTCCGCACCGACACCCGGGATCAGCACCATCACCAGCAGGGCAAGCGCCGCCAGCAGAAGCAGCGGCCCCTTGCGCTCCAGCGTGCGCAGCTCGATCCGGCTGATGACAGCCGCGCCCGCCAGGCCGAGACCGAGGTAGAACAGGTGCCGGCCGAGGAAGTGGAACGGGCCGACGTGCAGCCTCGCCGTCACTCCGATCGAAGCGGAGGCCACCATCACCACGCCGATGGCCACCAGCGCGGCCACCGCACCGAGCACCCAGGGGTCATAGCGTCCTTCGATGTCGCCGAGCCGGAACGCCTGGCGGATGCGGTCGGCAATCATCAGCGCACCTTCAGCGTGGCGAGGCCGACAAGCACGAGCACGACGGTGATGATCCAGAAGCGGACGATCACGCGCGGCTCCGGCCAGCCCTTGAGTTCGAAGTGGTGGTGGATCGGCGCCATGCGGAACACGCGCCGTCCGGTGAGCTTGAAGCTGGCCACCTGCACCATCACCGAGAGCGTTTCGACCACAAAGATCCCGCCCATGAGCACCAGAACCAGCTCCTGACGCACGATCACCGCAACGGCACCCAGCGCCGCTCCCAGCGCGAGCGCACCGATGTCGCCCATGAAGACCTGCGCCGGATAGGTGTTGAACCACAGGAAGCCCAGTCCCGCGCCGACGATCGCGGCGCAGATGATCACCAGTTCTCCCGCGCCCGGCACCGCAGGGATCTGCAGGTAGCCGGCAAACTGCGCGTGCCCGGCGACGTAGGCGAAGATGCCCAGGCCACCGGCGACCAGCACGCAGGGGACGATCGCCAGCCCGTCGAGTCCATCGGTGAGGTTGACTGCGTTGGAGAAGCCGACGATCCAGAAATAGGCGATCACCACCAGGCCCGCACCCAGCGGCACGGCGACGTTCTTGAGCAGCGGCAGATAGAGCGTGGTGTTGGATGCCGCATCGGCGGTGGCGAACAGCGCGATGCCCGCAGCGAGGCCGAAGATCGACTGCAGCAGGTATTTGGTGCGCGAACGCAGCCCCTTGGGGTCGCGGCGCGCCACCTTGATCCAGTCGTCGAGCCAGCCGACCAGTCCGAAACCCAGCAGCACCGCAAGCACCAGCCAAACGTAGCGGTTGCGCAGATCGCCCCACAGGAGGGTCGCGGCCGACACCGAAAACAGGATCAGCGCGCCGCCCATGGTCGGCGTGCCCGCCTTGGACAGGTGCGACTGCGGCCCGTCGCTGCGGATCGGCTGGCCCTTGAGCGCCGCCAGACGGCGGATCACCGTGGGACCAAGCCACAGCGCCAGCGCCAGCGCGGTCAGGGTGGCGAGGATGCCGCGCACGGTGATGTAGCCGAACAGGCCGAAGAGTTCGTCCAGACTGCGCAGCCAGCGTGTCAGTTCAAGCAGCATGGCCTTCGCCCTCCGCGCCTGCGCCTGCACCGACCAGTGCGTCGACGATCCGCTCCATGCGGCTGCCGCGCGAGCCCTTCACCAGCAGCAGAACGGGCTCGCCGGAGCGCGTCCGGATGCGCTCGACCAGCGCAGCCTGGTCGGAAAAGTGCTCGCCGCCCGCGCCGAAGGCATGCGCGGCGTGGCGACTCATCTCGCCCACGCTGAGAAGTCGCGTGACACCGGCTTCGCGCGCGCGCTTGCCGACCTCGGCGTGCAGCACCGCCGCAGCCGGTCCCAGCTCGCGCATGTCGCCCAGTACCAGCCAGGCCTGGACTCCGTCGCGACGGGCCTGCGCAGCCAGGGTGTCGATCGCGGCGGAGACCGAGGCGGGATTGGCGTTGTAGCTGTCATCAAGCACTACGGTGCCATCGGCCAGGGTCACCGACTGCAGCCGCCCCGGCACGCCGGGCGCATCGGCCAGGCCGATCACCACGTCATCGAGCGAGGCGCCTGCGGACAGTGCCAGCGCTGCAGCGGCCAGCGCGTTTCCGACCTGATGGCGCCCCGGCAGAGGCATCGTGACCTCGGCCTCGCCCCAGGGACTGCGCAGCACGAAACGGCTGCCGCCTTCGTGCGGCTGGATCGCATCAGCGCTCACCTGGGCGCTGACCTCCAGGCCGTAATCCAGCACGCGGCGCGCGCCGGCGCGCGCGCGGAAATACGGCGCGAAGGCATCGTCCGCATTGATCACCGCGATGCCGTCGGCCGGCAAGGCGTCGTAGACCGCCGCCTTGGTGTCGGCGATGCCGAGCAGGCTGCCCATGCGCTCCAGATGTGCCGGCGCCACGTTCGTCACCAGCGCGATGGCCGGCCGCGCGATCGCGGCCAAGTACGCGATGTCGCCCGGCGCACCCGCGCCCATTTCGTACACTGCAAGGCGCGCGCGCTCGGGCTGGTCGATCACCGCCAGCGGCAGGCCGATCTCGTTGTTGCGGTTGCCGGCGCTGGACCAGACCTCGGAATCGGACTGCGCGAGGATCGCGCGGACCAGGGTGCGGGTGGTGGTCTTGCCGTTGCTGCCGGTGATGGCGATGAGGCGTGTGACGCGTGCCTGCGCCAGGCGCGTCGCGATCTGCGCCAGGGCGATCCGCGTATCGGCGCATACGATCTGCGGCAGCGTCTCGTCCACTTCGCGCTCGACCAGCAGGGCGCAGGCGCCTGCGGCGCGCGCCGTGGCACAGAAATCATGACCGTCGTGATTTTCCCCGCACAGCGCGACGTAGAGCGCGCCGGGCATGAGGGTGCGGGTATCCACGCCAACGGCATGAACCACACGATCCTCGCCGACCAGGCGCGCTTGGCACCACGCGGCGATCTGCGAGAGCGCCAGCGGCCTCATGACGTCTCTCCGAGCGCCTGACGCGCGGCCTGCCGGTCGTCGAAGGGATGCTTCACGCCGGCGATTTCCTGATAAACCTCGTGCCCCTTGCCGGCGATCAGCACGGCGTCACCCGGACGCGCCTGCACGATCGCGCGGGCAATGGCGCGCGCGCGATCACGTTCGACCTCCACCGCCCGGGCGTCCTCGATGCCGGCAAGGATGTCGGCAACGATCGCATCGCCGTCTTCGCCGCGCGGATTGTCGTCGGTCACGATGACCGCATCGGCCAGACGCTGCGCGATGGCCGCCATCTGCGGGCGTTTCCCCGCGTCGCGCTCGCCACCGCAGCCGAACACGCAGATCAGCCGCCCGCCGGTGTGTTCGCGCAGGCTCGCCAGGGCCTGCTCCAGCGCATCGGGCGTATGGGCGTAATCGACCACCACCAGCGGGACGTGCGCATCGCCCCCCAGGCGGTTCATCCTGCCCGGCACCGGATCGAGGCGCTCAAGCGTTTCGGCGATGCGCGGCAGCGACCAGCCCAGCCCCAGCAGCACGCCCGCCACGGCCAGAAGATTGTCGACGTTGAAACCGCCCAGCAGGCGGCTGCGCACCCGCCGGCGCTCGCCGCCCAGCACCAGATCGAAATCCAGGCCCGAGGCGGAAAGCCCCAGCGAACGCGCATGAAGGCGCGCGGACGGCGCATTCCGGCGGCTCACGCCGATGGCCGCGATGCCGGGCGCGAGGCGCTCGAACAGCCCGGCACCGAACGGATCGTCGAGGTTGACCACCGCAGCGCCGAGTCCGGGCCAGCCGAACAGCCGCGCCTTGGCCGCTCCGTAGGCGGCCATCGTGCCGTGGTAATCGAGGTGGTCGCGCGTGAGGTTGGTGAACACGGCCGCGGCGAAGTGCACACCGTCCACGCGCCCCTGTTCGAGCGCGTGCGAGGAGACTTCCATGGCCACGCTGTCGGCCCCGCCTTCGCGCATCGCGGCCAGCGCCTCGTGAACGGCGATGACGTCAGGCGTGGTGCGCTCCCCTTCGCGCAGCTCGCCGTGCAGGCCGGCGCCCAGGGTGCCGATGCTGCCGGCGCGCTGCCCGGCCAGCGTCAGGGCCTGTGTCAACAGCTGCACGGTGGAGGTCTTGCCGTTGGTGCCTGTCACGCCGATCACGCGCAGGGCGCGCGAGGGCGAGCCGTGCCAGCGGTCCGCGATCTCGCCCAGGCGGGCGCGCAGGCCCGGCACGCCGATCAGGTCGTCGCCAGACAGCAGGCCATCGGGCGCCGGCGGCTCGAATGCGATGGCCACGGCGCCGCGCCGCCGCGCCTCGGCGGCAAAGCTCAGGCCGTGGACGCGCGCCCCGTCGAGCGCCACGAACAGACTGCCCGGCCCGACCCGGCGGCTGTCCAGCGTGAGGCCCGCCAGCGCCAGCGGCGGCGCCGCGGCGAGGCCTTCCAGCAGATGGTCCAGGCGCATCGTCATGGCGTGGCCTCGAACAGGCCCGGGACCGATTCGGCCTCCAGCGGCAGCGCGCCGGGCGCGGCGGGCGCCGGCGCGCGCGGGCTTGCCGCGTACCACTGCTGGATGTCGTCCGGCGCCACGTCCATCAGCCGCAGCGCGCCCTCCATGATGTTCTCGAATACCGGCGCCGCCACCGCGCCGCCGTAGTACACCAGGTTGCCGGCGGCATCCCTGGAGTTGGGGTCATCGATCATCACCACCACGGAAAAGCGCGGATTGCTGGCCGGCACCAGGCCTGCGAACAGGCTGACGTAACGGCGGTCGTAGCCGCCCGAACCGGCCTTGCGCGACGTGCCGCTCTTGCCGGCCACGCGGTAGCCGCTGATCGCCGCCCTTCGCGCCGTGCCTTCCGGCCCGGTAACCGTCTCCAGCATCCGCACCATCTGGCTGGCGATGCCGGGATCGATCACGTCCCGGCCCTGCGTCGGGGGATCCTTGAGAAAGCTCGGCGGCATCAGCCGCCCGCCGTTGCCCAGCGCGGCGTAGGCCTGCGCCAGCTGCAGCGGCGTGACGGAAATCCCGTAGCCGAAGGCGATGGTGGCCTTGGGCAGGGTTCCCCAGCTGCGCGGCTCCGGCAGCACGCCTGCGGCTTCGCCCGGGAAGCCGATGCCCGTGGCCTCGCCAAAGCCAAAGCGCCGCAGCACGTCGTGGATGTGCTCGGCCGGCATGTCGAGCGCCAGCTTCACCGCCGCCACGTTGCTCGACTTGGTGAGCAGCCCGGTGGTCGTGAGGGTGCCGAAGTTGCGCACGTCGCGCACGGTATGGCCGGCCACCTGCAGGGTGCCGGGCCAGGTTTCGATCACCGTGTCGGGCGACACCTTGCCCGTCTCCAGCGCCGCGGCCACGATGAACGACTTGAAGGTGGATCCGGGCTCGAACAGGTCGGTCACGGCGCGATTGCGCCGCGCTGCGGCACCGGAATCTTCTCGCGCATTGGGGTTGTAGCCGGGCAGGTTGACCATCGCCAGAACTTCGCCGGTGGCCACGTCGAGCACCACCACCGAGCCGGCCTCGGCCTTGTTCTCGGCGAGCGCATGGCGCAGCTCGCGGAACGCCAGATGCTGCATGCGCCGGTCGATCGAAAGGACGAGCGGCCGCCCGGGCTCCGCGGCGCGGATCAGGTCCACGCTCGCGATCTGCCTGCCGACGCCGTCGCGGATCACGCGCTTGACCCCGGGCTTGCCGGTCAGCCAGTCGTCGTAGGCCAGCTCCAGTCCTTCCTGGCCGCGATCGTCGATGTTGGTGAAACCAATTACGTGCGCAGCGGGCTCGCCCAGCGGATAGAAGCGGCGGAACTCGCGCTGCGAGCCTACGCCGGGAATCTTCAGCGCAGTGATCGCCTCCGCCTCGTCGGGCGCCATGTGGCGGCGCAGCCAGACGAACTCCCGCTCGGCGCGCGGCAGCAGGCGCTCATCCAGCGCCTCGGGCGTCATGCCCAGCGCGCGCGCCAGCGCCGGGGTCTGCTCCGGATGCTGCAGCAATACGCGCGGACTGGCCCAGATCGATTCGACCGGGCTGGAGATCGCCAGCGGCTCGCCGTTGCGGTCGGTGATCATGCCGCGCGAGGCGGCGATCGGAATGTCGCGCTGGAAGCGCGCATTGCCCTCGCGCTGATAGAACTCGTTGTGCAGGAGCTGCAGGTCCACCGCGCGCGCGACCAGCGAGGCGCAGCCCAGGCCGAGCAGCCCGGCCACCAGCTTGAGCCGCCCGCGCGTGTCCACCTGCCGCGCGCGAGGCCGCAGCATGTTGGCCTTTCCGGCACGCGCGCGGGGGGACCAGTTCATGGCGTCAACACCACGGTGTCGGCCTGCTCGGGGGGGTGCATGCCCAGGCGCTTCCTGGCCTGTTCCTCGATGCGCCCGGCATCGGCCAGCGTGGCGATTTCGAGCTGCAGCAGGTCGAACTCGATATTGAGCTCGTCGCGCGCGTGCTCCATGCGCGAAAGCTGTGCGAAGGCATCGCGGTGCTGCTGGCGGCTCTGGACCATGCCAATGGCGCTGGCCACGGCGACCAGCATCAACAGCGACAGCACGAACGAGCGCGCGCTCATGCGAGCTTCTCCGCGACGCGCAATACCGCGCTGCGGGCGCGCGGATTGACGGCGCACTCGGCCGCGGTGGCGCGAATGGTTCCGCCCAGCGCGCGCAGACTCGCGACGAAGGCGGTCGCCTCGGGCAGGCGCCGGTTGGCCGCCGGCGGCCGGGCACGCTCGGCGATGAACTGCTTGACGATGCGATCCTCCAGCGAATGGAAACTGATCACCGCAAGACGCCCGCCGGGGCGCAGCCGATCAAATGCTCCGTCCAGGCCCTGCCGGAGATCCTCCAGCTCGCGGTTGACGTGGATACGCAGCGCCTGGAAGGTGCGCGTGGCCGGATGCTTGCCCGGTTCGCGCCGGCCGATCGTGGCAGCGACCAGGTCGGCCAGTTCACGCGTGGTCGCCAGCGGCGCCTGTGCGCGACGCGCGACAATGGCGCGCGCGATGCGACGGCTGTGACGCTCCTCTCCGTAGCGCCAGACCACCTCGGCAATCTCAGCCTCCGCGGCGCGCGCCAGGAAGTGCGCCGCGCTCTCGCCGGCCTGCGGGTCCATCCGCATGTCGAGCGGCCCGTCGTGCTGGAAGCTGAAACCGCGGTGCGCCTCGTCGATCTGCGGCGAGGACACGCCCAGGTCGAGCAGCACGCCATCAAGGCCGGGCGCAGCCTGGTCCCACTGCGCCAGGGCCGCGAAGCTGCCGTGGAAGATTCGCACGCGCGCATCGGCGCCGATGCTCGACCTTGCCATCGCCACGGCGTCGGGATCCTTGTCCATCACCAGCAAGCGGCCCTCCGGACCCAACCGTTCCAGTACGCCACGCGCATGCCCGCCGCGACCGAAGGTACCGTCCAGGTACCATCCGCCGGGCCGCACCGCGAGGGCTTGAATCACCTCCGCGTACAGCACCGGGACATGGACGGGACCGCTGCAGTCCGATCCGCTCTCCATGCCCTACAGCACCAACTCCAGCATCGCCTCGCTGACATCAGCCTCGGCAATGGTCTTGTGCACCTGCTCCAGGTGGGCCTGTTCGCTCCACAGCTCGAACTTCGAGCCCATGCCCAGCAGCACGGCCTTTCGGTCGATCGCGCTGGCATTGCGGTGGGTGGCGGGCACCAGGATCCGACCGTTTCCATCCACGTCCACGAACGTCGCCGCACCGACCAGCTTGAGCTGCAGCTGCCGATGCCCGGGCTTGGCCATCGGCAGGCGATTGACCTCATCGCGCACCCGCTCCCACTCCGTATGCGGGTAGAGCCACAGGCAGCCGCGCTCCCACGGGTTGTAGGTGACTACCAGGCGATTGCCGCAGGCACGCGCGACGAGATCGCGGTAGGCCGTCGGAATGGCCAGCCGCCCCTTGTCGTCGATCGTGATGGAGTTTTCGCCCTGGAACATGTCTTCCCACAAAAACCCACAGAAACCCAGATTTTCCTACAAGGCCCCACCTTAGCATCCCGCCAAGCCGTGTCAACAAGAACGTGCAGGAGCGAACCCGCACGCAAGCGATTGCCGCGCCAAGGATTTTTCCCGCGACGCACGGCCATTCAGGCAAATTTCTTGAAATACAGCCAATTACGGCAAGAACATGATGATTCACATCAATTAGAGCCTCGCCGCACGCGGCCGAATCGCGACGGTTTTCACATTTGGCGGGCGAGCCCCCACTGCGCAAACGCGATCGACCCGGCGGGCTCACGGCCCGTCGGAGACCAGGGCGGAAAGAGGGCGGAGCCGGCCGATAAGCCGGGTTCTGTCGTGGACAGTCATTCCTCTGGGCGCATCGTCACCGATACGCTCAAGCAACCTACCCGGACCCGACGCGGGCCGCGCCATGAGGTCCCTATTTGGTCTTGCTCCGAGTGGGGTTTGCCGTGCCGGTCCGTTGCCGGACTCGCGGTGCGCTCTTGCCGCACCCTTTCACCCTTGCCTGATCCATGTACGCCACCGGCTGTGTCGAGGACACCCGGCGTCCGCTTGCGCGAACGCCGGTGATCGCACCTCCGGCGTCAGGCGCGCATGGCCATCGGCGGTCTGCTCTCTGTTGCACTTTCCGTCGGCTCGCGCCGCCCAGGCGTTACCTGGCACTCTGCCCTGTGGAGCCCGGACTTTCCTCGACGCGCCTGCGCGCGCCGCGACTGTCTGGCCGACTCCGCAGCGCGCATCTTACCCGGCGGCGAAGCAACCGGGGCGAAACCCGCGCTCATGAGAAGAACTCATCGCTTTATCGGCATGAAGCGATTGACATGCGTTGGCCGCCGCGTAGAATGCGCCAAAATCCCATCAAGACCGGCGGAGGGGCAGGCCCTTTGAAGCCGGGGCAACCCGCGGCCATGGAGCCACTCGGTGCCAAATCCTGCGGCAGGCGCATGGCGCCGGCCGGAAGATGGGTCGCACCGCTTGCCGCCGATGGCGGGCCGCTGCGACATCGTGCTTCCGGGCTGCAGGGCCTTGTCGGGGTCCGTCCACGAACCGGAGCACGATGATGAGCCTTCGCCCCGCCACCCTGTCCCGCGAACCTGCGGCACTCTCCCTCGCCAAGATCCCCGGCGTGCAGCCCAGCGCCGCGCTGTCGGCCGAGCGCGGCGTACTGGATACAACCCTTGCGATGCGCCACGCCGGCATCCGCCGCCTGCGCATCGGCTGGGAGCTGCAGGGAGCAGCCGATGCGCCGGTCGCGGTGGTCCAGGGCGGCATCTCCGCCCATCGCCACGTCGCCGCGAGCACGCGTTTCGCGGAGCCGGGCTGGTGGGATGCGCAGTGCGGCGAAGCGCGTGCCATCGATACCCGCAGCTGCCGCGTGCTGGCGATCGACTGGATCGGCGCCGACGGCAGCCTCGATGTCTGCATCGATCCGGCCGACCAGGCGGACGCCATCGCCGCCGTGCTCGATCACCTGGGCATCGTGCGGATCGCCGCGTTCATCGGCGCCTCCTACGGCGCCATGGTCGGCCTGCAGTTCGCAGCGCGCCACGGCGCGCGCCTGGCGCGGCTGGTCGCCATCAGCGGGGCGCACCGCTCACATCCACAGGTAACCGCGCTGCGCGTAATCCAGCGCCGCATCGTGGCGCTGGGCCGCAGCGAAGGCGGGGTGCGCGAGGCACTGGCGCTGGCGCGTTCGCTGGCGGTCATCGGCTACCGCAGCGACGACGAGTTCGAGCAGCGCTTCTCCGCCGCGCCCGAGGTGGGTCCGGATGCAGCACGCTTCGCGGTGGAGGACTACTTCGATGCCATTGGCCCGAAGTTCGTCGCGCGCTTCTCGCCCACCGCCTACCTGCGCCTGTCGGAATCCATCGACCTGCAGAACCTCGCGCCCGGATCGATCCGCGTGCCGACCGACATCGTGGCCGTGCGAGAGGACCGGATCGTTCCCGAACAGGATCTCTATGCGCTCGCCGAGGGCATTCGCGGCAACACCCGCCTGCACCGCATTTCTTCGCTTTACGGCCATGACGCCTTCCTCAAGGAAGAAGCGCAGATCGCCTCCGCCCTCACCGCAGCCCTGTGCAGGAGCCCTGCCGCATGAGCGCCTGCGAAACCTTCGTCACCCGCCACAGCGCCACCGCAGCGGTACGCGCCGGAATCGACACCGACCAGACGCACGGCGCGGTGGTGCCGCCGATCGTGCTGTCGACCAACTTCAGCTTCGCCGGCTTCAACGACAAGCGCACCTACGACTACACCCGCAGCGGCAATCCCACCCGCGTCCTTCTGGGCGATGCGCTGGCTGAGCTGGAAGGCGGCGCCGGCGGCGTGGTGGTTTCAACCGGCATGGCCGCCATCACCCTGGTGCTGCAGCTGCTCCGGCCCGGCGACCGCCTGATCGTGCCGCACGACTGCTACGGCGGCTCCTGGCGCCTGTTCAACGTGCTCGCCGGCAAGGGCCAGTTCGTGCTCGACACGGTGGACTTCGGCGACCCGATCGCGCTGGGCAAGGCGTTCGCGCGCGCGCCGGCGATGGTGTGGATCGAGACGCCCTCCAATCCGCTGCTGCGCGTCACCGACATCCGGTTCGTGGCCGAAGCGGCGCACCGCACAGACGCGCTCGTGGTAGCCGACAACACCTTCCTGTCGCCGGCCCTGCAGACCCCGATCGCGCTGGGCGCGGACATCGTCGTGCACTCCACCACCAAATACATCAACGGCCACAGCGACGTGGTCGGCGGCGCCGTGGTGGCCGCCGACAGCGCGACTCACGACACCCTCACGTGGTGGGCCAATGCGCTGGGCCTCACCGGCTCCCCGTTCGACAGTTTCCTCATCCTGCGCGGCCTGCGCACGCTCGACGCGCGTCTGCGCGTGCATCAGGAAAACGCCATCTCCATCGCCCAGCTGCTCGATGCCCATCCGGCGGTGCGCGCGGTGCATTACCCGGGCCTGGCCTCGCATCCCGGTCACGCGCTCGCCACCCGCCAGCAGCGCGGGTACGGCGCGATGATCAGCTTCGATCTGGGCAGCGAAGCGGCGGTGCGCGCTTTCCTCGGCGGTCTGTCGCACTTCACCCTGGCCGAATCGCTGGGCGGCGTGGAAAGCCTGGTGGCACATCCCGCCACGATGACGCATGCGGCGATGAGCGCGGAGGCACGCGCGGCGGCGGGCATCGGCGATGGCCTACTGCGGCTGTCGGTTGGCATCGAGGCGGGCAACGACCTCCTCTTCGACATCGCGCGCGGGCTGGAACGGGTACTGGCGCTGGCCCCCGTGGAGGCGGTGGCGCAGCGCGGGTGACTCCACCGGCTGCGGACGCGCCCGGCCTTTGCGTCATGAGCCAGGGCGTGCGGGCCCGGCTTTCACCCGCGGTGATAGGGATGGTTGGCCAGGATGCTCGCCGCCCGATACAGCTGCTCGGCCACCAGCAGCCGCACCAGCATGTGCGGCAGGGTCGCCGGGCCCAGCGCCCAGGATTCGGCCGCCGCGGCGCGCACCTCCGGCGCATGACCCTCGGGGCCGCCGATCAGGAAGGCAAGATCCTGCCCGGCCGTGCGCCAGTGCTCCAGCCGCGCGGCAAGGTCTTCGGATGAATGCGGGCGTCCGCCGCCATCCAGCAGCACGATGCGTGCGCCCTTGGGCACGGCAGCCAGCACGCGCGCGCCCTCTTCCTGCACGGCGCGGCGCGGGTCGCGGCCCTTGCCGCGCAGACCCGGAGCGATCTCGAGAAGATCCAGCGGCAGCCAGTGCGAGAGGCGCTTGCGATACTCGGAAAACCCCTCGGCAACCCAGCCGGGCGCACCTTCACCGACCGCGATCAGGCGGGCCTTCATGTGCGTGCCGCGCGGTGATCAGGCCGAATCCGACTGTGCATCTTCCTGCACGGGCGCCCGCGAGCGCGGGCCATCGCCCCAGAGACGCTCGAGCATGTACAGCTCGCGCACCCGCGGCAGCATGACGTGCACCACCGCATCGGCCAGATCCACCAGCACCCACTCGGCCTCGCGTTCGCCTTCCACGCCGATCGGAGAAAATCCGGCCTGCCGGGCGCGGCGCAGGACCTCGTCCGCGATCGACTTGACGTGACGCGTGGACGTGCCCGAGGCGACGATCATGACGTCGGTGACGCTGGTCTTGCCGCGCACGTCGATCTCGTAGATGTCGAGGGCCTTGAGGTCTTCCAGTGCAGCGCGGATCACGCGCGGCAGGGAGTCGGGGATCGGTGATGCGACGGTCTGTGCGGACAAACGGCAAGCCCTGGTGAGATGGAGACGACGGAACGATTATACGCCGCCAGGCGGCGGTGCCGGATCGCGATACAACCCGCGCCGGGCGATATATCGGTCCACGGCCTCGGGCACCCACTGTTGCAGCGACTCTCCGGCCGCGCAGCGCAGCCGGATCTCGCTGGACGACTGCGGGTGCGGCGTGATCCGCAGCCGCAGGACGCGCCCCGCCGGCGCCGCGTGCAGGTCGGCGGCAACATCGGTCAGGCGCGCACGCGCGACATCAGCGACGGCGGCGGGCAGGAGGGGCGGCTGAGGCCGGCTGGCAACCACGAGGTGCGCCAATTCGAACAGTTCGGTCCATCGCGCCCAGCCGCTCAGGCCCGCGAAGGCATCGTCACCCAGGATCATCGCCAGCGGCGCGGCGGCGCCGTGCTCGGCGCGCAGTTCGGTCAGGGTGTCGATGCTGTAGCTGCGGCCGATGCGGCGCAGCTCGCGCGCATCGACGACGAGGCCCGCGACTCCCGCGACAGCAAGCTCGCACATCGCAAGACGGTCGCCGGCCGAGGCGCTGGCCGGCGCGCGATGCGGTGGGTCGCCGGTGGGAATCAGCGCCACGCTGGCGTCCAGTGCGTCGCGCGCGGCGCGCGCCACGGCCAGATGTCCCAGATGGATCGGATCGAAGGCGCCACCGTAGATCGCGTGCAGACGCATGGCCGGAATTCAGGAGGGCAACGCGCCTGGCGCGGCGATGCCGGCGACCAGCCGCTCCATCTCGCGCCAGGGATCACCCGTCCCGCGCCCCTTGGAGAGGCGATCCAGCCGGCCGCAGGCGGCCAGCAAGCGTGCGAAATCGCCCGGCCTGCCGCGCCCCAGGGCGCGCCGGAACACCTGCTCCTTGCTCTGCCACAGGCCCGCCGACTGCATCGCGGCGGCGAGGTTTCCACCGCGTGCCTGCACGCCCGCGAGGCGCGCGAGGAGACTCACCTGCGATCCCACCCAAGGCAGCAATGCCGGCACCTGCACGCCCTCGCCGCGCATGCCCTCGAGGATGCGCAGCGCATGCGCAGCGTCTCCGGCGAGCGCCGCTTCGACGAGACCGAACACGGTGTAGCGGGCACTGTCGGCCACCAGCGCCTGCAGCGCGGCAGCGTCGAACCGGGCGCCGGGATGCAGCAGGGCGAGCTTGTCGATTTCCTGTGCGGCAGCGAGCAGGTTGCCTTCGACACGCTCGGCCAGCAGCGCCACGGCCTCCGCATCGGCACTCAGGCCGCGCGCTGTCAGCCGTTTGCCGATCCAGCCCGGCAGCTCGGCCGGCTTCAACGGCCACATCGGCACGAACCAGCCGGCCTGGTCGATCGCCTTCACCCAGGACGTCTCGTGCGCACGACTCCACTGCGCGGCCTGGATCAGCAGCATCACGTCCGGCGCAGGCTGGCGGGCCAGCGCGGCGAGCATCTCGCCACCTTCCTTGCCCGGCTTGCCGGTGGGCAGGCGCAGTTCGATCAGGCGACGCGAGGAAAACAGCGACAGACTCGCAAGCCCGCTGCCAAGCTCGCCCCAGTCGAATCCCGTATCCACGTCGAACACGACGCGTTCGGCATATCCCGCATCACGCGCGCGTCGGCGCACGGCGTCGCCGGACTCCAGCAGCAGCAGCGGTTCGGCGCTGGCGAGAAGCACCACGGGCGGCAGCGCCTCGCGCGCCAGCCGCTGCTCGAGCTGGGCAGCTGTGAGCGCCATCAGGATTCGCTGACGGCGGCGCGGATGCGCCGCAGGATCGCCTGGGTCATGTCGCGCTCCAGCTCATCGCGCACCACGTCCTCCTCGCCCGGCGTACCCTGCGCGCGCAGGGTCTCGAACTGGTAGCTGCGCTCCAGCGCGATCTCCTGTTCGGGCACCACTACGTCGCCGGCGGCATCGGTCAGCGCCATCACCACCTCGTAGCGCATGCTGTATTCCTGCACGCGCCCGGTGCGACCGACCGACAGCGGCATGCGCCTGATCTGATTGCGGCTGATGCGCAGCAGCGCGGCGGATTCCTTGCCGATCGGCTCCCGCGCGCCCGCGCGCGCCAGCGCCTGCTCCAGGTTGCGCTGCAGCGGAGAGAAGGCGTCGGCGACCTGGACGCGGATGCGCGTCAGCTCGGGGGGCAGGATGATTTCCCCGCGCAGCTGGAAGCCGCAGCCGACGAGCAGCGCAACGGCAAGCAGCGCGGCCAGGCGCCACGCGGCGCTCATGGCGCGACTCCGGCGAACACGTCCTCGGGCGACGCGAACCCCGGCAGTGCACGGATGCGTGTGCACCACGCCGCCACCTCGGCCGGAACCGGTACGGGCAGGCCGAGCGCATCGGCATAGGGTTGCCAGGCGAAGCAGGCGACGTCGGCGATCGTGGGCGCGTCGCCGACCAGGAAAGGGCGATCCGCCAGGGCCAGGGCCAGGCGGGTGAAGTCCTCCGCGACGCGCGCCTGATACCAGTTCGCCACCGCCTCGGGATGCGCTCCGAAGTGACGCGCAGCGCAGGCATGCGCCAGATCCAGACCGATGCGCTCGCATTCCCAGGCCAGCCATTCGCGCACTTTGAGGCGCTGGCTTTCGTCGCCTTCGTGCAGGGCACTCTGGCGCCGCGCGAGGTATTCGAGGATGGCGTTGGACTGACACAGCGCCAGCCCGTCGATCAGCAGCACCGGCACCTCGTCGAAGCGCGCCACGGCGCGGAACTCCGCCGGCCGCAGGGTGCGCGGCGCGGAAAGGTCCACCGGCCGCAGTGCGTATTCCATGCCCAGCAGGCGCAGCGCCAGCGCCACCTTGTACGAATAGCCCGAGAGCGGCGCGGCGTAAAGCACCGGCGTATCGGTCTTGAGCGTGGGCAGCATGGCCAGTCTCCGGTCCGTTGCGTTCAGTTTGCGACGATATTGACGATCTTGCCCGGCACCACGATCACCTTGGCGATCGTCTTGCCCTCCACGAAGGCCGCCACGCCGGGCGCCGCCAGCGCGCCGGCCTCGATCTCCTCGCGTGCGGCACTGGCGGCCACCTCGATGGATCCGCGCAGCTTGCCGTTGACCTGCACCGCCAGCGTCACCGCCTCGCGCACCAGCGCGGCGGGATCGGCCTGCGGGAAAGGCACGTCGTCGATCAGCGTGCGCGTCTCGCCCAGCGCCTGCCACAGCGCGAACGACGCGTGCGGCGTGATCGGATTGAGCAGCAGCACCACCGTGCGCAGCGCCTCGTGGCGCAGCGCGCGACCGTTGGGCGATGCGTCGTCGAACTTCGCCAGCGCGTTGAGGAACTCCATCACCGCCGCAATGGCCGTGTTGAAGGCCAGGCGTCGGCCGTAGTCGTTCGATACCTTCTGGATGGTCTCGTGCAGCTGGCGGCGCAGAGTCCTCTGCGCTGCGCTGAGCGCCGCGACGTCCAGCGCGTCCACCGGGCCAGCTGCAGCGTGCCTGGTCACCTGCGCCCACAGCCGGCGCAGGAAGCGGCTCATGCCCTCCACGCCCGCCTCGTTCCATTCCAGCGAGAGATCCGGGGGCGAGGCGAACATGGAGAACAGGCGCACGGTGTCGGCACCGTACTTGTCGATCATGGCCTGCGGATCGACGCCGTTGTTCTTGGACTTGGACATCTTCTCGACGCTGCCGATCGCCACCGGCCGGCCGTCGTCGCGCAGGGTCGCACCGACGATGCGGCCCTTGTCATCGCGCTGCTCGTCCACGTCGGCGGGGTTGAACCACTCTTTCGAACCGTCCTGGTTCTCGCGATAGAAGGTCTCGGCGATCACCATCCCCTGGCACAGGAGGTTCGTCGCCGGCTCGTCGCCGTCCACCAGGCCCGCGTCGCGCAGCAGCTTGTGATAGAAGCGGAAGTACATCAGGTGCATGATCGCGTGCTCGATGCCGCCGATGTACTGGTCGACCGGCAGCCAGTAGCGCGCGCGCTCGTCCACCATGTCCGCCGCGCCGGGCGAGGTGTAACGGGCGTAGTACCAGGACGATTCCATGAAGGTGTCGAAGGTGTCGGTCTCGCGCTCGGCCGGGCCGCCGCATGCAGGGCAGGAGGTATTTCGCCACTGCGGATCGGACTTGATCGGCGAGCGCACTCCGGAAAATGCCACGTCCTCGGGCAGCACCACCGGCAGCTGTTCTTCGGGCACCGGCACCACGCCGCAGGCCGCGCAGTGGATCATCGGGATCGGGCAGCCCCAGTAGCGCTGGCGCGAAACGCCCCAGTCGCGCAGGCGGTAGTTGACCTTGCGCGCGCCGCGCGCCTCGCGCTCGAAGCGCTGCGCGAGCGCCTCGAACGCCGCCTCGAAATCCATCCCGTCGTATTCGCCGGAGTTGACCAGGATGCCGCGCTCGACGTAGGCGCCTTCCTCCTGGATGCGGCGCTCGAACTCTTCGACCACCTGCACCGCCTCGGACACTTCGTAGACATCGACCGGGGCGGACTCACCCAGCGCCGTTTCCATCGGATCGTCGTTGCGCCGCAGGTCGCGCTGCAGCTCGGCGATCGCCTCGGCCACGGCCTCGCTCACGATCACCATCCGGATCGGCAGGTCGTATTTCTGCGCGAACTCCCAGTCGCGCTCGTCGTGCGCGGGAACGGCCATCACCGCGCCGGTGCCATAGCCCATCAGCACGAAGTTGGCGGCCCAGATCGGAACCCGCGCGCCGCTGATCGGGTGAATCGCGTAGCGCCCGGTGAAGACGCCGCGCTTGTCCTGGGTTTCAAGATCGGCCGCCGCAGTGCCGCCATGGCGGCATTCCTCGATGAAGTAGCGCAGCTCGTCATAGCCTTCGGCCGCCGCCAGCGCGATCGGATGCTCGGCCGCGACGGAAATCCAGGTGACGCCCATGAGCGTATCGGGTCGCGTGGTGTAGACGCGCAGATCCTCGTCCGAATCCTCCAGCCGGAAGGCGATCTCCAGGCCTTCCGAGCGTCCGATCCAGTTGCGCTGCATGGTCTTGACCGCATCCGGCCAGCCCGGCAGCGCGTCGAGCCCGTCGAGCAGCTCCTGGGCGTAGTCGGTGATCCTGAGGAACCACTGCGGAATCTCGCGCTTTTCCACCAGCGCGCCCGAGCGCCAGCCGCGCCCGTCCACCACCTGCTCGTTCGCGAGCACGGTCTGGTCCACCGGATCCCAGTTGACCACGCTCATCTTGCGGTACACCAGGCCTTTCTTGAACAGGCGCACGAACATGCGCTGCTCGTGCACGTAGTAATCGGGCCGGCAGGTAGCAAACTCGCGCGACCAGTCGATCGCATAGCCCAGCGCCTGGAGCTGGCTGCGCATGTGGTCGATGTTGGCGTAGGTCCACTTCGCCGGCGCGGTGCGGTTCTTGATCGCGGCGTTCTCGGCGGGCAGACCGAAGGCATCCCAACCCATCGGCTGCAGCACGTTGTGCCCGGTCATGCGTTTGTGCCGGCTGATGACATCACCAATCGTGTAGTTGCGCACGTGTCCCATGTGCAGCGCGCCCGAGGGATAGGGCAGCATCGAGAGGCAGAAGAACTTGGGCCGGGACGCATCCTCGGCCACCTCATAGGCGCGGGTATCGTTCCAGAACTGCTGCGCGGCGGCTTCGACCGCCTTGGGATCGTACGTCTCTTGCATGATCACGGACACGGAAAGGCAATGCGCCAGACTAGCGCAGCAGCCCGATGGGGCTCAATCGGCATGATCGAGCCTGGCGCGCGGCGATCCCGCTCAGCGCCGCAGGCGCCTCGCCACGGCCGGACGCCAGAGCAGCGCCATCACCATGCCGACGGCAAAGCCGGTCAGGTGCGCCCACCATGCCACGGCCCCGAAGGCCGGGCCGACCCAGACGAAGCCCAGCTGCAGCAGCGCCCAGATCGCGATCAGCAGCGGCGCGGGAGTCCGCACGAACTCCAGGAACAGGCCCAGGGGCACCACGAAGCCCAGGTGGGCTCGCGGGAAGAGCGCAAGATACGCGCCGATCACGCCGGAAATCGCGCCGCTTGCGCCGACGATCACTGCGGCGTGGGTGTGCTGCAGCGAATACGCCGCGGCGAGATTGGAAAGCGCGCCGCAGGTGAGAAAGAGGATCAGGAGCCGCCACGGGCCCAGCGCACGCTCCGCCGGCACCCCGAAGATCACGAGGAACAGCAGGTTGCCCACCAGATGCAGCCAGTAGGCGTGCACGAAAACGGCGGAAACCAGGGTCAGCACGCGGCCGTCGCGCACCGTGTCCCAGAAGGCGCCGCCGGCGAACAGGGTTTCGGGCACCGTCCCCCAGCGCTGCAGGAACGGGCTGCGCGCGGCGGGATCTCCCGTGGCAAGCCAGATCCAGACCGCCATGCAGACCACCACCAGCAGCGGGATCGCCCAGGGCGGAGAGGCGCGGCGCCGTGCCGGAACGTGGATGAACATCGCGAGCGCCCTCCCGCGCCGATCAGGGTCGGGGCAGCAGGAAGCGGCGGCCGCGCCGCTCGAGCGCCACGCCGTCGGGCCGGATGCTGTCGACTACGACGCCATCGGCCACCGCATCGCCTTCACGCAGGCGGTGGCCGTCGATCAGCACGAAGCGCGCGGCCGGATCGGGGTCGTAGACGTGCATCGACAGGCGCAGCGGCGGCAAGCCCTCGCGCTCGGCGGCCGTGAGCCAGGCCAGGTGCGGTACGGCCTCAAGCGGCTCGGGCATCGCGACGGGGGCGGGGGCGGGCACGGAGACGGGCGCAACGGGCGCTACCGGTACGCGCGTCGGCGCCGCGTCGGGCAGCGTGGGTGCAGCCGGCTGCGACGCCGACCGCGGTGCGCCTGCAGTCGCAGCCCCATCGTAAGGCTCGCTGCCTGCGGGAAGCGCGACAGACTCGCGCTCGCGGGCGGCATATTCGGGATCGCGCAGCGCCGGCGCCGGGGCCAGCGCCGGGTCCGGTGCGCGCCTCGCGCGCGCCTCGGGTGTCTGCCGACGCGCCTGCGCACGGACAGGCGGCGGCGCGGCCTGGGGCGCAACAACCGGCGCCCCTGTCTCTGCAACCACGGGCGCAGGCGCGGCCGGTACAGCATCCGGTGTGCGGCCCGCCAGCCACCAGGCCGCCAGGCCGATCGTCACCAGCGCCAGACCCAGGCCCAGCGCGAAGCCGCCGAGCCACGTCGGGCGACCTGCGGCCTCGCGCGGCACCGGGCTCAGAAGGTCCGGAGCACGTCCGAGGCGGCGCTCGGCCTCGGATTTCTTCAGGGCTTCCAGAATCAGCGACATGGCGGACTTCCTCGCAGTGCATCCGCCTCTCAGCGGATGCGCCGCAGGCGCGGGGCGTCGCGGCCGATGCCGCTGATCGCCATCAAGGTTTCGGGGCCGACGATCCCGTCGGGCAGGAGGCCGGTGGCGTTCTGCAGCGCCCTCACGCCGGCCTCGATCCGCGCATCGAACAGCGCCGGCCCGTCGAAGTCGGCCGTGACGAATCCGCCCTCGACCAGCCGCTGCTGCAGCCATTGCACGGCGGGGCCACTGTCGCCACGCCGCAGCGTGGCGCCGGACAGGAACGCCGGCGCGCGCCAGATGGCGTAGTACTCGCCCAGCCAGTAGGGATCGAGCTGCTCGCGCGGGACATCGTGGGTTTCCCCACCCAGCGCCAGCCGCACCTGATCCTCGCCTACGCCCAGCAGCACGGCCCAGACCTCGCGCGAGTCCAGATTCAGCCGCAGCACCACCGGCCGCCCAAGCGCGGCGAGTTTGGCAAGGCTGCCGCTGCCGCGCAGGCAGTGGATGCCGGGCGCCAGGGTGGCCGGGCAGCGCATGGCGCTCGCCACGTCCGCCTCGGCGGCGCGCAGCTTCCACTGGGCCAGGAGACGGGTGAAGGCAACCTCGCGCGCTGCATCGGCATGCGCTGCAAGCTCACCCAGCGACGCCCCGGGCGGAGCCGGCGCATCGGCTTCGACGATGTCGACGGCTTCGGCCGGCGCGACAGGCGCCTCCCCGGGCGAACGCACCGGCCAGGCCCACAGCGCGGCCACCAGTGCCACCAACAGCGCCAGCGCCGCAAGCCAGACCCGCCGGTGCACGCGCCAGCGCCGCAGCGGCGAAGCCAGCACTTCGGCGGCGGCACGATCCACCAGCGAATCCCCCACCTGGGCCTGTTCGCGCACGTAGCCGGCCATCAGCGCGCGATCGGCGATGGTGTTGATCAGCCGCGGCACGCCGCCGGAATGACGATGCAGGCGGCGGACCGCCAGGCGGGTAAACGGGAAGCGCGCGCTGCCGGCCACAGCGAGCCGGTGGCGCAGGTAGGCATCGGCTTCCGCCTCGTCCAGAGGCTGCAGGTGATAGCGCGCGGTGATGCGCTGCGACAGCTGGCGCAGCTCCGGCTGGGCCACGATCTCGCGCAGCTCCGGCTGGCCCAGCAGGATGATCTGCAGGAGCTTCTGGGTGGCGGTTTCCAGATTGGTGAGCAGGCGGATCTGCTCCAGCGCTTCGTTGGAAAGGTTCTGTGCCTCGTCCACGATCAGTACCACCCGCAGGCCCTTCGCATAGGCGTCGATCAGGAACGCGTTGAGTGCATCGACCAGCTCCTTGAGCGATTCCCGCCGCCCGGAGATGTCGATCTTCAGCTCTTCGGCAATGCTCTGCAAAAGCTCCAGCGGCGTCAGCCGCGGATTGAGCACCAGGGCCACGCGCACGTTGTCGGGCAGCTGCTCCAGCAGCAGGCGGCACAGCGTGGTCTTGCCGGTGCCCACGTCGCCGGTCAGCTGCACGAAACCACCGCCGCCGCCCTGACCGATGCCATAGAGCAGGTGCGCCAGCGCATCGCGATGGCGTTCGCTCAGGAAAACGAAGCGCGGATCGGGCGTGATCGAAAAGGGCGCTTCGCGCAGGCCGTAGAAATCGAGGTACATGCAGTCCACAAGGCAGGCATGACGTCCGTCGCGGTATCGCGGACGGAGGTGCACTGTAGCCAGCGCCGGGGAAAATTCGCGTTAGGAAACAGTTAAATCACGCGTCGTGACGCGCTGCGGACAGCGGCAGCTGCGGCTGCTGCAGCTCGATGCGCCCCTCGCCGGCAACGATCTTCTTGAACTCCGGGCGCGACACCGAAACGTAGCGGTCGTTGCCGCCGATCTCCACCTGCGGCCCGTCGGTGACGGCGCGGCCCTGCTCGTCCACCCGCACCACCATCGTGGCCTTGCGCCCAGTGTGGCAGATGGTCTTGATTTCGCTGATCGAGTCGGCCCAGGCCAGGAGGTACTGGCTGCCTTCGAACAGCTCGCCGCGAAAATCGGTACGCAGGCCATAGGCCAGCACCGGCACATCCAGGCGATCCACGACCTCGGTGATCTGCCAGACCTGCGCCCGGGTGAGGAACTGGGCCTCGTCCACCAGCACGCAGTGCAGCCGGCCGCTGGCCGCGATGTCGGTTTCGACCAGCGTGTCGAGCACGTCGCCGCGCTCGAAGATGCGGCCGCGCGCCGACAGCCCGATGCGCGACGCCACCGTCCCCTCGCCGTAGCGGTTGTCCAGCTTCGGCGTGAGGATGAGCGTGCGCATCCCGCGTTCGTGGTAGTTGTGCGCGCTCTGCAGCAGCGTGGTGGTCTTTCCGGCATTCATCGCCGAATAGTAGAAATAGAGCTTGGCCATGGAATCCTCGCGCGAGGACGCATCCTACCGCGATCATTCGTAGGCCAGCGCCGCCACCGGATCCATGTACGCCGCCTTGCGCGCCGGCAGGTAGCCGAATACCACGCCGGTGAGGAAGGCACAGGTGAAGGCCAGCAGCGCCGGAGCGGCGGAAAACGCGACCGTCATGCCCAGGTTCTGCACCAGCATCCCCACGCCCAGCCCCAGCGCCACGCCCAGCAGGCCGCCGATGCCGCACACCACGATGGCCTCGATGTTGAACTGCAGCAGGATGTCGCGCCGGCGCGCGCCGGTCGCCATGCGGATGCCGATCTCGCGGGTACGTTCGGTGACGCTGACCAGCATGATGTTCATGACGCCGATGCCGCCCACGATCAGCGAAATGGCCGCAACCGACCCCAGCAGCGCGGTCAGGGTGTCGGCCGTGGCCGTGACGGCCTCCTGCAGTGAGGCGGTGTTGCGCACCTGGAAATCCACGGTGCGGTGACGCTCGGTCAAAAGCGCGATGATGGCCTCCTCGGCGCGCGCCATCGCCGCATCGTTGGCCACCTTCACCGTGATGCCGCTCAAAAAACTCTGCCCGAACAGGCGCATGAAGCCGGTGGACAACGGAATCAGCGCCACATCGTCCTGGTCCTGCCCCCAGCTCGACGCGCCCTTGGCGCCGAGCACGCCGATCACCTCGAAGGGCACGTTGCGCACCAGCACGAACCTGCCGAGCGGATCGGTGCCGTCGGGATAGAGGTTCTGCACCACCGTCTGACCCAGCACGATCACCGGCGCGTAGCCGCGCACATCCTCCTGGGTGATGAAACTGCCACTCGCCAGAGGCCAATCGCGCAGCGCCTGGAAATCAGGCCACACGCCCTGGACCTGGCTGCGATAGTCGCGGCTGCCGGCCCGCAGCACCTGGCTGCCCGAGCGCTCGGGCGAAACCAGCAGCACGTCATCGATCGCACGAATCGCCTCGGCGTCCTCGGGCGTCAGCGTGGCGATGTCGCCGGCGCCGCGGAAGCCGCTGAAGCCCGGGCGCACCGAAAGCTGGTTGCTCCCCATGGCGGCGATGCGGTCGAGCACGTCCTGCTTGCTGCCGTCGCCGATCGCCAGCATCGCGATCACCGCGGCCACGCCGATCACCACGCCCAGGAGCGTGAGCGCGGTGCGGAACAGGTTGCTGCGCATCGAGCGCAGCGCCATCTTGACCGCTTCGGAAACCTCCCCCGCCAGCCCCAGTGCGCGTTTCTCGCCCGGCGCCACTGGCACTTCCCGGACGATCGTTCCCGGCCCGGACGCGTCGGAAACCACGCGTCCGTCGCGCAATTCGATCACCCGCTCGGCGTGCGCCGCGATGCCCGGGTCGTGGGTGATGAGGATGACGGTGCGGCCCTCCGCATTGAGACGCTTGAGGAGGGCCAGCACATCCTGCCCGCTCTGGCTGTCGAGCGCGCCCGTGGGCTCGTCGGCGAGGATCACCGGCGCATCGTTGACCAGCGCACGCGCGATAGCCACACGCTGCTGCTGGCCGCCGGAAAGCTGGCCCGGGCGATGGTCGACACGCTCGCCCAGGCCCAGCTCGTCCAGTAGGCGATGCGCGCGGGCCTGGCGCTCCCGGCGCGTCAAGCCCGCATAGGCGGCCGGAATCTCGACGTTCTCGGTAGCGGTGGCGTCGGCCAGCAGGTTGTAACGCTGGAACACGAAGCCAAACGCATCGCGGCGCAGCGCCGCCAGCTCGTCGGGCGACAGCGTGGATACCTCGCGCCCGAGCACCTCGTAGCGCCCGGAGGTCGGGCGATCCAGGCAGCCGAGGATGTTCATGAGCGTGCTCTTGCCCGAGCCGGACTGGCCCATGATGGCAACGAACTCACCTGCGCCGATTTCCAGATCCGCGCCGTCGAGCGCCTTCACCTGCGCCTCGCCACTGCCGTAGTAGCGGCACACCTGCGACAAGCGCAGCAGGGCGGCACTCTTCGCGGGCAGCGCCGCGTTCACGCGCTCGGCGGCGTTCATCGGCGCGGCCCGCCGAACATACCCATCGGGGGCCGTCCCGGCGTGCCCGGCGCTCCGGCGCGCGCGGCGCCAGAATCGGGCAGAAGTACGCTGTCTCCGGCCGTCAGGCCCGAGACGATCTGCACCTTTTCGCGATCACGCAGGCCCGTCTCCACCGGACGCGGCGGCGTGCCCTCCGGACCAGGCACGCGCACGAAGCTCTGGCCGCCCGCGTTGGGCGGACTGAACACGGCCGCCGCCGGCACCGTGACCACCTGGCGCGCCTGCGAGATCACGAAGAACACCTGTGCGGTCATGTCCGGCAGCAGCGCGCCGTCGGCGTTTTCCACGTCGATCAGCACCTTGTAGAGCACCACCTCGTTGACGATGTCGGGCGTGGGCTGGATCTGGCGGACCGTCCCCTGCCAACGCCGATCGGGCTGGCCAAGCGTGGTGAAGTAGGCCGGCATATCGACGAGCACGCGGCCGATGTCGGCTTCGGCCACCTGCGCGGTCACCGTCATGGTGTCGAGATCGGCAATGCGCAGGATCGTCGGTGCCACCTGATTGGCGTTGAGCGTCTGCCCTTCGAGCGCGGTGAGCGACACCACGGTGCCGCCGATCGGCGCGTAGATGCGCGCATAGCTCAGGTTCGCCACGTCGCCGTCCAGGGTGGACTGGGCCTCCTTGAGCTGGGCGCGCAGCGAGGTGATCTGCGCCTGCGCCTGCTTGAGCTGCGCCGCGCTGGCATCGAGCACGTCGCGCGCGATCAGGCCGCGCTCGGCAACCGAGGCGTTGCGCTCGTGGGTGACGCGTGCCAGCTCCAGGTTGGCGCGGCGCTCGGCCAGCTGCGCAGTCAGGCTGTCCACCCGCGCGCGATCGCCCGCCACCCGGCTTTCATAGATGCGCGGATCGATCTCGGCCAGCAGGGCGCCCTGTTCCACCCGGTCGCCCACCTCCACGTGCAGCTTTTCGAGCTGGCCGGAGAGCTGCGCGCCCACGTCCACATAGGTCTTGGGGCCGATCTTGCCCAGCGCCGACACGGTGTTCTCGATGTCGGCGACGACGGCGACCGCGGTGGCAGGCGCGGCGGGCTGCCCGCGGCTCCCCGAGAGCTTCCACCAGACCAGGCCACCGCCCAGCAGGACGAGGGCCGCAACAAGCAGGGGCACACGGCGACGGTGCGCGTTTGTCATGGGTTTGTATTCCTTATTACTTTCATGATGAATGCGATTGAAGGGCCTGCCAGGGTCGCGCGGTCAGGGCGGCGTCCTGCGCCGCTCGCGGGCGACATGCCGGTCTTCGACGATGCGTGACAGTCGCTCGCGGTCCTCCGGCGTGACGCGCGTGGCGAGATCGACGAGCAGCGCGTGGGCCTGTTCGGCAGTGCGGACTTCAGCGTCGCGAAGCCGCGCGAAGGCATCGTCCAGAAGCTCCCGTTCGTACGGCTCGGCGCGCAGTGCCTCGCGTACGCCGGCGCGCGCCTGCGACAGCGCCCGGATGCGCGCGTGCATGGCCTCGCGGTGCTGGGCAAGCACGGCATCGAGCAGGTCGCCGCGCTCCTTCGGCAGCGCACGGCGCAGCGCCTCGGGATGGAACATGGGTGGCGACACGCGCTTGCGCGTCTCAGGCGGCGGATGCACGGGCTGAAACGCCAGCCACGCCAAGCCCGCGCCCAGCGCAAGATTGAGGGCCAGCGACGCCAGCAGGATGAGGCGAACGGATCGGGTCATGGACAGTTCCTCGGAACGGGTTCAACCCGCTGCAGCATCGCCGCGACGCCATTCGCCGGGGCGGAGGCGGTCTGGATGTGCGGGTCACTCATGGGATGCGTCAATTCAGGTCAAGGGGCGAACGCAAGGTAGGTGTCATCGATCAGCGCCAGGGTCAGCAGATCGTCGACGGCGTCGACCGGGACGCTGGCGCCGCCGTCGGACACCAGCCCGCTGCCCAGGCCGATACCGGCCACCAGCGCCAGCGCGAACACGGGTGCTGCCACGCGCGCGCCGCCAAGCTCATGCCATAGCGCCAGCAGGGCCGCGCGCCAGGAGAGACGCCGTGACGCCACGTCGGCCCGTGCCGCTGCCAGGATCGTCGCGCGCACTCGCTCGGGAAGCGGTGGCGGCTGGAAGTCCGCAAGCGCCTGATCCAGACGCGCCTGTGCGGCACGCGCCGCCTGATCGGCCTCAGCGATCCGCGCTCGTTCCTGCGACGGCCAGCGCGCCGGATCAGCGCCGTAGATGGCCAGCAGACGATCAGCCTCGGTGGGCATGCGCGATGTCATGGTCTTGCCTCCTGAAACGGTGAAACCGCCCCGCGGGTGAAATGTTCATCCATGGCCCAGCACCGCGCGCAGATTGCGGCGCGCACGCGCCAGAAGCGACTCCAGCGCGTCCACCGACACGTCCAGCACGCGCGCCGCCTCGGCATTGCTCTGGCCTTCGAAGTGGCACAGAAGCAGCGCTTCGCGCTGGCGCCGGGGCAGCGCGGCGATCGCTTCGGCAACGCCGCGCAAAGCTTCCGCGCGCTCCAGCGTCCGATCAGGTACGTCGTCGTGATCGATCAATTCCATCGTATCGATCGGCACCCAGTCGCGGCGGCGGCGCAGGTGGTCTTGGCACAGGTTCAGCGCCACCCGATAAAGCCAGGTGGAAAAGCGCGCCTGCCCCGCCTGCCAGCGCGGCATCTGGCGATGGGCGCGAAGGAAGGTTTCCTGCGCCACGTCCTCGGCATCAGCCTCCACGCCCAGCGTGCGCCAGGCCAACCGGTGCACCATGGGCAGGTGACGATCGACCAGGCGCGCAAAGGCCCGGTCATCTCCCGCCGCGGCGCGTGCGAGATCGCGCGCATCGGGATCGTGCGCGGGCACGGGCTCCGGTGATGAGCTCATCGTCGGAACCTGCCATCGAGACCAGACCAGGCTTGCATCCATGGACGTTAGCAGAGCCGGGAATGCGGGTCAGCGCGCCTTCGGGCCGGGACCGGGGCCTTGCCCGTGACGGTGCCCGCGGCCCTTGCCATGGCCCGCGGCACGGAGCTCCTCGACGCTGACCACACCGTCGCCATCGGTATCCCTGCTTGCAAGGCGGGCCTGGCGGGTGGCCACGAACTCTTCCACCGTCACGCGCCCGTCGCCATCGGCATCGAGCGCGACAAGACGACGCTGCGCGCGCTCGGTCCGTGCCTTCTCGTGCATGGCCTGTAGTTCGGCCGCGTCGATGACGCCGTCGCCGTTGGCATCAATCGCGCTGGCGTGGTCAATCGCGCGCTGGTGGGCCTCAGCCAGAACCACCGGCTGCGATCCGCGCCCGTCGCGCATGGGACGTTCGCCCTGCGGGGCCTGAGCGAACGCGGGCACGGCCAGGAGCAGCGCCGGCAGCGCCAGCGCAAGAAGCGGAAAACGTGGGTTCGACATGGGAACACTCCTTGTTTCATCGAAATTTCTGAAACGGTGCGCGGGATGCGCATCCGGAGTCTTCCACGTGCCGGGCCGGCGATTCCGTCGCGATGCGCGGCAGCGGAACCTGTCGGCGTTCAGCTTGTCCAACCCGCCGCCTCCTTCGGGCACGCGCCCGACGGTTCAGCCAGCAGCCGCCATGCTCTGCGGCCCTCGTTCCGGTTCCAACGCAGGATTTCCATGAGCCAGCCCCAGCGCGTCCTCTTCTGGATGCTCGGCGTCCTCGCCGCCATTGCCCTCATCGCCGGTGCCTTGCACGTTCCGCTGCTGCGCGCGTTTTCGGCCACGCCCCTCTTCAACGCAGTGATCCTCGCGGTATTCGCGATCGGCATCACGGCCAACCTGCGCCAGGTACTTCGCCTGCAGCGCGAAGTGGACTGGATCGAAGCCTACCGTCGCTCCAGCCCGGAGCGCACGCTGGAAACCCCGCTGTTGCTCGCGCCCATGGCGCGGATGCTTTCACAGACCGGACGCAAGCCGCAAAGCCTGTCGACCCAGTCGATGCGTTCGATCCTGGATTCGATCCACCTGCGCCTGGAGGAACAGCGCGATCTGTCGCGCTACCTCGTGGGCCTGCTGATTTTCCTCGGATTGCTCGGCACCTTCTGGGGCCTGCTCATCACCATCGCATCGATCGGGGAGATCATCGCCGGACTGAGCGCGGGCAGCGACGCGGTGGCGATGTTCGATGCGCTCAAAACGCAACTGCAGCAACCGATTTCGGGCATGGCGACGAGTTTTTCCACCTCGCTGTTCGGCCTGGCCTGCTCGCTGATCCTCGGCCTCATCGACCTGCTCGCGGCGCGCGCAGCCAACCGCTTCTACACCGAGGTCGAGGACTGGCTTTCCGGTATGACGCGCCTGTCCAGCGGCAGCGCGCTCGGCGAAGGCGACGCAAGCGTTCCGGCCTACGTGCAGGCGCTGCTGGAACAGACCGCCGACGGGCTGGAGCGGATGCAGCGCGCGCTGGTGGACAGCGAGCTAGAGCGGCGCGGCAGCACGCAGCAGATGGCCGAACTCAACGCGCACCTGGCACGGCTTGCCGAGCACCTCGCGCGCGAGTCGCGCGGCTTTGCCGAGCTGGCCGACACCCAGGCCGAAGTGCGCAACGCGCTCAGGGCGATGGCGCAGCGGGATACGGGCGGAATACGCATCAGCGACGAACTGCGCGCCGAGTTCCGCCTGCTCTCGCGCACCCTCGCCGCCGCAGTCGAAAGCCAGCGCTGAGCCATGGCCTCACTGGCGCGCCGCCGTCGCGGCATCGATTTCTGGCCGGGCTTCGTGGATGCACTCAGCTCGCTGCTGATGGTGCTCGTCTTCATGCTGCTGATCTTCACGATCGGCCAGTTCGTTCTCTCCGACGCCCTCTCCGGGCGCGACAAGGCGCTGGCCCAGCTCAACGCCGAGCTGGCCCAGCTTTCCAGGACGCTGTCCATGACGCAGGACGCAAAAGCGGCCGCGTTGAATCAGGCGCGGGAGCTCTCTGCCTCGCTGGCGGACGCATCCGGCGAGCGGGACGCGCTCCGGATCTCGCTCGACGAGACCCGGGCCGCCTTGACCCAGGCCCAGGCCAAGACGGAGCAGGACGAGGCGCAGATCGCGCGCCTGGCGGCCGATGTCGACGCACTGGCCGAGCTGAAACGTCAGCTGGAATCTGAAGTCGCAACGCGCCTGGCCGAGCTTGAGGACGAACGCGAGAAGCTCGCCGTCCAGACCGAGCTGTCGGCCCGATCCATCGCGCAGGTCGAACTCCTGAATCGGCAGATGGCGGCACTTCGGCTGCAGCTTGACGAAATCTCCGCCTCGCTGGAACTCGCCCGCGCTCAGGTGAAAGCCAAGGATCTGCGCATCGATGAGCTCGGCAAGGAGCTCAACCTCGCGCTCGCACAGCGCGTCAACGAACTGCAGCGCTACCGCTCGGACTTCTTCGGCAAGCTGCGCGAAGTCCTGGGCGGGCGTTCGGACATCCAGATCGTGGGCGATCGCTTCGTGGTACCCAGCGAGCTGCTTTTCGCCTCGGGCACCGATGAGCTCACGCCCGTCGCGCTGCGTCAGCTGGATTCGCTTGCCGCAACGCTCACCGAAGTGGCCAGCGAAATTCCGAGCGACGTGGACTGGGTGCTGCGGATCGACGGTCACACGGATCGTCGACCTATCGCAACCGGCCGCTTCCCGTCCAACTGGGAGCTTTCGAGCGCGCGGGCCATTGCCATCGTGAAGTACCTGGTGACCCGCGGAGTGCCGGCAAACCGGCTTTCAGCCAACGGCTTCGGCGAGTTCCGTCCGCTCGATCCCGGCGAGAACGACGCGGCTTACGCAATCAACCGGCGCATCGAAATCCAGCTCACCAATCGCTGAGATCGCCCCGAACCGCCGTCCGCCGCATGGCGGGGCCGCGCGCGCAGCGCCGGTGTTCATCCGACGCGCCGGCGCGACGCCTCCATCGCAGCGGCCGCATTGTTTCCCGGCTCACGCCCGAGGATCACCGCCGCTTCGGCCACTGCCTGCGCCTTGGGCGCCACGTGCCGCAGGGCGCGCAGGTAGACCTCGCGCTTGAAGTCCACGACATGCTCGAAGGGGTACCAGAAGTCCACCCACTGCCAGCGATCGAACTCGGGCTTGTCGGTCAGATCGAGCCGGACGTGACGCTCGTCGGCTACCAGCCGCAGCAGGAACCAGACCTGCTTCTGCCCGATGCACACCGGACGCTGCGCGGTGCGTACGAAACGCTTTGGCAAGCGGTATCGCAGCCAGCCCGGCGTGCTGGCGAGCACTTCCACATGCTCTTCCCGCAAGCCGGTTTCTTCTTCCAGCTCGCGGTACATCGCCTCGACCGGCGTCTCGTCCGAGCGCATGCCGCCTTGGGGAAACTGCCAGCCATCCCGCCGCGTCCGTCGCGCCCAGAAAACGCGCCCATCGGAATGCATGAGGATGATGCCCACGTTGGGCCGGTATCCGTCCGGGTCGATCACGGACCACTCTCCAAGAACGTCTCGCCCGAGAGTGCCACAGCCACTCGCCCCGGACAACCAGAAACTTGACGACACGTTTCGTTTTTTTGTGGTGTATTTTTGTGTTTTGGTGTTGTCTGGTTTGACGTGTGGCGCAAAGAAAAACCCCGCA
>CAKSZJ010000017.1 GCA_934525595.1 uncultured Chiayiivirga sp. | reverse complement strand
CCGTATCGAGCCAATGCGCTGTCCTCTGCCCCCGAGTGTGGAGTCTATCGGGGCGACAACTATCTTGACGCAGGGGGGATGGACGCAGTCAGCCACCCCCTTTTTCGCGCTTACTGCGAGGACGAACTTGCAAAGTTCCTGATCGGAAAAGTCCTTACGAAGATTTCCTCTGAAAAGCCTCATTACGACAGGCTCGTAAATGTAATCACAAGCGGCGCGGCCAATGACGTTCGTACTGACTACAATCGACATAAGCGAAATTTCACTCAGTACCGGAACAAGGTCGGCTATTGCGCAGTTTTTGACGGCGACCACAAAGAGGTCGATGGCTACTCTCATTTTTTCGAGAACCCAGAAGAGCAAACCGCGTTCATATATCCGTACGAGGCGCCAGAGAGATTCTTGGTCCGCGCTTACCTCGCAGAGAGCCCCAATGCATCGCTCCTAGCGGCTCTGACTCACGGTCAGCACCACATGCTGTTTCAGGAAATGTGCAATCTGGGGCTTGCGGCTGATCCAAGCGATGCAAGAAACGCCTGTTACGCCACGTTTGAGCGCAGTACCGAGTTTGCCAAACACTATTCAGATCTTAGAGACTTTCTCTGGAAGGTCACAGAGAAGTTCTCAGAGAGTGACAGCCCATGAGAACGCGCCTAACAATTCATGTATGGACTCCCCTGTCAACCCTTGGCGACAGGATATTGTGAAGCGCCAGCTTCACGGTGTTTGATTCCCTGTTTTTCATCCCGCTGACGCTTTTGCTTCAACTCCGGCAAGGCGAGAGCGGTTGCATTCGTGTATTCGGCTTTGCGGTGGGCTTTTCCCGAGCCATCATTCCGGCCCGCCGGTTTGCATGCCGGCGGTCGTTCGCAGGCTCGCGGCATGCCGCTCGAAAGCCCTGCTCACCCACGAGCAAGAGGCCAGACGCTCAAACGATCAAAAAGATCAGCATTGTTATCGGCTTGTCCAACTCGGGGACCGACACGCTTGCATGAGTTGAGACAATGCAACATCAGTAGGGTGAAACGGTAGCGCGTGACACGGTATTACGGATGAGATGGAATAAAATCAGGCGGCGTGCGTTTCGCGCCGGCTGACGTGGGCTGGGTCAAAACCCGCACCGTGATGCTCGGCCGCCCAGAGCCGCCGCGTGCCTGAGCCGGACAAGCCTGCGCGCCCAGGCGTGCGCCGAGCCGCAGGCTTCCATCACGATGCGCAGCGGCGCACGATTTTGCAGGCACTCGCCGAACGGCCCGCGCTTGAGTCGCTTGCGCTCGACAATACGCTTGGCGGCATCGGCAAACGCCAGCTCGAACACCTCCTTGGCCAGATCGATGGCCAGCGTGACGGCAGAAGATGTCACGCGGGCGGGTTTGATGGTAGCGTGCATGTCGAACTCCTCTCGCGACCCCGTATCCTGATGGTGAGACCATCAGTCTGGCCCATCCAGGCCGCGAGAAACGCGAGAGAGCCATATCTTGCCGTCGATCTGGTCGTTTCTTCGTTCTTCACGATAACGATTGCGACGTTCATTTGCGGGTGATGGTCAAGGTTTTCCTGACTGCGATTGCGATGAAGCTCAAGGAAAGCGAAATCAGGGAGATGGTGTCGCGCAAATAGGCTCGCGGGGCGACGACTGCCGCGCTGTGGCCCGGCAATCATTCAAGCCGATGCCGTTTCGCGGTGCGCCTTGATTCCGCTGCAATACAACATGAGGGGTACTCCATGGCTTTGAAAAGAAGCAGGCAGGTGGTCGGGCTGGTTGTCTGGCTCGCGGTGACTTTTGTTGCCGCTGCCATTGGCGGCGCGGCGTCAATTCGCGCCGGCGCGTTCTATGGGCAGCTCGTGCGTCCCGGGTGGGCTCCGCCAGCCGAGGTGTTCGGTCCTGTCTGGACGGTCTTGTATGTGCTGATGGGTATTGCGGCATGGCTGGTCTGGAGGACCGGAGGTTTTCGTGCCGCACCTGCAGCTCTGACGCTGTTCCTGGTACAGCTTGCGCTCAATGCGCTTTGGAGCTGGCTGTTCTTCGGATGGCATCTGGGTGCAGCGGCCTTTGCGGACATCGTCGTCCTCGTGGCGCTGATCGTTGCCACGCTCGTCTTGTTCTGGCGTGTCAGGCCCTTGGCAGGTGTCTTGCTCATTCCGTATCTTTCCTGGGTCGGTTTTGCCTGCGCACTCAATTACGCCGTCTGGCAGCTCAATCCACAGGTTCTGGGATAGTCGAGATGATTTCTGTAAATCCACCCAGGCCGGCGCCGTTCCGCAGCGCATCCTGTTCAGGGCGGGGCGTCATGAAGATTTTTTCCGCGGCTCTTGTTTTTCTTCCGGTGTTCGCATCGCCGTCCTTCGGGGCCGTTCCTCCGGACGTTGTGAGCGTGACCTCGGGAGGCTACTGGGACGATGGCGAAAAGTCGGGGACGTATCGCGTCGTCATCTCGAACAAGGGGTTCGAGCACATAACGTCGACGCTTCTGATCGAGTGGATTGCCGATCCCGCCGATCGTGATGGATCACCCGTCGTGGCAGGCTCGGTCGAGCCATCGCTTCCATTCGGGCAGGGCGTTTCGAATCTTCGGGCGACTCTTTCGGTCATCGAGCCGAACCATGTCGAGGTCAAGGTGCTCGGCACCATGGCATCGGACCTGGACCACGAGGTCAGCGCGACCATTTACGCGCGATCGCCGAATGAGGTCGAGGTGAAGTGACGACCGGAAATCCCCGGGGGAGGCGCAGATTCCCGATACATTCCCGATACATTGCGGACAGTCCGGTATGTGATGGGGAACGGCGCTTTCCGCGCCTTTTCGCGGCAGCCGTGCAGGCTCCGGGAGTGCGGATGGCGGCCTGGAAAAGCAGCGGGGCCGCGAATGCGGCCCCGTGCGTGTATCGGCGTGGAGGGTAACGGAAGCTCAGACGCCCATCCGCTTGGCCAGCGCGCGACCGAGGTCGCCGGGCGATTTGACGGTGGTGACGCCGGCCTTTTCCAGTGCCTCGAACTTGCCTTCGGCCGTGCCCGAGCCGCCGGAGGCAATCGCGCCGGCGTGGCCCATCCGCTTGCCTTTGGGGGCCGAGGCGCCGGCGATGAAGCCGACCACCGGCTTGGTGACGTATTCGGAAATGAATTCGGCCGCTTCCTCTTCGGCGCTGCCGCCGATCTCGCCGACCATGATGATGCCCTCGGTCTGCGGATCGTCCTGGAACAGGCGCAGTGCGTCGATGAAGTTCATGCCCTGGATCGGGTCGCCGCCGATGCCGATCACGGTGGACTGGCCCAGGCCCACGTCGGTGGTCTGCTTGACCGCCTCATAGGTCAGGGTGCCCGAACGCGACACGATGCCGACCTTGCCGACGCTGTGGATGTGGCCGGGCATGATGCCGATCTTGCATTCGCCGGGCGTGATGATGCCGGGGCAGTTGGGCCCGATCAGCACCACGTCGTCGTAGCCGGCAAGCACGTTCTTGACGCGCAGCATGTCCAGCACCGGGATGCCTTCGGTGATGCAGACGATGACCTGGATGCCCGCGTCGGCGGCCTCCAGGATGGCATCGGCCGCGAACGGGGGCGGCACGTAGATGACCGAGGCGTTGGCACCGGTTTCATACACGGCTTCCTGCACCGTGTTGAAGACCGGCAGGCCGATGTGCTCGGTGCCGCCCTTGCCGGGCGTGACGCCGCCGACGACCTTGGTGCCGTATTCCACCATCTGGGTGGCGTGGAAGGTGCCCTGCTGGCCGGTGAAGCCCTGCACGATCACCTTGGTGTTCTTGTTGACCAAAACGCTCATGGTGTCCGTTCCTCAGGCAGCGATCGCGGCAACGGCTTTCTTGGCGCCGTCGTTGATGTCGTCGGCCGGCTGGATGGCCAGGCCGGAATTCTTGAGCAGTTCCTTGCCCTTTTCGACGTTCGTGCCTTCCAGGCGCACGATCACCGGAACCTTCACGTCCACTTCCTTGACCGCGGCGATGATGCCTTCGGCGATCATGTCGCAGCGCACGATGCCGCCGAAGATGTTGACGAAGATCGCCTTCACCTTGTCGCTGGAGAGGATCAGCTTGAACGCCTCGGTGACGCGTTCCTTGGTGGCGCCGCCACCCACGTCGAGGAAGTTGGCCGGCTCGCCGCCTTCCAGCTTGATCACGTCCATGGTGGCCATCGCCAGGCCCGCGCCGTTCACCATGCAGCCGATGTTGCCGTCCATGGTGACGTAGTTGAGGTCGAACTTGCTGGCCAGAACCTCGGTCTCGTCCTCCTGGCGCACGTCGCGCATGGCGGCCAGATCGGCGTGGCGGAAGGTGGCGTTGTCGTCGGAGTTGACCTTGCCGTCGAGCACGGCGAGGTCGCCGTTGGTGAGAATCGCCAGCGGATTGAGTTCCACCAGCGAGAAGTCCTTCTCGTTGAACAGCTTGAAAAGCCCCAGCATCAGCTTGGTGAGCTGGTTGACCTGCCTGGCGTTGAGGCCCATGGCAAAGCCGACCTGGCGGCACTGGAAGGGCTGCAGGCCCTGGACGTAGTTGACGTGCAGGGTCTGGATCTTTTCCGGGGTTTCGGCGGCGACCTGTTCGATGTCGACGCCGCCCTCGCTGGAGGTGATGAAGGTGATGGACTTGGTGGAGCGGTCCACCAGCAGCGAGAGGTAGAGCTCCTTGGCGATGTCGGTGGCCTGGGTCACCAGCACGGTGTCGATCGGCAGGGCGATGCCCGCGCTCTGGTAGGTGGCCATGCGGGTGCCGAGCATCGCGCTGGCGTACTGCTTCACTTCGTCGAGGGTCTTGGCGAGCTTCACTCCGCCGGCCTTGCCGCGGCCGCCTGCGTGAATCTGGGCCTTGACCACCCAGAAGTCGCCGCCGATGGACTTGGCGGCCTCGACAGCTTCATCCGGCGTGCGTGCGATCTTGCCGGCCGGAACCGGAATGCCGAACTGGGCAAACAGCTCCTTGGCCTGGTACTCGTGGAAATTCATGCGTCACCCTGTGGGGAGTAGGGAGGGAGGGGGAAGGCGGCTGCGCCGCCATGCCGCGTCGCGCCAGAAGGCCGCGGCGGGTCGCCTATTTTGATGGACCGACCCGGCAAAGGCAAAACGCGCCATACTGGACGCCGGTAGCGGCACGGCCGTTCCGACCGGTGGTGCGGACGCGTCAGGCACGAGGGAGCAGGCGCAATGAACGCGGCGGTGCGCGAGCAGATCGAGGACGGGGACCGGACCTACGCCGGCGACGAGGCGCTGCGGCGCGAGCAGTATTTCTTCACCCTGTACCGCGCCCTGGTGGCGGCGTCCTTCGCGCTGCTGGCCTTTGGTTCGCTGCCTGAAGAATGGGTCACGCTGAACCAGCCGCGGCTGGCGGCGTGGACAGCCGCGTCGTATCTCATCGTGGCGCTGGCGCTGCTGCTTCACGGGCGGATTTCCGGCCAGCCGCTGGCTGGCCAGGTGATCGTGGGCGTGGTGCTGGATGTGCTGGCCACGGTGCTGATGGTGCATTCGGTGGCGCACCTCCAGACCGGCATCGCGATGGCGCTGATCGTCAATTTCGGCGCCGCTGCGGTGCTGCTGCCGCTGCGCACCACGCTGACCCTGGCCATTGCCGCGGGTGTGCTGCTGATGGGCGAATACCTGCTCTCGCACGGTGCTGCCGGCCTGGACAGCCGCGCCCTGATCGAGATCGTGGTGTGCGCGCTGGGTTACATCGCCATGGCCAAGCTGGGCGACATGGTCGGCCGGCAGATGCGCGATACCCACGTGCTGGCGCAGCAGCGCGGCGAAGAGGTTGCCAGCCTGGCCCAGATCAACGAGCTGATCATCCGGCGCATGCGAACCGGCGTGCTGGTGGTGGATGTTGCCGGCATCGTGCACCTGCACAACGAGGCCGCCTGGCAGCTTCTGGGTCAACCGCAGACCGACCGCCTGACCCTGGGCGACGCCGCGCCGGAGCTGGCGCAGCGCCTGTTCCAGTGGCGCATGGAGGACGACCGCAACGAAGGCAAGCCGCTGCGTCTGGGGCCGGATCAGCTCGACCTGATCCCGCGTTTCGCTGGGCTGGGCGTCAGCAGCGAGCTGTTCGTGATCTTTCTGGACGACACATCGCTGGTGACACGCCGCGCCGAGGAGCTGACCTTGGCGAACCTGGGACGACTCTCGGCCAGCATCGCGCATGAAATCCGCAATCCGCTGGCCGCGATCAGCTATTCCGCCCAGCTGCTTGAGGAATCGCCGGACCTGCCCGAGGCCGACAGGCGCCTGGTGGAAATCATCCTCAACCACTGCCAGCGCATGAACGGCATCATCGAGAACGTGCTGGCGCTGTCGCGCCGCGAGCGCTCGCGGCCCGAATCGATCGACGTGGCGCAGTGGGTGACGCGCTTCGTCGAGGAGTACAAGAACGGGCACTACATCGATGCCACCGAGCTGCGCGCGGTGGCGAAGACCTCCCAGCTGCTGGCGATGGTCGATCCCCAGCATCTGGACCAGGTGGTGAGCTGTCTGGTGCAGAACGCGATGATCCACGGGCACCTGCCCGGCGAGCCGGCGCGCATCACCGTGACGGCGCGGCGCCTGAACGAGAGCGAGGCCATCGTGATCGAAGTGCTCGACCGCGGGCCGGGCATCCCGCCCAAGGTGGCCGCCACGATCTTCGAACCCTTCGTCACCACGCACGAGCACGGCAACGGCCTGGGGCTCTACATCGCGCGCCAGCTCTGCGAGGCCAACCAGGCCAAGCTCGAATACCTGACGATGGCCGGCGGAAGCTGCTTCCGCATCACCCTGCCGCATGCACAGCGGCTGGAGAACCTGCCGGGCATGAAGCCGGCAGGCTCCGCGATCAGCGCGGCAGGCGCGACGGCTGCACCACCCTGAATTCGCCTTCGATCACGTTGGGATCGAGCGGGCGTCCTGGTGCCGGACGGGCGCCGGCCAGGCGCAGCCACAGTCGCCTGAGCGCGTAGCCGGAAAGCGCCACGGCGGCGATCGAAAGGCCGATGAGGCCGAAGAATCCGAGCAATACCAGCCCGGTCAGGCCCAGCGCAAATCGCGCCAGCGGATGGCGCGGGGGCTGGAACGAAAAGAACAGTGGTCGCATGGACTGATTCCTTGCGTGTCAGAATGATCGGGCAGAAGACCCAGTATCGGGGTCGTTCCAGTCCGTCACAAGTGACATGGCAGTCATGGCGAATCACGTTTTCCTTTCAGTCATCGACGCACTTCCCGACGCCGGCGCCATCGGGTTCGAGGCCGAGGTGGGCGGTGAGGCGTCGCCACTGGTGGTGCTGCGCCGCGGCAACGAGGTGCGCGTCTTCCACAACGTCTGCCCGCACGCCGGCCGTCGCCTGGAGGTTGTGCCGGGGCGTTTCATCGTCGATGCGGGCACCGTGGTCTGTGCCGCCCATGGCGCGTGCTTCACCATCCCGGCGGGCGACTGCATTGCCGGGCCGTGTCGCGGCCAGAGCCTGCGCGAGGTGCCGTGCGAGGTGCGCGACGGCGAAGTGTGGATCGATCCGCGCGAGTAGCAGTCGAATCCGGCGGCGGGATCAGTCCGGACTCGCGTCGGCCTCCACCACTGCGGCCACCAGCGCGCCCAACTCCAGCAGCCGCAGGTCGCTGCCGGGCAGGCCGACCAGCTGCAGGCCGATGCCGTGGCCCAGAGGCAGCGCCAGTGCCGGGCAGCCGGCGAGCGAAGCCAGCGCGGTGAAATCGGCCAGGTTCGAGGGCTCCGGCTCACCGGTCGCGGGCGGCGGCAGCGGCGCCACGGGCAGCAGCAGGGCGTCGAAGCGCTCGAACAGCCGCCGCACCCGGGCCACGTGCGCATCCAGCCGCAGATCGGCGCGGGCGTAGTCGGCGGCGGACTTGCGCCGCGCGAATTCCAGCATGGCCGAAATCCGCGGCGAGGCACCGTCGAGCAGGGCGCCGTGCGCGGCCAGCAGCTCGGCCTCCATCATCAGCAGCGCGGCGCGGCGGGTGGCGCCCACGTCCATCTCGGCAAGGCGGATAGGTGACACCGACACCCGCGCCAGCAGCCCCGCGCAGCGCGTCATGGCACCGTCAAAGGCGGTGGTCACGGCCGTGCAGGCACCCAGCGCCGCGGCATCGGCCAGCACGCCCACGCGTAGCGTGGCCGGGTTCCAGTCCGGTGCTGCCAGCGCGATGCGACGGCGGCGCGAGCGTGGATCGTCGGGGTCATGCCCGGCCATCACCTGCAGCAGCGGCGCGATGTCTTCGACCCCACGGGCGATCAGGCCGGGGCAGTCGAGCCGCCGCAGCGACGGGCGCAGCCCCCGGCAGGAAAGTTCGCCGTGGGTCGGCTTGAGCCCGACGACACCGCAGAACGCGGCCGGAATGCGGATCGAACCCAGGGTGTCCGATCCCAGCGCTGCGACCGCATGGCCGGCGGCGACCGCGACGGCGGAGCCGGCGGACGATCCGCCGCTGGCCCGGCCGGGAAGCTGCGGGTTGACCACGTCACCGAAGTGCGGGTTGCGCCCGATCGTGCCCAGGGTGGCTTCATCGAGGTTGGTTTTGCCCAGCAGCACTGCGCCGGCACCGCGCAGGCGCGCGACGATGAAGGCATCGTGCGCCGCGACGCTTTCGTCGCGTGCGGGCAGCCCGAAGCGGGTCGGCATGCCGGCCACATCGATGTTGTCCTTGACCGCCAGCGGCACGCCGTCGAGCCGACCGAGCCGCGCGCCGGCGGCGCGGCGGGCGTCGGAGGCGCGCGCCGCGGCAAGCGCGCCGTCGGCATCGACGTGCAGCCAGGCGTTGAGGTGGCGCTCACGCTCGATCGCACCGAGGAATGCGCGGGTCAGTGCCTGGCTGCTGACCTGACCGGCGGCCAGCGCGTGCAGCACGCGAATCAGGGGTGCCTTGCGCAGGGAGTCGGGGTCATGGGCCATCGCAGGGAGACCGTATCGGGAAACGCGCATGGTGCGGGTTTGCCCGCCCTGCCGCAAACCCGCACAATGCCGCGTTGCATCAACATACGCAGCCGAAGGGAAGCCAGCCGATGAGCGAGCGCGAGTTCATGGAATACGACGTCGTCACCGTCGGTGGCGGCCCCGCCGGACTGGCATTCGCGATCCGGCTCAAGCAGATCAGGCCGGAGCTGTCGGTCTGCGTGATCGAGAAAGCCAGCGCCATCGGCGCGCAGATCCTCTCGGGCGCGGTGATCGAGCCCGAGCCGCTCGATGCGCTGCTGCCCGGCTGGCGCGACAACCCGCCGCCGATCTGCATTCCCGCCGCGGAAGACGAATTCTGGATGCTGAGCCGGACCGGCGGCTTCAAGTTTCCCTTTGTGCCGCCGGGGATGCGCAACCACGGCAACTTCATCGTCTCGCTGGGCGCGATGTGCGCCTGGATGGCCCCCCAGGCCGAGGCCCTGGGCGTGGAAATCTACCCCGGCTTCGCCGCGGCCGACCTTTATTACAACGAGGATGGTTCGGTGGGCGGCGTGCGCATTGGCGACATGGGCGTGGCCAAGGACGGCTCGCACAAGCCCGGCTACACCCAGGGCATCGACATCAAGGCCAGGATCACGGTGCTGGCCGAGGGCGCGCGCGGGCACCTCACCAAGCGGCTGGTCGAAAAATTCGGGCTCGACCGGGACTGCGATCCGCAGGGCTATTCCATCGGCATCAAGGAGCTGTGGCAGGTGCCGGAAGAGCGCCTCAAACCCGGCAAGATCGTGCACAGCGTCGGCTGGCCGGCCGACAGCCGCACCTACGGCGGCAGCTTCCTGTATCACCTGGACAAGGGTCGCGTCGCGCTGGGTTACGTTTCCGGGCTGGACTACACCGACCCGGACTACAAGCCCTGGGAAGCCTTCCAGCAGTGGAAGAACCACCCGCACGTGAAGGCGCTGCTGGATGGCGGCAGCATCGTTTCCGCCGGCGCGCGCGCCATCGTCACCGGCGGTTGGCAGTCGCTCCCCAAGTGCGAGATGCCCGGCGCGATCCTGATCGGCGACACCGCCGGTCTCTTGAACGTGCCCAAGATCAAGGGTACCCACCAGGCGATCCGCTCGGCGATGCTGGCGGCCGAGCATCTGGCCGGCAGCGGACTTTCGCCGCAGGGGTTCGATGCCCGGCTGCGCGCCTCCCCGGCCATGGCCGAGCTCAGGAGGGTGCGCAACATCAAGCCCGGCTTCAAGCGCGGCCTGTGGTTCGGGCTGGCGAACGGCGCCTGGGAAACCCTCACCGCCGGACGCTCGCCCTGGACGCTCAGGAACAAAGCCGACTGGACCACCCTGCACAAGCTGGGTGACGTCGAGGCGCCGCGGCGCGACTACGTCGAGCGCGGCCTGGCGCCGCGCGACCGCCTGGCCGGCGTCTATTTCGCCGCCACCGAACACGACGAGGACCAGCCGGTGCACCTGCTGGTGCACAGCACCGACCTGTGTGCGACGACGTGCGTGGAGGAATACGGCAATCCCTGCACCCGTTTCTGCCCCGCCGGGGTGTATGAAATGGTGGATGACGGCAGCGGCGGCAAGCGCCTGCAGATCAACGCCGCCAACTGCGTGCACTGCAAGACCTGCGACATCAAGGACCCTTACGAGAACATCACCTGGGTCACGCCCGAGGGCGGCGCCGGCCCGAACTACCAGAACCTCTAGGGCATGGCCGAAGCACGCATCGCACTGGCCACCACGGCGGCCGCTCGGCCGCTCGACGAGGATTTCGCACCCCTCGCGGCGGCGCTGCGGGATCGCGGCATGGCTGCCGAGGCGGTGGATTGGGACGATGGTTCGGTCGACTGGTCCGGCTTCCAGGCCGTGCTGCTGCGCGCCACCTGGGACTATACCGAACGGCTTGAAGCGTTCCTCGCCTGGTGCGCGCGGGTGGGTGCGCTCACCCGCCTGTTCAATCCGCCCGCGCTGGTGCGCTGGAACACCGACAAGCACTATCTCGCCGACCTGGCCGCAGCCGGCGTGGACACGGTGGAGAGCGCCTTCATCGAACCGGGCCAGCCGCCCGATCGCTTTCCCGGGCACGCCGAGTTCGTGGTGAAGCCCGCGGTCGGTGCGGGCTGCCGCGATACGCGGCGCTACCTGCACACGCAGCGCGAGGCCGCGGTGAACCACGTGCGGCGCCTGCTGGAGCGCGGCCGTGCGGTGCTGGTGCAGCCCTATCTGCAGGACGTGGACTGCGCCGGCGAAACCGCACTGATCCACTTCGACGGGACGTTCTCGCACGCGATCCGCAAGGGGCCGCTGCTGCACCGGGATGAGGCTGCGACTTCCGCGCTGTTCGCGCCCGAATCGATCCGCGCGCGGCAGCCCTCCGAGGCCGAACGGGCACTGGCCGCGCGCGCGCTGGCCGCGATTCCCGGCGGTGCGCCGCTCTACGCTCGCGTCGACCTCCTGCCCAGCCCCGATGGCCCGCGCCTGCTGGAGCTGGAACTGACCGAGCCGTCGCTGTTCTTTGCCCACGCGCCGGGCTCGGCGGCGCGGATGGCGCAGGCGCTGGAGCAGCGATTGCGCCGCGCGGAGCCATCGGACGGCGTTTGGAGCACGTCCTCGGAACCGCCGCGATACAATCGCCCCTGACTGGCGGCGCGCGCCGCCACCCCTGATCCCAACCCCTCAGGAAACCTGAAACCGATGAAGATTCTGGTCGGCTACAAGCGCGTGGTGGACTTCAACGTGCGTATCCAGGTCAAGCCGGATGGCTCCGGCGTGGTGACCGACGGCGTGAAGCTTTCGCCCAATCCCTTCGACGACATCGCGCTGGAAGAAGCGCTGCGGTTGCGCGAGAAAGGCGTCGCGACCGAGGTCGTGGTCGCCACCATCGCCCCGGCCGATGCCCAGGCGCACCTGCGCAACGGCCTGGCGATGGGCGCCAACCGCGCCGTCCACGTGGTCGCCGATGCCGCGGTGCAGCCGCTGACCGCGGCGCGCGCCTTCCTCAAGCTGATCGAAAAGGAGCAGCCGGACATCGTTCTTCTGGGCAAGCAGGCCATCGACGATGACGCCAACCAGACCGGCCAGATGCTCGCCACGCTGTGGGGCCGCCCACAGGCCACCTTCGCCAGCAAGGTCGACGTGGCCGATGGCAAGGCCACGGTGGTGCGCGAGGTCGATGCCGGCCTTGAGACCCTCGAAGTGGACCTGCCCGCCGTCATCACCACCGACCTGCGCCTCAACGAGCCGCGCTTCATCAAGCTGCCCGACATCATGAAAGCCAAGAGCAAGCCGCTGGAAACCGTGGCGCTGGCGGATCTGGGCGTGGAGTCAGGCGACTTCCTCGCCGCCACGAAGTACCAGGCACCCGCCGGCCGCAGCCGCGGCGTGATGGTGAAGGACGCGGCCGAGCTGGTCGCGGCGCTGAAGGCCAAGGGCCTGCTCTGACAACGCACCGGAGATTTGAACCATGTCCAACGTCCTGATCGTTGCCGAGCACCTCAACGGGCAGCTCAACCTTCCGGCCACCGCCAAGACGGTGTCCGCCGCACGCGCCCTTTCTCCGGAAAAGGTCGACGTCCTCGTGCTGGCCGATGCGCCCGACGCCATCGCCGCAGCCGCGGCGAAGATCGACGGCGTCAACGAGGTGCTGACCGTCGCCAACCCGGCAAACGCCCACGCCATCGCGCAGGTCCTGGCGCCGCAGATCGCCGCGGCCGCGGCTGGATACAGCTACGTCTTCGGCCCCTCCACCACCTTCGGCAAGGATGTGATGCCCTGCGTCGCCGCGCTGCTCGGCGTGGCCCAGGTCAGCGACGTGATGGCGGTGGAATCCAGCCACGTCTTCAAGCGCCCGATCTATGCCGGCAACGCCATCGTCACGGTCAGCGCGCCGGCCGATGCGCCCGTCGTCGCCACCGTGCGCGTGGCCTCCTGGCCCGCGGCGGGGCAGGGCGGCAGCGCGGCAGTGCGCGCGCTGTCGATCGACGTGGCCCTGCCCGGCCACACCCGCTACGTGGGCCTGGCGGCCGGCAAGTCCGATCGCCCGGACCTGCAGAGCGCAGCACGTGTGGTGTCGGGCGGCCGCGGGGTCGGTTCGGCGGAGAACTTCCAGATCATCTACCACCTGGCGGACCGCCTCGGCGCGGCCGTGGGCGCCTCGCGCGCAGCGGTCGATGCGGGCTATGTGCCCAACGAGCTTCAGGTCGGCCAGACCGGCAAGATCATCGCCCCCGAGCTGTATGTGGCGGTCGGCATTTCCGGTGCCATCCAGCACCTGACGGGCATCAAGGACGCCGGTACCATCGTGGCGATCAACAAGGACGGCGACGCGCCGATCTTCGAGATCGCCGACATCGGCCTGGTGGGCGACCTCTTCACCCTGCTGCCGGAGATCGAGGCCGCGCTGGGCTGAAGTCCGCCTGCTGGCGCGTTCCCGGAAGGCCCGCCGCGCGCGGGCCTTCCGCGTTCAGGGACGCTGGAGGCGGCGCAGCGAAGTCGGGGGGTGCCATATATTTCTTTCCATCGCGATGAAGCGATAGACTTTGTTGCCCCGTTTTCCGCAAGGTTTCCCGATGTCCGCGATCAGCTTCGAGTTCTACCCGCCCAAGACCGAGGAACAGCGCGCCCAGCTGCACCGCGCCGCCGCCCGGCTCGCCGCGGCGGCGCCCGAATACGTCTCGGTCACCTTCGGCGCGGGCGGCTCGACGCTGAGCTACACGCCCGAAACCGTCGAGGCGCTGCGCACCCGCCACGGCTTCGAGGCTGCGCCCCACGTGTCCTGTGTCGGCGGCACGCGCGCGGAGCTGGGAGAGCTGCTGGACAGCTATCGCGCGCGCGGTTGCCGGCGCATCGTGGCGCTGCGCGGCGACCTGCCCTCGGGCATGGCCAGCACCGGCGATTTCCACTACGCCAGCGATCTCGTCGAATTCATCCGCACGCGCCACGGCGACTGGTTCCGCATCGAGGTGGGCTGCTACCCGGAAACCCATCCGCAGGCCGAGGATGCCTTCGCCGACCTTGCGCACTTCAGGCGCAAGGTGGACGCCGGCGCCGATGCGGCGATCACCCAGTACTTCTACAACGCAGATGCCTACTTCCGCTTCGTGGACGACGCGCGCGCGCTGGGCGTCGGCATCCCCATCGTGCCGGGCATCATGCCGATCTCCAACTTCACCCAGCTCAAGCGTTTCTCGGATCTGTGCGGCGCCGAGATCCCGCGCTGGATGCATCGCCGGCTGTCGGCCTATGGCGATGACGTCACCAGCCTGAAGGCATTCGCGGCCGATGCCGTGGCCGGGCTGTGCCGCCGCCTGCTCGAAGGCGGTGCGCCGGGACTGCACTTCTACACCCTGAATCTCGCCAGGCCGACCCAGGCGGTGCTGGATCGGCTGGGTGACCTGCCGGGCCGGACGCATCAACCGCCGCCGGGCCGCCTGTAGCGGTAAGCTGCGCCGATGAACCTGCGCGTCGGCTGGCCTGTGATCCTCCTCCTCGTGCTGGCGGCCGGCGATGCGGCTGCCGCGGTGCGGCGCTGCGTGGCCGAGGACGGCAGCCTCATCTTCACCGACCGCACCTGCGATTACTTCGACGCGCGCGAGGTCGCGCCGACGCCGCCGGTCGAAGCGCATGCTCCGCCCGCGGGCGCGGCTGTCCTCATCGACGGAAGCGGGGCGCAGGAACCGCCGCTGGCCTCCTACGGCCCCGTTGCCGTCGACTGCGCGCGTACCCCCGAGGCACTGCTGGCGACCCTTCGCCAGCTGCTGGAAACGCGCGACGTGAACGGCCTTTCCGGCCTCTACCACTGGCCCGGGATGGGCAAATGGAGCGCGCGTGCAGTGATGGACCGGCTGGAGGCGATCGCCGCGCAGTCCGACGGTTCGGCCGAGCTGATCTATCCCGACGCCGCTTTCGTCGTGCTCGACCCGGACGCCTATCCCGGCATGCCGCCGGAAGATCCCGAGGCGGTCCGCATCGGCGCGTTCCACGAGGGCGGGCTGAGCCAGCCCGCACCGCCGCCCCTGGCAACGCTGGGGGTGATTCGCCATGCGGGCTGCTGGTGGCTGCGCTTCTGAGCCGTGCCAGGCCGCTGCGGAACGCGGCCCTCACGCGCGTCGCGCACCGCGAACCGGCCTGCCGCGCAGGCTCCTAGGCGGCGTCGCCCACGCTCCGGTCCGGCTCGAACTCCAGCGTGGCGCGGCTGCCCTGACGATCGGTGCGCGGCTCCAGGCGGACGCGCCAGCCGTACAGGTCGCATAGCCGTTTGACGATCGCAAGGCCAATCCCGGCGCCCTTGCTGCCGGCCGAGCTGCCGCCGCGGTAGCCGCGTTCGAAAAGGCGCTCGGCGTCTTCGCTGGCGATGCCGGGGCCGGTGTCGGCCACCTCGACCCGGTCGGCCAGCACGGTCACCGCGACCTCACCTTCGAGGGTGTACTTGCAGGCGTTGCCGATCAGGTTGTTGAGCGCCACCGAGAGCACCGCTTCGGGCGCCTCGACGAAGGCGTCGTGCTGGCCATCCACGCGCAGGCTCACCGGCTTGTTCAGCAGGTGCGTGCGGTTGGCCTCGGCCTGCGCCTCGACGATGCGCCGCACGTCGCTGCGCCCGCTGCCGCGCTCGCTGCGCGAGAGCATCAGCAGTGCCGTGGTCAGGTCGGTGCTCTGCTGGGTGGCGCGCTCGATGCGCAGGAGGCGCTGGCGCATCTTGTCCGAAAGATCGGGGGTGGAAAGCAGCAGCTCGGTGGCCCCGCGGATCACCGCCAGCGGAGTGCGCAGCTCGTGGCTCACATCGGCGTTGAACTCGCGATCGCGCGTCACCCGTTCGGTGAGCTGATCGGCGTAGTCGTCGAGCGCCTGGGCGAGCTGGCCGACTTCATCCCGGGCGAAATGCGGCGCCAGCGGGGTGCGCCTGACGTCGCCGCGAAATCCCTCCACGCGCGCCGCCAGGTCGGCCACCGGGCGCATCACCCTGCGCGAAGACCACAGCCCGATCAGCCAGGCCAGCAGGGTGAAGATCACCACGCTCACGCCCAGCACCATCATCAGCTGCTGCGCACTGAGCGCCTGGCGCCCGTAGCCGTACTTGATGAAGGTGACGATGTCCGGCGCGCGCGCCACGGCCAGCTTGAAGTCGGCGTTGCGGCCGCGCGCATCCGGATCGCGCCAGTCGTGCACGCCGTCCGGCAGGTCGCGCCAGGCCAGCGGGATCTGCGGGCTCTCGGGCCGGAAGGCGAAAATCTCGATCTGCTGCTCCTGCAGCCCATAGGCCGCATCGGGTTCTGGGTGGGCGCGCTTGAACTCCAGGTAGGCGGAGGCTTCCGCGCTGAGCCAGGCGCCGACCAGCTGGTTCTCGATGCGCTCACGCAACGCCAGCGTGGAGGCGGCGAACAGCACGGTCAGGCCGAAGCCGAGCAGGACGAAGGACGCGACGATGCGCGCGCGCAGGCGCTGGCGCGGCAGCGGTTGTCCGGGTGCAGCTGCCACGGTGCGGCTCACGCGGAAGGTTCGAGATCCACCAGCCGGTAGCCGATGCCGTGGCGGGTCTGGATCAGCGGTCGGCCGAAGGGCTTGTCCACCGCCGCGCGCAGTCCGTGGATGTGTACCCGCAGGCTGTCCGAGTCGGGCAATTCCTCGCCCCACACGCGGGTTTCCAGCTCCTGCCGCGTGACCACCGCGGGCGACGCCTCCATCAGCACCTGGAGGATCTTGAGCGCGGTCGGGTTGAGCGTGACCGACGTGCCGGCGCGCACCACTTCCAGGGTGTCGAGGTTGTACTCGAGATCCGCGACGTTGAGCACGCGCGAATGGCTTCCGCGTCCGCGCCGCAGCAGCACGCCCAGACGCGCATCCAGTTCCTGCAGCGCAAACGGCTTGACCAGATAGTCGTCGGCGCCCGATTCGAACCCGGCCAGCTTCTGCTCCAGCGCATCGCGCGCGGTCAGCATGAGCACCGGAGTGTCCTTGTGAGCCTCCTGGCGCAGCTTGCGGCACACCTCCAGGCCGTCCATGCCCGGCAGGTTGAGGTCGAGGATGATGGCGTCGAAGGTGTCGACCACCGCCCGGTGCAGGCCGGTGATGCCGTCTGCGGCGAAATCCACGGTGTGGCCGCGGTCCTCCAGGTAATCACCGAGGTTGGCCGCGATGTCGGTGTTGTCTTCGATGACGAGGATGCGCATGGGAGTGGGTGCCGGATGATGGGGCCGGTGCCAGCATAGCCGCATCGCCCCGGGCCATGCCTTGCTGTGCGCCGAACGGCGGCGCGGGCAACAAAAAGGCCCGCGCTTGCGGCGGGGGGGACGCCGGTTCGCGCGGGCCGAAGGTATTGCCCCGATTACCGCAATCTACCCTTCACGCAATCCTCAGGAGTGTCGAGGAAGATCCAGGTGGGCACAGGCTAAGTCCGGGGGTGGAAGAAGATCGTTAAAGTGGTTTCAGGGTTTCGTTAAGCGCCCGCGGCGCGCAGGTCGCGCCGTGCGCGCCGCGGGGCGCTGCTCGCTGCAGCGCGCCACGTAGCCCATGATTTCCGCGGCCACGTCCACCCCGCTGGCCCTTTCGATGCCTTCCAGGCCGGGCGAAGCGTTCACTTCCAGCACCAGCGGGCCGCGCCGCGAGCGCAGCAGATCCACGCCGGCGATCTCCAGCCCGACCGCACGCGCCGCGCGCACCGCCGCATCCGCCTCGGCGGCATCCAGCGTTGTCGCGTGCGCACTGCCGCCGCGATGCAGGTTGGCGCGGAACTCGCCGCTGCCGGCCTGACGCTGGATCGCGGCCACCACGCGATCGCCCAGGACCAGGCAGCGCAGATCCGAACCGCCCGCCTCGGCCACGAATTCCTGCACCAGAAAATCCGCGGAAAGTCCGCGGAAGGCCTGGGTCACGCTGCGCGAGGCCAGCGCCGTGTCGGCCAGCACCACGCCCAGGCCCTGGCTGCCCTGGTTGAGCTTGACCACGTGCGGCGGCGGGCCGAGCAGGGCGAGGATGTCGGCGGTGTCGTCCGGGCTGTCACCGGCCACCGTCAGCGGCATTCCCAGCCCGCAGGCGGCCACCAGCTGATGGCAGCGCAGCTTGTCGCGTGCCCGTGCGATCGCGTCCCCGCCGTTGGGCGAATACACCCCCATCAGCTCGAACTGGCGCACCACGGCGGTGCCGTAGCGGGTGATCGAGGCGCCGATACGCGGGATCACCGCGTCGTAGCCGCGCAGGGCACGGCCCTTGTAGTGCAGCTCGAAGGCCCCCGAAGCGATGCGCAGACAGCAGCGCAGCGGGTCGAGCACGCGCACCACGTGGCCCTGGGCGCGCGCCGTTTCCACCAGTCGGCGGGTGGAATAGAGCGCGGCGTTGCGCGAGAGGATGGCCAGTTTCACGGGAGCCGCTCGCTGCCCAGCACGAAGCTGCGTCCGGGGTCCACGCACCAGTGCCCGGCCAGCGCGGCGCGGCCGATCAGCATCCGATGGCGCAGCCCGTGCCGATGGGTCAGCCCGATCTCGACGTCGTGCTCCCAGCCGCCCAGGCGCAGAGGCGTGCGGATGAAGATCCGCGCCTCGCGCCCGCCGCCGGTGTCAGCCACGGTCCGCCGGCCCACGATCGGCGCACACACTTCGTGGATCGGTCCGTCCGCGGTCGGGCGCAGCGCGAACCGCACCTGCGCGATCCCGTCTTCGATTTGCTCGCGCTGCCACTCCACGTGCAGCGCGCAGCTGCGTGCGCCGGTGTCGATCTTGGCCACGATCGCGTCCAGGCCCAGCGCGGGCAGGGTCGCCCATTCGCGCCAGCCCAGCACCGGCAACTCGCCCGTCAGACGCATCCGGCCGCTCCGGCTCGATAGGGGCGCAAAGTCTATCTGTCCGCCCGCGAATCCCGCCACCCGCGGCGCATGAAAGCTGGAGGGGCGCTCCGGAAAGGCGCATGTCCGGCGGTTCGCCGCGACATCCTGCCCACGCCCGACGCCTGCCGCCGCCCCCGCGGGCACGTGCGGGCTCGCCGCATGGCGTTAGGATACGTCCGAGGCGCCGGCGGGCCGTGGGCCGGATCAGGAAGCGGTCCGGGGTTCCGCGCCTGGAATGGAGCACGACATGGCATCCCTCGTGGACGGCTTCGGCCGCACGTTTCCCTATCTGCGGCTCTCGCTGACCGAGGCCTGCAACTTCCGCTGCAGCTACTGCCTGCCGGACGGCTATCGCCCCGACGGGCGACCCGGCTTCCTGACCCTGGAGGAAATCCGGCGCCTGGTGCGCGGCTTTGCGGCGATGGGAATGCACAAGATCCGCCTGACCGGCGGGGAGCCCAGTCTGCGCAAGGATCTTGCGTCGATCATCGCCGCCGTGGCGGCAACTCCGGGCGTGCGCAAGATTGCCCTGACCACCAACGGCTGCCTGCTGCCGCGTCGCGTGGCGCTCTGGCGCGACGCGGGACTGACCGCGCTCAACGTCAGCCTGGACAGCCTGCAGCCCGCGCGCTTTGCCGCCATCACCGGCCACGACCGCTTCGAAGAGGTGATGGAGGGCGTGGAGATGGCGCAGGGACTGGGATTTGATTCGGTCAAGCTCAACGCGGTGCTGCTGCGCGGGCTGAACGACGACGAGCTGCCGGCCTGGATGGACTTCCTGCGCGGGCGCGACGTGGCCGTGCGGTTCATCGAGCTGATGCGAACCGGCGACAACCGCGCCTACTTCGAGCGCCATCACGTCCGCGCCGAGACGCTGGAGCGCCAGCTCGTCGCCGCCGGCTGGTCGATCACCCCGCGCGCGGCCGACGCCGGTCCGGCGCGCGAGTTCGCCCATCCGCGCTGTCGCGGACGGATCGGCATCATCGCGCCCTATTCGAAGGATTTCTGTGCCGGCTGCAACCGCCTGCGCGTCACGGCGCGCGGTGACCTGCGCCTCTGCCTGTTCGGCGACTTCGGCATCGCGCTGCGCCCGCTGCTGCAGTGCGACGACGACTTCGACGCCCTGGTCGCGCGCATCGCCATGCAGCTGGGCAGGAAGGCGGCCGGCCACGGTCTGCACGAAGGCAACGCCGGCCTCACTCCGCACCTGGCGTCCATCGGAGGCTGACCCATGACCACGACCCTGCCCGAGGCCTTCCACATGGCCGACATCCGCGCCAAGCGCCCGACCCGGCGCCGCGCCGTGGCGGTGGGCGAGCTGCTGGCCGGCGAGCTGGCCTATCCGATGATCGTGGAGCGCCGCCTGCCCAAGGGCGACGCCCTGATGATGGCCGAGATCGCCGGGATGCAGGGCGCCAAGATGGCCGCGATGCTGATGCCGCTGTGCCACCCCATTCCCCTGGAACTGGTGCGGGTGCACTGCGAACCCGTGCCGGAGCGCCACGCCATCCGCGTCTATTGCGAATGCGCCTGCGAGGCGCGCACCGGCGTGGAGATGGAGGCGCTGGCAGGAGTCAATGCGGCGCTGCTGACGCTGTACGACCTGACCAAGCCGGTCGAGCCGGCGCTGGCCATCGGCGGAGTGCGGCTGCTGTTCAAGGAAGGCGGCAAGAAGGGCCTGTGGCTCCACCCCGACGGGATGAGCGAGGACGAGCGCACGCGCTACCAGCCGCGCGCGCTGGCGCGCCTCGACGGCGTGCCCTGCGCGGTCATCACCCTGAGCGATCGCGCCAGCGGTGACGGCTACGAGGACCGCTCCGGCCCGGAGCTGGTGGACGGGCTGCGCAGGCTGGGTGCGCACGTGGCGGACATCGACGTGCTGCCGGATGGCGTCGAACCGCTGGCGCAGCGCCTGCGCGCGCTGGCCGCCGACGGCGTGCGCCTGTGCCTGTGCACCGGCGGCACCGGGCTGGCACCGCGCGACCTCACGCCGGAAGCCTTGCGCAGCGTCGCCGAGCGGCGCGTGGACGGGCTGGCGGAACTGCTGCGCAGCGAGAGCGCCAGACATACGCCGCTGGCCTGGCTCAGCCGCGCCGAGGCGGTGCAGGTCGGCACAATGCTGGTGCTGGCGCTGCCCGGCAGCCCGCGCGCGGCGCGGCAGGGCATGGATATCCTGGCGCCGCTGCTGGCACACGCGCTGGCGATGATCGAAGGCGGCACGCACGCATGATCGGTTACGACGAAGCGCTGGCGATCATCCATGACGCCGCGCGGCGCCTTCCGGCGCAGCGGCTGGCGCCGGCGCGCGGGCTGGTGCTGGCGGCGGAGGTGAACAGCGGCGAAGACCTGCCGCCGTTCGACAACTCGGAAATGGACGGCTTCGCCCTGCGTGTGGGCGCGGGCGGCGTGGCCGCCGGCAGTGAGTTCGACGTGGCCGGCTCGCAGGCAGCCGGCGATGCGCGGACCGCGGCGATGCAGGACGCGGCGCTTCATGGCGGGTGGGAAATCATGACCGGCGCGCGCCTGCCCGACGGGCTGGACGCGGTGATCCCGATCGAGCAGGTGGAGGTGCTGGCGCGCGCTGCGGACGACCGCCCGCAGCGCATCCGCGCGCGGGCCGACGTGCCGCAGGGCCAGCACATCCGCCTGCGCGGCGAGGACGTGCGGCGGGGCGCTCGCGTGCTTGCCGCCGGCACCCGGCTGGACGCGCCGCAGCTGATGCTGCTGGCGGCGCTGGGTGTGTCCGAAGTGATGGCACGGCGGCGGCCGCGAGTCGCGCTGCTCAACACCGGCCGCGAACTGGTGGACGATCCGGCCCAGACCTTGGCGTCCGGCGAAATCCGCAACAGCAGCGGTCCCTATCTGGCGGCGCGCATCGAGGATGCCGGCGCGTCCTGCGTGCTGCGCGAAACCGTCGGCGACGACGCCCGCGCCTTCCTCGCCGCGCTGGAGCGCACACGGATGGCGGGTGCGGATGTCGTGCTCGGCACCGGCGCGGTGTCGATGGGGCGCTACGATTTCGTCCCCGATGCGCTGCGCCACCTCGGCGCGACGCTGCACTTCCACAAGGTGCGCATCCGCCCCGGCAAGCCGCTGTTGTTCGCCACGCTGCCGGATGGGCAACTGTTCTTCGGCCTGCCGGGCAATCCGGTGTCGAGCGCCGTGGGCCTGCGTTTTTTCGTCGAGCCGGCGCTGCGCGCGATGACCGCTCTGCCGGCGGAGCGCCCGCTGCAGGTGCCGCTCGCCGCACCGTACCGCAAGCATCACGCGCTGCGTCTGCATCTCAAGGGCCGGCTGACCATCGATGCCGGCGGCCGGCTGCGTGCGCAGGTCCTGCAGGGTCAGGAGTCGTTCCGCATCGCGCCGCTGGCGCGCAGCCACGCATGGATCGTGATCGACGAAGCGGCGCGTGATCTTCCGGAAGGTGCGCCGGTGGACGTCCATGGGCTCGGGCATCTGCTCGGCCTGCAGCTGGAGGGATACGGGACATGAAGATCGACGTGCAGCTGTTCGGCGCGTTCCGCGACCATCAGCCGGAGGCGCGGATCGCGCTGGAACTGGCCGAAGGCGCCACCGTGGCCGACCTGCGGCGCGCATTGGAGGCCCATGCCCTGGCGCATTGGCCGGCGTTCAATCCGAAACTGCTGGCCTATTCGGCTTTCGCCAGCGAGACCTCGGTGCTGCGCGAAAGCGACGCCCTTCCCGCGGACGGCCGCATGGCGGTGCTGCCGCCGGTGAGCGGCGGCTGAGATGAGCACGCAGGAAAAACGCAGGCACCACTGCGCCGTGGTCGACATTGCCGATGGCAAGCTCGATCCGTCCGCTGCGCTGGACTTCGTCTCCGACCCCGGCTTTGGCGGCATCGCGATGTTCGTCGGGCGGGTGCGCGACCTCAATCACGGCCGCATCGTCACCGGCGTGAGCTACGACATGTTCGACGCGCTGGCGCTCAACGGCTTCGCCGGGATTGCTGCGCGCTGCGACGCCGAATTCGGACCGATGCTGCGGCTCTACATCGCCCACGCCAAGGGCCGGCTCGGCATCGGCGACCTGGCGGTGGTGGTGGCCGCCGGCACGCCGCACCGCGACGAAGCGTTCCGCGCCTGCCGACAGGCGATCGAAGCGGTCAAGCACAGCAGCCCGATCTGGAAGCAGGAGCATTACGCCGAGGGCGACAGCGTCTGGAGCGAAGGCTGCTCGCTGTGCGTGCCCGCCGCCGAGGTGTCGAGCGCGCCTCGCGCGGGGTGACGATCCGGAAACCCGGCTGGCGCGCATCCGCGCACGCAGCCCGACGTGACCGGCGAAGGCGTTGATCGACATGTGAAGTGCTTGCCGGACCTTGGTGGCGGTCGGCGTCGCTGGCAATTCCGTCGAGCGGGTGCCCATCGCCAACGACATGGGACGTTGGCGCCGTGGCCCAGCGCGGCCCTTCCCTGCGTGGACGCCAGCGCCGTGATGAGGGTTCAGGTCGGGACGGCCGCCTACAGGAGCAGCGCGACGGCCTTGACCTGCGCCCACAGCGGCATCCCCGGACGCAGCGCCAGATGCTGCGCCGAGTGATGCGAGATCCGCGCCAGAAGCCGTGCGCCCGATGCGTCCAACTGCACCTGTACCTGTCCGCCGGGCAGGGGGTCGAGCGCCACCAGCCGGACCGGCACGAGGTTGAGCACGCTGGAATCCTCGTGCCGGCTCAATGCCAGGCTGACGTCGCGCGCCTGGATGCGGACGCGCAGCGTCTTGCCCGCTGCAAGAGCCTCGCCCTGAGCATGAAGCGTGCCGGCCGCCGTGGCGAGCTGCACCAGCCCGTGCGCATCGTGTGCCTGCACCGTGGCTTCGAGCACGACGCCGGCATCTTCGCGCAGCACCAGCGGCAGGTCAGCGCGGTTGAGCACCTCCAGCGCCGGGCCGCAGGCGGTCACGCGACCGGCGTCGAGCAGCACCAGGTGATCGGCCAGGCGCGCCATCTCGTCGAGTGCGTGGGTGACATGAAGGATGGGCAGATCGGCCTCGCGCCGCACCTTTTCCAGGAACGGAAGCACTTCCGCGCGGCGCGCCGCGTCCAGCGCGCTGAGCGGCTCGTCCAGCAGCAGCCAGCGCGGCTCGCAGGCCAGCGCCCGTGCCAGCGCCACGCGCTGGCGCTCGCCGCCCGAGAGCGTGTCCGGACGACGCGGCAGCAGCGCTGTCAGCGCCAGCCGATCCACCCAGGCCGCGAGCGTGGCCTCGGAAGCGCCGGCGCGCTTCCAGCCATAGCGCAGGTTGTCCAGAACGCTCAGGTGCGGTAGCAGCGGCGCGTTCTGGAACACCATACCGAGCGCGCGACGATGCGGCGGCAGGAAGGTATCCGCGTCCTGCCAGGTCGTTTCGCCTATCCGCACGCAGCCGCGCGCCGCAGGCTCCAGTCCCGCTGCCACCCGCAGCAGGCTGCTCTTGCCGCTGCCCGATGGACCGAACAGGACCGTGGTGCCGCGCGCCGGGAGGCGCAGGTCCACGTCCAGGGTGAAGGCGCCGCGCGCGAGCCGGGTGCGAAGGATGATGTCCACAGGTTCAACCATGGGCGACCGCGGTGCGACGCCCGAACCACTGCATTGCCAGCAGCAGGACGAACGAAAACAACAGGAGGCCCGCGGCCAGTCGATGCGCCTCGCCGTAGGCCATTGCCTCGACCTGATCGTAGAGCAGCACCGACAACACCCGGGTCTGGCCCTCGATGCTGCCGCCCACCATCAGTACCACGCCGAACTCTCCTACTGTGTGCGCGAAACCGAGCAGGGTGGCGGTGAGCAGCGAGGGTCGCACCATCGGCAGCACGACGCTGAAGAAACGGTCGAGCGGCCCGGCACGCAGCGTTGCCGCCGCCTCCAGCGCCGCCGCCGGGATGCTGGAAAATCCGGCCTGCAGCGGGTGCACCACGAAGGGCAGGGAGTAGAGCGCCGAGGCGACCAGCAGGCCCTGGAAGGTGAAGGCCCAGGAGCCCAACCCGAGGGTGTCCGTGGCGCGGCCGATGATTCCGTCCGGTGCCAGCGCGATGAGCAGATAGAAGCCCAGCACCGTGGGCGGAAGCACCATCGGCAGCGACACCAGCGCACCCACCGGCGCGCGCCAGGCCGAACGGGTGCGCGCCAGCCACCAGGCCAGCGGCATGCCGAGCACCAGCAGGATGATCGTGGTGGAACCGGCGAGTTTGAGCGTCACCCACGCCGCCAGCGCCCAGGACGGCCACTGCATCGGGTCAGTCCACCCGGTCATAGCCGTACCTGAGCACGATGGCGCGGGCCGGCGCGCTGCGCAGGTAGTCGGAGAACGCGCGCGCCGCGAGATTCTCGCGGCCGCGGTTCAGCAGCACGGCGCTCTGCATGATGGGCGCGTGCCAGTCCGCGGGAATCTCCCAGCCGGACCCGCGCGCCTGCCGCTCGGCCTCCTGAACCTGCGAGCGCGGCAACAGCCCCAGCGGCGCGGCGCCGGTCGCCACGAACTGCATCGCCTGCCCCACGTTCTCGCCCAGCACCAGCGCCGGCTGCAGCGCCTCCCAGCGCTCCAGCCGCTGCAGCACCTCGCGCGCCGCCGCACCGTAAGGTGCCAGCGCCGGATTGGCGATCGCCAGCCGAGGAATGTCTGCGCCGCGCAGCAGGGCCTCGCCGTCGCCGATCCGTCCAGGATCACGACTCCAAAGCACCAGGCGCCCGAGAGCGTAATCGTGCAGCGTATCCGCCTCCGCCAGGCCTTCGGACACCAGCCGCCGCGGCGTCTGCGCGTCGGCCGCGAGCAGCAGGTCGAACGGAGCGCCCGCGCGGATCTGCGCGTAGAGCTTGCCGGTCGAGGCCGAACTGATTCGCAGTCGATGGACGCTGCGGGCGTGAAAATCCTCCGCGAGCGCCTCGCAGGTCTGCAGGAAGTTGGATGCCACCGCCAGGCGCGCCTCGTCCGCCCGCACGCCAGACGATCCGAGTGTCAGGAAGAGCAGAAGCAGCACATGGGTACCCCGTGCGAACGCCTTCATGGGGCGCCCGTGCCGCAGGTCGGACACTCGCGATGGCGCCGCAGGCCGATCCGGTCGAAGTGCATCTCCAGCGCGTCCACGCACAGCAGCGTACCGAGCAGCGGCTGGCCGATGCCGAGCAGCAGCTTGAGGGTTTCGGTGGCCTGCAGCATTCCGACCAGGCCGGGCAGCACGCCCAGTACGCCGGCTTGCGCGCAGGTGGGCGCAAGCCCGGACGGCGGCGGTTCGGGAAACAGGCAGCGATAGCAGCCCGCCCCGGGCGCACGCGCTGGCCAGAACAGCGCCACCTGGCCGCGGAACCGCTCCACCGCGCCGTGCACCAGCGGCAGGCCGAGGCGCACGCAGACGTCGTTCAACAGATAGCGGGTGAGGAAGGTGTCGGCGCCGTCCACCACGGCGTCGTGCCCGGCCAGGAGCGTCTCCGCGGTGCCGGCAGAAAGCCGGACCGCCTCCTGCCGCAGCCCGATGCCGGGCCACAGCGCCGCCAGGCGATCGGCGGCCGAGGCGACCTTGAGCCGCCCCAGATCCGCTTCGCCGTGCAGCACCTGGCGCTGCAGGTTGCTGCGCTCCACCCGGTCGTCGTCGATCAGGGTGAGGTGGCCCACACCCGCCGCGGCCAGATACAGCGCGACCGGGGAGCCGAGGCCGCCCGCGCCCACCAGCGCCACGCGCGCATCGCGCAGCCGGCGCTGACCTTCCAGCCCGATTTCGGGCAGCAGCAGGTGACGAGCGAAGCGTTCGAGGAATTCGGGCGCTTCGGCGGGCGCGGTCACCGGCAGGGCCTCGGCGCGCCAGCCCGCCAGCCCGCCGGCGACCGACCACGCATGTGCATGACCCAGCTCGCGCAGCCGCGCCGCGGCGCGCGCGCTGCGCCGGCCGCTGGCGCAGAGCAGGCCGACTTCCTGCGTCGGGTCGGGCAGGACATCGGCCGGGCGAACGAGAAGCGCGTCGAGCGCCACCGTGCGGGCGCCTTCGGCCGTACCCGCAGCGCGCTCGCCCTCGCCGCGCACATCCAGCAGCGGCACGCCCGCGTGAACGCGCGCCCAGGCTTCATGCGGGCGCCGTTCGAGAGGCACCTCCCGGCCGGCGTCGTCTTGATCGGGGCGCGCTGTGACGGCGTCCTTCATGTCACTCCAGGTTGCACCTGAACCTTGATTTGGCTCGTAATGCAATGAAGAGAAAGGAGTTGGTTCACTCCATCACCGCTGCGGGTACGCGATTGGGTACACGTCGAAATCGAGTGCATAGGTGGCACTGTCGGAAATGCCGGCCGATGGTACCCCGAACAAACGAAACCCGGCACGGTGGCCGGGTTCGTCGGGTTCCAGGTTCTGGCGCTCCGATCACGCCGTCTGGTGTGGGTGCTCATCGAGCGCGAGCAGCGGCGAGTGGATCATCTCTTGCTCCTTGTCTGTGCCCAGTCGGCGGCATCGACGATCCACTGGTGCGCGTCGCGGCTGCGGAAGATCAGGGGGCGGCGCAGGATAGGGGCCGGGAATGGCGGGTCGAACGCGTGCCTCCGCTCCAGGAAGGCGCGTTTCGTGATCCGCAGCAGGTCGGCGACCTCCTGGGCGTTCATGCAAGATTCGCTCATTGGCTTGTCCTCAAGATTTTTCAGGCGATATCGATTCCGGAACCGCCATCAGCGCCAGCACTTCGCGAACGGCCCGGATAGCCTGGTGGTCGCGCTGGCATTCCGCATCGTGCACCCCGGGCCAGCGCCCTTCCAGTGCGTAGAGCGCCTGGTGCAGGGCATCACGGGTACCTGCTGGAAGGGTTGCCGGTTCCGGCTTGGGAGCGCGCCTGCGCGCGGCCTCCGTGATACCGACTGCCATCCGAATCAGGAAATTTGCACCAAACAGCACGCTTTCCATGTACATGGTGGCCAGCGCTTCGGGCGACGCCGCGACCAGCTGCACGATGCAGGCTGCACAATCCTGGAGCAGGTCTGCGTCGTTCATCAGCGCGTCGAAGCCCGCGTCCGGGGCAACGTGGTACTGCGCATCGAGAGAAAAGAACGGTGTGGTGCTCATTTCCTATCCTCCCGTGCGGTGCTGTGAGTCAGGTCGTAATGCGCATTGTTGATGATGGTCCCCAACGAGCCCTGGAGATCGGCCAGGAACATCAGCAGGAAGCCGGTGTCCCGCAAGGCATCGGTCGCAACTCTTTCCGTCGAATCGGCCGCAACGGTCAGCAGGTCTCCAATCGCGTGAATACCGGCAGTTACGGGAGTCAAGGCGTTCTGTGCGGCCGAAGCGGCAAGCGCGGGGTCTTCCAAGGCCAAAGAATTGACCAGCAGGTCGGACAGATCGGGAACGGGCGGGTAATGGGTGGCGGCGGGCTTGTTCGGCGCGTTCATGGCTCGCCCCTCGACAGCTCGTTCCTCACCCGTACCTTCACGGCGAGCGCGGCGGCGACGGTCTGCGCGGCCCCCAGCATGTTGTGACCGATGTTGAAGTGCTGGGCTGCGTCTCCCTGGTTCCCTTCGGCGCGTTCTTGCAGGCAGCGCACCAGGTGGAAGTTCACGGCGTCCAACAGGTCTTCGAGCTGGTTGACGTAGGGCCAGATGTCCGGCTCGAACAGGTGGTCGGTTTGGGGATCGGTGTTCACGGCTGCGCCTCCTGCCCACGCTCGGCGGCTTTCAGGCGGCGGTGCAGGATGCGCTTTACCGCGCGCACAATGCACGGCTCGCGATGGATCTCTTCGGCATTGATCCACAGCTCGCCATAGCCGGTGGTGATCGAGAAACCGGCGTCCATCGCCGGCACGTGGCGATTCAGCGCGTATGACGCGGCGAGGAGGTCACGGTGCGCGCTCATTCCGCACCTCCCGCCGTCAGCATGTTGGCGTGGTGGCGCAGGTGGGTGGCCAAGGTCTGGGCGTCGTTCGGGGACAGCTCGAACTGGACCAGCGGGCCGCGGGACAGGCCGGCCGGCACCTTTCGATCGGTGGCGACCTGGACGACCATTTTCAGGGAGTGACGCTCGATGGCCAGGCGGATGCCGCCGGCCTGCATCCGCGTGGTGCGCGGGGTGGGGCTTGCGGTGGCGGGCGTGGGCACGGTGTTGGCCGGTGTGGCCGGATGGGTGTTGCGCATGATGTGTTGCTCCTATTCGGTTCGGATCGAACCGCCGCCAGGTCGCCAAACCAGGCGGCGGACTGCAACAGGTTGGCGAACCGGGAATAGGAACCGGCAGGCCTTGCGGCCTCCCATTGCAGCCCGCCATGAACACGGACTGCGCGCAACAAAAAAGCGCCGTTGCGGCGCCTTGTGCGCCTACTCGTTCGGGTCGCCAAACCCGGCTGCCGATTGTGCGGCAGCGATGCGAGGATGCGCCCGGAGGTGGGTGGGTGTCAAGCGCGCGGCGCGACCATCTGCGATTTGGAATCGAGGTTGGCTCGCGCCAACATCCCGCAACCTCCCGGAACTGCCCATGGTGCCGCTGGCGGTGAGTGCCCCCAAAGTTGGGGAGACCCCTTCGCCATTCCCTAACTTCGTCGCGGTTCGCCCGGCAGGCACCCGATGCGGTAAGCGGCTGATTTCACGGCTAACCGCAAAATTGCGGGCAGCCAACCACTGGAACAACATCCTGTCTCGACGGGGGGTGTGCGAGAAAAGTCGCATACCCGTCAGGCTGCCCAGGTGGTCGCGGGGCAACGTCGGCGCAGTTCTGCGCGCGCGTCGGTTTGCGCCGGTTTCGGGTTCGCCCACCAACGGTGGATGGGACCTGGATCACCCGTCCCAGCACGCGGGCGGGGTGTCGTTTCCAGAAACGACACCCGGGCATGTCTTCGCGCGCGCGCGCGCGTTTTTTGCCGTTTCCACTGGCAACCAAGTGGAAACCACCGTGGCAACCAGGTGGCAACCAGCGCGCTATCACCGCGCCCTGGTGATCTGGTCCACCTGATGGGCGATCTGGTTCCGGATCGCCTGGAAGTGCGTCAGCAGCTCGTTTTTCTCCCTCACGCTCAGGCTCGGATCCGCCGTCACCTGCCGGATGCTCCGGCCCACCTCCTGCATCTGCCGCTTGGCGGCGTTGTGGAATGCCCGGTTCTGGACGGCATCGGTGTCAGCCAGCTTCATGGCCCGGTCGATGTCACCGGCGGCGCGGGCGGCGGAGAAGGCGGCATACAGCTCCTCGTTCTGCTGCTGCATCGTGTAGAACCGTTCCACGTACTTGCTCGACACCGATGAGGCGTCGCGCAGGAACTCGCCGGCTACCGGCCAGTTCGATACCGAAGTCATGTCGCGCGTCGGGTTGGAAGGCAGGCTCGTCATCGGCCGGGTGGCGATGTCAGCCACGTTCAGGGCCTGGACGCCCAGCCAGCCGAAGTAGCCCTTCACCAGGTGTTCGATGCGCTGCGGGGAAACATTCGTCGCGCGCCCGGCCATGACGGCCGCGGCGCTGGTGCGGGCGGTGTAGCGGTCTTCGGCCGGGAGCCGTTCCTGCCCCATGCCGTCGATCGGGCGGCCCCGGAAGGTGTCGCGGTTGAACGCCACTTCCATCAGCGGGCGCACCGCCTGCGGTACCGGGTTCATTTGGAGCTGGTCGGAAATGATCGAGGTCACGGAGCGGGTGAAGTCCCGCGCCTGGTAGTCCTCACCGGCCACCATCAATTCCGTGCCACGCTCAACCACGCTGCCCAGCGCGCCCACCTCGAACGGCTTGGGAATGAACAGCATCGTGCCGCCCAGGTTGATGCACCAGTACGCATCCCGCGCCCAATCCGGCAGGGCCTGGTATTCCTCGTCATCGTGTTGCAGCAGGTACAGCAGGGCCGATGCCAGCGCGACGGTGCCGGTGACCGTGGAGAACCGCTCGAAGTCGCCACGGGCGGCGCGGCCCAACTTGTACATGCCTTGCAGGCGAGCATTGAAGAACGGCACGGTTTGCGAGAGGAACCGCACCGCTGCCCACTTCCCGCCGGCAGTGAAGTCGATCAGGTCGCGCGCCTCATAGCTGGCCTGGAGGTGATTCTTGCCCGCCTGGATGGCGCGCTCGTAGATCACGGCGCGGTTCACCGTCTCGCCGCGGTCACCGATGTCCTGCCACCACTGGAATGCCGCCTGCACCCCGCGCTTGAGCTTGGTCGCGGTGTCCAGGATCTGGTCAGGGTTCACGCCCGTGGCGATCAGGCGGCGCGCGTACTGGCTCTGTGCGCCATCGTTCAGGGTGCCGAAGCGCACCGCGCCGCCGCCGGCCAGCAGGCGCTGGAACATCGGGCTACCGTGTTCTGCCGCCTCCCAGCCGTGCTTGAGGTTCCTCCCACCGGCGACCAGCTGCTTGAGCGGGTTCCAGGTCACGTCCGCCGTGTCGGCCACGGACATGGCCGAGATGGTGTCGCGCAGCAGGTTGCGGACCCGGAAACCGGGGCTGATGGTGACGCCGAAGCTCAGCGCGCGCTTGAACGCACCCAGCACCTGCACCGTCTTGTTCGTGTCGCCGTTGAAGTGCAGCATCGTCAGGGCGTCGACCAGGGGCGCATCGGCCACCTGGTAATGCACCGGCGCACCCTGCCGCATGACCCGGTGGGTGTCCTTGGAACCGGTATCCACCTTCGCGGCCATGCCGGCCTGCTCCGCCGCGCGCAGCGCCTTGTCTGCCGCCATGTTCCGCATGGACGCCGTCAGGATGCGGGAGTGGTTCTCCAGCACGTTGGTCAGCAGGTCGCCCAGCGGTTGCCGGCCGCCTTCCAGTTGTTGGATCACCTTCTGCGTGCCCGGCTCGCGGTAGGGCGAGGGTTCGTTCTGCTGCTCGGCGTCGAAGTCACGGAAGAAAGGGATGTAGAACTCGCTCTCCCAGGTGGCGCGGCTCTTGGCCGAGAACAGCCCGGCCTGCTCGCCGATGTCCAGCACCGCCTTCTGGTATCGGTTGTAGCCGGCCAACGCCTTGCGGTACGCCGCGGCGCGGTCACTGCCGTCGGGCATCTTGCCTCGGTTCAGCGCCTTGAGGGCGTCGATCTGCTGGGCGGAGAACAGGTGCTCGCGGCCCTGCTCCTTGAGCTGGGCGGCGCGGTGGCCGGCGATCCACGACAGGAACAGGTCGTGCTCCCCCTGGAGCTCGGACAGCACGCCCCGCAATCCCTGCCCATCTGCTTTCACGTCGAACGCACCGTCGCGCAGGAATGGTGTGCCGTGCAGGAACAGGCTTTCCAGAACCCCGTCGGTGCCGCGCGACAGCCTCGCCTGCATGTAGGCGGTTTCGTCCAGCGCCTGGATCGGCTGGAACTGGTCGAACACGCCCTGCACCAGTTCCCGGCGAAGTTCACCCAGGACGCGGCGCGCGCGCTTGGGCAGGGATTCGGGGGTGGCGAAGGAACGGATCTGGCTCAGGGCGTCGCGCTGGGCCTCACTCAGGTGCTTGGGCATCCGGGCACGGGAGAAGAACACCGACGCCTCCCGTCCCGCCGGCCCTCCCGTGGCCCCGGTGATACGCGACCAGCGCAGGCCTACCCGGTCCTCCTTTTTCAGCGCGCGGTAGCGGGCGTGCACGTCGGCCAGCATCGGAATGATCTGACCAATCGGCAGCGTCGCGCCGCCGTCCGGGTTGCGCAGCGCCGTCCAGCCCGCGGCAATCTCCCCGTCCTGCCCGCGCGCATGATCCGCCCAGCCGCGTTTCTGGAACTCCCGGAAGGTGCCGCGATCAGGATTCGGCCCGTTTACGTCCAGCTCGCCGGTGCGGGCGTTCACCGTCCAGGCCAACGCCGGTTCCTCGTCCAGGCCGGCGGCGATCTGCTCCTTGCCGTATACCTCGACGACGAGCGCTTCCTGTGCCGTGCCGGGGTTCTTGATCCGCGCGCGGGTCTCGGTGCCGCTGAATGGGCCTACTCGGGAATCGAGATACCGTGTCGCTGTAGGAACTCCGGCAAGCTGATCCGACGCGGATTCCGAAAGTCGCCGTACCACCCCAAGTAGGCGGCTCGTTGCTCGACCGTCATCGGAATCGCCGCGTGCCCCGGGGCCGGGTTGTCCCTCTGCATGATCGGGTAGCTGTAGATGCTCACCCGCTCGCCCGGCTGCACGCCCAGGTGCGCCGACAGGTACATGCGCTCTTCCAGCGACGGTATCTGCTGTCCCGCGCGCCCCAGCCCGTAGGTGTGCACGCGCCTCGGCTTCGGGGATGAGGCGCTCTCCCCATCGGTTGGTCGGCTGGTCACTGGATTCTCCCCCGCGGCCGGAAAGGTCGGCTTCCTGTTCCGGAGAGAGTAGCCCCAGCGAGCGCAGCACCTCCAGCTGCTCGGCTGACAATTCCCCGACACCTGATGGCGTTTTGCCGGCACTTTCCCCACGGACGCGGTTGAACTGCGACTGGTCGTTCTCCGGGAAGGTCTGCTGCTGGGCGTGCCCGCTGCGGATGCCCTCGGCGATGCGGCGCGCCAGGTCGTGCAGCTCTGCCTTGCTGGTGTCGCCACGCAGCAGGCCGACGTTGCGCAGGCCACGGGCCAGCAGCGCCAGAATCCGATCCCACCACTCGCCCAGCGTGCCGCGCTCCCGGCTCGCCAGTTCGGCGAAGACCTCTTCGGCACGCACCGATTCGGGCATGTCCGCATACAGCGCGTCCACTTGCGCCCACACCGACGCCAAACTGCGTTGGTTGCGGCTGGTCAGGATGCCGTCGAGAACTGCGCGCTTGTCATCGGGTGCCAGCGTGTTGAGGCCGTAGTGTCCCAGGGCTTCGTGACGGATGGTGGATTCGACGTCGGCGCGCGACGACAGCCGATCAGCGGCGAGGGTAAGAACTCGGCTTTTGGGGTGATAGGCACCCTTGGCGGCTCCAAGGCCTCCGGCGTTGAGCCCGTACAGCTCCTCCAGCGTGCGCCCGACCTTCACTTCCAGCGGGATGTTTCCCCGGTACTGGCGCATGAAGTCGCGGGCGATCCGCTTGACGTTCTCCACCGGCAGGCCTGTGGTGGCCGCCTCCTGCGCCTTGGCGCTGCGGCTGAATAGCGCCACCGCGCCAGTCTCCGGGTCTTCCTTTGCGTCGATCGTGGCGAACAGGTTGTCGAAGGCACCGATGATCGGGGCCTCTTCTTCCGGCAGCAGGTACGGATAGCGGTCGTTGTTCTTCCCGATGGCCTGCCACGCCTTCCAGTCGCGCACGTTGGCGAGGAAGTCGTTGGTCCAGCCACGCTGCGCCAGCTTGCTGATGGTGTAGTTCTCGAAACTGCGCGCACCGCGCTCGATGATCCGGCCCCAGTAGCCGTCGCTCTTGCCCGCGTCCAGGCGTCCGGCGCGCGCCGCCATCGGCGAGGCGTTCAGCGCTTCCACCAGCTCGGCAAAGGCGCGCTCCACCTCGGGGCGAACCCCCTGCGCGTGGTTCGGATCGCGCTGCCAGCCCAACGCCGAAGCGTTTTCCTCCAGCGTCTTGCCGGCGTCGTATCCCGGATACTTCGGGAGGACCGCACGCAGCTGCGCCGTGGTCATCGGCGCGCGACCCCGACTTGCCGAATACTCCCGGGGCACCCATGCCGATTCCGGCTTGTAGGTGATGTAATCGCCGGATCGACCTGATTCCCGCGTGCTGCCGCGCAGGCGGGAGAAGTAGTTGTCCAGCGCGTGGAACCACTCGTGCGCCAGCGAGCCGGCTCCGCGCGTCTTGGTGAGGTTGATGACCAGGTTGTCCCGCTCGAAGTGTGCGCTTGCCCAGCCACTGCCCCGGGCACCCAGGCTCAGGCCCAGCGAGCCGTTCAGGCTGATGGCGCGAGAAGGAATCCCCAGCACGTCGGCCAGGTCCAGCAGGGCATCGTAGGCATCGTTGAGCATCCCCTGTCGGTCCTTGGCACCGCGACCCTGCCCGACCCAGTGGCCGAACTGGACTCCACGGAATCCAAAAGCCTCCGTGAACATCTGCTCGGTCACGTCCTTGCCGCCGCGGCGGTTCTCGCCGGTGCGCGGCCGGTTCGTGTCGCTGCGCACGTCGCGCTTGCCCACGTTGTCGCGCGCCTTCACCGCCTCCCAGGCCGCTTCCAGCTCCGGGATGCTGTCGGCATTGCGCAGGAACTCCGCCGCCTCCTTCCGCGCGTTCTCACCCTCGAAGGTCTTGAGCGGGCGTCTCTCGCTGTCCCCCTTGCGGTTGATGAAGGCCCGCGGCTGGTTGCGGTAGTAGCGTACGTCGAAGTCGCGCGCCGTCAGCGCGTTGCGCCCGGGCTGCTCCGTACCAGCCAGCAGCGCCCGCACCTGACCCACCTCGTCCGGGCCGATCTTGCCGGTGTCAAACCGGCGGCTGCGACCGTCAATCTCCACCACGGAATGACTCGACGACACCCATTCGCCGTTCTTGCCCAGGTGCCGCGCATCCGGGTATTCCTCCACCCGCCCGATTCGGGACCAGGCCTCGCGCGGCAGCTGCGTCAACAGTTGGACCTTGGCGAAGAAGCCGCGCAGCGCGGACATGCCCCGCTCCTGTGCAAGCGCCTCCATTGCGTGCGACGCGTTGGGCTGGTCCAGAACGCCGCGAACCATCTCCCGATGCGTGCGCACACGCTGCGCCCACGCCCGAATCCGACCGGGCCGGCGCGGCTTGGCCGGGATCTCCTGTCGGGCGGCGAACATCAGCGCCGCGGCGTGGGTGTCCTCGATCCCCTCGTGCGAATCCGCCGGCCAAACCTTGGACAGCGGCTGGCTCTCGATCTGGTCGTCGGAAAGCTCATCGCGCATCGAAGGCGGCATGAACTTGCGTGCACCCTCCAGCCGCTCGCCGAAGTCGTCGATACGGGCTGCCGGAGCGTTGCCGGTATCTGTGGGCTCCTGCGGCATAGCTGCCTGCGGGTCCATCGTCTCGGCCTCGGCCATGACTTTGGCTCGCTCCGCGTCGCTCATGGCGATCCGGGCCGGCTGCGGGCCGCGGGGCGGCTGGGGTGTCTTGAACTGCTTTTCCACCTTCTGGCGGAACTCCGTCAGGCGCTCCCTGGTGTTGACCACACGGAACGTACCGTCGCCCGGCACGTCCAGCGTGACCATGTCGGGCTTGACCTCGTGGAATGCCCAGCTGCCAGACGGACCATCGTCAGACGACCACTCCGCTCCGGCCAGCAATCGGCCCGCGAGTCGGCGGGCAGCGTCAAGATCAGCGGCATCGGCGAGCTTGGCTCGCCCGTGCATGACGTTCCAGCCACCGGCGGTGTTCTGCCGCAGCGTGAGGGTGGGCACGTCCAGGCCGTTATCCAGCGTCCGCTGAACGGTGACATCGTGCTCGCGCTTTCCTGAAACCGTCCTCGGCTTACTCAGGATCGGATCCGCGACGCTCCCTGGTGATGCCGTCGGCGCTGCCCTGATGGCTTCGTCGATGCGCTCGATCAGCTCGGCGCGCGCCTGCTTCATAGGTACGGTGGGGTGCCGCGCCACGGTGGCCGCCGAATCGGCAATGACGGCAGGTGTCGCCGGTTCGGACGGCTGGCCGGGATCGGCATGGGTGGCGATAGCCGCGGTGCTGGCGCTGATGCTGCTGGGTGCGGTGCTGCCGTCGACCGTGTCCTGCGGCACCGCGAACGGATCACGAATTGCCGGGCGGGGCTGCGTCCGGCCGGCCGCGCGCGCCGGTTCTACGGCAGGCGGTGCCGATTCCACCCGGGCAGGGTCGAAGTTCGCCCGCACCTGTCGGGCGATCCGGGAAACATCCTTCTGTGGAACACCCCACGCGCGCGACAAGGCTGGGCTATTCACTCCCGTGCTGCCGTTGTGGCGGTGCTGGGCGGCGACCTGTTGTTCCACGGCTGCGCGGATTTGCTCGATGGTCGGGGTGCTCGTTTCTCCGGTAGCCGAGGTCATCCACGGCGGGGTGATCGGCGCGGCGAGGTTGCCGGTGGGCGATGGTGCGGCGCGCGGCGGGGCCTGATGCTCGGCCAGGGTGTCGCCCTGCGCGGTGTCCGGCGTGCTCGCCGGGAGCGTGGAATCCTGCCCCGGCCTGGTCGGGGGCTGCGACAAGGCGGCTTCCAATGCCTGACGGTCTGCCGCGTCGAAGCGCAGCGCGCCATCCCGGTTCCGCCCCTTCTTGGGAAACCCCACCTCGGCAAGCCGTGCACGAATCTCTGCCGCGTCGCCGTATACAAGCAGCCCGTTGGCCCCCAAAGGCTCGAACCGCACCGGGGTGATGCTGTCGGGGCTCTGTGTGATGAGTGCAGGATCCAGACTCGGATCCTGCGGCGCATAACTTTGATCACCAGGCGCATAACTCGTTGAATTCTCGGCAAAGCGCAAATTTGCGCCCTGCGATTTGGCCGATTCGGGTGTGTTCGGTGCCGCCCACGGATCAACAATCGCGGCGCGCGTGCTCTTCGCCTCGGCTTCGGATCGAGCGCGCTGCATCGCCAGCTCCATGGCCGTCGGCGCGCGCGCCACCTCGTCCACCCCGGCCGCGCGCGCGACCTCCGCGTCGTACAGCGCGGCAGGCAAGCGCGACTCGCGCAGAATCGCGTCCATCTCCCGTTCGCGCTGGGCAGACTGCCGAGCATCGGCCGCGTCCAGGGCAATGACCGCCTGTGCCTGTTCCCACGTCGTCGCACCGGTCGGGATAGCACCCGTAGCCACGCCATCACCCACCACGCGCGACAGCGGCCCGCCGGCAGGATCCGGCAGTGGTGATCCGTCCGGCAGCGTGGGGGTGTTCTGGGGCAAGGCATTGGCGGCATCGGCCAGCGAGCCGGGTGCAGCGTCCGGGAACGCCACCGCCTGCCGCGCTTCCTGTTGGGCCTGCGCGCGGAGCACGTCCGGAGTCAGGCCCAGCGATTCCCGTTCGCGCGCCTGCGCTGGCGCCATCGCGTTGCCTTCGGAATCCACCGTGATGGCACCCGGCGGGGGCAAGGCCAACGGTGCCGCGGCGGATGGCGTGTCGCTGGCAATCAGCTCCGCACGCTCCTGTGCCGTCATGCCCGAATCCCGATCACCGCGGGGGGTTCCACTGCTGGCCGAGTGCACGACCGCCGCAGGACCGGCCGCCGCAGCACCCAGGGCGAAGTCCGCGAACGTGCCCTCAGACAGATCGCGATCCAGTCCCGCCGCCTGGTTCGCGCCGTAGCGCCCGCCCATGGATTCGGCGACTTCCTGCAAGCCCTCCAGCGGCATTTCCGCCAGGTTGCCCAGCAGGCGCGCGCCGAACGTGTTGCCGGCCCGGCTGGCGATGGCGTTCTGTAGCGGCTTCGTGGCGACACCACCCAGAATTGCACCGGACACCCCGCCAATCGGGGCGGCGACACCTGCTGCCCCACGCCCTGCTTCATCGGCGAGCACCTTCCTTGCATCACCTTCCGACAGGCCGGCGGTGATCAATTCGCGATAGCGGGACGACTTCTCCAACTCATCTGCGGGGGCGTTCAGCACGTGGTCGTGCGCTTCCTCGTAAGCACCGCTGTACGACTGGCCCGTAGCCGCTGCGACGGCAGCACCCGGACCCACCACGGGGATGGCACCGGCGGCCACGATGGGAGCCATCTCGCCGCCCACCTTCGTGATGTGGCCAAGCAGTCCACGCGCCGACGGGTCTTTGCCCAGCGTCCAGGTGCTCGGGGAAAGAATGTCGCCGTCAATCTCCGAATCGGCCATCGCCTGTTTCATCGATGGCGACACGCCCTCCTGGATGCTCTCGCCGGTGCGCTTGAGGCTCTGCGAGACGCGGGACGGCTCATAGGCCGGATTGCGCTCCGCCCAGGCGCGCAGCCGTTCCCGCTGGGACTCCGTCATCGGCGCGGGCTGGCCGCTCTCATCCAGGAAACGGACTCGGCCCGGTTTCGATTCTCGGAAGTTGTCCGCAATGCCCCGCTCAATGCCCTCGATGGCCCGGCCCGTTCCGGCGACCATGCCGCCCCCGCCAAGCCGCGCCAGATCCCCAGCGGTGCGGAAAAGTGACGGGGATGCGCTCTTCGGCTGCGCGTTGTTCGCGGTCAGCCCCGGATCCTGTCCAGCCGAACTCCAAGGGTCGACGATGGCCGGGCGCTCGCGCTTGAGCGCGCCCGCCTGCACCGGGCTGGCGGGTGCCCACGGGTCGACAATCGGACGGCGTAGGGGCTGGGCGTCGCTCATGGTTCAGGCCTCCAGGTGTGGGCACTTCGATGGCGGGAATCGAAAAGCCCCGCGCGATGGCGGGGCGTGGGTTCAGGACACAGGCAGCGGCGTGGGTGCGATCGGATCACGTGCCTTGCAGAAACGCATTCAGCCGGGCACGGAAGTCGGCCACCTCGGCAAGTTGCGCAGTCAGCTTCCGGTTTTCCTCGCGGAGCATCACCACCTGGAGCGCGTTATCAGCTATCTCGGCCAGGTCTGCTTGGAGCGCGGCGAACTTCCGATCAGTAGCCTGGAACTGCTCCTCGAACGCCTTCTTCTCGGCGTCCGCCAGTTCCGGCTGGCCCTTGGCCCAGAACTCCCAGGCTGCGTTGATGTTTTGAAGGTTGGCGTCGCGCGCCTTTGCCTCGTTGTCATACAGGCGCCCCAGGCGGGTGACAGCCGCCTTGAGGGTTTCGAGCTTGGCGATTTCTTCAACGGTGTCGCTCATGGTGTGCTTCCTTTTTCAGGTTGGGTGTGGCGGCACTGGCTGTCAGCGCGCGCCGTAGGTCTGCGTGTAGAACTCCGTCAGCTCTTCGTCGGAGTAGCCGGGATTGGCGGTGCGGGCCTTTTCGAGGAAAGCCTCCAGCGATGCCGGGCGACCTCCTGCCGGCGAGCTGCTGGATGCCTGCGGGGGCGTGGCTGCTGAGCCACCGCCGAGGGTCTCGCGCGCGGCGGCCACCGCCTGCTGGTAGGCGCTCTGCCGGTCTGCCGCCGTTGCGGGCCGACGCCCGTTCTTCGCGGCCGGGTCGGGGACCATTCCGTACGAATCCGCGCCCAAGAACTGCTCGGTCAGGCTGGGCACGAGCCGGGCCAGCGCCGATTGGTCGACCGGCGAGCGTTGCAGCGCCCCCATCGCCGGGCTTCCATCCGGCATCGTGAACGGCTGCATCTGGCCGTCCGGCCCCGGAGCGGCAAGCGTGCCGTCCGCCAGTTGGACCGGCTTCTGCGGGCGGCGCAGCTGGAACTGGCCTTCCACCCTCGCGCGATCCATCGCGCCCTGCTGCTGTACCTGCTCGGCAGCAAGACGGGACGCACTCTGTGTGCCGGCGATGCGTTCGGCGGATGCCTGCGTGGCGGCATCGAGCTGGCCCCTCCCGGCCTGCTCGGCCTGAATCTCCCCGATGCGCCGCGCGGCACCGGGCACCGACGCCGCCTGATCCAGCCAGAACTGTTGCCGTGCTCGCGCACCGGCGGTCAGTGCTTCCAGCTGCGCGCGCGTCTTGGGCGCACCGCGTGCGTGGAAACTGATTTCACTCGCCGCCATATCCGCCCGCCGCAACATCTCGCCTGCCGTGCTGCGCGGATCCACAAGGGAATGCGTTGCGGCGCGCGCGGGGGCTGCACTGTACGTCGGGCGGGTCAGGTTCACGGTAGGGGCCTGCGCCGTGGCTTGCGGGCGGATGAGCGGCGCGGCCGTCTGATCCATTGCGGATCGCGTCAGTGTGGGCGCACCGGCGTTTGATGGCATCACGCTGAGCGAGCCGCCAAGAGCATTCGGCGCGCCAGGTGCCGGCGTGACGGGCTGGGGAATCGCGCGCGTCAGACTCTGCGAACCTCCGGCCTGCGGCCCCTGTGGCATCCGGGTCAGTCGTGGGGCAGCTTGCGCGCCATCCATGCCCGGTGTGGTTTCCCGACCGTCGCGGTCGAATGTCCGACGACGCCCGTCCGGGCCCTCAAAAAATCCGTTTGCCACGGCGTATTCCTCCGGTCTTGGTCGCGAAAGCCTCACCAGCGCCATGCTTGCCACTCGGGCAGCGCGGTCGCGGATGTCGTCTGGTGTCATGGGATCAGTATCCCGATCCGTGGGTGCAAATCGGTCCCAGCCCACAATCACGCGGCGTCCTGCGCGAAAGTTGCGAAGAAGCGCTCCAGGCTGCCCGGAAGAGATCCCCATAGCGCCCCCTGCACTCGCGCCAGCAGGTGCTCGAAGCTCGCGCGCCGCATTCCCGCTCGTTTGGCAGCCGTCGCTACCGATCCGCAGTCCTCATCTCGGAAGCGACGCATTGCGAGTTCCACGATGCCTGCGGCCTGATCGTCGCCAACAGGAATCCGTGCTCGTTCGGATTCCAGCAACACCAACGCGGCGAGCCTTGGAACGATGACGGTAGCTGCGTGGTCGTCCAGTCCAAAACGCCAGAGCAGCGCGGCCGTGCCAATGTCATCCGAGCCAGAACCGGCCAGTGCCAAGCCGAGCGCCGCATCGGATGCTGAGCGGCATGACCAGCCTTGTAGCGCACGCAGTGCGCCCGGGTCGCGGCGAGCGTCCCAACACCCGCGCCGGCTCACAGCGGCCACCGCGCTTGCAGCAGGCCCGCGACCTGTGCCGCCTCGCCTTGGTGCAGGGGCAGCAAGGCCTGCCCGAAGCGCGCGACAAACTGGCCGGCGAATGGCGGATCCCGATATTCCAGGGCACAGGCCCTGAGCGGAGCCACGGCACAAAGAACCGTCTGCCCTTCGTCGTCGCTGAGGTGGACGACCACCTCTTCGAGGCTGAATCTGACGACGACGAGCCGGGCCGCACCTCGTTTGAGTTCCAGGTGCTGGATCATGGGAAAACCTCCGACCAGCAACCTTCGATCACCGGCCGCTGGATGTGCGAGGCCGCCTCCCGAGCCCGTCGCGCGTCGCGCTCGTCGCCTTCGCGGGCAAGTCGCTCCGCACGTCCGGCAGCGCTTTCGCGATGTGGTCCATTGGTCATCCCTCCGTTGCGCCGACGTGCGGCGACTTCGCGAATCCGGTTCCGGAATGTCGCGTCCCAGTCCAACTTCACCCCCCGCTGCCCGGGCACCGCCCGCCAGTAGTCCGTGAAGGCCGCCAGTTCCGCCTCGATGCTCACCGCCGGGAACTCTGCTGCTGCCCATTCCCGCACTGCACCGCTTGGCTGCCATCCATCAGGGAGGCGCGTTCCGCGCCGACCTCGGGGAGGTGGGTCGTCCGTCACCGCATCGGCGATGCTGTTGTTTTTGACGGTTTTTGATGGTTCTTTACGGTTAGGTGGCACGTCGTGCCGGGGTTGGCGGCACGACGTGCCGGGGTCACCGGCACGACGTTCCGCCCCGGCACCTCGTTCCGGGGTGGCACCTGGTGCCGGGGTCAGGGTGATGGTGTACCGGGTGTGGCGTCCGTTGCTCCGATCCGCGACCAGGTAGCCTGCTTCCTCCAGCCACTTGATCGCATTTCGCACTGCCCGTTCACTCAGGCAAACGCGCGCGGCGATTGTCGGCTGTGATGGCCAGCACACGCCGTGGTCGTTGGCGTTGTCCGCCAAAGAGATCAGCACCGCCTTGGCCGTGGGCGGCATCAGAAGGGGCCAACAGCGGGCCATGATGAGCGTGCTCATGTCCCACCCCCGGAGTCGTCGCCATCGACGGAGTCGAAGTCATCCGGCTCGCTATCAAACGGACCGTCCGCGAGGATGGAGCGCACCGCGCTGAGGTACGCGCGAACATTTTGGCGGTCGCGGAAGCTCGATCCGGGAGCCTCGACGAGTCGGCCCGAATCCACCTGGTGGATCAACTCGCATGCAAGCGAGTGGTAGCGCGCGGCAGCGTTGGCCCATTCCTCGCAGGTCAGTGGCGGCCGGTTCATGGCTGCACCTCGATGCGATATTGCGCGATCCGGGCGGAACGACCTTCACGCGCAGCGACATCGGCCTCCTCGCTCAGGATTGGCCAGCCGAGGCCACGCAGCGCATGGACATCGGCTGCCAGGCGGCTTGCGCCGAGCTCACGCCAGGCCGTCAGGCCGGTGAGAATGCGGCCGGCCAGCAGCGCATTGAGGACCGCCGCACGCGCGGTGCCTGGTGCGGGCCACCGGCAGTTGCGGTAGGATGTGGGCGCGTTCGCAAGCGCATGCTGTTCCTCGAAGCCCGGCCCTCGAACGGCCGGGCTTCGTCGTTTTGGCGGGGCGTTCATGCCACCTCCTTATCGCGCACAGCGATTCGGGCAGCGATCCAATCCGCCACCTCAGCTTCGACCCAGGCCACAGCGTTGTCACCGATCCGAACGCCGCGCGGGAACGTACCTGCGGCGACTTCACGGTATAGGGTTGATCGACTCTTCCCGGTCCTCGCGAGAACCACAGGCAGGCGAATCAGGTGGGTTGGTCTGCCGCCACTGACGGCAGCTTTGGTACAAGCGGGCATCGCTTTGTCTCCAACGCACCCGCGCGGAATTGCGCGGGCGGCCTTGGGAAGGCGCACCTACGTTATGCGCCCAAGCCGGCGCGGTGGGTGGATTAATTCGGAGAGTTTCGCGCGCGACGTCACGCCCTGGAGGGGCGCCTTCGGTTGCGTGATTTGAGCTCGCGAATCACGACATCGGGGAGCCGTGCCAGCGCCTCGGCCTCCGGGAGGAGCGCCCTCCGGTCCTGCCCTGCTGTAACGAAGAGCATCTGTAGCTGCTCGCCGTTTTCCGCCCACGCGCGCAGGTAGGCATCCAGCGGATAGGCTGCCCAAGCCTTTTCCAGCAGCGGATCTTCTACGGGATACGCCTCACCAGTCTGCGTCTCGTCCTGCGGAAGTTCATCGAAGAGGTGATCGGCCAGGAATTCGCAGATCCTTTTGATCGACAGGCGCCGCCCGGCTGCGGCATCGGCGTAGTGATCGGCAACCAGAACGCGCGCGGCGAGCATGTCCAACTCATCCTGCGACAACTCAGGTCGCCCCCTGCCATCGAACGGGTACAGCGCCTCAAGCGAAGGTTCCAACGCCCGTTGCCCGGAGCCGCTCAATCTGTGAAGGGCAATGGCCTGGTCGAAGAAGCCCCCCAGGTACTCGCCAATCGCATCAAGCGATGCGTCTTCGCGGATGGCTGCTCGTGCGCGGACTGGAAGATCTGATTCACCCAGGGCGCGGCGGGGAAACTTCAGACCCGATAACGCCACTGCTGCGTCCCGCCGACGGAATGGGCTGCTGCTATACCGGTCAAGTAAGCGACTCAGGAAATTGGCGAGGTAGCCCCTGACTTCGGACTCCATGCTGGAATCGCGTACGGCCTGTAGTGCTTTATCCAGCAGGACAGCCGCGGCGTGACGGTCGCCGCGCCTTGCTTTGTCGAGGAGCCAATCCGCGGAAATCCGAAGCGGTGTGCCGTGGTCCCTGCGGTCCTCACCTTCGGGCTCTGCCAGGCCAGAGCTCATGCCGTCTTGCGCCGCAGTGGCGTGACCTTCGCCGTTTCCCCGGCCTCGCAGGCTTCCAGCAGCGTGGCCCAGCGCGCCAGTGCGTCGCGTCGTTCGGGCAGGTAGTCGTGACGGTTGTAGATCCCTTCCACGCCCCGGAGCTTGTGATTCAGGCACCTCTCGGCGATGTGCGGATCCACCCCCAAGGCGGCCAGGTGCGTGCGGCAGGTTCTCCGAAGGTCGTGCAGGGTGAACGGTGGGCAGCTCATCAGCGGCTTCACTTTGCCCATCGCGACGTTCAACGTACCCTCGTAGATGTGGGGCAGCATGTTCGTCTGTCGCTTCCGCGCCGGCAGCAGGTAGTCGCTGCCGCAGCCCAGCCGGATCAACTCGTGCAGGGACTCGATAGCTGGCGCTGCCAGTGGGATGTCGATCGCGGCCCCGGTTTTGGTGCGCTCTGCTGGCAAGTGCCAGATGCCGGCGTCAAGGTCGAACTCGTCAACGCGCGCGGCGGTCAGCTCTTGTTTGCGGACGGCCAGCAGCAACAGGAGTCGGATGGCGTGGAAGTTCTCCGTGCTGAATCCCTTGGCGCGGCGCATGGCATCGAACAGGGAAACCAGCTCATCGCGTGACAGCGCCCGGTCGCGGGATTCCTCCTTTCCGCCGGCATCGGCCAGGCCGAACGCTGCCGCCGGGTTGAACTGGAGCATGTGCCGCTTCACTGCGAAGTCAAACATCCGGCGCACCCAGCGCAGCACGTCGTTGGCCACCGTCGGCGCGCCACGCTTGATGACGGCCTGAATCAGGGCATCGATGTGGGCAGGCTTCACGTCCTCGACGTACAGCTTGCCGATGTTGGGCTTGATGTCGCGCTCGATCCGGCTGCGGACGATGTTGGGATGCTTCCAGCGGCCCAGGATGTTCCGCTCGAAGTATTCGTCGGCCAGCTTCGCCACGGTGATCCGGCGTTGGCCTGCCTCGATCTTGGCAACCGCCTCCCGCTTGCGCTCCTGTTTCTCGGCGGCCACGTCGTAACCCAGCGCCACTCGGGCACGTAATTCCTTCACCGTGCGGCGTGCTTCGGCCAGGGACAGGTCGCGGTAGCTGCCCAGGTTCATCACGCGCGCCTTGCCGGCCAACCGGTAACGGAAACGCCAGACCGGCGTGGCATGGTCTTGACGATAGATCAGCCACAAACCATCACCATCGCCGCGCGCCTCGAAGCGCTCTCCGGCCTTGATCCAGTTCCGAATCTGCACATCCGTCAGCTTGCCCATGCGTCTCTCCTTGTGTGTACCCGGAAAATCGCCACAGAGTTGCTCCGGGTACACGTTACGGGTACACGCGCATCATGCGATGCCGTGGGACGGCTTGCAACGGTATGAAACGAAGAAACCCGCCAATGGCGGGCTTCTCGGGAGGATGGCGGGAAGTGGTGGAACGCGCCGGAACGTCACTCCAAATTCTGCACCTGCTCGCGCATCTGCTCGATCAGCACCTTCAGCTCCACCGCCACCTGGCTGGTGCGGGCGTCGATGGATTTGGAGCCGAGGGTGTTGGCCTCGCGGTTGAACTCCTGCATGAGGAAGTCGAGGCGCCGGCCCACGGCCTCGCGCAGGCCGAGCACGCGGCGGGCTTCGGCGACGTGGGTGGCGAGGCGGTCGAGTTCCTCGTCCACGTCGAGCTTCTGCAGCCAGAGCATGAATTCCTGCTCCAGACGGCCGGGATCGAGCGTCGGCGCCAGTTCGGCGAAGCGCGCTTCCAGGCGCGCGCGCAGGCCGGCGCGGATTTCCGGCAGCCACTGGCGGACCTGGGCGCAGGCGGCTTCGATGCCGGCAAGGCGCTCGCGCAGGGTGTCGGCAAGTTTCTCGCCCTCGCGCTCGCGGGCGCGGAGGAATTCGGCAAGGGTTTCTTCGGCCAGGCTCAACGCCTCGCCCTGAAGGCCGGCGCTGTCGATGCCGTCCTGCTGCACTACGCCCGGCAGGGACAGCAGCGCCGCGAAATCGACGGTGAGACCGGGAAAGCGCGGGCCGAAGGTTCGCGCCGCCTCGGCAAGCTGATCGAGCAGCGGCTCGTTGAGGCGCAGCGTGGCGCTGGCGACATCGGGCGCGGCGCGCAGCCGCAGGCCCAGTTCCAGCTTGCCGCGCTGGACCTTCGCGCCGATGCGCTCGCGCAGCGCCGGCTCCAGCGCGCGCAGCTCCTCGGGCGCGCGTACCGAAAGCTCGAGGTAGCGGTGGTTCACCGCGCGCAGCTCGCAGCCCAGCGTGCCCCAGGGCGTCTGGCGTTCGGCCGAGGCGAAGGCGGTCATGCTGCGGATCATGCGGTGTCTCCATGTATGCAAGGCGCGAAGGTGCGTCATTGTCGGGCATGCCGTGACGCATCGCCATGACGTGCCGCATTCTGGCAGCATGGCGGCCCGCGCCGCCGACCTGGCGTCGCGATGCATCACGGATGAAGGGGCGAAGCCATGAATACACCGTCAACGAAACGCGCGTCGCGGTATCGCGTCGCTGCGGCCGTCGCGCTGCTGGCGCTGGGCGGCTGCGCCAGCCTCAGCGAATCGGAATGCGTGCGCGGCGACTGGTTCGCCATCGCCTCCAACGACGCCTACCAGGGCCGCACCCCCGACCGCATTCGCCAGCACACCGCGGCCTGCGGCAAGCACGGCATCGGGGTCGATGCGCACGCCTACGACGAGGGCTACCGGCACGGCCTGGCGAGCTTCTGCACGCCGGAGCGCGGCTTCGAGATGGGGCGTGCCGGCAGCGCCTATTACCGGCAGTGCCCGCCGCCGTCCGAGGCGGAATTCATGCCGGCCTACGACCTGGGCAGCGACGTGCGCGCGATCGACCAGGAGCTGGCCGAGCTGGAAAAGGAAATCGAGGCGATCCGCAAGGAGCTTCGCGCGGATGACCTGTCCGAGGAGGCGCGCGACGCCGCCGAACGCCGCCTGCGCTATCTCAAGAGCGACCGCGACCGGCGCGAACGCGACCGCGACGGCCTGCTCGAGCGCGCGCGGCGACGCGGCTTCGGAAACGTGTGGTGAGCGGCACCAACGCAGCGAGTTCCGGATGGTAAGGTGGCCGCTTTTCCACGGGCCTTCTCCATGACTTCGTTTTCCCGCCCGAGCGGCCGCGCGCCCGACCAGCTGCGTCCGATCCGCATCCAGCGAAACTACACCCGCCACGCCGAAGGCTCAGTGCTGGTCTGCTTCGGCGACACCCAGGTGCTGTGTACCGCCAGTGTGGAAGCGCGCGTGCCGCCGTTCCTGCGCGGCAAGGGCGAGGGCTGGGTGACGGCCGAGTACGGAATGCTGCCGCGCTCCACCCACACCCGCAACGACCGCGAAGCCGCGCGCGGCAAGCAGGGCGGGCGCACCCTCGAAATCCAGCGCCTGATCGGTCGCGCGCTGCGCGCCTGCGTGGATCGGCGCCTGCTGGGCGAACGCACCATCACCCTCGATTGCGACGTGCTGCAGGCCGACGGTGGCACCCGTACCGCCGCCATCACAGGCGCATACGTCGCGCTGCACGACGCGGCGAGCTGGCTGCTGGCCAAGCGCGAGATCGCGCGTTCGCCGATCTTCGGCGCCGTCGCGGCGGTGTCGGTGGGTGTCTACCGCGGCGTACCGGTGCTCGACCTTGACTACGCCGAGGATTCGGACTGCGACACCGACATGAACCTGGTGATGAACGACGGCGGCGGCTTCATCGAGCTGCAGGGCACGGCCGAAGGCCACGCCTTCCGGCGCGACGAACTGGACGCGCTGCTGGCACTGGGCGAAACGGGCGTGCGCGAACTGCTCGCGGCGCAGCAGGCGGCGCTCTCGGGCTGATTGCCGCCTGCCGTTTGTCGGCACCCTCGCGCGGCGTCATGATTGCAGTCCAGTCATGACCTGGCACAGGTCGCCCCCGGCGCGCTGGCAATCAAGGTGAGCAGTCTGAGCAATGCGGACACCCGCACGGTCGAACTGATCCGTCGCTGCGCCGCCGGCGATGCGGCGGCGCGCGATGCGCTGTTTGCCACCGTGTATGACGAGCTGCGGCAGCGTGCGCGGCGCCTCTTGCGCCGCGGTACCAGTGCGACGCTTTCCACCACGGGCCTGGTGCACGAAACCTATCTCAAGCTGGCCGGCAATCGCCTGGCGCCGCAGGATCGCACGCATTTCTACGCGATTGCCGCGTCCGCCATGCGCCAGGTGCTGCTCAATGCGGTGCGCGACGGCCGGGCGCTCAAGCGCGGCGGTGAACAGCGTTGCCTGACCCTGGGTTCGGCCGAACCGATGGCCGCCACCGACCGCGCGCTTTCGCCCGATGTGCTGGCGCTGGATGTGGCGCTGCGCGCGCTGGCCGAGGAGGACGAGCGCCTGGCGCAGGTGGTGGAGCTGCACTTCTTCGCCGGGCTTGGATTTGCCGAAATCGCGGAGCTTCTGGGCCTGTCGTCGCGCACCGTGGCGCGCGACTGGCGCGCCGCGCGTGCGCTCTTGCGGCTGCACATGGCGGATGGCGCATGAGCGGTGCGGATATCCAACTGCTGCGCCAGGTGCTGGAGCTGCAGCCCGGCGAGCGCAGCGCCTTCATCGACCGCCACTGCGCCGATGATGCGACGCGGCGCGAGCGTCTGCATCGCCTGATCGCGCTGGACGGGGAGGGCGACGCACTGCTCGACTGCGACGTCGGGCAGGTCGCGGCGTGCCTTCTGGGCGATGCGGACGGGTCGGCACTCGTGGACCGCGTCGGCGAGCGCCTCGGCCCCTGGCGCCTGGTAAGCCAGATCGGCGAGGGCGGCATGGGCAGCGTGTGGCTGGCCGAACGCGCCGACGGCGCCTTCGAACAGACGGCCGCCATCAAGACCATCAAGCCGGGCATGGACAGTGCCGCCGTGCTGCGCATCTTCCAGCGCGAGCGCGAACTCCTGGCGCGCCTGCAGCATGCACAGATCGCCTACCTGATCGATGGCGGCATCGATGCGCAGGGTCGCCCGTGGCTGGCCATGCGCCATGTCCAAGGCGTCGCGCTGGAGCGCTGGCTGGAAGGTGCCCCGACGCTGCGCAGACGCCTGCAGCTTTTTGTCTCGCTCTGCCGCACCGTGGCCTATGCGCACCGCCAGCTGGTGCTGCACCAGGACATCAAGCCCGGCAACGTGCTGGTGGAATCGGATGGCACGCCGTGCCTGCTGGATTTCGGCATCGGGCGGATCCTTTATGGCGAAGAGGGAACCGCCACCCGCACCATGCAGCGCTTCATCAGCCCGGCCTATGCCGCACCCGAGCAGATCAGCGGCGCGGTCGTCAGCACCGCAACCGATGTGTATGCGCTGGGTGCGATCCTTTTCGAGCTGCTCACCGGCAGGCGCTACAGCAGCGTGCACACGGGCGACGAGAAAACCACGCGGCCTTCGGACGCGATGCAGGCAGGTCATCACACGCTGCCGTTTCCCGCGGCGCAGGTGCGTGGCGATCTCGATGCCATCGCCTCGCGCGCGTTGGCGGAGGATCCGGCGCGGCGCTACGGCAGCGCGGATCTCCTTGCCGACGACATCGAACGCTATCTTGCGGGCTGGCCGGTCACCGCGCGCCCGGACGGCGAGCTGTACCGGATATCAAAGTGGGTGCAGCGCAATCGCCTGGCCAGCACGGCGATGCTCGTGGCGGTATTGGCGCTGGCTGTCGGGCTTGCCATCAGCCTGCAGCAGACCGCCGTCGCGCAGCGGGAGACCCGGCGCGCCATGGCGGTGAAGGATTACCTGGTCACGCTGTTCGATGCCGGTCGCACCAACGCCGCCGGCGTTGGCGTGCTGGACCAGAGGGTGATCGACATGCTCGATACCAGCGCCGACAGGCTCAAGGACGAGCTGTCCCACCTGCCCGAAGTGCGCGACGAGATCTACACCACCCTGGTGGAGGTCTACGACGCCAACGACCGCCCCGAGCGCTCGCTGACGCTGGCGCGCGAACGCGTGGAGCAGGCGGAAGCGGCCTTCGGCGCCGGCGATCCGCGCGTCGCGCCGGCACTGGCGCTGCTGGCGGGTGTGTACGTCAATCATGACCGGCATGGAGACGCCATTGCGCCGCTGCAGCGCGCCCAGGCGCTGCTCGATGCCGACGGCGCGCATCAGTCCCTGACCCAGGCGCAGGTCTGGCAGTATCGGGGCATGGCCATGAGCCACGCCGGCGACGTGCAGGCCGGCATCGCCTTGCTCGAACGCGCGGCGGGCCTGCTGCGCGCACGCTATCCGGACAGTGACGAGCGGATCGTCGCGCTGTTCGCGCTGTGTGACCGCGTCCCGGTTGCCGATGATCCCGGGTATGCGACCGCACTCGTCGACGAACTGCGCCAGGCGGCGCGTGCCAAGCATGGCCAGAGACATGTCTACTCGGCCCAGGCGGAGCTGATGTATGCACTGCTGCTGTTCGACACCGGCCGGCAGGACGCCGGACTGGCCGCGCTGCAGCAGCTCATCCCGGTGCTGCAGCATTACCAGGGCGCGTGGCACCACGACGTCTTCGTGATGCGCTTCAAGGAAGTCGACATGCTGCGGCGCATGGGTCGAATCGAGGATGCCCTTGCCTCGTGGGAGCAGGCCAATGCGCAGCGCCTTGCCCATGCGGCGGGCGCAGGCGATCTTGAAGCCGCCTATGAAGACATGCGCATCGCGCTGCAGGGCGATCGGACCGAGCATCAAACGGCGCCCGTCGCGGCACAATAGCGCGCATGGACCGCTCCGCCGTCACCCCGTCCGCCGCCAACGCGCCAACGCGCCGGCGCGCCCTGCGCGCGGAAGGCGCGGCGCGCTGGTTCTGGGGTGCGCTCGCCTGCCTTTCGCTGGCCCTGGGGCTCCTCGGCATCGTGTTGCCCGGCCTGCCCACCGTGCCCTTCATCCTGGCGGCCTCGTTCTGCGCGGCTCGCGGCTCGCGCAGGCTGCACGCATGGTTGCGAAGACACCGCCGGTTCGGCCCGATGATCCGCAACTGGGAGGACCGCGGCGCGGTCAGCCGGCGCGCCAAATGGCTGGCGAGCGTGATGATGGCGCTGTGCTCGCTGCTGATGGCGCTCAGTCCGTCGCCGCTCTGGGTCTGGGCCGGGGGCAGCATGATCATGCTGGCCGTGGCCATCTGGCTCTGGCTGCGGCCGGAGTCGTAAACTCGCGCACCATGCCTTCGCCGCCGCGGTGGGTGGGTGTTCACCAGGAGGCCATCCCATGCGCCTGCGTTGCGCCTTGCCGCTGTGCCTGCTGCTCGCCGCACCCTGCGCCTGGAGCGCCACCTATCAGGTTGGCGCGACCCGGCCCCACACCACGCTCAATGCGCTGTTTGCCGCCGTGGATCTGGGCGGCGGCGACGTCGTGGACGTGGACGGTGGCCTGACCTATGCCGGAGGCGTAATCGTGCCGCAGGCCGACGGCGGCAGCCCCGGCAACCCGGTGGTCATTCGCGGCCTGCGCGCCAACGGCCAGCGTCCGGTCCTGTCAGGTGGCGTCAACAGCATCGAGTTCCGCCGCTCCGATCACGTGGTGTTCGAAGGTTTCGAGGTCACCGGCGGCAGCTCGCGCTGTGTTTTCGTCGTGGCGCACGAGGTCACCCTGCGCGACCTGCTGATCCGCGACTGCCCGAACCACGGCGTGCTGAGTGCCGACACCTTTTCCGGATCCCTCACGCTGGAATACAGCGAAATCCGCACCTCGGGCAGTTCCACCAGCAGCCACGCGCTCTACATCCAGAGCGACGAAATCGTCCACCCCGGATCGGTGTTCCGGATGCGCTGCAACTACGTGCATTCGGGCACCGGAGGCAACCTGCTCAAGAGCAGGCACGAGCGCAGCGAGGTGTACTACAACTGGTTCGAAGGCGCGGTCTACCACGAACTGGAGCTGATCGGCCCGGACGAGGCAACCCAGTGGGGCGGGTGGACGACCGACCTCGTGCGCGAAGACCAGGACGTGGTCGGCAACGTCATCGTGCACTCCAATCCGGACTTCAGCTCGGTGATCCGCGTGGGCGGCGACGGAAGCGGCGAAAGCCGCGGCAGGGCGCGCTTCGTCAACAACACCATCGCGGTCACCCGCGGAGGCGACGCCACCGTGTTCCGCATCTTCCACGGCATCCAGGCCGTGGAGGCGCACAACAACGTGCTGGCTGCGCCCAACGGCGGCATCCTGCGGGTGGAGCGCACCCTGGAAGCGCAGTGGACCCACGGGCGCCAGATCGGCGGCAGCAACAACTGGGTGCAGCACGATGCCACCTATCTGCCGGCGGAATGGTCCGGAACGCTGCAGGGCGCGAGCGCGGGCTTCGCTGCCGCCGCCGCCTTCGACTTCACGCCGGCGGCAGGCAGTCCGTTGCTGGATGCCGCCAACCCCGCTCCGCAGCCGATTCCCGGCTACGCCGTGCCGAACACGATATTTCCCCCGACCCTGCAGCCGCTGCGCGGCGCAGCCTGCGTTCCGCGCAGCGCGGCCGGTGCGCTCGACGTTGGCGCGCTGGAGCGCAGTGCGCACGCGCTGTTTGCCGATGGTTTCGAGGGGTGAAGGGCATGCACGCGCCCGGCCGTGCCGCAGGGCGGGCTCAGCGGAGCGGCACCGCCGCCGATCGCGATGCCGGCGCGTGCCTCAGGGCGGGGCGAGGCCGCCGAGCGTGACGCGCTCGCGGCCTTCCAGATCGCGCAGGGTTTCGATCCGGTGGAATCCGGCGTCGTGCAGCAGGGCGCGCACCGGCGCGCCCTGGTCGAAGCCATGTTCCAGCAGGAGCCAGCCGCCCGGCGCGAGGTGCGCCGGCGCGTCGCGTGCAAGGGTGCGGAGGGCGTCCAGGCCGTCGACGCCGCTGGCCAGGGCGGTCCCGGGTTCGAAGCGCAGGTCGCCCCGGGCGAGGTGCGGATCGTCCAGCGCGATGTAGGGCGGATTGCTGACGATCAGGTCGAAGCGTTCGCCGGCCAGCGGCGCCAGCCAGTCGCCCTGCCGGAATGCGACGTTGCCGACGTCGTTGCGCGCGGCGTTGCGGCGGGCCACGTCGAGCGCGGCGGCGCTGGCGTCGGTCGCCAGCACGCGGGCCTGCGGGCGCTCGCTCGCCAGCGCGAGGGCGATGGCGCCGCTGCCCGTGCCCAGGTCCGCGACGCGCAGCGCGGTGCCTTCGGGCAGGCGAGCGAGCGCGGCTTCCACCAAAAGCTCGGTTTCCGGGCGCGGGATCAGGGTGTCGGGCGTGACGTCGAGGTCCAGGGTCCAGAAGCCGACATGGCCCAGGATGTAGGCCAGCGGCTCGCCGCGCGCGCGGCGCGCGAGCAGCGCCGCAAAGCGCGCGCCGGCGTCGGCCGGCACCGCATCGCCGGCATGGGCGAACAGCCAGGCGCGGTCCACGCCGAGGGCCGATTCGGCCAGCCATTCGGCTTCGCGGCGCGCGCTCATGCCGCTCAGGCGCGCGGCACCCGCGCCGATCAGGGCCGATACGGTGCGCGGGAGATCGGGAAAGTCGGGCATCATGCGCCGATGGTATCCAGGTCTGCCTTCGCCCATCACCCTTCGGATCTGCCGCGCGGCTTCGGTGAGCTGGTGCAGGCGAGCTTCGCGCTGTGGTTCGCCAGCCTGCGGCCGGTGCTGTGGCCGGCGCTGGCGTATTCGATCGCTTCGCTGCTGCCATGGCTGCCGTGGTGGTGGGCGACGCGCGCGCGCTTCGAAGAGGCGCCGCTGCACGCGTGGATCGAACCGGGGGTGTTCCATCCCGATGCGTTCACGCTTGCGTTCGGCCTGGTCGCCACGCTCGCGAGCTTTCTGTTCCTGCTGATGCTGATGGAGCGCCAGGGCCGGATGGCGCGCGGCCTTGCGCCCGGTGCGGGCCTGGGAAACGCCGCGCGCGCGCTGCCGGCGGCGCTGCTGGCGACGCTGGCCTACCTTGCGCTCAATGTTCTCGCACTGGCGCCGGTGGGTGCTGCCTGGTTCTGGGGCGTGGCGCAGGACGATGCGCTCGCGCTGCTGCTGGCGCTGCTCGTGGGGCTGCTGCTGGCCGCCGTGCCGCTGGCCTGGGTATCGGTGGCGGCGGGGTTCTTCTATCCGGCGATCGTGCTCGACGGCATGGGCGCGATGGGCGCGCTGCGCGAGAGCGTCCGCCGCGTGCGCGGGCACTGGGTGCTGGCCGCCGGGCTGGTTTCCCTGCTGCTGCTGGCATTCCTCGGTATCTTCAGCACCGTCGGCGCGATTCCGCTGATCGGCGCGGGGATGATCGCCGTCTGGCTGGATGGGCCGGCCGCCTTGCTGCGCCCCGGCTGGCTGGTGTGGGGGCAGCTTGCCATGGCGCCGCTGCTGGCGCTGACCCTGCCGCTGGCGACGGCCGGATATCTGGTGGCCTGGGAAGAGCTGGCGCTGCGCCAGCGCGCTCAGTAGAAGAGCAGGCGCGCCGCCTGGGTCAGGCAGGCAAGCAGGAATCCTGCGAGGAAGAACAGGTAGCTCAGGCGCAGATACGGGTATTTCCGTGCGGCAAGGTAGGTGCCCAGCCCGTACACGTCGCGCGCGATGGTTTCGTAGGTCTGGCCCGGCTGCAGACGCGCCGCCAGCTCGCGCAGGAAGCGCGCCTGGTCCATGCCGGCGAAGTGGCCGAAGAAGGTGATGTTGAACCCGTCCGGCAGCGGATCTTCGATGCGCGACACATGCCGGTACTTGGGCAGCACCGCGAGGATCGCCAGCAGCAGCGCCACCAGGGTGAACGTGCCCAGGACAGCCATGGCGTGCTGGTAGTCCGGATTGCCCATGCGCCCCAGTACCAGGGTCAGCACGATCGAGGAGACGGTGATGATGATGTTGGCCTTGGTGTCGGCCATCATCGAAAGCTGCACGTGGTGCTGCTGCATCAGCCGGAACATGTGGTCGACGCTGGAGCGCTCGACCACGCCGGCGAACGGGGCGCTCTGCTCCGGAGACGGTGCGGATGCCGGATCTGGCGCGGCGTGCGGCGGGGACGCGGGCAGGGTCATGGGACAATTTCCTTGAACCGTCGGATCATAGCGTCGCACGCGCGGCGCGGCTGCGGATGAGTGATCCGGCCGCCGGACTGCGTAAAGTGACTCCTCCTTTCCATCGGGAACGACCATGAACCTTGCGCAGTGGCTGGACTACCAGCAGCGCCTCCACGCCCAGCCCATCGCGCTGGGCCTCGATCGCGTGCGCGAAGCGGCGGCGCGTCTCGGTGTCGGCCGGCCGGCGCGCCGCGTCATCACCGTGGCCGGCACCAACGGCAAGGGTTCCACCGTGGCCTTCATCGAAGCCATCGCGCGCGCGGCGGGGCTGCGCGTGGGCAGCTACACCTCGCCGCACCTGATCCGCTACAACGAGCGCATCCGGATCGATGGCGTGGAGGTCGAGGACGCCGCGCTCATCGCCGCCTTCGAGGCGGTGGAGGCGGCACGTGGAGAAATCCCGCTGACCTACTTCGAGTTCGGCACCCTGGCGGCGCAGTGGCTGCTGGCGCGCGAGGCGCTCGATCTTGCGGTGCTGGAAGTGGGCCTGGGCGGCCGACTGGATGCGGTGAACCTGGTCGATGCGGACGTGGCGGTGATCACCACCATCGCGCTCGACCACACCGAGTACCTGGGGCCGGACCGCGAAACCATCGCGCGGGAAAAGGCCGGCGTGCTGCGCGCGGGCAAGCCGGCGGTGCTCGCCGAGCTGGATCCGCCCGACAGCCTGCTGCGCGAGGCCGACCGGATCGGCGCGCCGGTCCTGCGCGCCGGGCGCAGCTTCCGCTACCGCGCCCAGGGCGACGGCTGGGTTTTCGAGGATGACCGCGGCACGCTGCCGCTGCCGCGCCCGGGCCTGCGCGCGCCCGCTCAGCTCGCCAACGCCGCGGCCGCGATCGTCGCGCTGCGTGCGCTGGCGCCGGCGCTGCCGGTGTCCGATGTCGCGATCAGCGAGGGCGTTACGGCGGCGCGGCTGGCCGGGCGCATGCAGGTGCTGCCCGGCGCGGTGGAAGTGGTGCTGGATGTCGCCCACAACCCGCAGGCCGCGCAGCAGCTCGCCGCCTGGCTGCAGGCCAACCGGCCGCGCGGCGCCACCCTCGCGGTATTCGCCGCGCTGGCGGACAAAGACGTAGCCAACGAGGTCGCCGCGCTCATGGCGAGCATCGACCTGTGGCATCTGGCGGGCCTGAGCGGAGCGGGCGGGCGCGGCCAGCCGGTGGAGCAACTCTGGCAGAAAGTGGCGGCGCTGCTTTCGCGTTCGCTTGTGGCGCGCCATGTCACCGTGGCGAAGGCGCTGGCTGCAGCGCGCAGCGCAGCCCAGCCGGGAGACCGCATCGTGGTGTTCGGTTCCTTCCACACCGTGGGCGAGGCGCTGGCGGCGCTGGAGTCCCCGGGCTGAACCTGTACGGGCACCGCGCCGCGCACCGAAGCGCCGCGTCCCCGCCGCTATAATCCACCGATCCAGTTCGGATTCCTCAGCAGGGATGCAGCCTTGAAACAGCGACTCATTGGTGCCGCGGTGCTCGTGGCGCTGGCCGTGATCTTCCTGCCGATGCTGATCGGCGGGCCCGAACCGGAGCCCGGCTCCACCACGGTGCCGCTGGGCGTGCCCGAGCGCGACAGCCGCAGTTTCGAGACGCGCGACCTGACCCTGGCCCCTCCCGCGCCGCAGATCCCCGCGCCGGCGGATGCCGGCGATCCGGATCGCATCGTCACGGTGGACACGACCGACGCGCCGGTGCGTATCGACGCGGTGTCCGGCGCGCCGCTCGGCACGGGTGCGCCGGAGCCTGGACCTGCAGCCGCTCCCGCACCGACGCCCCAGCCGGCGCCGGTGAGCGCACCGGCTGCCGCACCTGCGCCTGCGCCTGTGGCAGCGTCTGCGCCGCCTCCCCCCGCGCCCGCAGCCACCGCGGGCCGCTGGGCGGTCAACCTCGGCAGCTACGCCAACGCCGCCAACGCCGCGGGTCTGGTGACCCAGCTGCGCGGACGGCGGCTGCCGGCCTACAGCGAGTCGCTCAGCCTCGACGGCAAGCCGGTGCAACGGGTGCGCGTGGGGCCCTATGCGCAGCGTTCGGAGGCTGAATCCGCGCGCCTCACGGTGCTGAAGATCCGCGCCGATGTGCCGACCGCGATCGTGGCGCTGGAGGGCGAGGACGGTGCGCCGGCGGCCGCGCGTCCCGGCGTGGCCGAAGGGTTCGCGGTGCAGGTCGGTGCGTTCCGCGCCGAGGCCGACGCCACCGCGCTGCGCGACCGCGCGCGCGCGGCGGGATTTGCCAGCTACGTCGAGCGTGCCGGCACCGCCGGCGGCACGCTGTGGCGCGTGCGCCTGGGGCCGGAGCTGCAGCGCGAGCGCGCCGAGAAGCTCAAGGCCGATGCCAAGGCCAGGCTGGGCGTGGACGGCAACGTCGTGCCGCACCCCTGATCGCCGGCGTGCTCACCTGGATCGACATCGTGCTGCTGGTGATCCTCGGCCTGTCGGCCGTGATGGGCCTGTGGCGCGGCCTGGTCACCGAGGTCATGTCGCTGGTGGTGTGGATCGGTGCCGGCTGGCTGGCGTTTGCCGCCGGCCCGGCGGTGGCGGCGATGTTCGAGCCGCACATCGCCTCGCCTACGGCGCGCTGGGCGCTGGGCTACGCGAGCATCTTTCTGGCCGCGCTCATGGTCGGCGCGCTGCTGGTGTGGCTGATCCAGCGGCTGGTGAAGAGCACCGGCCTGTCCGGCACCGACCGGCTGCTGGGGCTGGGTTTCGGCCTGGCGCGCGGCGCTTTCATCGGCTGCCTGCTGGTGCTGCTGGCCGGGTTCACCCCGTTGCCGCAGGAGGCGGCGTGGCGCGACTCGCCGCTGCTGCCCGGTTTTTCCCGCGGTGCTGCCTGGCTTGGGCAGTGGCTGCCCGAGGCGCTGTCGGAGCGCTTCTCGCTTGAACGCGCCGCCGCACTGTTGCCCGTGCCGGGCGAAAATGACGCGCCCGACGCGCCGCCGGAACCTGCCGCGTCGGCGCCCGCCGATGCCACTCCGCGGCCTGAGCCGCCGCGGGACTCCTGACGAGGAACCAAGGACATGTGCGGAATCATCGGCATCGTGGGCACCGAACCGGTGGCCCCGGCCCTGTACGACGGACTGACCGTGCTGCAGCACCGCGGCCAGGACGCAGCCGGCATGGCCGTCATGGACGGCACCCGCATCCGCGTCCACAAGGGCAAGGGGCTGGTGCGCAGCGTGTTCGACGAGGATCACATGCGCCTGCTGGGCGGGCGCATCGGCATCGGCCACTGCCGCTACCCGACCGCAGGTTCGGAGGGTTCCGACGAGGCACAGCCGTTCTACGTCAACTCGCCCTACGGCATTGCGCTGGGGCACAACGGCAATCTGGTCAACACCGAGGCGCTGCGGCGCGAGGTGTTCGAACAGGATCGCCGCCACGTCAACACCCAGTCGGATTCGGAGGTGCTGCTCAACGTGCTGGCGCACGAGCTGGGCCAGCGCGATTCGCTGGCGCCCGACGCGGTGTTCGACGCGGTGGCCGGGGTGCACCGGCGCTGCCGCGGCGGTTACGCCATCGTCAGCGTGGTGCTGGGCCTGGGCCTGCTGGCCTTTCGCGATCCCAACGGCATCCGCCCGCTGGTGCTGGGCCGGCGCGAGAGCGCGGCCGGGGTGGAATACGCCGTGGCCTCGGAAAGCGTGGCGCTGGATCTCACCGGCTTCACCCGCCTGCGCGACGTGCAGCCGGGCGAGGCGGTGATCGTCACGCCGCAGGGCGAGCTGCACGCGCGCTGCTGTTCGGAAAAGGCCGCGCACGCGCCCTGCATCTTCGAGTATGTCTACTTCGCCCGTCCCGATTCGATGATCGAGAATGTCTCGGTGCACAAGGCGCGCATGCGCATGGGCGTGAAGCTGGGCGAGAAGATCCTGCGCCTGCGCCCCGACCACGATATCGACACCGTGATCCCGATCCCCGATTCGGCGCGCGATTCGGCGCTGGAGGTGGCCAACGTGCTGGGGGTGAAGTACCGCGAGGGCTTCACCAAGAACCGCTACGTCGGGCGTACCTTCATCATGCCGGGCCAGAGCGAGCGGGTGAAATCGGTGCGGCGCAAGCTCAATCCGATTCCTCTGGAATTCCGCAATCGCGTGGTGCTCCTGGTGGACGATTCCATCGTGCGCGGCACCACCAGCCGTCAGATCGTGCAGATGGCGCGCGATGCCGGCGCGCGCAAGGTCTATCTGGCCTCGGCGGCGCCGCCGATCCGCCATCCCAACGTCTACGGCATCGACATGCCGGCCGCCAGCGAGCTGATCGCGTACCAGCGCAGCGAAGAGGACGTGCAGGCCGCGCTCGGCTGCGACTGGCTCATCTATCAGGATCTGGCCGATCTCGAATGGGCCGTTGCCGAGGGCAACGAGGCGCTTGCCAGCTTCGACTCCTCCTGTTTCACCGGGGACTACGTCACCGGGCTGGACGCGGGCTACTTCGAACGCCTGAGCGACGAGCGCGGCGAGGAAGGCCGGCGCAAGCGCCTGGCCGGGTGATGCCCGCTCCATCCCGCGACTGGCCGACCCTGCAGCACGCGGCGGCGCACTGCCTGGCGCTGTGCGATCCAGCGGCCAAGGTGGCCGACACGCACGCCGCTTTCGCCGCGTTTTCCGCCGGCACCCTGACGCGGGCGGATGTCTCGGGCTGGCCGTCGATTCCCGCCGTGGCCGAGGTGGGCCGCCCGGCGCGTCCGCGGCTGGTGGCGCCGCGCCAGCTGGCCTCGCGCGGGCTGGGTTCGCGCGAAGGCCGCGCCGCGTTCCTGCACGCCATTGCCCACATCGAGTTCAACGCCATCAACCTGGCCTGGGATGCGGTGCTGCGCTTCCCCGGCATGCCCGACGACTACTACGCCGACTGGTCCGCCTGCGCCGACGATGAAGCGCGCCATTTCGAACTTCTCGCCGTGCGCCTGGCCGATTTCGGCCACGCCTACGGCGACTTCGACGCGCACAACGGCCTGTGGGAAATGGCCGAGAAGACCGCCGGCGACTGTCTCGAACGCATGGCTCTGGTGCCGCGCGTGCTGGAAGCGCGCGGCCTGGACGTGACGCCCGGCATGATCGACCGGCTCACCGGGCTCGGCGATCCGGACACGGTAGCGGTGCTGGAGGTCATCCTGCGCGAGGAGGTGGCGCATGTCGCGGCCGGCACGCGCTGGTTCCATTTCCTGTGCGCGCAGCGCGAGGTTGACCCGCGCGACACGTTCATCGGCCTGCTGCGCCGCCACGCCCGCGACGTGCTGCGCGGGCCGTTCAACCGCGCCGCGCGTCGCGCCGCCGGCTTCGACGATGCGGAAATGGACGCGCTCGCCGGCCTCGATGCCAGCGCGCTTCCGTAGGGCTATTCGGGGCAGTCGAGCCAGAGGTTGAGCGCGGAGGCGATGTCGCGCCAGTCGAAGGCGCTGATGCCCGCGTCGGCATTGATCGCGTAGAGCGCGCCGTGCGGAAAGCGTGCGCTGGCGCCCGGATGCAGCACGATGCCGTCGGTGCCGCGGGTGACGTCGCCGCTGAAACTGCCCAGATGCGCAAGGCTGGCGCGGTCGAAGACGTGGAAGCGGTTGTCGCTCTTGTCCTGCTCGGCCGCGATCCAGTAGCCGTTGCCGCTCTGGCACTCGTAGAGCGCGATGCCTTCCGGATCTCCGCGGAACAGGCCCGCGCCCAGGTGCTCGCCGGTGAAGTGCCCGTCGAAGCGGTAGACCAGCGGTCCCCTGTTGCGGTGCCTGGGATGCTCCTCGGCGATGATCAGGCGCTCGAAGGCCGGGTCGCCGGCGATCGATTCGACCCAGCGCAGCGCGCTGGCATCCTCGGTTCCTCCAAAGGCGTCGAGCGTGTAGCTGTGGAGCGGTTCCTCGTCGAGGCGCACGCGGAAGCGCTTGATGCGCGCGTCGAGGCGCGCCAGCGGAGGCGGCTGGCCGTCGATCTGGTAACTGTCGGTGACAAAGACCTCCACTTCGCCCGGGGCCGATTCCCAGACCCACAGGCCGTAGGGCGTTTGCAGCACCTCTTCGCCGAAATGGCCGCGCGGCGTGAAATCGGGAAGCTCGAAGACGCTGACGCGGGCGGCGTCGCGTTCCACCACGAACAGCCAGTCGCCGAAGGTGGCCACGCCGTTGGGATAGCGCAGGGCGCCGCGCTCGCCCAGCTCCTGCAGCAGGTCGCCGTTCTCGCCGTCGAACACGAGCAGCATGCCGGCGTGCTTGCCGCTGGCGATCACCCGCGTTTCGCCTTCGGGACTGAGCCAGGTGGCGAGGGAATCCAGCTCCACCTCGGGAATCAGCGCGCTGACGAAGGTCTCGGTGATCACGGTCGCAGCCAGTCCGTCACCGGCGGGCACGTCCGTCGTGGCGGGACGCTGCGGCTGGCCCGCGCAGGCGGCCAGCAGCGCCATGCCGCCGACGATCAGCCAGCGAGGGCTGGCCAGTGCGGTGCGGACGGACAGGGAGACAGACACGGCGGGATTCCTTCTTCGGGCCACAGTTCCGGCAGTTCGGGTGAAGCCGCAGCACTATAGCCAGCGCGTCCGACGTGGCAAAGTGGTCGCCGGTACGGCAACGGAATACTGCGCGATGGCGCACCCAAACGATCACCGCGACGCGCATGCGGGCCATGCGCACCACCACGCGCCGGCGGTAACGGGAGACAACCGCCGCGCGGTGCTGTTCGCCCTGCTGCTCACCGCGCTCTTCATGGGCGTTGAAGTGGTCGGCGGCGTGCTGTCCGGGTCGCTGGCGCTGCTCGCCGACGCCGGGCACATGCTCACCGATGTCGCGGCCCTGGCGCTGGCCTGGGCGGGGTTCCACTTCGGACGGCGCGGCGCGGACGCGCGCAAGACCTTCGGCTACCTGCGGCTGGAGGTGCTGGCCGGATTCGTCAACGCGGTGGCGCTGTTCGCGCTGACGCTGTGGATCGGCTGGGAAGCGATCGGGCGCCTGCGCGCACCCGCGCCGGTGCTGGCCGGCCCGATGCTGGCCGTGGCCTGCGCCGGATTGGGCGTGAACATCGCGACGTTCTTCATCCTGCGTCGTGCCGACACCGGGCACGTCAACATCCAGGGCGCGATGCTGCACGTGCTGGGCGACCTTCTCGGTTCGGTGGCGGCGGTCGCGGCGGCGCTGGTCATCCATTTCACCGGCTGGACACCGATCGATCCGATCCTTTCGGTGCTGATCCTCGGGCTGATCCTGCGCAGCGCCTGGCGCCTGCTGGGCGGCACGCTGCACATCCTGCTGGAAGGCACTCCGCCGGGCATCGACATCGCGCAGCTGGCGCAGGATCTGGTGGCACGCGTGGAGGGCCTGGCCGGCGTCGAGCACGTGCACGTCTGGTCGATCACTTCGGGCCGCACGGCCGCCACGCTCGAAGCGCGCCTCGCGCCGGGCGGCGATCCGCGCGAAGTGACGGCGGCCATCAAGCGTGCGCTGGCCGACGTCTGGGGCATCGGCCACAGCACGGTCGAAGTGCTTTGGGATGCGCGCGGCGAGTGCGCACTCGAATCGCCGCCGCATCCGCACCGCTGACCGTCCGGGGCGCCGGCGGCATCGTTGCATCCAGGGCAACGCCGGGATCGCCGGATGCGCCCTTATCCGCAGCGCCCGCCGGACCCATCATTGGCCTGTCGCGGGCACGCCTGCCCGCCGCGAATCTGGAGGGATCATGAAGAAGGTTATGGCTGTCCACGATGCCCCGCCCATGCACTGGGTTGGCGATGGCTTCGCGGTGCGTTCGATGTTCAGTTACGACGGCCTGGGCCAGCGGCTCAGCCCTTTCCTGCTGCTCGACCACGCCGCTCCGATGGGCTTCCCGCCCTCGGGGCGCCAGCGCGGCGTGGGCTGGCACCCGCACCGCGGCTTCGAGACCGTCACGATCGTCTATCAGGGCGAAGTGGCGCATCGCGATTCCACCGGCGCGGGCGGAGTGATCGGCCCGGGCGATGTGCAGTGGATGACCGCAGCCGGCGGCATCCTGCACGAGGAGTTCCATTCGCCGGCCTTCAGCCGCAGCGGCGGCACGGTGGAAATGGCGCAGCTCTGGGTCAACCTGCCGGCCCGGCACAAGGGCGATCCGCCGGGCTACCAGAACATCACGGCGGCACAGATTCCGGCCGTCGATCTTCCCGAAGGCGCGGGCACGGCGCGCGTCATCGCCGGCGCGCTGGATGGGCACATCGGGCCTGCGCGCACCTTCAGTCCGATGGATGTCTGGGACCTGCGGCTCAACGCGGGCGGCCGCGCCAGGCTCGCCGCGCCGATCGGCCATACGCTGGCGCTCGCCGTGCTGCGCGGAACGGTGCAGGTCAACGGCGAGGCGCTGGCCCGCGCCGGGCAGCTGGTGGAACTGTCGCGTGACGGCGAGAGTGCGCTGATCGAGGCCAACAACGAGGCCGTCGTGCTGTGGCTGGCGGGCGAGCCGCTCAACGAGCCGGTGGTGGGCTATGGCCCCTTCGTGATGACCTCGCAGGCCGAGATCCGCCAGGCGATCGAGGACTTCCGCGCCGGCAAGTTCGGCCGCATGCCGGATGCCGGCTGACCGCCGGTCCTGCGGAACGGCTGCACCCGTTCCGCAGGACCGGCCTGCCCGGCGCAGTGCAGCCGCTCGGGCGAACCTGCGCCCGACGCACGGGCGCGGCGGCGTTGCGCCGATAATCCCCGCTTTGGAGCGGTGGCGGAGCGCAGGATGAAGGGACGCAGGCTCGCGGTGGCGCTCGTGCTGGTGGTGCTTCTGGCGTGGTCGTTCTGGCGCAGCGCCGGCTGGCTGCAGCTGTGCGCCGGCCTGGCGATGTTCCTGCTGGGCATGCAGCTGCTGGAAGAGGGCCTGCGCCAGCTCGCCGGCAGCCGCATGGAGCAGTGGCTGGCGCGCAGCACCGCGACGCCGGGCAAGGGGCTGGCGTTCGGCATCGGCGGCACCGTGCTGCTGCAGTCGAGCACGCTGGTGTCGCTGCTCACCATCGCCTTCGTCAGTTCCGGCCTGATCCACCTGGGCGGAGGCATCGCCGTGGTGTTCGGCGCCAATCTGGGCGCCACCAGCGGCATCTGGCTGCTGGCGCTGGCCGGAGACGGCTTCAGCCTCTCGCCGCTGGCGCTGCCGCTGCTGGTGTTCGGCGTGCTGGGCGGAGTCCTGGGTGCGCGTGGGCGGGCAGCCGGCCGCGTGCTGCTGGGCGTGGCGCTGATCTTCCTGGGCATCGACGGGCTGCAGGAGGGTTTCGACGCCTTGGGCGGAAGCGTGGACCTGAGCGGGGTGCATGCCGGTGGCCTCGCGGGAACCCTGTTGTTCGTCGGCGCCGGTCTGGCCGCCACGGTGGTGCTGCAGTCCAGCCACGCCACGCTGATCCTGACCCTGACCGCGCTCGCCGGCGGCCACCTCGCGCTCGGTCAGGCGCTGGCGATCGCGATCGGCGCGAACGTCGGCAGCAGCGTCAGCACCGCATTCGTGGGCATGCTCGGCGGCAACCGCAGCGGGCAGCGCCTGGCGCTGGCGCACGTGACGTTCAACGCGGCAACCGCAGCGCTCGCCCTGGCCCTCCTGCTGCCGCTCACCTGGGCGGTGGGTGCGCTCTCGGGCGCGCTGGGATTCGGCGGCAACCCGCTGCTGCAGCTGGCCCTGTTCCACACCCTGTTCAACGCCGGCGGGGTGCTGCTGTTCTGGCCATGGCAGGCGAACCTGGCGCGCGCGTTGCAGCGCTGGCTGCCCGATCCACCGCCGCTGCATGCGCTGCAGCCGCAGACGCCGGAGCGGATCCGCGCGCACTACCTCTCGCCGCAGGCGCTGGAATCGCCCGATGCCGCGGCGGCGGCGGCTACGCGCGAGCTGCAGCACCTGGGGCAGCTGTGCATGGAGGTGATCTGCCGCACCCTGCTGCTGCCGCCCGATCGTCTGACCTGGGTGGAGCCCGAAGCGGCCACGCTGGAACCCGATCCGCACACGCCGGACGAGGATGCCGACGCGCTGTATCAGCACTACGTCAAAGGCGTCTATGCCGACCTTCTGAGCTTCATGGGGCGCCTCGATGCGCCGCTGGACGAACCGCACCAGCGCTATTGGAGCCACTGCCAGCTGCGCGCGCTGGACTTCGTGAACGCGGTGAAGGACGCCAAGCACCTGCAGAAGAACATGGCGGCCCGGCTGCGCGAACCGCCTTCGGTGCTGCGTGACAGCTACCTGGCGCTGTGGCGTTGCCTGCTGCAGCAGCTGCATGCGCTCTACGCGCTGGCCCAGCAGCCCTCCGATGCCACGCCCGAACGTCTGACGGCGCTGGCTTCGGAGGCCGACCAGTTCCAGGCCACGTTCCGCCAGCGCCTGTTCCTCATGGTGCGGCGTGACGAGCTGGACGGCCTGCGGATGGGCTCGCTGATGAATGACCTGGGCTACGTCGAACACATCCTCGAGAACCTCCGCGACGCGCTGGCCCCGGGCGACCTGCCCGAGGCGCTGCAGGCGCTTCGCGCTTCCGAGGCGCAGGCCGCCTCGGCGGCGGAGTAGCCCGCCCCGGTCGTGCGTCGGCGGGCGCAGCCCCGATCAACCGCCGGACTTGGCATACTGTCGGCCTTTTCCCGCCGGAGCCTGTCGATGCAAGGCCATCCCGAAATCATCGCGTTCCTCAACTTCCTGCTGCGCGGCGAACTGGCGGCGCGCGACCAGTATTTCATCCACTCGCGCCGCTACGAGGACCTCGGCCTCAACGCGCTCCATGCGCGCCTGAACCACGAAATGGAAGAGGAAACCCAGCACGCCGACGCGCTGGTGCGGCGCATCCTGTTCCTGGAAGGCACGCCGGACATGCGCGTGGATGCGTTCGAACCGGGGCGCGACGTGGAGGAAATGCTGGAAAAGGACCTCGCCACCGAATACGCGGTGCGCAAGCACCTGGCCGAGGGCATTGCGCTGTGCGAACGACACGGTGACTACGTCACCCGCGATCTGCTCCTCGCCCAGCTCAAGGACACCGAGGAAGACCACGCCTACTGGCTGGAAAAGCAGCTGCGTCTCATCCGTACGCTCGGCCTGGCGCTGTATCAGCAAAGCAAGCTGGAGGGCGGCGCCTGAGGTTCGGGCACGCCGCCCGCCCCGGCTCGATCCCAAGTGCGCACGCCTCCTGCAGCGATGGCGCCGCCCCTTTCCCTGACGCTCCTGGCCATGACCCTGATCGCCGCGGCGCTGGCGGTGGCGCTTTGGCGCACTCAGGCGCGCGCGCGGCAGATGCAGGCGCGCATGGAGGAGGATCGCGCGAGGCGTGAAGCCGCGCTGCGCAGCGAAGCCACCGCCGCCGAGCGCGAGCGCATCTACAGCGACCTGCACGACGATCTGGGCGCGCGGCTGCTCGGCCTGATTCACGCCGCGCCGACGCCGCAGCATGCCGATCAGGCGCGCGCCATCCTGCAGGACCTGCGCGACGTGGTGACGCGCTCGCGCGGGACGCCCGGCACGCTGGGCGATGTGCTTGCCGACATCCGCAGCGAGGCCGTCCAGCGCCTTGCCGCAGTCGACATCGGCCTGGTCTGGCAGGAAATCGACGTGCTGCCCGATCCGCCGCTCGACACCGAGCGCGCCCTGCACCTGCACCGCATCGTGCGCGAGGCCGTCAGCAACACCATCCGCCACGCCCAGGCGCAGCGTCTGCGGGTGCGGGTGCGCTTTTCCGGCGGCCAGCTCGGACTCGAACTGACCGACGACGGCGAAGGTGTGGAGAACGCTGCGGCGCGTGCCGGCGCGGGCATGCGCTCGATGCGCGATCGCGCCGCCGAGCTGGCCGGCGACATCCGCTGGACGCCCGGCACCGAAGGCGGGACCAAGGTGCTCTTGTCCATGCCGCTGCAGACGGACGGAGGCATGCGATGAGTGCCTGGTTCGAGCGCGCGCTCGTCGTGGACGACCTGGCCAGCAGCCGGGCCTGGCTGGCACAGGCGCTGGAGCAGGCATTCCCCGGCATCGTCATCGCCGCGGCGGGCAGCCTGTGCGAAGCCGAGTGCCTGCTCGATCCACCGCCGCCGCTGGTGCTGATCGACCTGGCCCTGCCGGATGGCTCGGGCGTGAGCCTGATCGAGCGCTTGCGCGGGCGCTCCATGTGCGTCGTGGCGACCGTGTTCGACGACGACGCCCACCTGTTTCCGGCCCTGCACGCAGGCGCACAAGGCTATGTCCTCAAGGATCAGGGACACGAGACGCTGGCCGGGATGCTGCGCGGCATCGCCGCCGGGCAGCCGCCGCTCTCGCCCTCGATCGCCCGGCGCCTGCTGCGCCATTTCGCTCCTCCGCCCTCGCACGATCCGCCCGCCGCGCCCGTTGCCGCCGCTGCGCATGACGTGCTGACGCCGCGTGAAAACGAGGTGCTGCGCCTGATCGCAAAGGGCATGACCCGGCAGGACGTCGCGCGCGCCCTCGCGATTTCCACCCACACCGTGGCCGGCTATCTCAAGGGCATCTACCGCAAGCTCAGCGTCGGCAGCCGCGCCGAAGCCGCGCTGGAAGCGGCGCGGCGCGGACTGGTGGGATAGCGCAGGCGCGTCCAGCGCAGGCTCGATGCTACGCTGTCGCCAGTCCACATCGCCTTCCGCCATGTCCAGCTCTCCGCTGCGTTGTCTGCACCCCCTGCGCGCCATTCCGAGCAGCGCGGCCGCAGTGCCGGATCCGCCCGCCTTGCGCCGCCACATGGCCGAAGAGTTCGGGGCACTCACGGCGCGCTACGCGGAGACGCCCCCATGACCATGCATGAACCCGCTTCCTCCTTGCGGCGTGCGCCCGAATCCAGCGCTTCGCCGAAGGCGCCGGCTCTCCCGCGCCGGCGCGCTCCGGCGAAATTCCGGAGCCTGGCGCTTTGCATGCTCGGCGCCTTTGCCATCACGCCCGCACACGCGCTTGCCGTTCACGAAGTGCCTTACGCCTCGCAGGCCGACATCAAGGTCTACCGAGTCCGCTACGCCTCCGAAGCCCACCTTCGCATCCACTGGGTGCGCTACCGCAGCGATGCAAAAGGCGATGCGCTGTGGTGGCGCGCGCCTTACGCCTCGCAGGCCCCGGTGAAGATCCACTACGTCAAATACGCTTCCCAGGCCGACCTGAAAATCTACGAAGCCGACTATGCCAGCCAGGCCGGCTGGAACGGACCGGCGCGCGGGCTGGGGGTTCGCTGATCGGCAGACCGGCGCCTTGCTTCATCCGCACGGCCGCGCTGCGGCGCGCCCTGAAACCCGATCGACGACGACACGCCCCCATGACCGCCATCGACCTCACCCTCCTCCAGCGCGCCCGCCATCTCGTCGACGAGGCGCGCAGCATCGCCGTGCTGACCGGCGCCGGCATGTCGGCCGAAAGCGGTGTGCCGACGTTCCGCCACGCGCAGCGCGGGCTTTGGGTGCAGTATTCCCCGCAGGTGCTGGCGTCGCTGGAGGGCTGGCGACGCGACCCGGGCGTGGCCTGGGGCTGGTATCTGTGGCGCATGGCCGGAGTGCGCGCCGCGCAGCCCAACGCAGGCCACCGCGCGCTGGCCGAAGCCGCGAAAACCCGCGACATCACGCTCGTCACCCAGAACGTGGACGACCTGCACGAACGCGCCGGAAGCCGCGATGTGCTGCACCTGCATGGCGACCTCTTCGCGCACCGCTGCTTCGCATGTGCGCACCCGTTCGACGACGTGATCCTGCCCGGCATCGCGGCCGAACCCGTCCCCGTCGAGCCGCCGCGCTGTCCGCACTGCAACGACCGCATCCGCCCCGGCGTGGTCTGGTTCGGCGAAGACCTTCCCGTCGCGCCGTATCGCGCCGCCGTCGAGGCCGCCGAACGCTGCGACCTGATGCTCGTCATCGGCACGGCGGGCCTCGTCTATCCGGCCGCCGGTCTGCCCGCGCTCGCCAGACAGCGCGGTGCCCGCATCATCGAGATCAACCCGGAAGAAACCGGGCTTTCACCGCTGGCCGATGTGTGCCTGCGAGGCGGTGCCGCGGCGGCGGTGCCGGCGCTGTTTTGAGCCTCGCGGGAGTTTCCGCCTGCCACGCACGGCGCCCGGCATGCGCGAGCAGCAGCCCGGGTTCGGCGGCCGCCTCAAAGCCTTTCGCGCATCTGCGCCAGCAGTTCCAGCGAGCGGCGGCGCACGCGGTGGTCGAACACGTGGCAGTTGACAATCAGCTCGTCCGCCCCGGTGCCTTGCAGGAACCCCCGCAGCTGCGGCTCGACCTCGGCCGGTGAGCCGACGAAGCTGACCGACAGGGTCTTTTCCACGTGCGAACGCTCTGCCGGAGACCAGAACGCCTCCATGTCCGCGCGCGGCGGCGGCAGCTCGCCGGCCTGGTTGCGGACCAGCTGCACGAACTGTTGCTGCTGCGAAGTCGCGGCCAGACGCGCCTCGTCGCCGTCGTCGGCCAGGATCACGTTCGCCGCGACCATCGCGCAGGGCGCAGCCAGACGCGCAGAGCCGCGGAACAGCCGGCGATAGGCGGCCAGCGCCGCCTCCATCTGCGCCGGTGCGAAATGCGAGGCGAAGGAGTACGGCAACCCCATCATCGCGGCCAACTGCGCGCCGTAGAGGCTCGAACCCAGGATCCAGACCGCGACATCCAGCCCGGCCCCCGGCACCGCCTGCACCGCCTGACCCGGTCGGGCCGGGGCGAAATAGCCGATCAGCTCGTTGACGTCGTCGGGGAATCCGTCGACATCGCCGACCAGAGTGCGGCGCAGCGCACGCGCGGTGCGCTGATCGGTGCCGGGCGCACGCCCCAGGCCCAGATCGATGCGGCCCGGATACAGCGAAGCCAGCGTGCCGAACTGCTCGGCGATCACCAGCGGCGCGTGGTTGGGCAGCATCACACCTCCCGCCCCGACCCGGATGCGCGACGTGGCGCCGGCCACATGGCCGATCAGCACCGACGTTGCGGCGCTGGCGATGCCGGTCATGTTGTGGTGCTCGGCCAGCCAGTAGCGGTGGTAGCCAAGACGTTCGGCCCATTGCGCCAGATCGCGGGTCTCCGCGAACGACTGCGCCGCAGTGCCGCCCTGGCGGATCGGTGCCAGATCCAGAATGGAGAACGGAATCATGTTGCCCTCACGACAAGTGCACCCGGCAGGAATCAGACCACCAGGCTTTCGAGCGGCATGCCGCGAGCCGGCGAACGGCCGCCGGCATGCGCGCCGGCGGGCCGGAATGATGGCTCGGGCCAAGCCCGCAGCAAAGCCGAATACACGAATGCAACCGCTCCCGCCTTGCCGGGGTTGAAGTAAAAAAGCGTCAGCAGGATGAAAAACAGAGAATCAAACGCCGTGAAGCTGGCGTTTCACAAAATCCTGCCGTCTGGGGTTGACGGGGAGTCCATACACGCATAGTTAGGCGGCCATCCAGTAAATGGATAGCCGTCTCTCACTGTGCTCAGGTGCGCCTTTGCCACTTTTTGCCACGTACTGCCATGATTATACCCGCCACTACAAATCCAGGCAGCCCCATGAAAAACAAGATCATGCCCAAAACAACTCCACCAAAGCTGCCACTTGCAATACCTCCAATTGTTACAAGAAGTATGGCCCCAGCGATGCCAAAAGCTCCTTGTGGTGTAAGACCACTCCCAGAGTAAGCATAGAAGGCTTGGCACCCAGTACAAACAGTGGCGCCATCAGGAATATGGTTAGTACAAAACGGGCATAGCATCTTCGGCTCTCCTCGCGACGAAAATTTCGACAAGCTGCTATCCGACGAGATGACGCAATGCCGCCTGCCGCCTGAATCAAGCCGCGCCGCGAAGCGGCGTCGGCTTGAATGATCGAATGGACTCCCCCGCGTTCCACGCGGCGTGGATGGGCCAGGCTGATGGTGTCGCCATCAGGACACGGATCACGAGAGGAGTTCGACATGGGCAGACTCAACTTCCAAGTGCAACACCCCCATATAAACCAGCCTGAGGCTGGATAAAGAGGGAGTGTATTGCGATGGGATACAGCCATTTAAGTGCAGAGGAACGTGCGGTGATCATGATCGAGAAGGCGAACGGCAGCAGCCTGAGGTCGATAGGGCGGCTGCTTGGGCGCTCGGCTTCCACGAT
>CAKSZJ010000016.1 GCA_934525595.1 uncultured Chiayiivirga sp. | reverse complement strand
GCGCCTGTAGCTCAGCCGGATAGAGTAGTGGCTTCCGAAGCCATTGGTCGGGGGTTCGAATCCCTCCAGGCGCGCCAGCTTCCCCGTGACCAATCCATTCCGCCCGGATCAACGAGCGCGGAGCTGACTGACGGCGTGGCCGACACCGGCCGCGATGTCCTCTCGCACGGCCTGACAGCGGGAGCCTTTCCTTGAACCCGGTGCGGGGCGGGCTTCAGCACCCACGACGCATCGAAGGATTCTTCGGCACCGCAAGATCGTGCTGCCACATGCTTCTGGCCTGCGTGCAGGCTGCCAGTTGCACGACTCAGGCAGCCATCTGCCCCAGATTGAAGCGCTGCGCGAAGACGCCTGCCGGCATCGGCTTTCCGAACAGGTATCCCCGCCCTTCCGGGCATCCCTCGTTGCGCAGATGCTCCCATTGCTCGTGCGTTTCCACGCCCTCTGCGATGGTCTGCAGGTTGAAGGAACGCGCGATATCGAGAATGGCGCGGGTAAGCGACAGGTCACGCGGCGACTCCAGCATGCCCTGGACGAAGTTCTTGTCGATCTTGATCCGGTTCAGCGGATAGCGCTTGAGCAGGCTCAGGGACGCATAGCCGGTGCCGAAGTCGTCGAAGGCGATGCTTACGCCCTTCGCATGCAGCTTTTCCAGTGCGACCAGGGCGACTTCATCGCAGTCGAGCACGATGTTCTCGGTAACCTCCAGCTCCAACGCCTCTTCCGGCAAGCCGTGACGCGCCAGCGTGGCCATCACTTCCGACACCAGGTTTCCGGCATGGAACTGCGCTCCGAACAGATTGACGCCCATGCGCAGGTCATATGCGCCGTGGCGTCGCCAGTAAGCGGCCTGGGCGCAGGCCTCGTCCAGCACGAAGGAACCGACGGCAAGCGCCAGCGGACTGCCCTCCAGCGCCGGAAGGAATGCCGCGGGCGACAGCAGCCCGCGCTCGGGATGATTCCAGCGCAATAGAGCCTCGCAACCGGTCAGCATGCCATCGCTCAGGCGCACCTGCGGCTGGTAGAACAGCAGGAATTCACCTTCGTCCACTGCGCGATGCAGCTCCATGCCGTAAAGCCTTCGCGCCACCGCGGCCATGCGCAGCTCGGGTGCGAACAGCATGCAACGGCCACGCCCATTGGCCTTCGCATGGCACAGCGCAAGGTCCGCGGCCCCCGCAAGCTCCAGCGCTTCCTGCGCCTGTTCCGGTGCGAGCGCCACGCCGCAGCTGACGTCCACGCGCATCTGCTGGTCATCCACGCGGATCGGCCGGGCCAGCTCGCTGCAGGCATCCTTCGCCAGCCGCATCACGGTTTCTGCATCCTCCATTCCGGGCAGCAGCACGGCGAACTCATCTCCTCCCAGGCGCGCCACGAGCGACTCACCGCCGAAGGCACTGCGCAGGCGCTGTGCCGTCTGCTGCTGCAGCACATCGCCCAGCAGATGGCCAAAGGTGTCGTTGACATCCTTGAATCCATCCAGGTCGATCATCATGACCGCGGCAGGCTTGCCATCTCGCAGTGCATGCTCGACCTCATGGTAGAAACAGGCGCGGTTGGCCAGCCCCGTCAGCGCGTCGGTATGGACCTGACGACGCAGCTCCAGCTCTTCGCGTCGGGAAACGCTGATGTCCTTGAGCACCACTTCGAAGCGAATCCCTTTTGGTTCCTTCCACGAGAACATGGCGAATCCGAAGCGGGTTTCGCTGCCGTTCTTGTGCAGTGCATCCAGCTCGTAGGGAACGTTGATGCCGTCTAGCGACCCCTGTTCCAGCGCCCGTGCCACCACCGCAGCGAAATCCGCGCGGCGGCGGACAGGGAGCAGCAGGTCGATGGGTTTTCCGATGCCTTCCTGATTCTCGTAGCCCGGCGCGGAGGAGGCGGCCTCGTTCCAGGCCACGATGCGGCGCGCGCCATCGAACCACACCACGGGCGTGGAGGACGAGCCGGCATGTTCCTAGAAACTGGGGCGGCTGCGCTGCGCGGCGGTGGCGATGCGGCGAAGCTCCAGCCGGTCGGACGTCATTTTCGCCAGTTCCAGCAGGCGATTGCGATCGTCCTCGGAGAAATCCGGACGCGGCACGCTGTCGATCACGCACAGCGCGCCCATGGCGTGGCCTTCCGGGGTCACCAGCGGAACGCCGGCATAAAACCGTATGCCGTTGGGCCCTTCTACGAGTGGATTGTCGTGGAAGCGCTCGTCTTCGCGCGCGTCGAACACCACCATGACCTCGCGCTGGTTGATGGCATGGGCGCAGAAAGACACGTCGCGGCTCATGTCCACCTCCCCCACGCCGACACTGGCGGCGAAAAAGACGTGATCGCTGCCGATCATGTTCACTGCGGCCACGGGCATGCCCAGCATGCGCGCGGCGATGTGCACCACCGGCTCCAGGCTGGGGACGAGCTGTTCGTCGTCCAGGCCATAATCGGACAAGGCGCGCAGGCGCTCGGGCTCGTCGGGAGAAATCGCGGGACAGCGCATTGCACTGATTCCTCGTTTGCGTTCCGCACCGGAGAATATTCGTGCCGGGGCACGCGTCGCGGTACCCACAAGCCTACCGCTGTCCGCGGAAGGCTGTATTTTGCGCTGCAAAAGCCGATCGGCAGGCGAAATGCTTCCGGACCCCGAAGCGACGACAACGCCCGTCCAATTCCAGTGGCGCACCAGTCACGAACAAGCGCCGGCCCATCCCGATCCCCCGGAAACAAGTTTGGTCCGCAACCACGACGCGACTTCGCTTCACGCTTCAGCCCGTCGGCAGCCTCAGGATGAACATGGCGCCGCCCTCGGCGCGGCGGCGCGCTTCGAAACGCGCGCCGTGCTCCTGGGCGATGCGCGCCACGATTGCGAGACCGAGCCCGGTACCCCGCGGCTTGGTGCTGCGGTAAGGCTCGAACCAGTGCAGGTCGAAGCCTTCCGGCAGACCGGGGCCGTCATCGGCCACGCTCAGCTCGACGAAGCTGCGCCCGCCCTCTTCCACCCGCCTCGTCGCCACTTCGATCCAGGGTCTGCTGCGCTCGGCGCAGGCCTCGATCGCGTTCTTGACGAGGTTGTGCAGCACCTGGCGGATGCGCCCGGCATCGGCCTGCACGGCGGGAAGATCCGCTGCGAGGGCGCGGACCAGCCCCAGTCGCTGGTCGTGTTCGTAGAGATCCAGCACTTCGCCAACCAGACGATTGAGATCGAGCTGCGCCAGCACGAGGCTCGGGGGGCGGGCATAGTCGCCGAAGCTGTTGACCATGGCCTTGAGCGCATCCACCTGGGCCACGATGGTGTGGGTGGCGCGATCGAGCACCTGGGCGTCGTCTTCATCCAGCTTGGGCAGCACGCGGCGCCGCAGGCGCTCGGCCGCCAGCTGGATCGGGGTCAGCGGGTTCTTGATCTCGTGCGCCAGACGGCGCGCCACCTCGGCCCAGGCGGCATCGCGCTGGGCGCGCTCGATGACGGTGGCGTCGTCGAACACCGCCACCGCGCCCTCGCCGGGAAGACGCGCACCGCGCAGGAGCAGGACCCGTGGCGTGGCGCCACTGCCATCGAGGGTCACTTCCTCGCGCCACTCGCGCGTGCCGTCGCGAAGGCGCTTGAGCAGCGTGCCGACCAGCCCCGCCGCCTGCGGCGCAATGCGGCGCAGTTCAGCCAGCGGCCAGACCGTAGTCTGGTCGGGCGCCAATCCGAGCATCTGGCGAGCCGTGGCGTTCATGCTGCGCAGCTGGAGATCGGCATCCACCACCAGTACGCCGGAGGTCAGGTGGGCCAGCACGGTTTCCAGAAAGGCGCGCTGGCGCTCGTTGTCCTCGGCGCTCGCGCGCTCGCGGGCGCGGGACAGCTCCAGTTCGCGGGTCATGCGGTTGAACGACTGCACCAGGAAGCCGAGTTCGTCGTCCTCTCCCTCGGGAAGCTGGGCATCGAAGCGGCCTTCGGCGATGCGCCGCGTGGCGGTGGAGAGGCGCGCGATCGGCGCCACCAGACGCCGCGCCAGTCCGAACGAGACCAGCACCGTGGCGAACAGGGACAGCAGCAGCACCAGACTCAGGATCAGGATGAAGGCGAGCTTCAGCGATTCGCGCAGGAACTGCGCGCGCGAAGCGGCGTGCACGGCGGATTCGACCCGCAGCGCCTGCGCCGCGGCCTCGGGCGGCAGCTCGTACAGCGCCTGCAGGATGCGGTCGCCCGGCAGTGCGGCCAGGATGCGGATGCGCAGCCCCTCGCCGTCGCGCTCGGTGGCGGCGTACAGGGCGCGATTGCGCAGCGCCAGGCGCGCCTCGTCCTGCGGCGGCTCGGGCAGCAGCAGGGCCGGATCGGCGGCGGCCACCGCGCGCGTGCGGCCGTCCGGTTCGAACACCGCCATCTGGCGCGCGCCGCTGGCGTCGAGCGCGTCTTCCAGCGCCGCGTCCAGCCCGTCGCCTCCGGGGATGGAGAGATCCCTGGCGCTGCGCTCGGTGGCGGCGCGCGCTTCGGCGATGCGCTCGTCCAGGTAGCGCTGGCCGAGCGCCAGCGCGTCGGACAGCGCGTCTGCGTTGTTCGCCGGAAGCCAGGAATCCACCGTCGCGCCGATGAAGCGCACGCCGAAGCCGTAGACCAGCACCAGCGGCGGCAGCGCCAGAAGCACCAGCAGCAGCAGCAGGCGACGCGTCAGGCGAGCGCCGGGCTCGCCGCGCACAAGCTGGCGGCGCAGGCGCCAGAGCCGCAGCGCAATGGCGATCGAGAGCAGCGCAAGCGCGCCCAGCGTGGTGGCAAACACGGCCGGATACCAGCGCGCATAGCGCGGCCCCAGACCCTGGGCGCCGGCGACCAGATAAAGCCCGGCCAGCAGGGCGGTGAGCAGCAGCACGGCAAGGGTGATGCGAACGGCGCGGGCGCGGCGGAAGGTGCTCATTGCGCGGCCCAGGAAAACCGCGCGGAGGCCAGGCGCCACTGCTCCGGCTCCAGGAAGGCGGGAAAGCGCAGCGGAGTCGGCAGCGCGGCCGGATCCAGGCGAACCTGCACATGCCCTTCGCACTGCGCGTCGCCGGGAAGGTCGAGCGGCAGGCGGACCCGATCCAGCGCGGCGGCCAGCAGCGGCAGGCGGGCGAAGCCACGAACTTCGGCATCACCTTCACGCTGCAGCTCATATTGCCGCTTGAGCGGGGCGTGGCGCAGCCACAGCGCACGCCGGCGCACGTGGCCGCAGGCATCGATGCGATAGACCAGGCGCAGCGCGATGCCGTGGTCGAGTGCGGCGTGCATCGACTGGGACAGCTCGATGCGCTGCGTCACCTCCAGCACCAGCCCGTCCGGCCCGGGGACCGCGCGCGCAGCGCTGATGCTGGCGCGCTGCGGCGCGTCACCGCATCCGGCCAGCGCCAGGATCAGCAGGATCGCCAGCGCCCTGCTTGGCGAGGATTGCGTAAAAGAACCCGTCACCACCGTTGCCCTGCGGAAAGCGCTGCACGCCCGCACCGACGCGAAGGCCGAAGTCATCGGGCGGAAGGATGGCGCGGGCAGCGGGCGTGCGTGCAAGGAAGGCATCGATCTGGCGGTCGTTCTCGTCCCGGAGCACGGAACAGGTCGCATAGACTAGACGCCCGCCCGGGCGCAGCATAGGCCAGGCGGCATCGAGCAGCGCCGCCTGCCGCTGCGCCAGGGCCGCGATGTCTTCCTCGCGCCGGTGCCACTTGATGTCCGGCTGGCGGCGGATGACGCCGGTGGCCGAACAGGGCGCGTCGAGCAGGATGCGATCGAACCCGACGCCATCCCACCAGTCAGCCGGACGCGCCGCATCACCCTGGATGCAGCGCGCCGACAGTCCGAGGCGGGCCAGCGTGCCTTCCACGCGCGCCAGCCGCGCGCCATCGATGTCGAGCGCCACCACCTCACCGAGCGCCTCGAAGGTTTCGAGGATTTGCGCGGTCTTGCCGCCGGGCGCGGCGCCGATGTCGAGCACGCGATCGCCGGGCTGCGCATCCAGCAGCGGCACCGCGCACTGCGCCGAGAGATCCTGTACCGAAACCAGACCTTCGCTCCAGCCGGGCAGGCGCGTGGGCGCAACCGGCCGCGCCAGGCGCAGCGCCTGCGGAGCGCCCCCGACCGGTTCGCATTCGATGCCCTCCGCGGCCAGCATCGCGGCGTAGGCCTCGCGGGTGGCGCGGCGGCGGTTGACCCTCAGCCACATCGGCGCCTGGGCGTTGTTGCCGTCCACGATGCGCGCCGCGTCCTGCGGCCAGTTGGCCACGATGCGATCCAGCAGCCAGCGGGGATGGGCGGCCGCGGCCGCGGGACTGGAATCCAGGGCGGCGCGCAGCGCCTCGCGCTCGCGCCCGAAGCGCCGCAGTATCGCGTTGACCAGGCCGACGAGGCGCGGTTGGCGCAGCGTACGCGCGGCTTCCGCGGTCGCCGAAATCGCGGCGTAGTCGGACAGCCCCATCGCGTCCAGCTGGGCGAAGCCGCCCAGCAGCAACGCGTGGATCCGCCGCGCCGCGGCGGGCAGTGGGCGATCGAGCAGCCGGCCCAGCCAGAATTCGTAGCGCGGCAACCAGCGCATCGCCTCGAAGACAATCGCCTCGCACAGCGCCCGATCGCGCGGATCGCGCAGCCGCGCCAGCGCATCGGGCAGCACCGCCTTGAGCGAGCGCCCGTCGAAGCGCACCGCTTCGATCACTTCAGCCGCAAGAGCGCGCGGCATCGCACCTGCGATCGCGCTCACCGCCGCAGGCCAGGGTGCGCGTTCAGATAATCGGCCGCCGTGACGGGGCGCCCGCCGTCGCGCTGCACCACCTCCAGCCGCAGTGCGCCTTCGCCACACGCCACCACGATGCCGTCGCGTCCGGCCGCCAGCACCGAACCGGGTTCGCCATGACCGTCGACGGCCACGGCGCGATGAATGCGCAGGCGCTCGCCATCGAGCCGTACTTCGGCCATCGGCCATGGATTGAAAGTGCGGATGCGGCGCGCGAGCATCGCGGCTGAATCGGCCCAGTCGAGCTGCGCCTCGGCCTTGTCGAGTTTGTTCGCATAGGTGGCCAGCGCAGCATCCTGGGGCTGGGCGGGAGGCACGTCTCCGGCGCGCAATCGCGCCAGACCTTCGGCGAGCACATCCGCTCCCAGCGCGGCGAGGCGGTCATGCAGGCATCCGCCGGTCTCGTCCGCGCCGATCGGCGTACGCGCGCGCAGCAGCACCGGACCGGTGTCCAGGCCCTTCTCCATCTGCATCAGGCAGACACCGGTCTCGCCGTCACCGGCCTCGATCGCGCGCTGGATCGGCGCCGCGCCGCGCCAGCGCGGCAGCAGCGAGGCGTGCACGTTCCAGGCGCCGAAGCTCGGGATGTCGAGCACTGCCTGCGGCAGGATCAACCCGTAGGCGACAACGATCAGCAGGTCCGGCTGGAACGCCGCCAGCTGCGCCTGCACCTCGGCCTCACGCAGGGTATGCGGCTGCAGTACCGGCACGCCGTTTTCGAGCGCAACCTGCTTGACCGCGCTCATCTGCGGCTGGCGACCGCGCCCGGCGGGGCGATCGGGCTGGGTCAGCACAGCGAGCAGGTCGCCGCCTTGCAGCGCGGCGCGCAGGCTGGGCACGGCGAAGTCGGGGGTGCCGGCGAACAGCAATCGGAGCGGCATTTCATTCCTTCGGAAACGAAGACGCGCGGACAGGCCGCGCGCCGGAACAGCGGGTGGAGGCGGAATCAGGCCGCGCTGCGGCGCAGCTTGGCCAGCTTGCGTTTGACCATGTCGCGCTTGAGCGGGGAGAGGTAGTCGATGAAGAGCTTGCCTTCGAGGTGGTCCATCTCGTGCTGGATGCACACCGCCAGCAGGCCGTCGGCGGCCAGTTCGAACGGCGCGCCGTGCTCGTCCAGCGCCTCTACCACGATGGAGGCGGCGCGGGTCACGTCGGCGTTGATCGTCGGCACCGAGAGACAGCCCTCCTGGCAGACCTGCTCGCCCTCACGGGAGACGATGCGCGGATTGACGAACACGCGCCGCTCGTCGCGCGCCTCGGACACGTCGATCACCATGAAGCGCCGATGGTCGTCGACCTGACTGGCCGCAAGACCGATGCCCGGCGCCTCGTACATGGTTTCGAACATGTCGGCGACGTGCGCCCGGAAGGCGTCGTCCAGCTCGGCGGGGTCGACCGCGCGCGCCACGGTGCGCAGGCGAGGATCCGGGAATTCGAGGATGGTGAGTTTGGCCATGGCGGGAAGATGGGCTCCTGGCCCGGAAGAATCAAGGCGATGATCGCCCGATCGGACACGTTTGGGCCAGACAGTGTAGCGGCCCGACCGACCGCCGCCGCGGGCCTGCACGGCCTGTTTCGTTTCTTCACGGTTTTCCGCTATATTCAACCCCAAGTCAGGGGACAAACCTGCTTGGGGAATCAGGTACATGGAAGCCATGCTTAAAAAACTTCTTGCAGTTTCCGCGGCAGCGTTGCTGACCTTCGCGACGGGTGCCGTCGCCCTGCAGATGCGCGCCGACCATCCCGACACCTACGTAGTAGTGAAGGGCGACACACTTTGGGGCATCGCCAAGCGTTTCCTCAACGAGCCCTGGCTCTGGCCGGAAATCTGGCAGGCCAACCCGCAGATCGAGAACCCGCACCTCATCTATCCCGGCGACGTGCTGAGCCTGGCCTACCTGGGCCGCGGCCGAAACCAGCCCGCGCTGATGGTCAACCGCCTTTCGCCCACGGTCCGGGCGGAGGCGCTGCCGATCCCGGCGGTGCCGCTGTCGGAGGTGGAGGACTTCCTCACCAACCAGCACGTGCTGGATGAGGACCAGTACAAGGCCCTGCCCTACGTGCTGGGAATCGAGGAAAGCCGGCTGCTGAGCGCGGAAGGCCAGGTGGTTTACGTCCGCGGCGACAATCTGGTGCCCGGAACGCGCGTTTCCATCGTGCGCCCGACGGTGCGCTACGCGATGATGCCGATCGCCACCGAGAAGCACCCCGAGCGCGAGCCGATCCTACGCCGCGACGACTGGAGCGCCGGGGGCGGCGCCGAGCCGACCAGCAACAGTATCCGCTGGGCGCGGCACTTCATCACCAAGAAGCGTTTCGAGTTCCTCGGCTGGGAGGTCAACGAAATCGCCCAGGGCCAGATCACCCGCGACGGCGACCCGGCCACCGTACTGGTCGTTCCCGGCGGGCACGAAGTGAAGAAGGGCGACCTGCTGATGCCCTACGACGCCTTCCCCCACGACCTGAGCTTCTACCCGCGTGCGCCGGCCCAGGTGCCACCCAACGCGCGCGTACTCGCGGTCACCGACCACCTCCAGTTCGGCGGTCGGCACGACGTGGTCGCCATTTCCGCAGGCGCACGCGAGGGGCTGGAGAACGGCCAGGTGTTCTCGATCTGGCACCAGGGCGAGCGGGTGCGCGACGACGTGCGCTATCCGCAGCGCATCGAGTCCAACCTCGACCGCAACAAGGTCAGCCTGCCGGACGAGTTCGCCGGCCACGTCATGATCTTCCGCACCTTCGACAAGGTCAGCTATGGCCTGGTCATGGACGGCATCCGCCCCGTCCAGCTCGGCGACCGGCTCGATGCGCCGGACCGTTACTGAGCCATCCCTTCCGTCGCGGGCGACCCGTTCGCCCGCGACGTCACCTGTCTGACGCACACCATGACAGACGACGCGATCGACGCGTGGCTGCGCCTGATCCGCGCGCCCGGCCTGGGTGGCACCCGCATCAGGCATCTGCTGTCCCGGTTCGGTTCGGCCCCGGCGGTGGCCAATGCGAATGCGGCGCAGCTGCGCGCCGCCGGCGCACCCGAGATCAGCGTCCAGTGGCTCGCCGCACCCGACCATGACGCCCTTGCCGCCGACCGCGCCTGGCTCGACGGCTCGCCCGACCACCATCTCCTCACCTGCGACAGCGTCGACTTCCCGACGCTCCTGAAGCGCGCGCCGCGCGCGCCGGCAGCGGTATTCGTCGCCGGCGACCCGCAGTGGCTCTGGTTCGCGCAGGCTGCCGTCGTGGGCAGCCGCAACCCCACCGACGGCGGCATCGCCAATGCGCGCGATTTTTCCCGCGCGCTGGCGCGTTCCGGGCTGGTCATCACCTCGGGACTGGCCGACGGGATCGATGCGGCGGCACATCGCGCCGCGCTCGATGTGGGGCAGGCGACGATCGCGGTCGTCGCCACCGGGCCGGATCTGGTGTACCCCGCGCGCAACCGCGCCCTGGCCGACGCAATCCTGACCCAGGGCGCGATCGTCAGCGAGTACCCGCCCGGCACCCCGGCCCAGCGCCAGCACTTCCCGATGCGCAACCGCATCATCGCCGGCCTGTCCCTGGGCACGCTGGTGGTGGAAGCGGCCCAGCGCAGCGGCGCGCTCATCACCGCGCGCGAGGCGGCGGAATCGGGGCGCGAGGTCTTCGCCCTGCCCGGCTCGATCCACAACCCCATGGCCAAGGGCTGCCATCGCCTGATCCGCGAGGGCGCGGCGCTCGTGGAAACCGCGCAGGAGATCATCGAAGCGCTCGGCCCCAGGGCGCAGGAGCTGGCCACCGCGCTGCGTGGCAGGCTCGCCGCAGAGGCGTCGCCGACGGGCGAAGCCGCGCCTGTTTCCGACGAGGCCGGCGAGGACCCCGACTATGCCCGCCTGCGCGCCGCGCTGGGGCACGATCCGGTGCCCATCGACGTACTCGCCCAGCGGACCGGGTTGACGGTCGAAACCCTATCCTCCATGCTGATTCTCATGGAGCTGGACGGTCGGGTGGCGGCGTCGCACGGGCGTTACGCGCTGCGCCATCACTGAGGTTCCGCGACGCGCCACCGCCGGGCGCAGGCAGAGGATGGATGAAAGAGACCTTGCTGGACGTACTTCTCTACCTGTTCGAGAACTACTTCTACGACGACCCCGACACCGTCAGGGACCGCACCACGCTTCAGGCCGGCCTGATCCAGGCAGGCTTCAGCCCCAGTGAAATCAGCAAGGCGTTCGACTGGCTCGAAGCGCTGGACGACCAGCGCGCCCAGTTTGCACCGGCCGGCGAGATCCTGCGCGAGACGCCGACCCGGCTGTACGCCGGCCAGGAGCTGGAGCGCCTGGACGCGGATTGCCGCGGCTTCCTGATGTTCCTGACCCACAACGGCATCCTCGATGCCGCGCAGCACGAACACGTGGTGGAACGCGCGATGGCCCTGGACCAGGACGAAATCGACCTGGACGACCTCAAGTGGGTCGTGCTGATGGTGCTGTTCAACCAGCCCGGACAGGAAGCCGCATTTGCGTGGATGGAAAGCTTCATGTTCCAGGACGCCGGCGAACCCGTGCACTGACTCGCGGAACGGTGCGGCTCGCACACAAGACAGACATCAACGGGGCGGCGCGATCCGCCCCTTCCAGAATGGATCAAGCACCATGTCGGACCAGTGGATCGACCCGGGCCGCATCGTCGGCAGCCGCCAGCCCAGTGACGTCGTCCAGGCCGGCTTCCTGAAGCGCTGGGCGGCACTTTTTCTCGATCAGCTCATCCTCGGCGTCGGTTTCTACGCGCTGATCTTCATCGTCATCATCATCTTCGGCGTGGTCGGTGGATTCGAGCGCCTGCAGGGCCTGGACTCGGGAGATCCACCGGGCTGGGTGATCGGCGCCTACTTCGGGATGACCCTGCTCTACTACGCGGCGGCCGGCACCTATTTCACCCTGATGGAAAGCTCGCGCCACCAGGCCTCGCTCGGCAAGCTGGCGCTGGGCATCAAGGTGGTCGACCAGAACGGCAACCGGCTTACGCCCGCCCGTGCGCTCGGACGCTGGTTCGCCGCCAGCCTGTCGTACCTGACGTTCTACATCGGCTTCCTGATGGCGGCCTTCACCGAACGCAAGCAGGCACTGCACGACATGGTCGCAGGCACCCTGGTGGTCGACCGCTGGGCCTACACCGAGCATCCCGAGCTGCAGCGGCGCGGCCTCGGAGGCTGCGTCATCGCGCTGGTCGCCGGGATGATCTGCCTGATCGTCATGATGGTCGTCATCGTCCTTGCGGCCACCGCCGTACCCGCCTACCAGCACTACCTGTCGCGCGCGCAGTTTGCCCAGGTCGAGGCTACGCTGGTGCCGCTGCGCGACCGGGTCGCCGAAGCGGCGGCCTCGGACGGACGCTGCCCGGAAAACGCCAGTCCGGGGTTCGGCACACCGGAAAGCTACGCCGCGCCCGGCATCAATCGCATCGTCATCGGTGAATTCGAAGAAGGCTTCTGCGGCATTTCGGTATGGATGCCCCCCGCCGTCGGAACCGTTGAACGCCAGTTCCTGGCGGAGCTGGACCCCGATGAAAACACCTGGTACTGCACCGACAAGGCCGGTATCGACCGGCTCCCCCAGTGGTGCCATTGAGGCACCCGGCCACCCCATCGCACCGCGCCACCCGCTGCATTCGGCACCCCGGCAACACTTCGGAGAGCCCGGCTCCCGCCCGCACACGACGCTGCGGCTTGACAGGCCGGCACGCCGCATGCTTTGAGTAGACGCACGACCCCCACCCCGGCGCACCGCGTTCCGTCCGCCGGCGAGCCAGAAGAACAACACGCTCAATGCCCAAGAACCTCCTCATCGTCGAATCGCCCGCCAAGGCGAAGACCATCAACAAATACCTCGGCAAGGACTTCCAGGTCCTGGCGTCCTACGGCCACGTGCGCGATCTGGTGCCCAAGGAGGGCGCGGTCGATCCCGAGGCCGGCTTCGCCATGCGCTACGAACTGATCGACAGGAACGAACGCCACGTCGACGCCATCGCCAAGGCCGCCCGGAGCGCCGACGCGCTGTATCTGGCCACCGACCCGGACCGCGAGGGCGAGGCGATTTCCTGGCACATCGAGGAAATCCTCAAGGCGCGCGGCCTGACCGAGGGCAAACCGGTGCATCGGGTGGTGTTCTCCGAGATCACGCCGCGCGCGATCAAGGAAGCCATGGCGTCACCGCGCGAGGTCTCGGCCGACCTGGTCAACGCCCAGCAGGCGCGCCGCGCGCTGGATTACCTGGTGGGATTCAACCTCTCGCCGGTGCTGTGGCGCAAGGTGCAGCGCGGCCTCTCGGCCGGGCGCGTGCAGTCGCCTGCGCTGCGCATGATCGTCGAGCGTGAGGAGGAGATCGAAGCCTTCGTCTCGCGCGAGTACTGGACGATCGAAGCCCAGCTGGCGCACGCCGCGCAACCTTTCAGCGCGCGCCTGGTGAAGCTCGCCGGCAAGAAGTTCGAGCAGTTCGATCTGACCAACGAAGCCGCGGCGGAAGCGGCGCGGGCGCGTCTTCTGGCCGCCGCCGGCGGCGTGCTGGAAGTGGCCTCCGTCGAGAGCAGGGAGCGCAAGCGCCGCCCGGCGCCGCCCTTCATCACGTCCACCCTCCAGCAGGAGGCGGCGCGCAAGCTGGGCTTTTCCACCAGCCGCACCATGCGCGTGGCGCAGAAGCTCTACGAGGGCGTGGCGCTGGGCGCGGAGGGCACGGTGGGCCTCATCAGCTACATGCGAACCGACTCGACGCACCTTTCCGCCGAGGCGGTCGACGAACTTCGCCAGACCATCGCACGCGATTTCGGCACGCACGCCCTGCCCGCCACCGCCAACGTCTACAAGACCAAGTCCAAGAACGCACAGGAAGCGCACGAAGCGATCCGGCCGACCTCGGCGCTGCGCTCGCCCAAGTCCGTCGCCGCCTTCCTCGATCCGGACGGAGCGCGGCTCTACGAACTGATCTGGAAGCGCTCGGTGGCCTGCCAGATGATTCACGCCACGCTCAACACCGTCAGCGTCGAGCTGGCCGCCGGCCCGGACGATGGCTTCCGTGCCACCGGCACCACGATCGTCGATCCGGGCTTCCTGGCCGTCTACGAGGAAGGCAAGGACACGCGCAGCGCCGACGACGACGACGAGGGCCGCAAGCTGCCTGCGCTGCGTCAGGGCGAGCGCGTACCGCTGTCGGCCATCCTTGCCGACCAGCACTTCACCGAGCCGCCGCCGCGCTACTCGGAGGCCAGCCTGGTCAAGGCGCTGGAGGAATACGGCATCGGCCGTCCGTCCACCTACGCCAGCATCATCCAGACCCTCCTCAACCGCGAGTACGTGCTGCTCGACGCGCGCCGCTTCCGCCCGACCGACGTCGGCCGCGCGGTGGCGAAGTTCCTCTCCGGCCACTTCACCCGCTACGTCGACTACGACTTCACCGCACGGCTCGAGGACGAGCTGGATGCGGTCAGCCGCGGCGAGGAGGACTGGGTGCCGCTGATGGCGCGCTTCTGGAAGCCGTTCAAGGCGCTGGTGGAGGAAAAGACCGACAGCGTGGACCGCTCCGAAGCCACCGGCGCGCGCGTGCTGGGCGAGGATCCGGCCAGCGGCAAGCCGGTCACCGTACGCCTGGGCCGCTACGGGCCGTTCGCGCAGATCGGCACCAAGGAAGACGAGGACAAGCCGCGCTTCGCCTCGCTTCGCCCAAACCAGAGCATCCACACCATCACCCTGCCCGAGGCGCTGGAGCTGTTCAAACTGCCGCGCACGCTCGGCGTCGATGGCGAAGACGAGGTGACGGTCGCCGTCGGCCGCTTCGGGCCGTTCGCCAAGCGCGGCAGCACCTATGCCTCGCTCAAGAAGGAAGACGATCCCTACACCATCGAGCTGGAGCGCGCGCTCTTCCTCATCCGGGAAAAAGAGGAAATTGCCGCCAACCGGATCATCAAGACCTTCGAGGGTTCCCCGATCCAGGTGCTCAACGGCCGCTTCGGGCCGTATCTGTCCGACGGTGAGCTGAACGGCAAGATCCCCAAGGATCGCGAGCCTGCCTCGCTGACCCTGGCCGAAGTCCAGCAGCTGATGGAAGAGACCGGCAAACCGGCGCGCAAGGGATTCGGCCGCAAGACCGCGGCGAAGAAGGCAGCCACGAAAAAGGTCGCGACAAAGAAGGACGCTCCGGCGAAGAAGGCCGCCGTCAAGAAAGCACCGGCGAAGAAAACGGCGGTGAAGAAGGCGCCTGCCAAGAAAGCCGCAGCGAAGAAGGCCGTGGTGAAGAAAGCGACGGCGGACTGAGTCGATCCCTCATGCGTCATCCCGCCGCGCGCCGGGATGACGCGCAGGATCGTGCCACACGCCGATGTCCGGCTCCCGGAGGCGATTACCGCTCCGCCGCATCCATCTGCCGGCGCATCGCCTCCTGCTGCTTCTGCAGCTCGCCTTCCACCGCGCGCGCCGTGTCGATCGGCTCCTGTATCGCACGCTGCAGCGCCCTGTCCCGCTCCTGCGGCGGCGCTGGAGCCTCGGAGCCTGCGCACGCCGACAGGTGTGCGCAGGCAAGCAGCAGCGCGGTGACACCCGCACGTCTCGTGGTCATGACGCATCCCCGGGGTGTGTTTCCTGGCTGAGCGTCTGTACCGGCCAGCCGCGCAGCGTGGCAACGCCGTGGATGGCTTCGATGTCGACGTCGATCTGGCGCTGCTGGCGACGCAGCGCGCCCGCCTTGTCCAGCATGCCGGCGGCTTGCGCATCGAGCGCCTCGCGTCTGGCCTTGAGCTGCGCCAGCGCTTCACCCAGGCGATAGGCCTCGACGTAGCCCTCGGCGCCGCAGCCGCCATCGGCGGGCGCGCCGCGGCGACCGGCGTTCCAGCCATCCACCGCGCTGCAGGCTGGCGTGACCGCAACCGCGGCCGGGGCTGCGGCCAACAACAGGACAAGACAGAGGCGAAGCGACATACGGGACTCCCGGGGCAGGCTGTCCTATATCCTATCGCCGCCCCGCACCGGAGATACGCATGATCGACCCTCGCTGGCGGCTGGACGGCCAGACGGCCCTCATCACCGGCGGCAGTGCCGGAATCGGTCTCGCCATCGCGCGCGAGCTCCTCGGGCTGGGCGCCGATGTGCTGCTGGCAGCGCGCGATGCGCAGGCGCTGGGCGCCGTCGAGGCCGAACTGTCCGAAGAGTTTCCGGACCGTCGCGTGCTGGCCCTGGCCGCGGACGTGGCCGTCGCGTCCGAACGCCAGGCGCTGTTCGACTGGATCGAGGACGGCGGCAACGACCTGCACCTGCTGGTCAACAACGCAGGGACCAACGTCTCGCGCCCCGCCATGGATTACGGCGAGGACGAATGGCGGGGCATTTTCGAGACCAACCTCTTCGCCGCGTTCGAGATCTGCCGCTACGCCCATCCGTTGCTGTGCCGGCATCCGGCCAGCGCCATCGTCAACGTCGGCTCGGTCTCGGGCCTGACCCACGTGCGCACCGGTGCGCCCTACGGGGCCAGCAAGGCCGCCCTGCACCAGCTCACCCGCAACCTTGCCTGCGAATGGGCGCACGATGGCATCCGGGTCAACGCGGTGGCGCCCTGGTACATCCGCACCCGCCGCACCCTGGGGCCGCTGGCCGAACCCGAATACCGCGACGACGTGCTGGCGCGCACGCCCATGGGGCGCATCGGCGAGCCGCAGGAAGTGGCGGCAGCGGTGGCCTTCCTGTGCCTGCCTGCAGCCAGCTACGTCACCGGCGAGTGCATCGCGGTGGACGGGGGGTTTTTGCGCTACGGGTTCTGACCGCGCCGCCCGCCGGCGCATTGCGCGCGTCCGTCGCGGTGCGCGACCGTTTTTTTCCCGAGACCGATAGACTGCGGCGGCTGCCCCCGGCGGCGCTGGCGCAGCGCAAGGAGGATGGCATGCCCACGACACGAATCGGCTTCGGCAGCGCGCTGGCGCTGCTCCTCGCACTCGGCAGCGCGTCGGCAACGGCCGCGCAGACGGAACCGGCGATCACGGTCGAGCGCCAGCTGGATGCCACGACGCTCACCCGGCTGCGCGCGCTCGCTTCCGACCAGGAGGCCCGCATCACCCTGCACCGCGACGACAATGCGTCGGCCGGCAGCGACTGGACCCTGCGGCGCCTGGAGGTCTACGCGCCCGACGCGCGTCTCCGGGTCGCCACCGCGCGCGGACTGGAGCCGATGCCGCGCAGCAATCTGGTGCACTTCGTCGGCGTGCGGGCGGGCGAACGCCTTTCCCTGTCGCTGACCCCCGACCTCTCGCAGGGCGAGGGCCTGCTGCTGGGCGAGGAGGGCAGCTTCCGACTCGATGTGACGCCGCGCGCGGACGGCGGGCTCACCCTCTCCGGCGTTTCCACCGAGGCGGCGCTGCCCGACGGCAGCCAGCCCGAAGCGGACTGCGTCGGCGGACTGCAGGGCGCGGACTCGTGGCGGAAGGCGCTCGACCTTCCGCGTGCGGCGCCCGTGACAGCGCCCGAAGTCGCCACGCGCAAGGTCACCCTGGCGATCGACACCGACAACGAGCTGATGGCGCAGAAGTTTTCCGACAACATCACCCTCGCAAGCAACTACATGGCCGCGCTGCTGGCCGACATGAACGCGATCTACGAAATGGAACCGGGCGCGGGCGGTGCCAGGATCAAGCTGGAAATCGGCACCCAGATCCTGCGGATTTCCAGCACCTCCGACCCTTACCTTTCCGCAATCGGCTCGAACACCCTCGACCAGCTCAACGAGTTCAGCGCGCACTGGAAGAGCGCCTACCCCTACGCCAGCTATCCGCGCGCCTTCGCGCTGATGATCTCGGGCAAGTCCCCCAGCCCGAACAGCGCGGCAGGAATAGCCTGGCTGGTCGAATCGGGCAGCTATTGCGCAGCCACCGGCACCGACTACGGCGCCCAGACCTGGGGCCACTACAGCATCAACCGCGTGTTCAAGTACAGCGGCGCCACGGCGGCCGATGACGTATCGCTGGTGGCGCACGAGCTGGGCCACAACTTCGGCCTCTCTCACACCCACTGCACCAACACGTCGGGCGCGTTCCCCGCAGCCACCGCGACGCTGGATCGCTGCTATTCGGGCGAGCCAGGCTGTTACACCGGCGCGACCTCCTGCCCCACAGGCTCCCCAGGCGCGCCGAAGGGCACCCTGATGAGCTACTGCCACATCAGCGGCTGCGGCATGCCCAATGCGGCTCTCATCCATCCCGTGCAGGTCACCACCATCAACAACCGCATCGCCAGCCAGCCTCCAAGCTGCGTGGTGCCCATCAGCGGCACTCCTGCCAACCAGCCGCCGTCCATCAGCGCACCGCCCAGCATCTCGCTGCAGGAAGACGTGACCTCCCCGCTTGTCGGCATGTCCTTTTCGGACCCGGATGCGGGCAGCGGATCGCTCACTGCCACCTTCACCGTGCCCGCGGGAAACCTGAGCACCACCGGCAGCGGCGTGAGCGTGGGCGGAACACCGACGGCCCGAACCCTGACCGGCACTCTCGCCGCGCTCAACGCCTTCATCGCCGCCGGCAGCCTGCGCTACACCACCGCAGCCAACGCCACCGGCAGCGTGACGCTCGGCATCGCCATCAACGACAACGGCAACACCGGCAGCGGCGGCGCGCAGAGCGCCACGCAAAACCTCAGCATCGCGATCCAGGCGGTGAACGATGCGCCGGGCATCATGACGCCGGGACAGCTCGGCCTCCCGGACACCGGCACCGCGGCGCTTTCAGGCGTTTCGTTCAGCGACGTGGACTCGGCCCTCGGCCTGCTCACGGTGACGCTCGGCGCGCCCACCAGCGTCACCGTCAACGGAGTCAGCGGCGGCGGCGTCACGGCATCGGGAAGCGGCTCGACCCGCAGTTTCCAGGGGACGCTGACCGCTCTCAACGCCTACTTCGGCAGCGCCCAGGTCAGCCTGGCAACCAGCGGTTTCAGCGGCACCGGCACGCTGGGCATCAGCATCAACGACAACGGAAACACCGGTGCCGGCGGCCCGAAGTCAGCCGGCGCAAGCATCGGACTCAAGGGCGGCATCCTGTTCGCCAACGGCTTCGAATAAGCCCCCCCCGTCGGCCGCGTAGGGCCGACCTACGGATGCCGTGCCGCCGTGACGCTCTGCCTTGCCGTAGGTCGGGGCTACGTCCCCGACACCATGTGATCTACGGCACCCTCGCGTAGGTCGGGGCTACGTCCCCGACGGCATGGAGCGGCACCGGCGGCACATCTACGGGTGGCGTTCGAGCCAGGCCGCGAGCTGCTCGCGGTAGTACGCCAGATCCTCGGCGTAGGTGTCGTGCACGCAGGGATCGCAGCCGCTGTCGCAGCAATCCGAAGGCAGCGGACGCTCTGGCGGCTCGGGTCGCGGATCGTGCTCGGGATGGACCGGAAGCGTCGGCACGACGGCGCTCACCGGCCTCGCGCGCGGGCGAAGGCATCGGCCAGCGCGGAGCCGGCGACGGGAGCGGCGCCGCGCGAGCGCGGTGCGTCGTTCGAACGCGCCGCACCCGCTCCGCGATCCGGCCGCGCGCCGCCACGAGCGCCACGCGCCTGTCCGGGCTCGTCCGAAAGCCGCATCGACAACCCGATACGCTGGCGCGGTATATCCACCTCCATCACCTTCACCTTGACGATATCGCCAGCTTTCACGACCTCGCGCGGATCCTTGACGAACCGATCCGACAGCGCGGAGACGTGCACCAGCCCGTCCTGATGCACGCCAAGGTCGACGAAGGCGCCGAACGCGGCCACGTTCGACACCACGCCTTCGAGCACCATGCCGGGCTTGAGGTCGCGGATATCCTCCACGCCCTCGGCGAACGCGGCGGTCTTGAACTCGGGGCGCGGGTCGCGGCCGGGCTTCTCCAGCTCCTTGAGGATGTCGCGCACGGTCGGAAGGCCGAAGGTTTCGTCGGTGAAGCGTTCCGGGCTGAGGCCGCGCAGGAACCCGATGTCGCCAATCAGCGCCTTCACTTCGCGCCCGGCGGCGTCGAGGATCTTCTGCACCACCGGATACGCCTCCGGGTGCACGGCCGATGCGTCGAGCGGATTCCCGCCATTGGCAATGCGCAGGAAGCCGGCGCACTGTTCGAACGCCTTTTCGCCCAGGCGCGGCACCTTCAGGAGCGCTCGGCGATCGGGAAACGGGCCGTTGGCATCGCGATGCCTGACCACGTTCTCGGCCACGCTGGCCGACAATCCCGCCACGCGCGCCAGCAGCGGCGCGGAGGCGGTGTTCACATCCACGCCGACCGCGTTGACGCAATCTTCCACCCGCGCATCAAGCGCGCGCGCCAGCTTCACCTGGTTCACGTCGTGCTGGTACTGGCCCACGCCGATGGATTTGGGATCGATCTTGACCAGTTCGGCGAGCGGATCCTGCAGGCGTCGTGCAATCGAAACCGCGCCGCGCAGTGACACATCCAGTGCGGGGAACTCCTTGGCCGCCAGCTCCGAGGCCGAATACACCGATGCGCCCGCCTCGCTGACGACGATCTTGCCGATGGCCTGCTCCGGGAGCATGCGGATCAGCTCGCCGGCCAGCCTGTCGGTCTCGCGCGAGGCGGTGCCGTTGCCGATGGCGATGAGGTTCACGCCGTGCTTTTTGCACAAAACGCCCAGTTCGCCGAGCGAGGCATCCCACTGGCGGCGCGGTTCGTGCGGGTACACCGTGGCGGTGTCGAGCAGCTTGCCGGTGGCATCGACCACGGCCACCTTCACGCCGGTGCGGATACCCGGATCCAGCCCCATGACGACCCTGGGGCCCGCCGGCGCGGCCATCAGCAGATCCTTGAGGTTGTCGCCGAAGATGCGGATGGCCTCGTCTTCCGCCACGGCGCGCGCATGGGCAAAGCGGTCCACGGTGAGGTGCAGGTGCAGCTTCACCCGCCAGGTCTGGCGCACGGTATCGAGCAGCCAGCGGTCCGCGGCGCGGCCGCGATCGGCAATGCCCACGTGCACCGCGATGCGCCCCTCTGCTTCAGCGTGACCGGCGGCAATCGCGTCATCCAGCGCATCGGAGGCAACGACCTTGGGCGCACTGGTCGGGAAAGGCAGGAGCGCGACGTCGATGATTTCTTCCTTGCTGGCGCGAAACAGCGCGAGCAGCCGGTGCGAAGGGATCTGTGCGATGGATTCGACGTGATCGAAGTAGTCGCTGTATTTGGCTCCCTCCACCTCCTTGCCGGCGATCACACGCGCGCGGATGCGGCCGTTCGCCTGCAGGAAATCGCGCATTGCACCGACCAGTTCGGCATCCTCGGCAAAGCGTTCGGTGAGGATCGCGCGTGCGCCGTCGAGCGCGGCCCTGGCGTCGGCCACACCCTTTTCCGCATCCACGTACTCCGCCGCTGCCGTTTCGGGCGTCAGAGACGGATCGGAGAAGAGCAGGTCGGCCAGAGGTTCGAGCCCTGCCTCGCGCGCGATCTGGCCGCGGGTTCTCCGCTTGGGCTTGTAGGGCAGGTACAGGTCCTCCAGCCGCGCCTTGGTGTCGGCGGCGGCAAGATCGGCGCGCAGCGCGTCGGTCATCCTGCCCTGCTCCTCGATGCTGGCAATCACCGCCGCGCGGCGGTCTTCCAGCTCGCGCAGGTAGGAGAGGCGCTCTTCCAGCAGGCGCAGCTGCGTATCGTCCAGCCCGCCGGTCACTTCCTTGCGGTAGCGCGCGATGAAGGGCACGGTCGCCCCCTCGTCCAGCAGCGCAATGGCGGCCTGCACCTGCGGCGGCTGGGCGGCGATGTCGGAAGCGATGGTCTGGGCGATGCGGTGTTCGATGTGGGACATGGATCCTTTCCGGTGAGGCGCGACCCGCGGGCCGCCTGGACGGTACCGTCGTCGGGATGCGGCGGCGGGCGCGGAAGTTTAGCCGGACGGGATGCGGGGAAAAGCGCCCCGGATCCGCTCGCGCACCGAAACGCCCGGCTGGCCGGCAACCATGGCGCCCGATGCCGCCGCGGCTCCGAGGCCCGCGGCGGCACGCGCATGCCCGCAGCGCGAGGGAATCAGGCCGCGGTGTAGCCTCCGTCGACCTCCAGGGTGGCCCCGACCATGAACCCGGCGCCTTCGGAAAGCAGGAAAACGGCGGCGTGCGCCACCTCGTCGGCGTGGCCGAGGCGACCGATGGCATGCCGCCCGACCAGCGCCTTCATGTGCTCCGGCGCCAGGCCCGACAGCAGCGGGGTATCGATGTATCCGGGATGGATCGAATTGATGCGCACGCCCTGGCTGGCATAGGCCAGCGCCGTCGAGCGGGTCAGCCCGGTGACACCGTGCTTGGCGGCAACGTAGGCCGGCGCGCCGGGATCGCCCACCAGGCCCAGGATCGAAGACATGTTGACGATGGCGCCGCCGCCGGCCTGGAGCATGGCGGGAATCTGCGCACGCATGCCGTGCATCACCCCGCCGAGGTTGATGTCGATGATCTGCTGCCATTCCTGCGGCGTCATCTCAACAAGCGGGCGGGCGGCCTCGCCGACGCCGGCGTTGTTGAACGCCAGGTGCAGGGCGCCGAAGTGCCTGATCGCACACTCCACCGCGCTCTGCGCGGTTTCCGGCTTCGCCACGTCGCCCACGTGTGCCACCGCGCTGCCGCCGGCGGCCGCGATGGCGGCCACCACGCGCTCGGCGGCGGCCGCGTCGCGATCGGAGACCGTCACCTTCACGCCATTGGCTGCCAGCAGCTTCGCCGCCGCCTCGCCAATGCCCGAACCGCCGCCGCTGACCAGCGCCACGTTGCCCTTGAAGCGGTATTTCATTGTCGATCTCCTGGGTGGTGAATTACGACTGGAAGGCCCGCAACGCCCGCAGCGCCAATCGCCGCAGGCTGCGCAGACCCGATCTTCCTTGAATGAGGCGACCGGAGCGGCAATGCAAGACCCGGCCTGCATCGGCAGGCTCGAACGGCATGGCCGCGGGTACAGGCATCGCTGCGTAAAATCCGCCAATGCCTCCCACGCCGCCGTCAGCACACGCCGACCGATGAGCACGATCATGACCATCCTGGCGTTCCTGCTGGCCGTCGCGCTGAGCGGCCCGCTGGCACGGGCGCTGCGGATGCCGCTGCCGCTGATGCAGATCGCCCTGGGCTACGGCATCGCCGAATACACCGGGGAAAGCGTCGAACTCAACCCCGAAGTGTTCTTCCTCCTGTTGCTGCCTCCGCTGCTGTTCCTGGACGGCTGGCGCATTCCCAAGGACGGCCTGTTCCGCGACAAGGGCACCATCATCGGCCTGGCGCTGGGGCTGGTGGTATTCACCGTGCTCGGGCTGGGCGTGTTCCTGCACTGGATGATCCCGGCGATGCCCTGGGCGGTGGCGTTCGCGCTGGCGGCGATCCTCTCGCCCACCGATCCGATCGCGGTATCGGCCATCGCCTCGCGCACCCCGATCCCGCACCGGCTGATGCACATCCTGGAGGGCGAGTCGCTGCTCAACGATGCCTCGGGCCTGGTGTGCATGCGCTTCGCCGTCGCCGCCGCGCTCACCGGATCGTTCTCGCTGGCGCAGGCGGCGCTGGAGTTCGTCTGGGTGGCCCTCGCCGGCCTTGCGGTCGGCGTGCTTGCCAGCTGGGGCGTCACCCGCGCGCTCGACCTGGTACAGCGGCGCATCGGCGAGGATGCCGGCTCCAGCATCCTGGTGGGGCTGCTGACTCCGTTCGCCGCCTATCTCGCGGCCGAGGCCATGGAGGCCTCTGGAATCCTCGCGGCCGTCGCGGCCGGCATCAGCATGGCGCTGATGGAAAGCACCCGCCTGCTTGCCAGCACCCGCGTGCAGCGTCGCGCCTTCTGGGACACGGTGCAGTTCGCGGCCAACGGGGTGATCTTCGTGCTGCTCGGCGAACAACTGCCCGCACTGGTCGATGGCGCGATCCAGGTGGTGGGCGAAACCGGCCACGCCAGCCCGTGGTGGCTGGCGGTATACGTCGCCGGCGTGGTCGGGGCACTGGCCGCGCTGCGCTATGCCTGGGTCGCCGCCTCCATGCGCATCTCGGCGTGGAACGCGCGGCGCCGCGGCCAGCCTCATCCGGGCATCGATCAACGCGTGATCGCCGCCATGTCGCTGGCGGGCGTGCGCGGCGCCGTCACGCTCGCCGGCATCCTGACGCTGCCGCTGATGCTCGACGACGGGTCACCCTTCCCGGCACGCGACCTGGCGATCTTCCTCGCCGCTGGCGTCATCCTGGCCTCGCTTCTCATCGCCAGCTTCGCCTTGCCGCGCCTCCTGCGGAACATCCCGAGCGACACCTCGCACGGCGCCGAGACGCCCGCACGCCGAACCGCCGCCGCGGCCGGCCTGCGCGCCATCGAGGACCATGCGTCGGAGGATGCATCGCAGCGCGCCGACCCGGAACTGTATGCCGCCATCGCCGCCCACCTGGCCGAGGACTACCGCCGCCGCGCCGGCCGCGGCGAATCCCGCGAAGGGCACACCGAACACCCGCCTCGCGCCGACGACATCGAGCGCGAACTGCGCCTGGTCGGAGTTGCCGCGGAGCGGCGCGCACTCGCCCAGCTGCGCCGCGAGCGCGGCATCGACGACGCCAGCTATCAAAAGCTCATCCGCGAGCTGGACCTGGCCGAGCTGCGCTGGCGGGGGTGAGCGGCGTGCACACCCCGGCGAACTCCATCACGCCCGATGACGCCCCCACCCGGCCTTCGCGGGTTTCACGCGGCAACGGCGAAGAGGAACGGGGCGACACCGCGGCGAAAAACGCCGGGATCATTCGGTGGGAGCTGCCGCCCCCGGCGATCAGCGGCGCAGCGCGAACCAGCGTGCGATCAGTTCGCGCTCGGCGTCGGTCATCTCGGTCATGTTGCCGGGCGGCATGATCCGAAGCGCCGCGGTCTGCTGGTAGATCGCGGCGGCGTGCGTCTCGATCTGTTCCTCCGTGTCGAAGACCAGGCCCTTGGCGGGGAAGCCGAGCAGGCTGGGACGGGCGGCGTGGCAGGCGCCGCAGCGCTGCGCAAGCACGTCTCGCACGGTGGCGGTATCGGCGGGAAGAGTGACCGCAGCCTCAGGCGGAGCCTGCGCGCGGATCGGCATCGCTGTCCCGGATGCGTTCGCCGCCGCAGGCGGCGCGGCCTTGGTGGGCATCAGCCAGGCAAACGTCGCCGCCAGCAGCGCCGCCCCCAGCGCCGGCAGCCACCATGCGCGCTGCCCGCCGTGCCAGAGGACGAAGAATTGCCGGATCGCCGCCGCAGCCGCCATGAACAGCGCGAGGATCAGCCCGCTGTGCGGGTGCGACCACGCCGCCGCGTAGTGCGTGCTCAGCATCGCGAACACCACGGGCAGGGTGAAATAGGTGTTGTGCACCGAGCGCTGCTTGCCGCGTGCGCCGTCGAGCGGATTCGGCGCCTCGCCTTTCCCCAACGCCGCCACCATGCGTTTCTGGCCTGGAATGATGACGAAGAACACGTTGGCCGACATGATCGTCGCCAGTGCCGCGCCCACCAGCAGGAAGGCCGCCCGCCCGGAAAACAGCGCGGTGGCCGTCAGGCACAGCGCCAGCACCAGCAGCCCGACCAGCGCGCCGAGCAGGCGATCGCGGAAGCCGACCAGATGGCACAGCACGTGGTAGACACACCAGGTGCCCAGCAGAAGTGCCAGCGCATAGAACACCGCCATCGTGGGCGAAAGCGCCGCCACGCGCGGGTCGATCAGCCAGACCTGCGGAGAGGCCAGATAGACGATGGCCAGCAGTGCAAAACCCGACAGCCACGTGGTGTAGCTCTTCCATTTCGACCAGTGCAGTTCCTCGGGCAACTGCGCCGGAGCAGGCAGGTATTTCTGCTTGTGGTAGAAGCCGCCGCCGTGCACCGACCAGCTTTCTCCCGCCAGCCCCTGTGCCGGCTGCCTCGGCGCTTTCAGGCCGCGATCCAGCGCGACGAAATAGAACGATTCACCGATCCAGGCGATCGCCGCCACAACGTGCAGCCAGCGCAGCAGGAAGGCTCCTGCATCGAACCAGAAACCAGACATCTCAGCTCCCGCGATAGGTGCTGTAGCTGAAGGGTGAAACCAGCAGCGGCACGTGCCAGTGAGCGCCGGCATCGGCGATGCCGAAGCGCAGCGTCACCACGTCCAGGAACGCTGGCCGGGCCAGCGTCACGCCGGCCCTGGCGAAGTAATCGGCGACGTGGAAATCCAGCTCGTAGACGCCGACAGCGAGCGCGTCGCCTTCCAGCAACGGCGTGTCGCAACGACCATCGTCGTTGCTGGTGAAGCGGCCCAGCGCAATGCGCCGTTCGCCGTCGATGCGGAACAGCGCCATCGCGATGCCCGCGCCGGGGCGGCCGTGTGCGGTATCGAGAATGTGGGTGGTGAGCTTGCCCATGATGTGCTCCACAGGATCAGGCCGGCACCGGGAAACCGGCCGCGGCGAAGTGGCGGTCCAGCATCGCGATGTCCGCGGACTTTTCCGCCTCGCAGGCAAAGCTCGCCTCGAAACTGTTGCGCGCCAGGCGGTAGGCATGCGCAGCATCCAGATTCAGCGCGGCAAAGGTGTCGACGAAATTCTGGTTGAGATACCCGCCGAAGTAGGCCGGATCATCCGAGTTGATCATCGCGACCAGGCCCGCATCGAGCAGCTCGCGCAGGGTGTGCCGGGAAAGATCATCGAACACGCGCAGCTTCACGTTGGAGAACGGACAGACGGTGAGCGGAATGCGTTCTTCGGCGAGCCGTGCGACCAGTGCCGGATCTTTCAGCGACTGCACGCCGTGGTCGATGCGCTCGGCGCGCAGCACGTCGAGCGCGCTCCAGACATATGCAGGCGGGCCTTCCTCGCCGGCGTGCGCGACGATGCGCAGGCCCAGCCCGCGCGCCTTGGCGAACACGCGCGCGAACTTTTCCGGTGGATGCCCGACTTCGCTCGAATCCAGCCCCACGCCGATGAATGCGTCTCGATGCGGCAGGGCTTCTTCCAGCGTCGCGAAGGCGGCCTCTTCGGAAAGATGCCGCAGGAAGCACAGGATCAGCGACGCATGGATGCCCAGCTCATCGCGTGCCTTGTCGCAGGCGCGGGTCAAACCTGCGATCACGGTGGCAAACGGTACGCCGCGTTCGGTGTGGGTTTGCGGATCGAAGAAGATTTCCGCGCGGGTGATGTTGTCGGCCTTGGCACGTTCGAGGTACGCCCAGGCCATGTCGAAGAAATCCTCCTCCTTCAAGAGCACGCTGGCGCCGGCGTAATAGATGTCGAGAAAACTTTGCAGATCGGTGAAGGCATAGGCCGCGCGCAGCGCATCCACGCTCGGATACGGCAGGCTCACGCCGTTGCGCTGGGCCAGCGCGAAGATCAGCTCCGGCTCCAGCGAACCTTCGATGTGGATGTGCAGTTCGGCCTTGGGCATGCTGCGCACGAGGCGTTCGAGGGCGGGATCAGGGGTCATGGCGGGCATCAACGCTGGCGGAAAACCCGAGTCTGCAACAAAGCCGTGCGTGGCGTCACGGCAGCCAGACAGTTCGGACCCTTGTGTTCTCTGGCTATTGAGCGATTCACCCTGCCCCCACGCGTCTGATAGCGCAGCTCCGGGCTGCGCGACGTGATGGCGCGCAGGGGGGCTTGAGGTAACAAAGACAAGGGGATGCACATGGGCGTTATGGGCGCGTTTGGCCGGGGGTTCGCACGGCGGCGATGTGGGGCGCATGGATGGCGGTGGCACCGGCGTTTGCAGGGGAAGGCGCGGCGCTGAGCCATGCCGAACTGGTGGATCAGGCCACGGCGCAGTCGAAATCGGCGCACACCATCGAGGCACTGGCTGATGGCCGCATCCGAATGAATGCACCAATGCAGGATTTGCAGGCCGACATCGGCCCGCATGGCCTCATCCTGCGCTCCGTGGACGAAGGCGGCAGCGCCGCTTTTGCCCAGCGCGTGCAGGCGGTCGGGCGCGAGAATGCCATGTGGCTGCCGCTGCCCGCGCAGGTGCGGCACGATGGCGAGCGCGCCTACGCCCTGCAAGGCGTACTGGTGCAGGAGTTCAGCGCCAATGCCGACGGCATCCGGCAGGACTTCATTCTCACCGCAAAACCCGCAGGCATAGGCCCGCTGCATCTGGATCTGGCGTTCGAGAACGCCAGCCTGCACGCCTTGCCTGCCGTATCGGGTGACCCCGAATCCAAAACGCCTGAATCCGCCCTTTCACCCACCCTGCACGATGCCATCGCCCTGCACATGGCCGATGGTCGCGCGCTGCATTGCCACGCCCTGCACGTGACCGATGCCGATGGGTAAGCCCTCGCCGCGCGCATGACGCCGCTGCCGCGCAACCGATTGCCGATACACGTGCAGGACGAAGGCGCGCGCTACCCCATCCGCATCGACCCGACCTTCAGCGATGCGGACTGGACGTCCATCGCCGTGCCTGGGTTCAACGGTTCAATCCAGGCGGCTGTCGTCGGCAGTGGCGATTTATACGCCGGGGGCCGCTTCACCACGGCGGCCAACCATCCTGCCGCCATCGCCTATGCGCAGCTTCGCCTTCCGCAAGCCACGTTTTCCGTCACCACCACACCCTCCGGCATCGCCTACGGAGGAGAAAGCGTGGTCGAGGTTTCCGGCGGCTCGGGCAGCGGCGCGGTGAGCCTGGCCATCACTGACGGTGCGGCGTTCTGCGCGCTTGATGGCACCACCGTCACCGGCACCTGCACCATCACCGCCACCAAGGCCGCCGATGTGAACTACCTCGTTGCCACTGCAACGGTGGACGTGAACGTGACGCCGAAGGCTGATCTGCAACTTTCCAAGGATGCCAACCGGGCCAGCGCAATGATCGGCGATATCGTGGTGTTCACGCTGGTAGCGGCCAATGCCGGGCCGAACGACGTGACCGGGGCGCGGCTCGTCGATACGCCACCGGGCACGCTGGCGGACGTGGGATGGGCCTGCGTGCCCGCCGCCTCCAGCATCCCGTGCCCGACTGCACCCAACGATGCGGGCGAAGGCGCGATGGATGTGCTTTTCGACCTGCCGGCCAATCAGTATCTGCGCTATGACCTCATCGGCGCGGTGGCGGGCGTGATCGGCGCACAAATCCAGAACAGCGCGAGCTTGATCGTGCCTGCGGGCGTCACCGATCCGGCCACACCCAACGACGCCAGCGCGAGCGTGCTGATCGTGCCGGTGGGCGTGTTCGCTGATGGTTTCGAGAACGAAGGCGAGGCGCTCACCGTGCCGGGCGCGGAAGCGGCGAGGAGGAAACCGTAGGTCGTGCAATCGCGATGACCTGCAGGCTCCTCTTTCGCCGGGGTGAGCGGGGTTTCCGAACGGCGCAGCCGTGAGTCCGCGAACGCCTGCCGGCATGCAAGCCGGCAGGCCGGGTATGGGTTGGGTGAGGGCGCGAGCGAAGCGGGAAAATCCAACCTTCCTGCGAAACCTAATTATCCCGCTTCGCCCGTACCCTCATCACACCCTGTCGGACACCCTCTTTCGCCAGCCGCGACTTCGATCCCGGGGGATAAGGGGAAGCCAGTGTTGTTGCGCCCGTTTGCTTCGAGGGAACGTCCCCGGACAGCAGTGCGTCTGCGCGGCAATGACGGCGGATTTTCGATGTGTCCTGCGGTATGTTTCGCCGATGGACCCCGCCACCACCTTCACCCTGAACGGACGCGCGATCGACCTGACCGGCGATCCGCCTACCGAATCGTTGCTGCGCTGGCTGCGGCGTCACCACCTGGCCGGCACCAAGGAAGGCTGCGGCGATGGCGACTGCGGCGCGTGCACGGTGGTGCTGGTCGAAGCCGACAGCGCGGGCAGTTCGCGGTTCGTTTCGGTCAACAGCTGCCTGCTGCCGATGGGTGCGCTGCCAGGGCGCGAGGTGCTGACGGTGGAGGCGCTGGCGCAGGGCGAGACGCTGCACCCAGTGCAGCACGCGATGGTGGAGTACGGCGGCTCGCAGTGCGGCTACTGCACGCCGGGTTTCGTGATGAGCCTGTTCGCCGGCTACTACGGCGATGAACTTTCCGACCACGCCACCGAAGGCAATCTTTGCCGCTGCACCGGCTATCGCTCGATCCGCGATGCGACGGCGGCGCTGCGCCTTGCTCCGCGCGAGGCAGACCGCTTCGATGCGCTGCTCGATGTGCCGCGTGCGGCGCAAAATGCGGCGGTGCTGGATGCGTTCCACAGCCCTTCGACGCTGGCCGATGCGATTGCACTGAAGGCGTCGCACCCGGACGCGGCCTTCATCGCCGGTGGCACCGATCTGGGCGTGAACCTGAGTCGCGGGCAGGCGGTCGCGCCGGCGTTCATTGCGCTGGACCGCATTGCCGAGCTGGATGTCATCACCATCCAGGAACCCCATGTGCGCATCGGCGCGGGCGTGCCGCTGACGCGGATCGAACACGCGCTGGCCGGGCTGTTTCCGGCACTGGATGACCTCTTTCCGTGGTTCGCGGCGCGGCAGGTGCGCAACCGCGCGACGATCGGCGGCAATCTGGGATCGGCGTCTCCCATCGGCGATCTCGCGCCGGTGTTGCTGGCGCTGGATGCGACGGTCGAACTGGCCGGCCCGAACGGGCGGCGCGAGGTCGCGCTGGCGGACTTCTTCATCGCATACCGCAAGACGGTGCGCGCGCCGGACGAGATCATCACGGCGGTGACGATCCCGCGCCGCGATGACGTGGTGCAGGCCGGCCACAAGATCGCCAAGCGCCAGACCGACGACATCAGCATCGTCGCCGCAGCGTTCGCCCTCGGCTGCGACGCAGGCGGCATCGTGACGCATGTGCGGCTGGCGTTCGGCGGCGTTGCCGCAACGCCGGTTCGCGCAACGGAGGTGGAGGCCATGCTGCTCGGCAAGCGCCTGGATGCTGCCGCCGTGAAAGCCGCATGCGCGGCGCTGATGCAGACGTTCACGCCGCTGTCGGATCACCGCGCCAGCGCCGATTACCGCCGTGCGCTGTGCGCCAACCTGTTCGCGAAGTTCGCGCGCGAAAGGTTCGGCGTGGAGGCGGCGGCATGACCTTGCGCCAGCCCGCTCCTGCTGCCGGAGATCCCTCGCAGCTCAAGCACGAAAGCGCCGTCGGCCACGTCACCGGGCGGGCGGTATACACCGACGAGCAGCATCCGCCCGTGGGCCTGCTGAGCGTCTGGCCGGTAGCATCAAAGCATGCGCATGCGAAGGTACTGCGCATCGACACCTCGCCCGCCTTGGCGATGCCCGGCGTGGAAACCGTGCTGACCGCCGCCGACATTCCCGGCGAGAACAACAGCGGCGCGATCCTGCACGACGAGCCGATCATCGCGGCTGACGTGGTGTCGTTCCACGGGCAGTCCGTGGCGTGGGTGGTTGCCAGGGACGAAGCCACGGCGCGCGCGGCGGCGGCGAATGTGATCGTCGAATACGAGCCGCTGCCGGCGATCCTCACCATCGAGGCAGCGCTGGCCGCAGAGGCCTTCCACCTGCCTCCTTCGCAGATTGTGCGCGGCGATGCGGAAACGGCGCTGGCTGCCGCGCCCATCGTGCTGGAAGGCGAGCTGCACGTCGGCGGGCAGGAGCATTTCTATCTGGAAACCCAGGCGAGCTGGGCGATGGTGGATTCGGAAGGCGTGGTGCAGGTGACCGCATCCACCCAGCATCCGAGCGAAACCCAGGCCATCGTCGCACACGTGCTCGGGCTGCCGGCCAGCCAGGTGGTGTGCCGCTCGCTGCGCATGGGCGGCGGCTTCGGCGGCAAGGAAACCCAGGCCAACCCGTATGCCGCCGTCGCCGCGCTGGCGGCGTGGCGCACGGGGAAACCCGTGCGGATCAAGCTTGAGCGCGGGCTGGACATGCGCATGACCGGCAAGCGCCACCCCTTCCTCGCGCGCTGGCGCGTGGGCTGCGAACGCGACGGCACGCTGCGCGCCATGGCGGTGCAGCTCATCGCCAACGGTGGCTGGAGCTGCGATCTCTCCCCGCCGGTGCTGTCGCGCGCGATGGTGCACGTGGACAACGCCTACTTCTGCCCGAACGTGCGCGTGGTCGGACGCATCTGCCGCACCCACCTGCCCTCCAACACCGCGTTCCGCGGCTTCGGCGGGCCGCAGGGCGTGATCGTGGGCGAGGAAATCCTCGAACAGGTTGCGCGGCATCTCGGCCTGCCGGCGCACGAGGTGCGGGCGCGCAATTTCTACCGCGAAGGCCAGACCACGCACTACGACCAGCCGGTGATCGACAGCCACATGCACGAGCTGTGGGCGCAGGCGCTGCAGCGCAGCGACTTCACCGCACGCCGCGAACAGGTCGCCGCCTTCAATGCGGCGCACCGGCACAGCAAGCGCGGCATTGCCATCACCCCGATCAAGTTCGGCATTTCCTTCAACAAGACCGAGTACAACCAGGCCGGCGCGCTGGTGCACATCTATACCGATGGCAGCATCCAGGTGAATCACGGCGGCACGGAAATGGGCCAGGGCCTGCACACCAAGATGCTTGCGGTGGCGGCGCGCACGCTAGGCGTTTCCACGGCACGGCTGCGCATCATGCCCACCAGCACCGACAAGGTACCCAACACCTCGGCCACGGCCGCCAGCACCGGCGCGGACCTCAACGGGCAGGCGGTGAAGGCCGCGTGCGAAACCGTGCTTGCCCGGCTGCGTCCGGCGGCGGCGGAGCTGCTGCACGGCGCGGCGGACGAGGTGGTGTTTGCCAACGATGCCGTGCATCTGCGCCACGCACCCGATGCGTGCCTGGATTTCGTCGCGGTGGTGAAGGCGGCCTACGCGCAGCGCGTGAGCCTTTCGGCCACGGGCTTTTACCGCACGCCGGGACTGCGCTGGGATCCGGCCACCGGCAAGGGGCATCCGTTCTATTACTTCGCCTTCGGCGCGGCGGTGTGCGAGGTCGAAGTGGACGGCGAGACCGGCGCGCATCGGCTGCTGCGCGTGGACATCCTGCACGATGTCGGAGATTCACTGAACCCGGGCATCGACCGCGGCCAGATCGAGGGCGGTTTCGTGCAGGGTCTGGGCTGGCTGACCTGCGAGGAGCTGCGTTTTTCAGACGAGGGCCGGCTGCTGACCGATGCGCCGAGCACCTACAAGATTCCAACCCTGGGCGATGTGCCGGAAGACTTCCGCACCGCACTGTTCCAGCGCAGCAGGCCGCCGACTGCCGATGTGATCTTCGGAAGCAAGGCGGTAGGCGAACCACCGCTGATGCTGGCCATTGCCGCACGTGAGGCGATCCGCGAGGCGGTGGCCGCGTTCGGCAACGATCCGCGCCGCGTTGAGCTGGCCGCGCCGGCCACGCCCGAAGCGATCTTTCGCGCCGTTCACGCGCTGCGCGAAAGGCTCCCTCACCCCGACCCGCGTCCCGGCGCCGATGGGGAAAGGGAGCGCTCCCCGGACCTGCGGTGATGGACGAGGCGCTGTTCGCCTGCCTGGCCGAACGCCTGGCCGACGGTCGCGGCGTAGCGCTGGCGAGCGTCCTCGCAACGCACGGCGCGACGCCGCGCAAGCCGGGCGCGCGAATGCTTGTCGAACCCGACCGCATTGCCTTCAGCGTCGGCGGCGGCGCGATGGAGGCGCGCGTCATCGAAGCGGCGCGGCGGCGGCTTGTCGTCGGTGGCGGAAGCGAGGCGCTCACGATCGCGCTGAACGGCCAGCCCGGCTCGGCCGGCGTGTGCGGCGGCACGATGCGGGTCGCCGTGCGGGTCTGGCGGGGCGCGGACGATCAGGCCCGCGCCCGCGCCATCGCAGCGACGCTGGCCGCGGGTGGACGCGAGGCGCTGTCGGGCACCGCGCTGGGCGACGCGGATGCGGCCTCGCAGATCCTGCATCCGCGCGCGCGCCTGCTGGTCGTCGGGGCGGGACACTGCGGACACGCGCTGGCGGAGATGGCCGGATTCGTCGATTTCGAGGTCTGGCTGGCCGATTCACGGGCCGAGTGCTTTCCGCCCGGGCGCCACCGCGCGGCGGTCTGCATCGACGCCGCGCCGGACAGCCTGCGCCGCGCGGCCGACACCGCGCGCGCCCTCTACATCGTGCTGCTCAGTCGCGACTATGCGACCGACGTCGCCGCGCTGGAGGCACTCGCGGGCGTCGGCCACGCTTTCCTCGGCATGATGGGCAGCCGCAGGCGCATCGCGCAGGTGCGCCGCGCGCTTCCCGCACACGCGGCGTGGCTGAAAGACCTGGAAGCGCCGGTCGGCCTGCCGATCGGCGACGAAACGCCGCATGAGATCGCGGTTGGAATCCTCGCCCAGCTCATCGCGCAACGCAGCGCGCAGCGCGACGGGGTGACTCAGGCGTCCTTCGGCGCGGGCGGCGTGATGCCCTTGAGCTCGCGATAGCGCGCCAGCAGCCGGTCGAATTCGGCGTGCAGGGCGGTGCGTTCACTCTCGCGTCGCTCGAGGTAGCTGCGCTGCTCGGCCACCTGCGAACGCGCGCGCCGGATCGATTCCTTGATCTGCGCCGGCACGACCTTGCCGTTGCGTTCGAGGTCGGCGGCGTGGTCGAGGAGTTCCGCCAGGCTCTTTTCCTGGCTGCGAATACCCACCCGCGCCGACTCCAGGCTCTGCTCGATCAGGTCGAAGCGCTCGCGGTAGGCGCGCTGCAGATCCGCCTCGCTGGGATAGGACGAGGTCAGCACCGAATCCATCTTGGCCTTTTCCTCGGCGGCCGCGCGCAGCTTTTCCTGCTCGGCCTGTTCGGCCTCCCAGGCGGCCTGTTCCTCGGCGGTGCGCTCGCGCTCGGTGGTCTTGACGGTGATGCCCTGGCTGTTGAGCTCTTCCTGCTTGTCCTTCACCGCCTCGGCCGGGAGCGAGTCGGTGTAATGCACGTTGCCGTCCTTGTCCGTCCAGCGGTAGAGCTTGCGCTGGGCCTGGGCATCGGGCGAAAGCGCGCCGAGTGCAAGGCAGAGCACGCCGGCGATCAGGGGAAGGGCAGCTGTCGTTTTCACTCGGGAACCTGCGGAAAATCAGTGGGACGGTACGAGCCGCGCGACGCCGTAGCGCGCGCGGTAGGCTCGCAGGCGCTCCAGGTGGTCATGCAGCGCCGGCTGGCCGGAAGTATAGGTCAGCAATTCTTCCAGCCGCGCAATCGAAACGACCGGAATGCCCGCATGCGCGGTGATTTCCTGGGTGGCGGACAGGCCCGATTCACCTCGTTCCTGGCGATCGAGCGCGACCAGCACGCCGCAGGGACTCGCGCCGGCAGCGCGGATCAGGGCGATGGATTCGCGCACCGCAGTGCCGGCCGTCACGACGTCATCCACCACGAGCACGCGCCCCTTGAGCGGCGCCCCGATCAGCTGGCCGCCCTCGCCGTGCGCCTTGGCCTCCTTGCGGTTGAAGGCCACCGGCACGTCACGCCCGCGCGCCGCGAGAGCGATGGCGAGCGTGGTTGCGAGAGGGATGCCCTTGTAGGCCGGGCCGAACAGCATGTCGAACTCCAGGCCCGCGTCTTGCAGCGCCTGCGCATAGCACTGCCCCAGCGTCTCCAGCGCGGCGCCGTGGTCGAAGCGGCCGGCGTTGAAGAAATAGGGGCTCACGCGCCCGGACTTGAGGGTGAACTCGCCGAAGCGCAGCACCTCGCAGCGCAGCGCCAGATCGAAGAATCGGGACTGATGTTCTTTCACGTTCATCCGGAAACCCGCAGCGCCAGCCGCGCGAAGTGGCGGATCACGTCCAGCCCGCACTGGCGCGGGTCGGGACCGTCGGCATGGTCCTCGCGCAGCACGCCCAGAAGTGCGCGCATCGGCGCCGCGTTGGCGGCCTTGCCTTCGGCAAAGGCCAGCTGCCCGGGCCCGGAGCAGAAGCGGTGCAGCTCGAAGAAGTAGCGTTCCTGCCCTTCGGTCAGGAAGCCCAGACACGGCGCGGCCGAGTGGGCCTCGCCCAGCGAACGGCCGGCGCGCATCTCGCGCTCCTCGCACAGCCGGATCGAGCTGGCGACCAGCTCCAGCAGCGGCTCGGCGACGTTGGCGGTGTCCAGATCCGAAGCGACCTGCGCCAGCGCCAGCGCGCGCACCCGGGCAGGATCCTCGCGCCAGCCCGGCTCGCGCTCGTCCAGCCACTCCGGCAGGTGGGGCGCGAGCGCGCCGCCGCGCGCGGCAAGTTCGGCGGTATTGCTGCGACTGCCCGGCGGCAGCGGGCGGGCGTCGAAGGTGGAGCCGGCGATTGCCAGCTCCAGGGTTCCGTAGAGCCAGGCATCGCGCACGGGATCGAAGCCGGCGGCCGTCAGGATGCGCCGGCTCTCGGCCATGCTGGCCGCTTCGTTCGGCCCCACCGGCCCGTCGCCCTCGCCCTCCTCGCGCTGGCGCAGGTCGTGGCAGGCGCAGAACAGCATCAGCGCGATCCGATCGCGTCCGTCGAACGCCTCACCCGCTGCCGATATCAGTCGCCCGAGGCGCCCATCCATCAGCTCCAGCGCGTGGTTCTCGTTGTGGTAGGCATGGAAATCCTCGCCCCAGCTGCCGTGGCGCAGGCCCATGCGCGCCAGCGCGATGCTCAGTGCGACACCGCCGCGGAGCGCGTCCGGACGCAGCTCGCCGCCGAAGGTTTCGATCAGGCCGCGCTGCCACTGCAGGATCCACGACACCAGCTCGGGCCTGCGCGCAAGAAGCAGTGCGGCAGCGGCATCGCCGTCGGGCAGTTCGGCCTCTATGGCGTCGGCGTGGTGGCGCGCGGCCGGGTCGATGTCCAAATCACGGATCCCGCATCGGCCGATCCGGCCGGTCGAAGAATTATACGCACGCGGCCTGGGCTGCCGAATGCCTCACCCCCCCGGCCAGCAGTCGAGCAGGAAGTTCCACAGCGGCAACGTGACGAGGGAAACGAGCAGGCCGTAGCCCACCAGGGCCGCGGCAAGCGTGGGCGCGAGGCGATGCGAGATGGCAAGCGCCGCGGCGGTGATCATCGTCGGCATGGCGGTTTCCAGAACCACGGCCTCGGCCGCGGGCGAGGGCATTCCGATCAGCCGTACCCACGCAAACGCCAGCGTCGGCAGCACCAGCAGCTTGAGCGCCATGCCCGCCCCCAGGGGCGCGAGCGCCTCGCGCGGCAGGCGCAGACGCAGCTGCAGTCCGACGGCCATCGCAACCACTGGCAGCAGCGCGTCCGACAGGCGCTGGAGCACCCCGTCGATCGCCGTCGGCGGCTGCGCCGGAAACACCGTCAGCGCCAGCACCAGCGCGATGAAGGGCGGGAAGGTGGCGACCCTGCGAACGATCTGCGCAACGCTCGGCCGGGCATCGCCGGCAAAGCGCGAGAGCACCACCAGCGCGTAGGTGGAAAGCATGATGAAGGCGCCGAACTGGTCATAGATCACCGCGTGCGAGAGCGCCGCGTCGCCGCGCATCGCCTGCACCAGCGGATAGCCCAGGAATGAGGTGTTGCCCAACGGCACGCACAGCAGGAGCACGGCGCAGATCTCGCGCGACCAGCCGAACCTGCGGCACAGCGCGAGCACCGCCAGCACCGAAAGCGCGCCGAGCACCCAGGGCACCAGCGCGACGGAAAGCAGGCCGAACCCAAGCTCCAGGCGCGAGCCGTAACGCAGCACCGCTGCCGGCAGGCAGACATACAGCACGAACTGGTTTAGCACTTCGGCGGCGCTGTCGGGGAACAGGCGCGTGGCGGCACAGAGCTTGCCCACGGCAAGCATCAGCACCACCAGGAAAAACGCGTCAAAGGCCACGGCAGCCCGTCCCGCGGCGCACGCGGCGCCGGCCGTTCTCGCACCGCATTGTCATCACCCTGCCGGAAACAGCTGTGCGGCGCGCTGGAACAGGATCCAGCTTGTGGCGATGTACTTGGCGCCGCCGCGCGGCATGTTGCCGCGATGGGTGTGGGTGAAGGCTGCAGGCGCCACCAGCAGGCTGCCGGTGCGCGGCTTCACCTTGCGGTTCTGGTAGAGGAACTCGGTTTCGCCTTCCTCGAACTCGTCGTTGAGGTAAAGCGTCCACAGGAGATGCCGGTGCAGCGTGTCGCACTGTTCATCGCGCGGGAAAAGCTCGCAGTGCCAGTAGGGATACCCGCCCTTGTCGGCGGTGTAGCGCTGCAGGTTGATCGAGCCCGGCCGCAGCACGGCCTGCACCAGGCGCGTCAGCGTGGCCTCGTCCATGGTGTGGAGATCCTGCTCGGCCAGCCGCCGCGGCGGATTGCCGGTCTGCAGCATCAGCGGCGCCAGCACGGTGTAGGGATAGCGCCGCAGGTAGGCACGGGTGGCGCGCAGCGCGGCGCCGAGCAGCAGGTTCTGCACGTCCTCCCACTGCGGCCGGCCTTCGAGGGTGATGTCGCTGCTGTCCTTGAGCTCGGGGAAATAGCCCGAGCCCACGCGCCCGGGCGTGCCGCCGCCCTCGGCCTCGAAGCGCGCGATGATGGCGGCGCAGTCCTCGCGCGAAACGGCATCTTCGTGGATTTCGATGAAATCGTGCATGGCGGTGACGGGCGCGGCGCGGGGACGAGAGGGTAGCAGCTGGACCCGCGCCGCGGCAGCCGCGGCCCGCTCGCCCGGACTCAGGGAACGGTCCCCAGCAGGGCGGCGCGGCCCTGGTCGTCCAGTTCGAGCAGGCGCACCCGGAACGCATCACGCCGGTTCGGCGGCAGCCGCCGCAGCTCGTGGCGCAGGGCTTCGACCTGGGCGGGCGTCAGCGCGCGCAGCAGCGCCAGCGTGTCGGCGTGCTCCTCGGCCGGCACGAACGGGAAGAGCTGGCCGGCCAGATCCATGGCGGCCCGCGTGGGCGGATCGAAGCGGTAGCGCTGGCGCTCCTCGGGTGTCAGCGCGTCGAAGCGCGCGCGCCATGCGGCCTGCACCTCCGTCGGCATCTGCGCCAGCTGCGCTGCGGCTTCGAGCGCCGCGCGGCGGGTGGGTTCGTCGAGATGCTCCCAGGCGTCGAAACGCTCGCGCAGCGCGAGTTTCTCCTGCGGCGCCAGTTCGTCCCACGCGGCCAGCGCCAGGCGCAGCCGGGCCTGCGCCTCGGGCGACAGCGCCAGCCACGCCCGCGCGTGCAGCTCCAGGCGTTCGCGCAGCACCGCAGGCCACCCGGCCAGCAGGCTATGGAACGGCGCCAGCGTCCGGCGCAGCGCCGCCGCGTCAGGGTCTTCTGGCGAAACCGGAGCCTGCGCCAGCGCCGCACCGGCGAGCACGACCAGGCCGCAGAGCGCGGCGCGCTTCATCGCAACGCCTCCTGCTCGGACAGCCAGACGTGGAACTCCAGGTCGTCGAGCATCTCCGGGTGCTGCTGGCGCAGGAGCACCAGCATGAAATCGGGCGCGGTGAGCGGAGCTTCAGGCGCCGTCGGTGGCGGCATCCGATGAGGGCCCGCCGGCATCTCGACGCGCGAAGGGCGCGCCGTGTGCCAGGCCAGCCAGCCGAGCAGCAGCGCGGCCCCCAGCACCAACAGGGCCAGCGCCGCCGGAAGCCGCGGCCAGAGCCCGAGCGTGACCGGCGGACGCCGGCGCGGCGAAGTGACCGAACCGTTCGGCGCAGCGGCCGCGCGCGTCGCAGGCACCGCGGGCTGCCCCGCTTCAGGCGCGGATGCACCCGCGCCATCGGCAACCACGCCCTCGCGCAGCAGCGCACGGCAGCGCCTGAGCCAGTCGGCCGACTCGCGATCCTGCGGCCGATCCGAGAGCTGCATGCGCAGCTGGGACGTGGCAAACGCCAGCGACGCGCCGACGGCCACGGGCGCCACGCCCAGGCGCCGGGCGATGTCGCCCGACTCCACGCCCTCCTGCAGGCGCAGCAGGAACACCTGACGCTGCAGCGGGGAAAGTCGCGCCAGTGCCTCGTGCAGCCGCCGCCGCGCCACCGCATCCGGCAGCGAGAGAAACGACGGTGCGGGCGAAGACGAACTGGGAAGCGGCATCGGATCGAAGAGGGCGGAATGGCCGGGGCAGGATAGCAGCGCGTCCACCCTGGATCGGCCGCCTCCAGCCTACCCCATCCGTGGGGCTTGACTTCCCATCGCCTCGGGTTCCAGCCAAGCAGCACAAGGGCTTGCGGCGCGCGCGTTGTGCACAGCGGGATCGCTGCGGCGCCGATCGCGTGGATTTTCCCCTCGCCACGCTTCCCGTCGCACGGCCTGTGCCAGCAACGCATTGATATATATGACCATTGTTCGCTTGGCTATTTTTTACCCAAGACGCCCCAGTGGACGCAGCCATGGGGCCGGCGCACCCGACCGCGGCGGGTGCTCCACACACTTATCCACAGGACATGTGGATTTCACGGGTTTCGTCTGACACGACAGGAAGTTACCGACAATTCATCACCCCAGGGACAGGACCTTGCGGTAACTGCGAGACGCCCGTCACGGTACAGCCTCTACACTGCACCGATGCCCGCCCTCGCCCCGGCCATCTGGCGCCTCGCCCTGCCCGTACCGCTGCCGCGCCTGTTCGACTATCTGCCTGCGGACGGCGCGCCCGAGCCTGCGGCCGGCGCCCGGGTGCGGGTGCCGTTCGGCAACCGCTCCCTGGTGGGCTTCTACGTCGAATCCGGCACGGCCGACCCTGGCGGACCGGAACTTCGCGCCGCCGACGCCGTGCTGGACGAAACGCCGCTGTTCGACGCGCCGCTGTGGCAGGCGCTGTGCTGGGCGGCCGGCTACTGGCAGCGCCCCCTCGGCGAAGTGCTGGCCACCGCCCTGCCGGTGGCGCTACGGCAGGGCGAAGCGCTGCCCGACACCCGTATCGCCTCCTGGCATCTGACCGAGGCCGGCATCACCGCGCTGTCCGGGCTGCGACGCGGCACGCGCCCGCGTGCGCTCGCCGAATGCCTGGCAGGCGGCGAACGCGACGCGGCAACGCTGGCAGCATCCATCGGCCCGGGCTGGCGCGACGCCCTGCGCCGCCTCGAGTCCCGCGGCCTGGCCGCTTCGGCGCTGCGCGCGCCATCGCGCGATCCGCAGCCGCCCGCACGCGCCGCGCCCGAGCTTTCTCCGGCGCAGGCCGAAGCCACCCGCGCCATCGACACCCTGGCCGGCAGCTTCGCCGTCGCCCTGCTGGAAGGGGTCACCGGCAGCGGCAAGACCGAGGTCTACCTGGACGCAATCGAGCGCTGCCTGGCGCGCGGCCGCCAGGCGCTCGTGCTGGTCCCGGAGATCGGCCTCACCCCGCAGGCCATCCGCCGCTATGGCGAACGCCTGCCGGTGCCCGTGCTGGCGCTGCACTCCGGCCTTTCCGAAACAGAGCGCGCCGCCACCTTCGCACGCATGGCGCGCGGCGAGGCGCGGGTGCTGATCGGCACCCGCTCGGCCGTTTTCACGCCGCTGCCGGAGGCCGGCCTGATCGTGGTGGACGAGGAGCACGACGGTTCCTACAAGCAGCAGGACGGCTTTCGCTATCACGCCCGCGACTTCGCCCTGGTGCGCGCCCACGGCCTCGGCGTGCCGGTGGTGCTGGGCAGCGCCACCCCGAGCCTGGAAACCCTGCAGCACGCGCGCACCGGCCGATACGCCTGGCTGAAACTGCGCGAGCGCGCCGGCGGCGCCCGTCCGCCTCGGGTGAACGTGCTGGATCTGCGCAGCCAGCGCCTGCAGCACGGGCTCTCGCGCCCGCTGCTGGATGCCATCGAAGCCTGCCTCGAACGCGGCGAACAGGCCCTGGTGTTCCGCAACCGTCGCGGCTACGCCCCCGTCCTGCTGTGCCATGACTGCGGCTGGCACGCCGACTGCGCGCGCTGCGACCGCCCGCTCACCCTGCACGGCCGTCACCGCCTGATCTGCCACCACTGCGGTCACCGGCGCACGGTGCCACCGGCCTGTCCGGACTGCGGCGGGCTGGCGCTGGTGCCGCAGGGCGCCGGTACCGAGCGCCTGGAAGAAGCGCTCGCGGCGCGCTTTCCCGGCGTGCCGCTGGTACGCGTGGACCGTGAGACCACGCGCGGGCGCGACGCAGTGGAAAAGCACTTCGAGGCGCTCGGCGACCGGCCAGGCATCCTGGTCGGCACCCAGATGCTGGCCAAGGGCCACGACCTGCCCAACCTCACGCTGGTCGCGATCACCAGCGCCGACGAAGGGCTCTTCAGTGCCGATTTCCGCGCCGGCGAGCGCATGGCCCAACTGCTGGTACAGGTGGCCGGGCGCGCCGGGCGTGCGCAGCGTGCGGGCGAGGTCTGGCTGCAGACCCACCACCCCGAGCATCCGCTCCTGCAGACCCTGGTGACGCGCGGTTACCCGGCCTTCGCCGAGGCCGAACTGGCCGAACGCGCGGCCGCCGGCTTCCCGCCGTTCTCGCACCTGGCCCTGCTGCGCGCCGAGGCGCCCCACGCCGAGCCGCTCGAGGCCTTCCTCGCCGCCGCCCGTGCCTGCGCCGGCGCGCAGGGCGGCAAAGAGGTGCAGGTGCACGCCCCGATGCCAGCGCCCATGCCGCGCCGCGCCGGACGGCTGCGCGGCCAGCTCCTCATAGAATCCACCCATCGCCCCGCCCTGCAGGCCCTGCTGCGCACGCTGTATCCCGCGCTCTTCGAGCTGCCCGAAGCGCGCCGCGTGCGCTGGTCGCTGGACGTGGACCCCGTGGATCTCTACTGACCGCGACGTGTCCAGTACGCGCCCCGGGCATCGCCCGCTGCCGGGCAATCAGCGATGAACTCCTCGCGGACGGCTTCCAACGGGATCGCGGCTGCGCCGCGGTTTCAACCCGGTGCCAGCGTCAGCCACACCGGGGCATGGTCGCTGGGCCGTTCCCAGGTGCGCGGCTCACGGTCGATGCCTGCGGCCACAAGGCGCGGGCGCAGGGCGTCGCTGGCCAGGACGAGGTCGATGCGCAGCCCGAGGTTGCGGCGAAATCCTGCGGCACGATAGTCCCACCAGGAAAAGTGCCCGCCTTCGGATTCAAACAGGCGGAAGCTGTCGTGCAGGCCCAGCGCCAGCAGCCGGCCCAAGGCGGCCCGTTCGGCGGTGGAAGTGAGGATGCTGTCGTCGCCCCAGATCGCGGGGTCGTGCACGTCGCGATCGTCCGGCGCGATGTTGAAATCACCCAGCACGACAAGATCGGGATGGCGCGCACGCTCGGCGGCGAGCCAGTCGTGCACGGCGGCAAGCCAGCGCAGCTTGTAGTCGTACTTGTCGCTGCCCACCGACTGGCCGTTGACCACGTAGAGGTCGATCACCCGCACCCCGCCCACCGTGGCCGCCAGCGCGCGGGCCTGATCGTCCTCGAAACCCGGGATGCCCGATCGCACGTCTTCGATGGCGTGATCCCGAGCGAGGATCGCCACCCCGTTGTAAGTCTTCTGCCCGTGGAAGACGCTGGCATAGCCTGCCTGCGCCAGCGCCTCAGCGGGAAAACGCGCATCGTCCAGCTTGGTCTCCTGCAGCGCGAGCACGTCCGGACGCGCCTGGCCCAGCCAGTCGAGCACATGCGGCAAGCGCACGTTGAGCGAGTTGACGTTCCAGCTGGCGATTTTCATGGGCGATCCACGGTGCGTGCCCGGCCATTCTGGCGCGCACCCGGGAAAACCGGTAGCCCGCGCAGGTCACCAGCAGGCCGCCCCGCACACACGCCGCCATCGACACTCACGGCACCGCGGTCAGCTCGTTGGCATCCAGGTAGCCGTCGTTGTCGAGGTCGAGCCGGTCGAACATGCGGGTCAGGGCGCGGTGGCGGGATTCGAGCGTGGTGGCGGTGCGCAGGCGGACGCCGGCGGGCATTTCACTGGCCGACAGCACGCCGTCGCCGTTGCGGTCCATGGCGTGGAATCCCTGGCTCAGGTAGTCCTGATACTCGGCCAGCGAGACGCGTCCGTCGCCATCGGTATCGAACCAGCTCAGGTACTCGCTGCGGCTGGCCTGCGCCTGGGTGGCAAAGGAAGCGGACAGCAGCGCCGCGGCGACCGCGCAGGCGTGACGCAAGCGCAGGGACGCGGAACCTTCGGACGGGCGAGGGTACATCGGCGGCATTGGATTCTCCCTGGGCGGATCATCGCCGCCTTTGCCGGCAAAGTCACCGCGCCGCGTCGCATTCCGGGCGTTCCGGCACGACAATCAGGTGCCCCGTGACGCTTTGCCCGCCATGCCCGAACTTCCCGAGGTCGAAACCACCTGCCGCGGCATCGCGCCGCACGTCGTCGGACGCCGCGTGCGCGCGACGGTGCTGCGGCGGCCCGACCTGCGCTGGCCGATTCCACGCGAGATCGGCGAAGAGCTTCCGGGGCAGCGCATCGTCGCGGCGCGGCGGCGCGCCAAATACCTGCTGCTCGACGCCGAATCGGGCAGCGTGATCGTGCACCTGGGAATGTCGGGCAGCCTGCGCGTGCTGCCGCACGATGCGCCGGTGCGCCCGCACGACCACGCGGATCTGGTGCTCGACGATGGTCATCTGCTGCGCCTGAACGATCCGCGCCGCTTCGGCGCCCTGCTCTGGCAGCCGGCCGGCACCCGGCATCCGCTTCTGGAAGGTCTAGGTCCAGAGCCGCTGTCGGATGATTTCAATGCCGACTGGCTCGCGCGCGCGGCGGCGGGGCGCAGCGCGCCGGTCAAGCATTTCCTGATGGACCAGCGCATCGTGGTGGGCGTGGGAAACATCTACGCCGCCGAGGCGCTGTTTCGCGCCGGCATCCATCCCGGCCGGGCCGCCGGGCGCATTGCCCCGGCGCGCTGGGAGCGGCTCGCGCTGGCGGTGAAGGACATCCTCGCGCGGGCGATCGCGCGCGGCGGCACCACGCTGCGCGATTTTCTCGCGCCGGACGGCGCACCGGGCTATTTCGCGCAGGAGCTGTTCGTCTACGGGCGCGCCGGGCAGCCGTGCAAGGCTTGTGGACACACGCTGCGCGCCGCCGACTGGGGCCAGCGCGCCACGGTGTACTGTTCGCGCTGCCAGCGCTGAGAGGCAGGCATCCGGCGAACCGTCAGTTCGCTGCGGCTTCACAGGCGGGATCGCGCCGCAGCGCGGACTCCAGCGGCGGGATGACCAGGGTGGTGATCTGCCGGTACTGCGCGTCCGGCAGGTCGCAAAGGCGCAGGTGCTCGGCGCGGAAGTCGTCGATCGGCAACTGCGCGGCTTCGTAAAGGATCACCTCGTGATCGGGCGGATACCAGCGCAGGAGCTTTTCCACCAGCGCGCGCAGCCCGTCCCGATCGGCCTCCAGACGGGTGCACGACCAGTCGCCCGCCAGCGCCACCTGCCAGAGCAGCACGTGGCCCTGCGGGTCGATCTGCCGGTCATAGCAGAGGAAGTACGTGGCCTCCAGCGACTGGACGCCGCGCTGGCCGGGATCGATTCCCAGGTCGGCATACAGGCAGGCTTCGGCCGAGATGCCAGGCTCCATGCGCGCGCTCATGCCCTCGGCACGCGCCTTGCGGACCACCTGGTGCGGCACGTCGGCAAAGACGCCGGGGTGGCCATAGAACACCGCACAGACCGCTTTTCCGGCGCGCACCTCGCGCATGATCGCCGCGTCGATGTCGCGGTAGGTCTCACGCCGGTCGCGGCCCGGTGCGTAGTGCGTCCCGAGGTTGATGACGTCGGGGCGCAGACGCGTGATCATCGCCAGCGCGAAGGGGTCGGCCAGACAGAACACCACCTGCGCCTGCTGGATTTCCGACAGCGTGCGTTCGCTGACGTGACGGCCGAACTGGATGCCGCACCCGACCACCACGAGGCTGCCGGTCGAAGCGGCATTCGTATCATCCGGCACCTCGTCGTTCCAGCAGGCGAGCCTGTCGCGGCCCTGCCGCTTGGCTCGATACAGCGCCTTGTCGGCCTTGTGGAGAAGCTGCTCGATCGAGCCTACGCGCGCGTCGGCCTGACAGATGCCGGCGCTGATGGTGAACGCCAGCGTGCGGCCATGCACGATCACCGGAACGATCCGCTCGCGCAGGCGCTGCAGCAGGCGCTTGGCCTGGATGACATCGTCCTCGACCAGGATCATGAACTCGTCACCGCCGCGCCGCGCGGCGATGCCCCGTTCTCCCACCACGTCACGGATCCAGTGACCCATCGCGCGCAGTGCCTCGTCGCCCGCCGCGTGTCCGTGGGTATCGTTGATGTGCTTGAAAAGATCGATGTCCACCGCAATGGCGCTGAATGGCCGTCCGGCCTTCGCAGCCCGCGAGAACGCCGCATCGCCGACCTTGAGCAGGTGCTGCTGGTTGATGAGCCGGGTGAGTCCGTCGTGCTCGGCCTCCCAGCGATAGCGCCGGCGATCGCGCAGGGTGCGGCGCAGGAGAAGAAGGAGAAGCGTGGACGAGACGATGAGGCCAGCCACGCCGGTCGCCAGCAGCAGCTGGCGCCTGTGGGCAGCCGTGGTGGTCGCCTCGGCCAGTGCCTTCTCGGCTTCCAGCAGGGAAATCCGCTGTTCCTTGAGCTGGGTGTCGAACTGGATCTGCAGGTAGGCCAGCTGCCGGGCACGCGCGCTCCGGTCAACCTCCTTCGACAGCCTCAATGCCTCCCTGAGATGCACAACGCTGGCTGCCAGATCGCCGCGCGACTCGGCGAGGGTTGCTCTGGCCTGTTCGACATCGACCATCACCAGCATCGAAGGGCGGGTGCGATTGCGCGCGGCAAGGCCGGCCAGCAGCGCGTCCGCGCGCTTCGACTGCTCTCCCAGTTCGACCAGGGTCAGGGCAATCAGGAGTCTGGCGTTGCTGGCACCGGCTTCATAGGCGTCGGCCTCGTAATCGGCCAGCGCCTCCTCACCCCACTCCAATGCCTGGCGATACTGCCCCTGCGCCATCGACACCGTACCGACGCCATACTTGCCGTTGGCGGCAAACAGCGCATCGCCAGCGCGGGCGCAGGCTTCGACCTGGCGCTTGCGCCATTGCAGCGCGGCTCCCCAGACATCCCCGTTCTCATAGGCAATGGCCAGCGCGGCGACAGCGTGACAGGCTGGAAGATCCTCCTGCCCGGCTTCGGCCGCCTGGACCGCACGCAGGCCCAGGTCGAGGGCGCGCTCGGTTTCGCCGACGGCGGAATAGAGCTGACTGGCGGCGCCAAGCAGGCGTGCGGCCTCGCCCGGTGCGGACGGCAGGTGGGGCATGGCCTCGTTGAGCAGGGAAAACGCCTGCGGCCAGTCTTCGTAGTTGGTGGCGATGCTGATGGCGGTGATGTAGATGCGCATCCGCAGCGATGCGGGAAGGGCATCGTGCGCCAGCAGTTCGATCAGTCCGCGCTGCGCGGTGGCGTGGTCGCCGGAAAGGGCCAGATTGCGCAGCCGCGTATAGGCACCTTCGGGATCGGCCTCATCGAGGCGAGCGATGCCGTCGGTCGGGGTCAGGGAAAGCACGGAAGGAGCACTGCCGTCGGTCGCGGCATCGGTGGCCGCACCGTCTGCGTCCACGGCAGATCCGCAGGCACCCGACACCATGCATGACGCCACCAGAATCAGAGTTCTCAGGATGGGGAATGATCTGGCCATGCGCGTGCAGGCGAGCGGTCGGCTACTGGTCGTAAGCCCGGATGATGTGATTGACGGCGAACTGGCCGTCGACCAGCCCGGTCAGTCGCTTGATCGCGTCGTAGTCCTTTTCCCGCAGCGCGCGACATTCTTCTGCGGAAAGGCCCGCGTTGCGCATCACCGCCTCCGCATCGGCCTCGTAATCCCGGGCGAGGGCTGCGTTGCGGCCCAGCTCCCGCATCAGCTCCACTAGTTTCGACATGTAGTGCTTCCCCTAACCAGAATTGCGCCCTCCCGTCGGCCGGCTCCTTGCGTGAACCTTCATCGCCGCGCGTCTTCGCCCCTAAAAATCCGGGTAAGCGGCGCGTGACGTTATCACAGAAGCGCCTGTTGGGGACGGTGCCAGGCCGCCCCGACAAGGCGGCCGTGCGGACGCTGCGGACCTTCAGAAAACTCCCCGCCGCCGCGGTGCTGTCGGGGAGAATCGCCCACGACAGGAACAGCGCGACGACCTGTCTCCCGAAGGCTCAGCGCACGCGCGCGACGGCCACGGCGCGCACCTCGCGCGCACCGGCGCGCAGCAGGGTGCGCGCAGCCTCCTGGAGGGTGGCGCCGGTGGTGATGACGTCATCGACCAGCACCACGACGCCCGTCTGCGGCACGGCCTCGAAGGCGCCGCGCAGATTGCGCCTTCGGGCAGGGGCATCCAGCGTGGTCTGGGCCGAGGTTGCGCGGATGCGGCTCAGGCTCCGCCAATCGACCGGCAGTCCGTGCGGGGCGGCCAGGCTGTGCGCCAGCTCCAGCGCCTGGTTGTAGCCGCGCTGGCCCAGGCGGGTGCGGTGCAGCGGCACCGGCACCACGCGCTCCGCACCGACCCAGCCCGGCCAATGGGTCAGGCAGTGCGCCGCCAGTTCGCCGAGCACGCGCCCGCAGGCCAGGTCTCGATGGAACTTGAAGCGCGGCACCAGCTGCGCCACGGCCGATTCGTAACGCCACGCCGTCGCGGCCAGCGCGAATGCGGGCGGGTCGGCCAGGCACGCGCCGCAGACGGGCGCCGGGGCCTCCAGCGGCAGTGCGCAGCGCGGACACGACGGCGTATTCACCGGCAGCGCGGCGACGCAGGCCTGGCACAGGTCCCGTGATCGCGCGCTTGCACCGCACATCAGGCAGCGCGCCGGCAAGAGGCCGAACGACAGGCTGCCGAAAAGGCGCGAAGCGAGTGACGGGGAACGGTTGACAGGCATCGTTGCGCTTTCCAGACTGCAGCCACTGTGCCACCGGCGCTCCGTTCGCGCGATCCCGATGCCGATGCCGCTGCTTCCAGCCAATGCCCTTCTCCCGGCCGCGCTTTCCAGCGCAGCGCCCTCGCCGTCCGGACGGCGCGCGCGATGATCGGCCGGACGGCGCGCCCCCATGCCCGGCCCGCGCTGTGGCCCCGCGGCGACGTCCCGCACGAAACGACCGCCGCGGGGCGCCTTTTGCCGCTGCGGCGCATCGCCGGGCGCGAAGGCATCGCGATCGAAGTTGATGGGCGGGTGCTGCGCGACTTCACCAGCGCCGACGCGCTCGGCCTGGCGCAGCATCCCGCGGTGGTCGCGGCGCTGCAGGAGTGCGCCGCCTGGCGCGGAGTGGGCGCCGGCGCGACGCCGCACACCGGCGCGGCATTCACCGAGCACCACGCCCTGGAGCAGGCCGTCGCGCAATGGCAGGGTTACCCGCGCGCACTGGCCTTCGACTCCGCCTATCTCGCCAGCCTCGCCGTGATGCAGACGCTGCTGCGCGAAGGCGACCTGTGCGTGCAGGACCATCTCAACCACGCCAGCCTGGCGGACGCGGCCCGACTGGCGGGCGCGCGGCTGCGCCATTTCCCGCACGTCCTGCCGGAAGGCGCGCTGAAGCTGCTGCAGGACAGCTCCGCCGCCGCGCTCCTGGCAACCGACGGCGTATTCGCGATGGACGGCGATCTGGCACCGCTGAAGCTTCTGGCGGTGCTGGCGCGGGCCGAGAACGTCACGCTCTACGTCAACGACGCGCACGGCGTCGGAGTACTCGGCCCCGATGGGCGCGGCAGCGTGGCCCACGCCGGCCTGGGGCCACGCGAGGTTCCGCTTCAGCTGCTCGCACTGGACACCGCGTTCGGCGCCTCGGGGGCGGTTCTGGTGGGGCCGGACGACGTGCTCGACGCCGTCACGGAGCGCGCCACGGCCCATCTTCACGCCGCCCTGATGCCGCCGCCGCTGGCCGCGGCGGCGCTGCGCGCGCTGGAGATTTCCCGCGCCGAAAGCTGGCGGCGCTTCAAGCTGGCGGCACTGGTCGCGCGCTTCCGGCGCGGCGCGCAGCAGCTCGGGCTGCCGATGGTGGATTCGACCACGCCCATCCAGCCCATTCTCGTGGGTGCCAATGCCGCCGCCGTGGCCGCCGCCCGGTCGCTCGAACACGCCGGCTTCCGGGTCGATGCGATGCGCCCGCCCACCGCACCCGACGGTCGCGCGCGGCTGCGCGTGCTGCTCAGCGCGCTGCACGAGGACGCCGACATCGACGCCCTGCTGGATGCGCTGGCGCGGGTGCTGCGCGCCGCGGCCGTGATCAACGCCTGAACGTCGCGTCCGCGCATGTTCATCCAGACTCTCGGAAGCGGGCCGCCGCTGGCGCTGATCCACGGCTGGGCGATGCACGGCGGACTGTTCGCGCCGTTGCTTGAACACCTGGCACACGAATTCAGCCTGCACCTGATCGACCTGCCCGGCCACGGGCGCAGCCGCGGCGACACCGGGCTCGCATCCGCAGCGGTGGTCGATGCCCTGCTCGCCGTCGTTCCATCCGGTGCGATCTGGCTGGGCTGGTCGCTGGGCGGGCTGATCGCGCTGCAGGCCGCAGCGCAGGCACCGGAGCGGGTGCGGGCGCTCGTGGCGGTGGCATCCAGCCCGCGGTTCGTGGCGGGCGAGGACTGGCACTTCGGCGCACCGGCAAAGGTGTTCGAACAGTTCGCCTCCGGCCTGGCACAGGACTTTTCCGCCACGATCGAACGTTTCCTCGCGCTGGAAGCAATCGGCTCATCGCTCGACGCCGCTGCGCTTCGCGCTCTGAAGACGCGCGCCTTCGAGCACGGACTGCCCTCGGCACGGGCGCTGCAGCAAGGTCTGGCGCTGCTGCAGGAAACCGATCTGCGCCACGCCGTCGGCTCGCTGGCGGTCCCCTCACTCTGGCTTGCCGGAAAACGCGATCGCATGGTGCCGCCCGGCGCGATGCGCTGGGCCGCGGAAAACGCGCCGGGCGGAGCCTGTCTCGAACTTGACACCGGCCACATGCCCTTCCTGACCGACCCCGAGCGCGTCGCCGCGGCGGTGCGGGAGCTTGCGGCACGGGCAGGACCCTAGGCCCTCAGCCAGGTCGTCCTCTTCGCCTTCGATGGAAAAGAGGGAAGACCCAAGCCGCCCGCAAGCCCGTCCGCCGCCTATTCCGCCGCCACGCAGCGCTCCCGCGCCCAGTCGCGCAGCCACTGCACCTGCTCGGCCATGATCACCGAGAGCGGGCGTGTCTGGGTCAGGGCCGTACGGATCCGCTCGGTGGTGAGCCTGGCGCCATCGGCGTGGGCGTCGTAGAGGGCGCTGACGATGGCCTGCTCGATCTCGGCACCGGAAAAGCCGTCGCTGGCCGCCGCCAGCGCGGGCAGATCGAAGCCTTCGACCGCCTGCTCGCGTCTTGCCAGATGGATGCGGAAGGCATCACAGCGCGCGGCCTCGCCCGGGAGATCGACGAAGAACACCTCGTCGAAGCGCCCCTTGCGCAGGAACTCGGGAGGCAGGCGCCGCACGTCGTTGGCGGTGGCGACCATGAACACCGGCGCGCGGCGCTCGCTCATCCAGGTGAGCAGGGTGCCCAGCACGCGGCGCGAGACGCCGTCGTCACTGTCGGAAGTGGCCAGGCCCTTCTCGATCTCGTCGCACCACAGCACGCAGGGCGCCATGGCCTCGGCGGTGGCAAGCGCCTCGCGCAGGTTGCGCTCGGTCTCGCCGTGGAACTTGTTGTAGAGCGCGCCGAAGTCCAGGCGCAGCAGCGGCACGCCGAAGCCGCCGGCGCAGGCCTTGGCGGCGAGCGACTTGCCGGCGCCCTGCACCCCCAGCAGCAGCATGCCGCGCGGCCGGTCCAGGCCCTTGGGCGGAACATCGGCGACGAAGACGCCGCGACGCTGTTCCACCCAGCGCTTGAGGCGACCCAGCCCGGCGATCTGGTCCATGCGCGCCACGTCCGGTTCCAGCGTCACGACACCACCGCGTGCGAGCAGCTCGAAGCGCGCGCGCTGCGCCCGCTCGACATCGCCCGGGCCGATCAGCCCGTCGTTGTAGATGAGCTCGCGCGCGATGCGGCGCGCGTCCAGCAGGGGCAGCCCGCGCAAATGGCGCAGCACCGCGCGCTGCGCCGCGGCATCCACCTCCACTCGTCGGCCGCCGTGTTCGCGCGAATAGGCGAACACCTCCTCGCGCAGCATCTTCGCCAGCGCCGCATCGTCGGGCAGGCGCATGGTGAAGCGCGTGGCAAGCGGCTCCAGCTCCGGCGGCAGTTCGATCTTCGCGCCGATCAGCACCACGGTCTGCCGTGCCGCGCCCTGCCCCAGCGCGACCTCGCGCAGCATCCGCACGCTCATGGCATAACGCAGGTAGGGGGAGAAATCGAGCAGCAGCCAGATGCCGCGCGTTTCCTCGCGCCGCATCACGTCCAGCACCGCGCTCGAATCGGTGGCCGCAGGCAGGAAGGGGTCGTCCATGTCCAGGCGCTTGAGGCCGTCGGTGATCGACCAGCGCCACAGCGGCCGGAACAGCTCGGCCACGACGTGACGGAAGGCGTCCAGCAGCAGCGCCTCCTCGTTGGTCTCGATCAGGAGCAGCGGGGTGCCGGCGCGGATGCGCACCGCCAGATCGCGGGGATCGAACATCGGGTTTCCACGGGAAGCCGTTGAAGGTGGAGCAAACGCCTGCGCCACGGGGCGAGAACGCTGCGGTGACAGTGTATTCTGCCAAGTCGTGACCTTCTCAGGCTGGATTGCACCCATGTCCCTGCTTCGCCTCCCCCTTGTCGTCCTGCTGCTTGCCGCCCTGCCGCTGGCTTCCGGCCACGCCGCACCGGGAAAGTCCGGCCAGCGCGCGCCGGCGCAGACCGCACGCCTGGAAGCCGGCGGCGAACGCCTGCGCCTCGCCGCACCCGACCTGGCGAGGCTCAAGGCCCAGGACGCCGTGGGTGATCTCAAGATCGGCGCGCCGCTGCGCTACGGAAAGGTGCTGCCGACGCGCTTCGACCTGACCGGCGACGACGCCCCGGGGCGCTGGGAAACCGCCGCCGACGGAAGTCTGACGTGGCGTCTGGAGGTGGCCGGCAAGGGCGCGCGCAGCCTGGAATTCGCCTTCTCGCGCTTCCGCCTGCCACCCGGCGCCCGCCTTTCGATCCACGCCCGCGACGGCAGCGCAGCGCTGCCTCCGCTGACCGATGCCGACAACCCGGCCAGCGGTGTGCTGCACACGGCGATGCTGGCCAGCGACGCGGCGGTGCTGGAGCTGAGCCTGCCGGCCGACCGCCGCGCAACGCTCGAACTGGCGCTCAAGAGCGTCTCCTGGGGCTACCGCGATCCGTTCGCCGCGGCGCGCGCCAAGTCGGGCAGCTGCAACGTGGACACGGCCTGTCCGGAAGGCGACGCCTGGCGCAACCAGATCGCCTCGGTGGCCGGCTATTCCTTCAGCTCCAACAGCAGCAGCCTCTACTGCACCGGCAATCTGATGGCCACGGGAGATGCCGGGCAAGACAAAGTCAAGCCGCGCCTTTCCACCGCCTATCACTGCATCTCCACCGCGCAGGAAGCGTCCAGCGCAGTGTTCTACTGGGGCTTCGAGAGCCCCACCTGCCGCGCCCTCGGCAGCGCGCAGAACGCCACACCCCTTCCGGCCACCAGCGGCGCGCGCGCGATACAGACCGGCGGCGCGCAGCTCGTGTCCACCAACGAGTCCACCGACTTCACCGTGCTGGAGCTCAATACGGCGGTGCCCGCCGAGGCCATGGCCTATTACAGCGGCTGGGACCGCAGCAACATCGCGCCGAACGGCGCGGTCGGCATCCACCACGCCAACGGCAACGAGAAGCGCATCTCCTTCAACGACGATCCGCTCACCACGATGCGCAACTGCATCATCAGCGACGCCGATCCGGACACGCACTGGCGGGTGGATCAATGGGAACTGGGCACCACCGAAATCGGTTCCTCGGGCTCGGGCCTCTGGAATCCTTCCAGCGGCCTGCTGATCGGGGTGCTGACGGGCGGCACCTCGGACTGCTCCAACCGGTCCGGCTACGACTGCTACGGCCGCCTCGGCACGGCCTGGGAGATCCCCGGCGACACCGGCACCACGATCCGCGCGGCACTCGACCGCAGCGGCGACAATCCGGAAAGCATGCCGGGCGCGTCCAGCTGCAACGCACCGCAGGTGACCCTGACATCCCCCGCCTTCAGCACCGCGCCCGCCGCAGGCGAGCGCTTCGAACTGCGCGCCAGCGCCCAGGGCGGCGCCGGCGGCTACACCTATCTGTGGGACGCCGACGGCGACGGGATCTACGAGCGCAGCGGCAAAAGCAGCCGCATCCGCGTCTCCTTCCCTGCCCAGCGCCAGCTCAACATCCAGGTTCAGGTGCGCGATGCGCAGGGCTGCATCGGCGTGGCCTCGCGCGCGCTCGACGTGGTGGCGCCCGTGATCGAAGCCGTCTCGATCGGAACGCCGGCACCGGTCTGCGGCAACGACCTCGCCGGCATCGACCCGGGCGAGCGCTACACCGTGCCGGTCACGCTGCGCAACGTCGGCAGCGTCTCCCTTGCGGCCGGCGCGCGCGCACTGTTCGCACCGGTGGGCCTGATGAGCATGGACGCCGGCCCGAACAGCTTCGGCTACGTCGGCACCCGCGACTGCGGCTACGACTTCATCGACCTGGCCACGGGAAGCAATGCAACCGCGCCGCTGACCACGGCCGCTGCCGATGGCAATCCCTATGGTGCGCTGGACGACGCGCGCACTCCCGATATTTCCCTGGGCGGCAGCGGCATCACCCTGTACGGAGTGACGTACTCGAAGGCGGTGATGTCGACCAACGGCTACGTGTCCTTCGACACCGGCGATACCGGGTCGGATGGCGCCCCCGACTGCGCCGGAGGTGCATTTCCGGCAGGATCCGGAGGCCCGCAGCTGCGCCCCTTCCACGCCGACCTGCGCGTGCTGGAGAAAGCCGGCGCCGGCCTGCGCTACCGTTGGTTCGCCCAGTGCCCGCGCCCCTCGCAGACGGGCGGTTCACAGGCCTGCCACGTCTTCCAGTGGAGCGGCATGGAGGTGCTCGATGCCGACTGGTACTTCAATGGCGACACCGAGTTCCAGGCCATCGCCTACGAGGGCACCGGGGAAGTCGCCTACCAGTACCGCCGCGCCGCACCCATCGATCTTTATTCCGGCGCCATCGGCCTGATCGACGCCGACGGTGGCGATGCGCTGGCCCTGGCCTGCCCGCAGGCGACCCGCACCGTGCCCGCCGCAGGCAGCGCGATGTGCGCCTTCGCGCCGGGCGCGCAGCCCGACGCGGACGCGCCGCTGCGGCTGGAGTCTGCGGCGATCGTCCTGCCGCAGATCGCCGCCGGCCAGAGCGCTACGGTGAACCTGCCGGTCAAGGTCAGTGACGCCGCCGCCTGCGGCACGCCGCTGCGGCTGGACTACCTGGCCACCGCGACGGTCAACACGCACAGCGCGCGCGGCAGCCGCCACACGGTGGGAACCGTGGCATCCAGCTGCCAGGCGGTGAACCACTGCGCCGCACCGATCACCACCGTGCGCCTGCGCAGCGGCGACATCAGCAACCCGCAAAGGTCCGGCAACGGCCTGGCCCACCTGAGCGACCTGGGTGCAACCTGGTACACCGCCGACGCCTCGCACCTGCCCACCTGGTACAACATCGTCGGCACCTACCGCGACAACCTCATGGACACCCCGCTGCTGGCCGCGCGCAACCTCGCGGCGCCGGCGGGCCTGCAGCCTCGGGTCACCCAGGTCGGGCGCGCCTGGATCGCGCCATTGACACCCACCCGCGCGCTTTTTGCCTGGCGCTTCGAAGATGGTCGCGCCGGCATGGAGTACATGGAGTCGACCACCGCGCTGCTGGCGCGGCCCGGCGCCGACCACACCGCGCACTGGTATCCGCCCAGCCAGTCGGGCTGGGGGGTGAACGTGGAAAGCGTGCAGCTTGGCGATACCCCCCTGGACGTGGCGGCCACCTATCTCTACGACCACCACGGCACGCCGCGCTGGACCATCAGCGAAGGCGCGGTGACGCCGGGCGGCCAGCTCCTGCTGCGCAGCCATCGTCCGCACTGCCCGGGCTGCGCCCACTACGAGGACTGGGCCAGCCAGCGTCAGCCGGCCGGCAGCCTGCGCCTGCTCTGGCCGGAGTCCGGCCGTGCGACCATCAGCACCAGCATCACCCTGCCGGCGCCGCTGCAGGGCGAGTGGCAGCGCACCAGCATCCCCCTCGTTCCGATCCGATGAGACCCGCCATGAAACTGGAACGCCGACTGATCCTCCTGCGTCACGCACACGCGCTGCCGGCCGGTCCCGTGCAGGCCGACAGGGACCGTCCGCTGTCGGGCACCGGCGAGGCGGAAGCCGACGCGGCCGCGGCGTTCCTCGCCACCCACGCGCCGTTTGCACGCGTGCTGTGCTCGCCCGCGCTGCGCGCCCGCCAGACCGCCGAGCGCGTGATGGCACAGATCGGCTACGCCGACACCCGCCACGACCCGCGCATCTACGAGGCCAGCGCCGGCGAGCTGATCGAAATCCTGGACGAACACGACGCCGCGCCCGTCCTGCTGGTGGGACACAACCCGGGGCTGGAGCAGCTCGTCGCCCTGCTGTGCACCGGGCGTTCCGGCGAATACCGGGGCATGCCGCCCGCAGGCATCGCCGTGCTGGACCTGCCAGCGGAGGCGGCGCTCGAACCCGGCACCGCGCGACTGGACGCGTTCTGGTCTCCCTGACCACGCGATGCGCTGGTCCTGGTTTCCCGCACTGCTCCTCTCACTGCCCTGGCCCGACGTGTCCGCGCAGACCTGGTCCATCGATACGGAACGCGCCAGCGCGAGCTTCAGCCTGCGTCCGGTCTGGCTCAAGCGCATCCAGGGACACTTTCCGATCCTGGAGGGCGTGATGGTGCGCGACCAGGACACGATCGCGGTCGATGTACGCATCGACGTGCGCGCCCTGCAGATGGGACGCGCCGCGTGGGTGGCCTGGGCACAGTCGCCCGAGTTCTTCGACGTCGAACGCCATCCGTGGATCCGCTTCCGCTCCGATCCTTTCCCCATCAGCCAGCTGCGCCAGGGCGGGACGATCGAAGGGCTCGCCACGCTGCGCGGCGTCACCCGCCAGATCGGCTTCACCCTGGAGCCCGCCCAGTGCGTCGCCTTCGGAACGGAGTGTCCGATCCGGGCGGAGGGCGCGGTCAGCCGCAGCGCCTTTGCCATGGACGCACGGCGCCTCTCGCTGGGCGACAGCGTGACGCTGAGCTTCGAGGTGATGCTGGACCAGGCGCTGCCGCCGGACGCGGGACGATGAGCCGCGCACCGCACCTGATCGCGCTGGCCCTGCTGGCGCTGATGCTCACCGCCTGCATGCCCAGCCGCAAGGACATCCGCGCGGCGCGCGCGGATGCGCGTGCGCTGCAGGACACCTCCACCACCTGCGGCCTGCCGGACCGCTGTGCGCAGGCATCGGCGCTGTATTCCATGGCCGAAACGGCGATGGCGCACAGCCGGCCCGAGGCGCCGACCCACCGGGTCACCTTGCTGGAAAGCGGCGAGGATGCGCTTCTGGCGCGCCTCAACCTGATCCGGGCCGCGCGCGTCCGGCTCGACGTGCAGAGCTTCATCTACGCCCAGGACGACTCCGGATTCCTCATCCTCAACGAATTGCTGGCCGCGGCGCGACGCGGCGTCCGGGTGAGGATTCTGCTCGACCAGCTCTACAGCGTCGACGATGTGGAGCTGGTTGCCGCGCTGGCCAGCGCGCACGTCAATTTCGAGCTGCGCCTCTACAACCCCACCTTCGGCAAGGCCCGTACCGGACCGCTCGAATTCGCCGCCGGCATCCTGTGCTGCTTCACCCGCTTCAACCAGCGGATGCACAACAAGCTGCTGCTGGCCGACGGCATCATCGGCATCACCGGCGGGCGCAACTACCAGGACCGCTATTTCGACTGGGATCCGGCATTCAACTACCGCGACCGCGACATCCTCGTCGCCGGTCCCGCCGCGGCACAGATGCAGGAATCCTTCAGCCGTTTCTGGCGTCATCCGCGCGCCGTACCGGCCGCCGCGCTGCACGACGTGCGCCGCCGTCTGCGGGGCCTGGAGCGCGGCCGCCCGCTGGACCCGGACACGTTGATTCCTCCGGCGCATGCGCCCGAGCGGGTCGCAGCCATGTCGCGCGCGGCCGGCAACCCGGACGTGATCGCCGAGCGCCTGCTCGCCCGCACCCGCACGGTGGGCGAGGTCGAGTTCGTCTCGGACCTGCCCAACAAGACCCTGGAGCGCAACGATCCGAGCGAGCGCGACCTGTCGGGCGAGCTGCTGGCACTGTTCGACGGCGCGCAGGAGCGTCTCGTACTGCAGACGCCGTATCTGGTGTTCTCGCGCACCGCGCAGCGCAGCCTGCGCGCGCTGCACGCGCGCGAGCATCCGCCGCGCCTCATCGTCTCCACCAACAGCCTCGCCTCGACCGATGCCTTCCCGGTCTACGCGCTCTCGCACAAGTACAAGCGCCGCTATTTGCGGGAGTTCGGGTTGCACATCCACGAGTACAAGCCATTCCCCGGCAGCGCGCCGCTGGATGCGCTGGCCGCGTCGCCGGACGCACGGGAACCCTCGCGTCCCGCGCTCGGCGAGCGCGCCACCGAGTCGCGTCGCGCCTTCGGCTCCAGCGCCCAGGGCTCGGCCGCCGGCGGCTCGCGCGGCAGCGCGCTAAGCGGCCGTGTGCCGCTGGCGCGCGAGGGCATGCGCATGGGCATCCACGCCAAGTCGATCGTGATCGACGATCGCATCGGGCTCGTCGGCACGCACAACTTCGATCCGCGCTCGGACCGGCTCAACACCGAAAGCGTGGTGATCGTGCACGACTCCGGATTCGCCGGGGAGCTGGCGGCGGAAATCCTCGCCGACACCGCGCCGGAGAACGCCTGGGTGATCGCGCCGCGCCCCCGGCCGGTGGTGCTGTCCGGGCTCAATTACAGCCTGGGAAAGGTCTTCGAGGCGCTGCCCCTGTTCGACATCTGGCCGTTCCGCTACGCCACCAGCTGGGAGATGAAACCCGGCTGCGCCCCCGTTGCGCGCGACGATCCGGGATTCATCGACTGCTACGAACCCGTCGGCGACTTCCCCCAGGTGCAGGTGCCGCTCAAATCTATCTACACGCGCATCCTCACCGCCTTCGGCGCCGGTCTGGCCCCGATCCTCTGATGGATCGTGCATCGGCAGCGCCAAAGTCCGCGCAGCGGCACCATCCATCTGCTCCGGAAACAGCCGCAGGGGCCGACGGCCGACCGCATGCCCCTGTTCCGTCCCGGTCATTCCCCCCGCACGGCTTCCGATTGACGCCTCCGCCGGCGCTTCGCTAGGCTGCCGCCTTCCCGGTCATCTTGAAGGTCAGGCCATGCCTCTGAGCATTTCGTTCGAACTGAGCGATCAGGATCTCGAGCACTTCGTTTCCGCCCAGCGCAGCGCCACGGCCGCGGCCGAAAGCAAGAGCGCCGACGAGATCATCGCCGCATCCACGCAGATGCTGGAGGGTGCGCTCAAGGCCAGGGTGCCGGACTTCGTCCAGCAGCGCCTGGCCAGGCTCGACAACATGATCGCCATGCTGCGCGACGAGGGCTGGGCGCTCGACGAGGAAGACCGCAAGCGCGTGCTCGCGGCGCTGGTCTATTTCGTCGACCCCGCCGACGTGATCCCCGACTCGGCACCCGTGCTGGGCTACCTTGACGACGCGATCATGATCGAGCTGTGCGTGCGCGACCTCAAGCACGAGCTGGATGCCTACGACGATTTCTGCGATTTCCGCGAAAGCGAGGCCGTCCGCCTCGGGCTGGACCCTGCCAAGGTCGGGCGCTGCGACTGGCTGGACGCACGCCGCGAAGAGCTGCAGAACCGCATGCACATGCGCCGCGAGCGCGACTTCGGCGTGGGCTACGGCAGCTCCAGCGGCTACTCCAGCGGCAAGACCTACCTGAGCCGCAGCTGGCGCCCCAGCATCTTCAGGATGCGCTGATGGCCGGCATCTTCACGCGACATCCGCCGCTGGCGGGAATCAACGCCAGCGGTGCCGATTCGCTGGTGGAGCACCTTGGCATCACGATCACCGAACAGGGCGAGGATTTCCTGCGCGGCACGATGCCGGTCGATCGCCGTACCCACCAGCCCTTCGGCCTGCTGCACGGTGGCGCATCGGTGGCGCTGGCCGAGACGCTCGGCAGCCTCGCCGGCAACCTCTGCCTGGACAACGACGTGTCGATGGCCGTGGGTCTGGAGATCTCGGCCAACCACATCCGATCGGTCACTACGGGCACGGTGACCGGCACGGCGCGTCCGCTGCACCTGGGCCGCAATACGCAAGTATGGGATATCCGCATCGAAGACGAAGCGGGCCGGCTGGTCTGCGTATCGCGCCTGACCCTGGCGGTAGTGCCACGCCGCGCTGCTTGAACGCAGGCCAACCCGGCGCGGATCCGAAGCGCGCTCCGGGCGAACTCGCCGCCGGCCTTTGGATAGACTCCACGCACCGAACCGGCCTGTCACCCGATGTCCCCCTCTCCACCACCATCACGCATCCCTGCCGCGCCGGGTGAGCCTCTGCTGCGCCCGCTGCGCTACGCCGTCCGGATTCCGCTTTTCGTCCTGCACCTGGCGCTGGGGCTGCCGCTGACCCTGCTTGCCATCAATCGGTTCACCGCACGCTGGACGTGGAACGGCGAACGCGTGGACCACCACGCCATCCGCTGGTGGTCGGGCACGCTGATGCGCATCTTCGGCATGCGCGTCCGGCGCGTGGGCCAGCCGCTGCGCGAAGCGCACCTGCTGGTGGCCAACCACGTTTCCTGGATCGACATCGAGCTGGTGCACAGCCAGCGCGTGGTCGGATTCGTGGCCAAATCCGAGATAAGCCGCTGGCCGCTGGTCGGCTGGCTGGCAAGGCGCGCCGGCACGATCTACCACGAGCGCGGCAGCAACGCCTCGCTGTCGAGCGTGCTCGATCTGATGGCAAGCCGGCTCGGTTCGGGTCAGGCGGTGGGCGCCTTTCCCGAAGGCGGCACCAGCGGCGGCGACGCAGTGCGAACCTTCCACGCGCGCATCTTCCAGGCCGCCTTCCAGGCGCAGGTTCCCGTGCAGCCGGTGGCGCTGCGCTACGGCAGCGGCGGCAGCGCCCAGACCGTGGTGGCCTTCGCGCCGGGCGAGAACTTCCTGCAGAACTTCCTGCGCCTGCTGGGCGAGCCGTCGCGGGTGGCCGAAGCGCACTTCCTGCCGGCGATTCTTCCGGGCAATGAAGGCCGCCGCCAGGTGGCCGAGCGCGCGCGCGAATCCATCGTCGCGGCACTGGCGTCGTGAGCCCGGATCCCGCCCGATTCCGCCCGCCTGCACCGCTGCGCAATGCCCATGTGCAGTCGATCCTGGCCAGCAGCCGGCTTCGCGGGATATCCACGCGACGGGTGGCGGCCGATCTGATCGCAAGGGCGCAGGAGCTGATCCTCGACAGCGGCGGAGGCGTGCGCCTGCAGGGCTTCCTCACCCGCCAGACGCGCCGTGCGCAGGCGCGCGGGCTGGTCGTCCTGGTGCACGGCTGGGAAGGCTCGGCCAACTCCAACTACATCCTCGCCACCGGGGCGCGCCTGCTGGACGCCGGCTTCGACGCGTTCCGGCTGCACCTGCGCGACCATGGCGACACCCACGCGCTCAACCGCGACCTCTTCCACTCCTGCCGGATCGACGAGGTGGTCGGCGCCGTGGGCGATCTGGCACGTCGCGTACCGCATCGCGCGCTGTGCATTGCCGGCTATTCGCTGGGCGGCAACTTCGCGCTGCGCGTGGCCCTGCGCGCACCCGGCGCCGGCATCGGCCTGCGGCACGCTGCAGCGGTCTGCCCGGTGATCAGCCCGAAGGCCGGGCTGGAGGCGATCGAGACCGCGCCCTGGTTCTACCAGCGCTACTTCATGCACAAGTGGGGCCGTTCGCTGCGGCGCAAGCAGGCCACCTTCCCCGAGGCCTTCCAGTTCAGCCGCTCCGAGCTGCGCGCCGGGGTGCGCGGTCTCACCCGCGCGCTGGTCGAGCGCTACACCGACTTCGACTCGCTCGATGCCTACTTCGACGGATACTCCATCGCCGGCGAACGCCTTGCCGGATTGCAGGTGCCGGCCAGCATCCTCACCGCCGAGGACGACCCCATCATCCCGGTCGAGGACTTCCGAACGCTGTCGCTGCCGCCGCAGGCGCGACTCGAGATCGCGCCCTGGGGCGGGCACTGCGGCTTCATCGCCGACCTGCGCCTCAACGGCCTGGCCGAGACATGGATCGCCGCGCGGCTGGAAGACGCCTGCCCCGCCGACTGATGCGCGTGCCGCGCTGCGTGCGGCTTCCGATACCCTATGCGCCAGTTCCTTGCCCGAGACGCTGCGATGAAGATTTCCAGCCAGAGCTTTTCCCACCGCGGTGCGATTCCCGCGCAGTTCGCCTTCGGACGGCGCGGCGACGCGGCCAGCCCGATCGCGCTGTCGGACAACCACAATCCGCACCTGGCCTGGGACGATGCGCCCGCCCGCACCGCCTCGTTCGCACTGTGGTGCGTCGATCCGGACGTACCCTCGCGCGGCGACGACGTGAACCAGGCCGGCCGCAGCGTTCCCGCGGATCTGCCGCGCGTGGAATTCACCCACTGGATCATGGTGGACATTCCCGCCAGCATTCGGGAAATCGCGGCGGGCTCGCTCGGGCGCGGCGTCGTCGCGCGCGGCAAGCCGGCGCAGCCCGGCCCGGGCGGCGCGCGTCAGGGACTCAACGATTACACCGGCTGGTTCGCCGGCGACGCCGACATGGCCGGCCGATACCACGGCTACGACGGCCCCTGCCCGCCCTTCAACGACACCATTGCGCACCGCTACTTCTTCCGCCTGTTCGCGCTCGACGTGGCGACGCTCGACCTGCCCGAGCCCTTCACCGCTGCGCAGGCGCTGGCCGCCATGCAGGGCCATGTGCTCGACGAGGCGCTGATCTTCGGAAGCTACAGCCTGAACCCGGCGCTCGGCTGACCCATTGCCGACCCGATCCACGCACCGCGGCGGCGCAGCAGCCGCCCCGGTGCCCGTACGAGCGCCCTGAATACCGATGGACTTCCTGCAGATTCTGATCCTCGCCCTGGTGCAGGCCCTCACCGAGTTCCTGCCCGTGTCCAGCTCCGCGCACCTGGTGCTCGCCAGCGAAATTTTCGGATGGCGATACCAGGGCCTGAGCTTCGACCTGGCCCTCCACTTCGGCACCCTGATCGCCATCCTGGCCTACTTTCGCCGCGACATCGCCGAACTGGTGCGGGAGACCCTGGCCTGGCGACCGGGCCGCCCGCTGAACCCGACCCAGCGCCTGGCGCTGGGCATCACGCTGGCGACGATCCCCGCGGGCATCGCGGGCCTGCTCCTGGGCGATGCGGGTGCACAGGTGCTGCGCCACCCGGTCGTGATCGCATCCAACCTGATCGTGTTCGGACTGCTGCTCTGGCTGGGCGAACGCTGGTCACTGCGCGCCGGACACGCGCTGGTGGCCGAAGCCGCAGGCGCGGGCGAGGCGCTGGGACGCCTTTCGATCGGTCGCGCGCTGCTGATTGGCTGCGCCCAGACCCTGGCGCTGATGCCCGGCACCTCGCGCTCGGGGGCGACCATGACCGCCGGCATGTTTCTCGGGCTCGACCGCGCGCAGGCGGCGCGCTATTCCTTCCTGCTGGCCACCCCGGTCATGGCCCTGGCCACCGCCTACGGCGCATGGGAGGCGCGCGGCGAGCCGCTCGCCGGGCTGGGAGACATGGCACTGGGCACGCTCATTTCCGCGGTCTCGGGCTGGTTCGTGATCCGCTTCTTCCTTGGCGTGATCCGCCGCATCGGCACAGCGCCCTTTGTCGTGTACCGGGTGCTGCTGGGCGTGGCGGTGCTGGGATGGTTTTTCCTGATTCGGTGAATCCGGCGGGCGGTGCTGACCTCGTCCGGTCAGCCTTGCGTGCGGCTTCTGTTGTTCTTGGTTTTGCGCTTTCGCGGGTTTTCGTCTGCCTCAATCCTCCAGCGTCAGCAGCGACGCGTTGCCACCCGCCGCCGTGGTGTTGACCGTCAGCGTGCGCTCGGTGCAGAAACGCGCCAGGTAGTGCGGTCCGCCGGCCTTCGGGCCGGTTCCGGAAAGCCCTTCGCCGCCGAAGGGCTGCACGCCCACCACCGCACCGATCATGTTGCGGTTGACGTAGCAGTTGCCCGCGCGAACCCGGCTGGAAATCTTCTGCACGGTCTCGTCGATGCGGCTGTGGATGCCGAGCGTGAGGCCGTAGCCGGTGGCGTTGATGGCGTCGATCACCGCGTCGAGCTTTTCGGCGTCGTAACGGATCACGTGCAGGACCGGGCCGAAGATTTCGCGCTGCAGGCGATCCAGCGAGTCGATCTCGTAGGCGCGCGGTGCGAAGAAGCTGCCGTGCTCCGTGTCCTCGCCGGGGGCCACGATGGCGATCGGGCGCGCCTCCGCGTCCATGCGCTCGGCGTGGGTGGTGAGCATGGCGAGCGCGTCGGCGTCGATGACCGGCCCCACGTCGGTGGAAAGCAGGCCCGGGTCACCCACCTTCAGCTCCGCCATGGCCCCGGCGAGCATGGCGATGACCTTGTCGGCGATGTCGCGCTGCACGAACAGGATGCGGGTCGCCGAACAGCGCTGTCCGGCCGAACCGAACGCTCCGGAGAGCGTGTCCTTCACCAATTGTTCGGGCAGCGCCGAGGAGTCGGCGATCATTGCGTTCTGGCCGCCGGTTTCGGCGATCAGCACGCCGATGGCGGCATCGCGCGCGGCCAGCGCCCGGTTGATGGCGCGTGCGGTTTCGGTGGAGCCGGTGAAGGCCACGCCCGCGACGCGCGCATCGGCGGTGAGCGCCGCGCCCACGGTGGCGCCATCCCCGGGCACGAATTGCAGCACCTCGGGCGGCACGCCGGCTTCCTGCAGGAGCAGGGTCATGTGGTAACCGATCAGGTTGGTCTGCTCGGCCGGCTTGGCAATGACCGCATTGCCGGCAACCAGGGCGGCGGCGATCTGTCCGGTGAAGATGGCCAGCGGGAAGTTCCACGGGCTGATGCAGACGAACACGCCGCGCCCGTGCAGGAAGAGCTGGTTGGATTCACCGGTGGGGCCGGGAAGCGGCATGCCCTGCCCCAGCATCTGGCGCGCCTGCTGGGCGTAATAGCGCAGGAAATCCACCGCTTCGCGCACCTCGGCCACGCCGTCGGCCAGGGTCTTGCCGGCCTCCTTGGTGCACAGCGCCATGAACTGCGGCATGCGCGCCTGCAGAAGGTCGGCGGCGTGCTCGAGGATCTTGGCGCGCGAAGCGGCCGGCATCGCGTCCCAGTCCGGCTGCGCCGCCGCGGCATTGGCCAGGGCGCGCTCGACGGTGGACGAATCGGCGGCCTGCCAGGTTCCCACCGTCTCACGGCGGTCGGCGGGATTGGTCACATCCGCCGACGCCGCCGAAGAGCGTGCGCCGGGCACCAGCGGCACGGCCGTCCACAGCTGCACGGCAGCGTTGATCTGCTCGGCCAGGCGCGCGAGCTCATCGTCATTGGCGAGATTGACGCCCATGGAATTCTTCCTTGTTTCGCCGTAGAGATCGGCGGGCTGGGGGATGCGGGGATGCGGCTTGAAGTCGAAGCCTGCGACGGTGGCGACCGGATCGGCCACGAGATCCGCCGGCGCGATCGCCGGATCGGTGATGCGGTTGACGAAGCTGGAGTTGGCGCCGTTCTCCAGCAGGCGCCGCACGAGGTAGGGCAGCAGGTCTTCGTGGCTTCCCACCGGCGCATACACGCGGCAGGGGGTGTCGAGCGCGTTGGGCGAAACCACTTCGTCGTGCAACTCCTGGCCCATGCCGTGCAGCCGCTGGAACTCGTACTGGCACACCTCGCCGCCGCCGCTCCGGCCCAGCGCCAGGCGCGCGAACTCGTTGACCGCGGCGATGGTCTGGGCATTGTGGCTGGCGAACATCGGATAGAGCGCGTCGGTGGCACCCAGCATCTTGCGCGCGCAGGCCAGATAGCTCACGTCGGTATTGGGTTTGCGGGTAAAGACCGGATAGCCGGCGTACCCGTCGACCTGGGCGCGCTTGATCTCCGAATCCCAGTAGGCGCCCTTGACCAGGCGCACCGGGATCCGGCGGCCCACCCGGCGCGCCAGCGCGATCAGCCAGTCGATGACCGCCGGCGCGCGCTTCTGGTACGCCTGCACCGCAAGCCCCAGGCCTTCCCAGCCAGAGATGGAAGGGTCTGTGTAGACCTTCTCGATCAGCTCCAGGCTCAGCTCCAGGCGGTCGGCTTCCTCGGCATCGATGGTGTAGCCGATGCCCTTGAGGCGCGCCAGGCGTGCCAGCTCCAGCACGCGCGGCGCCAGCTCGGTCATGACGCGCTCGCGCTTGGCCACCTCGTAGCGCGGATGCAGGGCCGAGAGCTTGATCGAGATGCTCGGCGTGGCGAACACGCTGGTCCCCACGAAGCTGCCGCCGGGACCGCTGTTGCCGATCGCCTCGATCGCCCGGCGATAGGCCTCGAAGTAGCGGTCGGCATCCGCCTGGGTGAGCGCCGCTTCGCCGAGCATGTCGTAGGAGTGGCGGTAGGCGACGTTGTCCTTGCGGCGCGCGCGCCTGAGCGCCTCGTCGATGGTGCGCCCCATGACGAACTGGTGGCCCATGATGCGCATGGCCTGACGCACCGCCAGGCGGATCATGGGCTCGCCGGCGCGCCCGACCAGGCGGCGCAGCGCATCGCCGAAGCTGCGGCGGGTGTCGTCGGCCAGGCCCACGAGGCGTCCGGTCAGCATCAGGCCCCAGGTGGAGGCGTTGACCAGGACCGAATCGCTGCGCCCCAGATGCGCTTCCCAGTCGGCCTCGCCGAGCTTGTCGCGGATCAGGCGGTCCGCGGTGTCCTGGTCGGGAATGCGCAGCAGCGCCTCGGCCACGCACATCAGCAGCACGCCCTCCTCGCTGGAGAGGTCGTATTCGCGCATGAAGGCCTCGATCGCGCCCTGATCTTCAGCCTTCTCCCGCACGCGCTCCACCAGGCGTTCGGCGGTGCGCTGGATCGCGTCCTGCGTCGACGAATCCACCCGCGCCTTGTCCAGCAGCGCAGCCAGGTGCGCGCCCTCGTCGGCAGCGTACAGCGGTGTCAGCGCCGCCAGCGACGCATCGCGCCGGGGCAGCTCGGGGCTGAGAATGGGTTTCACGATGTTCTCCGGGAAGAAGGGGTCGCGCAGCCAGCGCATTTTAGTCCACCGGACCCCGCCAAGGGATAGGCGCCACGGCGCGCGAAGTGCGCCTGATCGGCCTAGGCCGCCGCATGCCGGCACACTGCCGGTACGCGTGCACGGAATGCCCCGATGCGGCATGCTTGGGCCGCGGGCAAGGGGCGCTCGCGCCGCGTTGCCGATGCATCGATGACCACGATCCTGATTGCAGACGACCACCCGCTTTTCCGCGATGCGCTGCGCCGCGCCGTGCTCCAGGTGTTGCCCGACGCGCGGCTGCTCGAGGCGGAGCACGTCGCGGCGCTGGTCGAACTGGCGGAGGCCCACCCGAGCGCGGATCTGGTGCTGCTCGACCTCAACATGCCCGGCGCGCACGGTTTCAGCGCGCTGGCGCACGTCCGCGCCACCTTCCCCGCGCTGCCGGTCGTGGTGATCTCCGCACGCGAGGAGCCGGCGCTGATGCGCCGCGCCATCGGACACGGCGCCGCCGGCTTCGTTCCCAAGTCGGCCGATATCGCAACCATCGGCGCGGCGCTGCGCGCGGTGCTCGACGGAGACACCTGGCTGCCGCCCGGAGTCGCGGCCGGCGGCCCGCTCGATCCGGAAGAAGAAGACCTCGCACGGCGCATCGCCGACCTCACCCCGCAGCAGTACCGCGTGCTGGCGATGGTCTGCAACGGCCTGCTCAACAAGCAGATCGCCTGGGAGCTGAACGTTTCCGAGGCCACCATCAAGGCGCACATGACCGCGATCCTGCGCAAGTTGGGTGCGCACTCGCGCACCCAGGCGGTGCTGCTGGCCGGGCGCCTGACCCTCGACGGGCGCGGCCTGCCGCCGCCCGATGAGGTCGACGCGTCAGCCTGATTCGCCGGTGCCGGCCGGTCGACGACGCGCCAACGCCGCGATCAGCGCGCGCAGCGCCGCCGGTCGCACCGGCTTCTGCAGCACGGGATAGTCCGCACCGCGGGCACGCTGGGCCAGGCTTTCGCTGCTGTCGGCGGTGATGAGCGCACCGGGAACGCGGCCGCCTCCGGCTTCGCGCCGCAGGATGTCGAGCGCGGCCAGGCCATCGAGCGCCTCGCCCAGGTGGAAGTCGATGAGGATGAGGTCCGGCCGCGCCTCCCGCACGCGGCACAGCGCCGTTTCCAGCCCGATCGCAGTCGCCACCTGCACGCCCCAGCGCCCCAGCAGCGCCGCCATGCCCTCGAGGATCGCCGGATCATTGTCCACGCAGAGAACGCGCAGGCCGGCAACGTCGCGCGCGGACTCCGCCGACGGCGTCGCGATCGGCTCGGCGGGCGCCTGGGCGAGCGGCACTTCCAGCCCGAACGCACTGCCGCGTCCCAGCCGTGAGGTGACGAAGATGCGGTGACCGAGCATGTGGGCGATGCGGTCGCAGATCGACAGGCCCAGACCGAGCCCCTGCTCGCCCCAGGGCGAGGGCTGATCGAGCCGTTCGAACTCCTCGAAGATCGAACGCGCGTGCTCGGGCGCGATGCCCGGGCCGGTATCCCACACCTGCCATTGCGCATGGCTTCCGCGCCGCCGCACCGACAGCAGCACGCCGCCGTGGCGGGTATAGCGCAACGCATTGGCCAGGAAGTTCTGCAGGATGCGCCGCAGCAGCCGGCGGTCGCTGTGCAGCCACAGATCCGGCGCATGCACCCGAAGCTCCAGCCCGCGCGCGGCGGCAAGCGGGGCGAATTGCTCGTGCAGCGACTGGCTCAGACGCGCCGCCGATACCGCGGAGAACTCCGGCCGCAGCGTGCCGCTGTCCAGGCGCGAGATCTCCAGCAGGCCGCCGAGCAGCTCCTCGGCGTTCTTGAGCGCGCTGTCGATGCGCCCCACCAGCTGGCGCGCATCGGCAGTCTCGGGCGGTGAATCCATCAGCGCGGCACTGAACAGGCGCGCGGCGTTGAGCGGCTGCAGGAGGTCATGGCTGGCGCCGGCCAGGAAGCGCGTCTTGCTCAGGTTCGCGACCTCCGCCTCCAGCTTGGCCGCGCGCTGCGCCTCGACCGCCTCGATCAGCGCGCCGGTACGCTCGCGCACCCGCAGTTCCAGGGTCTCGTTGGCTTCGATCAGCGCCTCTTCCACGCGCTTGTAGTCGGTCACGTCGGTATACGTGGTGACGTAACCACCACCCGGCATGGCGCGCCCGCGCATCTCGTGCACGCTGCCATCGCTGCGCACGCGCTCGAACACGTAGGGCGACCCCTGGCGCATGTAGGCGATGCGCTTTTCCACCTGCGCCTCCACCTCTCCCGGGCCGCAGCCTCCGCGCTCGGCGTTCCAGCGGATCAGGTCGGCCACAGGCCGGCCCACGTACACCATGCCGTCGGGGTAATCGAACATCTCCAGATAACGCCGGTTCCACGCCACCAGCCGCATCTCGGCGTCGACCACGCTGATTCCCTGCGAGATGTTCTCCAGCGTCGCGGCGAGCAGCGCGCGGTTGAAGCGCAGTTCCTGCGAGGTTTCGTCCAGCAACGCCACCACTTCGCCCAGATCCATGCCGGTGCCGCGCAGCGCCGTGGTCAGCATGCGGCGTGCGGTAGGACCGCCTATCGACGCGGACAGCAGGCGCTCGGTGTGTTGCAGCAGGCCGCGATCGGCGGCATCGCCCGGCGTCAGCTCGCGCCCGCTCTGCTCGCGATACTCGGCGAAGGCACGTTCCACGGCACGCGCGCCGACGATGCGCTCAGCAATGGTGCGCAGATCTGCCACCGAAACCCGCCCGCGCCACTCGCCCTCGGCGCTGGCCGGACGCTGCGCCCAGGGTTCGACGAACGGCAGCGCGCGCAGGCGCTCCTGCATCGCCGGCCGGTAGCGCAGGCTCAGGAAGACGAAGCAGGCAACGTTGAACAGCAGCGACCAGAACACGCCGTGCGTGAGCGGATCCCAGCCCGACAGACCGAACAGCGCGTTCGGGCGAAGCAGCGCGAACCCGAAGATGCCCTCGCTGATCCAGCGCGGCCCGAACCCCACGGAGGCCGCCACGGTGGGCAACAGGAGCGTGTACATCCAGACCAGGAAGCCGGCGGCCAGGCCGGCATAGGCGCCGGTCCGGCTGGCGCCGTGCCAGTACAGCCCGCCGATGATGGCCGGCGCGAACTGCGCCACGGCGGCAAAGGCCAGCAGGCCGATCTGCGCAAGGCCCTCCTGATCCACCGTCGCGCGGTGATAGACATAGGCCGCCATCGCCAATCCGACGATGGCGGCGCGGCGGATGCCGAGCACCAGGCGTGAGAGGTCGCGCGCGGGATGCGCATCGACCCAGCGCAGACGCAGCGCCAGCGGCATGACCAGATCGTTGGAAACCATCGTGGCCAGCGCCACCGTGGCCACGATCACCATGCCGGTCGCAGCGGAAAATCCGCCCAGGAAGGCCACCAGCGCAAGCGCGTCCTGCCCATGCGCCAGCGGCAGCATCAGCACATAGGTGTCCGGATCCACCGACGAACCGCCGAACGCACTGATGCCGGCCAGCGCGATCGGCACAACCATCAGACTGATGACCGCCAGGTAGGCCGGGAACATCCAGCGCGCACGCCGGACGTCGCCCGGATGCTCGCACTCCACCACGCCCACCTGGAACTGCCGCGGCAGGCAGATGATCGCGAAGAACGCCAGCAGCAGCTGTGCCAGAAAACCCGGAGGCAGCGCGGCGCTGCCCAGCGCAGAGGCCTGGAAACGCGCCACGAACCCTTCCGACACCTGCGCCCAGGCAAACACCCCTACCGCGACGAACGCCAGGAGCTTGACCAGCGACTCCAGCGCCACCGCCAGCATCAACCCGTGATGGTGCTCGGTGGCATCGACCTGGCGCGTGCCGAACAGGATGGAAAACGCCGCCAGCAGCACCGCCATGTAGAACGCCGGCTCGCGCAGCGGCGCAGGCGGGCCGCGGTGGCCAAGCCCGCTCAAGACCTCGATGCTCATCGCGCCGGCCTTGAACTGCAGCGCCAGATAGGGCACCGCAGCAATCAGCGCCACGACCGTGACCAGCGCCGCCAGCCCCTGCGACTTGCCGTAGCGCGAGCCCACGAAATCCGCGATCGAGGTGATGTTCTGCTCGTGCGTCACCTGCACCAATCGCTGCAGCAGCCCCAGCCCGAAGACGAAGAGCAGGATGGGCCCCAGATAGATCGGCATGAAGCCCCAGCCCGAAGACGCCGCCGTCCCGACCGCGCCGTAGAAGGTCCAGGAGGAGCAGTACACCGCCAGAGCCAGGCTGTAGATGATCGGCCGCAGCGGGGTGCGCTCGGGATAGAGCGGATGCCGGTCGCCGAAGTACGCCACCGCGAACAGCAGCGCCACATAGCCCAGCGACACCCCCAGCAGCACCCAGCCTGCGACCATTCCGCCTCCACTCCCTCAACGTGCCGGTCTGCGCCGGCCCCGCCCCTCATCCTACGGGAACGCGCCGCCCGCGGCCGCCAATCCCGGGACGCATCGCAGACGACCGGCACGACCCGGCTGCCGGCGTCGCTTGGCGATCGTCCGGAACTGCCGTATGATGGCCGGCCCGGTCGCCGCGCCCGGTGTGCCTGATCGGGCCTCCTCCCGTGGCACACGTCCCCGGCCGGCCGCGAATCTCCGGAATGTTGCGCGGGCCTTCGCGATCCCGTATCATTCCGCGTCTTTCGCCTTGCTTTTTCGCAAGCCAACCGTTTCTTTCGAGTAGCTGTCATGAAGACCTTCAGCGCCAAGCCCGAGACCGTCAAGCGCGACTGGTACGTGGTCGACGCCAGCGGCAAGACGCTGGGCCGCCTGTGCTCCGAGCTCGCCACCCGCCTGCGCGGCAAGCACAAGCCCGTCTATACCCCGCACGTGGACACCGGTGATTACCTGGTCGTCATCAACGCCGAGAAGATCCACGCCACCGGCAACAAGATGAATGACAAGAAGTACCACCGCTTCACCGGCCACATCGGCAACCTCAAGACCGAGAGCCTCGGCCAGGCGCTGGAGCGCCACCCCGAGCGCGTCATCGAGATCGGCGTGAAGGGCATGCTGCCGAAGAATCCCCTGGGCCGCGAGATGTTCCGCAAGCTCAAGGTCTATGCCGGCCCGAACCATCCGCACACCGCCCAGCAGCCGCAAGCGCTGGACCTCTGAGTAAACGTCCATGGCTACCCAGCAGAACTACGGCACCGGCCGTCGCAAATCCTCCACCGCCCGCGTGTTCCTGCGTCCGGGCTCGGGCGTCATCACGATCAACCATCGTTCGATCGAGCAGTTCTTCGGCCGCGAGACCGCGCGCATGATCGTGCGCCAGCCGCTCGAACTGACCCAGATGACCGACAAGTTCGACGTGCTGGTCACGGTCGAGGGCGGCGGCATCACCGGCCAGGCCGGCGCGATCCGGCTGGGCCTTGCCCGCGCCCTGGTCGAATACGACGAGAACCTCAAGGGCGACCTGCGCCGCGCCGGTTTCATGACCCGCGACGCGCGCGAGGTGGAACGCAAGAAGGTCGGTCTGCACAAGGCACGCCGCGCCACGCAGTTCTCCAAGCGCTAAGATACGCCGGTACAACCCTCTAGCCCCGTCGCCAAGCGGTAAGGCACCTGACTCTGACTCAGGCATTCGGTGGTTCGAATCCATCCGGGGCTGCCA
>CAKSZJ010000015.1 GCA_934525595.1 uncultured Chiayiivirga sp. | reverse complement strand
GCAGCTCGCCCCCCTGCAAGCCACCGAAACGGCGTGACTTAAACCAAACAGCCTCCACGAAAGACGGGGCGGTTCATCTTGCCGCTACGGCCATTGCGGTGGTTGCCCCGGCCGCCCTCGGCGTCGGCCAGGTGCAGGCCCAGCTCGGCGCCCAGAGCCCGCTCGATCACGGCCTTCTTGAGCTGCTGGAACACCGCCTCCACCCCGGCCGCGTCGATCGGGCCCGGGATCAGCTTTTCGAGAAATTCCTTCGGCAGATCAATGGCCGGCGTCACAACCGGCGTCTTCTTCTTGCGTGGCATACATGCTCCTTGGCAGCATCATGGTATGCCTCCCACACAAAATTTCTGACACCCTCTGGCCTGCATCCGCGGTCAAGGCGCGTCATCCAATCCGAGGGCCGCCGCATGACCGCCGCCGGCCATCCCCAGGTGCAGGCGCTGGCCGCGCTGTACCGCCGGCCACCTGACCGGCCAAACGACGAAGCCCCGCCGGGCGAACGGCAGGGCTTCGAGGCACCACAAGGGCATGCGAATGGAATCGCCCGGAAAGAATACCGCAAGCGCCCTGCCGCTGGAACCATCCGCGCCGATGTCCTGGATGCTTTGCTGGCCGGACGTAGCCTGACCGGTCTGGAAGCATGGCGCGAGTTCGGAACATCGCGGCTGGCTGCGGATATCCACGCATTGCGCCGCATGGGCTGGGACATCGCCGCTGAAGAAATCCCGGTCGATTGCCGCAAAGGCCGCAGCGCGCGTGTCGCGGTCTACCGGCTGGCGAACACCGCCGGAGGTCGGCAATGAATGGGCGCACACAACAAACGCGCCCGAATGAAAGGGCGCAGCACGTCGGGCCGGTTCGCGCTGGTGCCGCTGGCCGTGCTGGATTCACCCGCGTATGCCGCGCTGAGCTGGCCGGCACGGGCGCTGCTGCTGGATATGGCAGGCCAGTACTCCGGCGCGAACAACGGCGATCTGACAGCCGCCTATGCCGTGCACAAGGCCCGAGGCTGGGCACGCCGAACCCTGCAACGGGCAGTGGACGAACTGGAAGCCGCCGGATTCATCGTCCGAACCCGGCAAGGTGGCCGCAACACCTGCAACCTGTACGCGGTGACGTGGCAGCCAATCGACGATTGTCCTGGCAAGCGGCTGGACCACGGCTATCCAGTCGGAGGCCCGCCGCTGCGACTGTGGACGAAAACGCAAACGCTAGCGCCAATCTGACGCTAGCCATGCACTCACTAGCGCCAGCGTGGCGCTACCCCATGCGAAAAACCCCGGCACCTAGCGTCAGATTGGCGCTTGTCCTGCCCTTTTTCGCCCCTTGCCTAGCGTCACATTGGCGCCCCTATAAGAAATCACCAAGGGGGTTCCTTGGGTTCTTGTCTGTCTTGAGCAGCTTGCAGACCCGAACGGCTCTGGTTGGCAGCGAGGTGCAGTCATGACCACCACGACCGCATCCAGCGCGGGCGCTGCACTTGCTCGCGATGCCGGTCCTGATCTGATCAAGGAAAAAACAGAATGACCACGAAGTTCAAGCCGGGCCGGTCTGGCAACCCCGCCGGCAGACCCAAGGGCACGAAGGACCGCCGCACCGAGCTGCGCGCGCTGATCAAGCCCCATGCCCCCGATCTGATCGCCAAGGCGCTGGCCCTGGCCAACGAGGGCGACGTGGCTGCACTCAAGCTGCTACTGGAACGCGCTGTACCGCCGTATCGACCTATCGGGGAGGCAGTGACCTTCCCCATGCCCAAGCAAGGCAGCCTGGCCGATTCAGGGCGCGCTGTGATGGAAGCCATCGCCGACGGCAACTTGCCGCCGGACATGGGCCGGCAATTGATTGATGCCCTGGCCGCACTGGGGCGAATCGTGGAGCTTGATGAACTGGACAAGCGCCTGAGCGCCTTGGAGGAAAAGAGCAGATGAGCCGATCACTGATCACACGAATCGAGAGGCTGGAAGCCGCCGGCAACACGGCCGAGGCGCGTATGCACCTGTGGCTGAACTACCCCGGCCGCGCCAAAGAAGACGACGTAACCGCCGTAGACCTGGCCGGCGCCTGGATCAACCGCAGCCCCGGCGAGCCCTTGGACGACTTCCAGGCCCGCGCCATCCAAGAGGTGCATGGAGACGCACCCCCGGCCGTCGTGGTCGGGATTTTCCAGTACGAAAACACAGACCCCAAAGGACCAACCCATGAGTAAGACGTTCAAAGCCCGCAGCAATGGCCGCGACCCGGCACCCAACCACAAGGAACCCTGACATGAACACCCTTACCGACTACACCCGCAACCTGGTGGAGGCCGTCGCCAGCGAAGGCGCGCAGCCGATCTACGCCCGCGCCGAGGAGGGCGGCGAACTGGACGCCATCCGCCTGCCGACCGGCGACGCCATCGCCTGGCGTGCACCTGAGTCCGTCGACCCGACCGACTCGACCAGCGAGCTGCACAAGGCCGCGCTGGCGATCCGCACCGCCACCAGCACCGCCGCGCGTGTGACCGCGATCCAGCGCGATGCGCGCCTGAGTGAGTCGGCCAAAGCCGAGGACATCGCCAGCGCATGGGCCGGCGGCGCCGCCAAGGTCGACAAGCTGCTGAGCGAGGTGGAAGCCGAGGCCGAACGCTTCGCCGCCCACGAGCGCGCCACGCTGGCCCCGCCGCCCGTCACCGATCCGGTGCACCAGATGGCGGACATGGAAGCCCGGCAGTGGCTGGCCAGCGTACCCGCCGCCGATCTGCCCGACCTGGTGAACAAGATGCAGGCCGGCGAGCTGCCCGAGCTGCTGGCCGCTGCCATGCGTTCCCCCGTGCCGCTGCCTGGTGGCATCGCGCAGGCCCTGCCCGCCGCCTGGCGCGCGCACCTGACCCGCACCCGCCCCGACGATCTGCGCGCACTGGACGCCCGCAGGGAGCGGCTGACGTGGCTGCTGGAAGTCACCCGGCAGGCCGCTGGCGCTATCCAGCGCCCGCAGACCACTGGTCCGGCGGTGCGCCGCGTGGCGTGATGTTCGATCCGTAACGGGACCATTTGCCCGGCCACTGCGCCGGGTTTTTTTTCGCCTGCTGTCAGCGCGTTACTGCGTAACGGACGCTCAACGGACGCTCAACGGACGCTCGACCCTTTGGAGGGGCTACGAAGGGGCTTGCAAGGGGCTTCCCTTCGCACCCGCGCGACAGGTTGCAGACAAGCCCGGTGCCAGCACCAGACAAGCACGGTGCAAGTCTGGTGATGCCGTAGCAGTGCCGTAGCAATGCCGTAGCAATGCCACGGCACCCGATGGGACACTTTTGGGACACCTTGGGACACCTGGCCGCAAGAAATGACAACAAGTCGCAACATCAAAACAGCATGAAAACATGTTGTTACGTGTTGGCCAAAGTTGCGCAAAATGGGATTGCGCGGTCTTGTAAGCGGTAGGTCGTCCGTTCGATTCGGACAAGCGGCACCATCGCATCGACGAAAACGCCGCAGTCGACCGACTGCGGCGTTTTCGTGTCCAAAGGCGGAGTCGTTCAGCGCTTGCCGAACAGCGCGCCCAGCGTCTGGGCGGACTTGAGCACGCCGCCGATGTCCATCTTGCCGTCGCCGTCGCTGTCGAGCACGCCACCCATCAGGCTGTCGACGACCGAGGGCGGCGCCTGCGCGATGCGCTGGCTTTCGCCGCCCAGCAGGCCGCTGAGCGCGCTGGCGTTGAGCTGTCCGCCCTGGGCCATCTTGCCGAGCGCAGCCATCACCAGCGGTGCCAGCAGGGCCAGCAGTTTGGTCGAGCCGGCGCTGTCGAGCCCCGGCACCTTGGGAAGCTGCGCCGCGCCGCCGGCCTGGGCACCGCCGAAGACGTGCCCGAGGATCGCCATGCCGCCGGCAAGTCCGGGGTTCTGCGCCGGCTGTGACTGGCCGCTGCCCAGCGCCCCGAGCAGGCCGCCCAGGAGGCCGCCCACATCGATGCCGGCGTGGTCGCGCTGCACCGCGCCGAGCAGCGCGCTGGCGCCCTGCGGCTGCGCGGTGTTTTTCGCCATCTGGCCGAGCAGCAGCGGCAGTGCGGCCTGGATGGCGCTGCCGGTCTCTCGTGGATTGAGGCCCAACTGCTGGGAAATCGATTGCACGCTGCGTGCATCGAGCGAGGAAAGAAGCGTGTCTGCAAGTCCTGCCATGTTTGTGTCCTGGAGAGCGCGGCCCCCTGGCGGGTCGCCGCGCGACGTTACCACCGCACGATGGGCGAGAGGAGTCATTGCGCGGTGCGGACTGTCGCCGGGAGCCGGTGCGGCGGAAGACTGTCCGGTCTGCGAAGCGCGCTGCGGGGCCATTTCTCCGCCGTTTCCTGACCCGTAGCGCAGCTGCAGGGCTAAAAATCGTCGAAAAGCGCGCGCACTGCTTCTCGCCACGCATGCCTCTACGGCGTAGGCTTCCGGTCTTTCGACCCGCCCGCAACTCGCCGCCGCCCGTGCCCGACCTCGATCAGATCCATCGCGACTATCGCCGCGCCCTGCCGGACAAACGCGACGCGCTGCGGCGGGCCTGGGAGGCGCTGTGTGCGGAAGAGGCATCGTCCGATCAGGTCGGTCAGGTGCATCTTCTGCTGCACCGTCTGGTGGGCTCTGCCGGCACCTACGGCTATCCGCGCATCGCGACGCTGGCACGCTCGCTGGAGCAGGACTGGGTGGCGTGGAAAGCCGCGTCCGTGGAGGGGCGGCCGCCGCCGTACGAAGTCTGTGCGCGACAGGCCGGAATCATGGCCGAACTGCTTACCGAACTTCTGGACGCATCGGACGCGCCCGATTGAACCTTCGAGGCGCGCCGCGCGGATGACGGCGGCGCAAGAAAAGAGCGCGCCCGGAGGCGCGCTCTTTGGATGCCGCATGGCGGCGATGGCTCAGTCCGTGCTGCCCACGCTCAGGCCGCGCCGGCGCAGCAGGTGCGCAGGATCGGGCTTCTGGCCGCGCCAGGCGGTGTACATCTCCATCGGATCCTGGCTGTTGCCGCGCGAGAGGATTTCCTTGCGGAAGCGCGCTCCCACCTCGCTGTTGAGTCCGCCCTGCTGCTGCACGTGGGCGAAGGCGTCGGCGGCCAGCACTTCGGCCCACATGTAGGCGTAATAGCCCGACGAATAGCCGCCGGCAAACACGTGCGCGAAGAACGGGCTGCGGTAGCGCGGCGGCACCGGTGCGTAGTTGATGCCGTGCTTTTCCAGCGCGGCCTGCTCGAATGCGATCACGTCATCGACCTGCGCATCGGCCGGCAGCGTGTGCCACTCCAGATCCACCAGCGCCGCGGCCACGTATTCCAGCGTGTCGAAGCCCTGGTTGAAGCTGCTGGCCTTGAGCATTTTGTCCAGAAGATCCTGCGGGATCGCTTCGCCGGTCTCGTGGTGGCGCGCGTAGCGCGCAAGCACCTCGGGATCCTTGTTCCAGTCTTCCTCGAATTGCGAGGGGAACTCGACGTAGTCGCGCGAGACCGCGGTGCCGGCGAGCGAGGGGTAGCGCACCTGCGAGAACAGGCCGTGCACGCCGTGGCCAATCTCGTGGAACATCGTGGTGACCTCGTCGAAGCTCATCAGCGCAGGCTGGCCCTCGACCGGCTTGGGGATGTTCATCACGTTGATGATCACCGGCTTCTGGTCGAGCAGCTGGCTCTGGCCGCGGAAGGCCGACATCCAGGCGCCGCCGCGCTTGCTCGGGCGGGCGAAATAGTCGGCGTAGAACAGGCCGATCTGGGTGTCGTCGGCGTCGAACACGTCGAATACACGCACGTCCGGGTGATAGACCGGAAGGTCCGTACGTTCGCGGAAACTCACGCCGTAGAACCGGCCCAGCGCATAGAACACGCCGTCCTTGAGCACGCGGTTGAGCTCGAAATAGGGTTTCACCGCCTCCGGATCGAAGTCGTAGTTCTTCGCACGCACCTTCTCGGCGTAATACTCCCAGTCCCACGGTGCCAGATCGAAGTCATGCCCGTCGGCGCGGATCGCGGCCTGGATCTGCGCGGCTTCGCCCTTGGCGTTGGCCAGCGCGGCAGGAGCCAGCTCGTCGAGCATGCCCATCGCGGCTTCGGGCGTACCGGCCATCTGCGTGGTGAGGGTATAGGCCGCGTGATTCGGGTAGCCCAGCAGCTGCGCACGCTCGGCGCGCAGCTTGGCCAGGCGCAGCACGGCGGCGCGGGTGTCGCCGTCGCCGTCCGTCAGGCCGCGGTTGGCTGATGCCTCCCACACGCGCTGGCGCAGCGCGCGGTTCTTCAGCGAAGTCAGCACCGGCTGGCGCGTGGTGTTGGTGAGGCGCAGCAGCCACTTGCCTTCATGCCCTGCGGCCTTGGCGGCTTCCGCCGCGGCGGCGATGGCGCCGGCATCCAGGCCCTCCAGTTCGGCCACGTCGTCCACCACGATGACGCTGGCCTCGGTCTGCTTGAGCAGGGCCTGCTGAAAGCTCGTCATGAGGCTGGCCTGCTCCTCGTTGAGCTTGCGGACGACGGCCTTGTCCGCGTCGGACAGCTCCGCGCCGGCCTGCACGAAGCGCTGGTAGGTCACCTCGATCAGGCGCAGGGTTTCCGGGTCGTATCCGGCCGTCGCGCGGTCGTCGTACAGCGCCTTGATCCGTGCGAAGAGGGCGGGGTCGAGCAGGATGGCGTCCTGATGCGCGGCTATCTTCGGGGCCACTTCCGACTGGATCTTGCGCAGCGCGTCGTTGCTGTCGGTGCCCACGAGGTTGAAGAACACCTGGGTCACGCGCGTCAGCAGGTCGCCCGAGCGCTCCATCGCTTCGAGCGTATTGGCGACGCTGGGCGGTTCGGGGTTGTCGGCAATGGCGCGCATCTGCTCCAGCTGGCGCTTCATGCCTTCTTCGATCGCGGGGAGATAGTGCTCCTCGCGGATCACGCGAAAGTCGGGCGCCTGCAGCGCAAGCGTGCTGGCGCTGAAGAACGGATTGGTTTGCGCCGCTTCGCTCGAGGGGCTGCCGGCCGCCGGGGCGACGGGGGCCTCTGCCGAGGCGGGCGTGCCGTCCGGCGAACAGGCGGACAGACCAAGGGCAAGGCAGATGGCGCTGGCCAGGGTGAGGCGTGTCAGGGTCATGGTCACTCTCGTTGACGGTGATGGACAGGAGTTTCCGCCGCGGTGCGGCGATGTCTGCGGATGCGGCGCGAAGGGTGTGCGCTTGCCGCCTCCTGCAACAGAACGCGCGCGCGGGATGGGATTCCCAAGCATGGCGGTTCTCTCGTGGCTTTTCCATGTGCCAGAGGGCAGGGGCGGGGCCGGCCGCGCGTTGACATCGCGCGGAGTGAGCGGATAATTCACGGTTTGCGCGCCAGTCTGGTGCCAGACTGCGGAAGGAGCCCGGCGGGCAATCGCCGGAACAGTGTGCGACATGGTGACATCAGCATCCCGCTGACCCGTGCTGCCGCCGGACCGGCCGGTTCCGGCCTGCCGCCCGATTTTTCCCGCATCCCCCGTCCGATGCTTTCCAACCCGTGGAAAGCGGAGCTATCGCCATGATTGCCATCACCCTTCCCGACGGCAGCCGCCGTGAATTCGATCATCCCGTGTCCGTCATGGACGTGGCCAAGGCCATTGGTCCAGGCCTGGCCAAGGCCACTGTGGCCGGTCGGGTCGACGATCGCCTCGTCGATGCGGTCGACCTGATCGACCGGGACGCGCGCCTTTCCATCATCACGCCCAAGGATCCCGAGGGCGTCGAGATCATCCGCCACTCCTGCGCGCACCTGGTCGGGCACGCGGTCAAACAGCTGTATCCCACCGCCAAGATGGTGATCGGTCCGGTGATCGAGGACGGCTTCTACTACGACATCTGGTACGAACGCGCCTTTACTCCCGAGGACATGGCGGCGATCGAGAAGCGCATGGGCGAGCTGATCGCGAAGGACTACGACGTGGTCAAGCGTGTGACCCCGCGCGCCGAGGTGATCGAGGTGTTCAAGGCGCGCGGCGAGGACTACAAGCTGCGCCTGATCGAGGACATGGGCCCGGAAGTCACCGCCATGGGCCTCTACCATCACGAGGAATACGTGGACATGTGCCGCGGCCCGCACGTGCCCAACACGCGCTTCCTCAAGGCATTCCGCCTGATGCGGGTGTCCGGTGCCTACTGGCGCGGCGATTCGAAGAACGAGCAGCTGCAGCGCATCTACGGCACCGCCTGGGCCGATGAAAAGCAGCTCAAGGCCTACATCCAGCGCATCGAGGAAGCCGAGAAGCGTGACCATCGTCGCATCGGCAGGCAGCAGGACCTTTTCCACCTGCAGGAAGAGGCACCGGGCCTGGTGTTCTGGCACCCCAAGGGCTGGGCGATCTGGCAGGTGGTGGAGCAGTACATGCGCCGCGTTTACGGCAATACCGGCTATGGCGAGGTGCGCTGCCCGCAGATCCTCGACGTGGAGCTGTGGAAGCAGTCCGGGCACTGGGACAACTACCAGAACAACATGTTCTTCACCGAATCGGAGAAGCGCACCTACGCGGTGAAGCCGATGAACTGCCCCGGCCACGTGCAGGTGTTCAATCAGGGCCTGCACAGCTACCGCGATCTGCCGATCCGTTACGGCGAGTTCGGTTCCTGCCACCGCAACGAGCCCTCCGGCGCGCTGCACGGCATCCTGCGGGTGCGTGGCTTCACCCAGGACGACGGCCACATCTTCTGCACCGAGGAGCAGATCGAGGCCGAAGTGCGGGACTTCCACGACCAGGCGCTCAAGGTCTACGCCGACTTCGGCTTCGAGGACATCCAGATCAAGATCGCCCTGCGCCCCGAGCCGCGCCTGGGCGACGACGCCACCTGGGACAAGGCCGAACACGCCTTGCGCTCGGCACTGCGTGCCTCGGGCGTGGAGTGGCAGGAGCTTCCCGGTGAGGGGGCGTTCTATGGTCCCAAGATCGAGTACCACCTGAAGGACGCCATCGGTCGCACCTGGCAGCTGGGAACCATGCAGGTCGACTTCATGATGCCGGGCCGGCTGGGCGCGGAATACGTCGACGAGAACAGCCAGAAGCGTCACCCCGTGATGCTGCACCGCGCCATCGTCGGCTCGATGGAACGCTTCATCGGCATCCTGATCGAGCACCATGCCGGTCTCATGCCGGCATGGCTTGCGCCGGTGCAGGCCGTGGTGCTCAACATCACCGACGCCCAGGCCTCCGCTGTTGCGGAGGTTGGAAAAGCCCTTGCAAATCAAGGCTTCCGCGTGACGACCGACTTGAGAAATGAGAAGGTCGGCTATAAGATCCGCGAACACACGCTGCAGCGCATCCCCTACCTTCTGGTCATCGGCGACCGCGAGAAGGAAAATGGAGCCGTGGCGGTGCGCACGCGATCAGGGGAAGATCTGGGGTCCATGCCACTGCAGGACTTTGCATCCCGGCTGCGCGCCGAACAGGGACCGTTGGCCTGATACTGGCGGCGGGACGCGATTCATCCATTCAGAGGACACCTTTATCAGTACCGACAAGTTGAACCGGAAAAACGGCGAGATCCGCGTGCCGCGCGTGCGCGTGATCGGCTCCGATGGCGAGATGATCGGCGTGCTTTCGCGCGATGAGGCCCTGCGCATGGCCGAGGATGAGGGCCTGGATCTGGTCGAGATCCAGCCCAATGCCGATCCGCCCGTGTGCAAGGTCATGGATTTCGGCAAGTTTCGCTTCGAGCAGCAGAAGAAGGCCTCCGAGGCCAAGAAAAAGCAGAAGCAGGTCGAGATCAAGGAACTCAAGTTCCGGCCGGTGACCGATGACGGTGACTACCAGATCAAGCTGCGCAACATGCGCCGCTTCCTCGCCGAGGGCGACCGCGTCAAGGTCGTCGTCCGGTTCCGCGGGCGCGAGATGTCCCACACCGAGCTCGGCCTTGCGATGACCCGGCGCATCGAGGAAGAACTCAAGGACGAGGCGGTCATCGAGCAGCGCCCCAAGATGGAAGGGCGCCAGATGATCATGATGATCGCGCCGAAGAAGAAAAGCTGATCGCGCGTCGGACGCGCCGACCTAGACACGGGGCGTTCTTTCGAGCGCCCCGTTTTGATTCGTGCGTCGCCGGAATGTGCATCCCTAAGAAAGGTGCTCGCTCGGCATCGAGTGTCGCGCGCTGCTGGTGTCCGAGACATGGCGGAGCTTGATTGCCGACTACGATCAGCGACGCATCGGTCGTCGGCAACAAAAAAGGCACTCTCTCGAGTGCCTTTTTTGTTGCCGTGAGATGGATCAGCTGCCGGGTGGAATGGCCGGTTCGCGCGGGCGCGGAGTGAAGTTGGCGGCCTTTTGCCCCAGCTCCTTGAACTTGCCCGAGGCCGATTCGAGCTTGCCGGCCCATTCGGGGTTCGGAGCCTGGCCTTCGATGGCCTTGAAGTAGCACTGCAGCAGCGCGGTCATCGCAAGCGGATCGACCAGTGCGGCCTTGAGTCCCCAGGCCGTGATGGCGGCGATGGCGAAGGTCCAGAAGCCGCCGATGGATGGCGCCAGCGCGGCCAGTGCGGCTACCGGCAGGAAGATGACCAGGAAGATCGCCAGCGTCAGGCCCCAGACGATCAGCGTCAGCCACAGCGCGTTCTTCAGCAGGTTCTTGTAGTTCTGCGCATACAGCACCAGCCCTTCGCGCGCACCGGCCCACGGGTTCTCGATGCGGTTGCGGATGTTGTAGGCCAGGATCACCTCATCCACGTAGGTGAGCGACAGCGTGATGACGGTGCCTGCGAATTTCGCCACGCCGTCCAGTCCCGGAATCGGCAGGATGTTGGCGATGCGCAGCATCATCCGGTTGAAGGCGCGCAGGATACCGGCAATGAGGCGGTCCACGCCGAACAGCACCGAGGATTCGACGAAGCGTTCCTTGACGACGGTGGTGGCGTGATCGATCTGTCCGCGCCCCTGCGGGATTTCCTTGCCCTGCAGCAGTTCCACCAGCACCGCGATGTGCCCGGCCTTGACCAGGTACAGCAGATATTCGCGGATCCAGAACATCACTCCGCTGATGACGCCAAAGCCCAGCAGCGCCCCCCAGAATGCGCCACCCGTCGCGGCTTCCGCGCCGCCTGCGCGGCCGATCACCCAGCCCACGCCGCCGCCGCCGCCGATGCCGACCACATACGCCAGCGTGATGCCGGCGTAGACCATCATGCGCAGCAGCAGAAAGGGCAGGGTGCGCAGCAGCAGGCCGAGTACCTGTGTCAGGTTGAAGTCCCACATGAGCGATGTCCTTCCGGTATCCCGTGAAGCAGATGAATACGGAATGGCGCGCCGGATGCGGACACGGCATGCGCTGCAGAGGCGGCGGGGCGGCTCAGGCGCCGACGTTTTCGCCGTCGTCCTGTGCCTGCGCCGGATCCATCCGGATCTGCAGCAGCCCCGGTCGAGAGGTGGCGAGGCCGGCCCGGGCCATCGCTGCCGCGATGCGACGGTTGAGTGCGTCGCGCAGCAGGGTGCGGTGTCCGAGTTCGGCGACGAATACGCGCAGTTCGAAGTCGAAGGTGCCGGAGGAGATCTGGGTGAACCAGCAGCCCGGCGCCGGCTGCGCGAGCACCAGCGGTTCGGAGCGGGCCAGCTCGAGCAGCAGCTCGCGAACCTTCTGCGGGTCGGCGTCCTGGGCGATGCCGAGCTTGAACACCAGGCGCGTGACCGTGTCGCTGAGCGTCCAGTTGACGAAGCGCGAGGTGATGAAGGTCTTGTTCGGCACCACCACTTCACGGTTGTCTGAATCCAGCACCGTGGTGGCGCGGGTGCGGATGCGCGTGACCCGGCCTTCCACCTCGCCAATGGTGATTGTGTCGCCCACCCGGTAGGGCCGTTCGAACAGCACGATCAGGCCGGAGACGAAGTTGGCGAAGATTTCCTGCAGACCGAAGCCCAGGCCCACCGTAAGCGCCGCGGCGAGCCACTGCAGCTGCCCCCAGCGCACGCCCAGCAGGCTCATGCCGGCGATCGTGCCGATGATGACGATCAGATAGCGGCTGACGCTGGTGATGGCGTAGCGCGTTCCGGCATCGATGTGGATGCGCGAGAGCAGGCCCAGTTCCACCAGGCCCGGCAGGTTGCGCGCGCAGATGAAGGTGAGCGCCAGCGTCAGCAGCCCCGCGAGCAGGGCCGCGAGGGTCACGGGCAGGGGCGCAGGCGCGCCGCCGGCATCGGTGCCGGTGACAGTCCACAGGGTGATGGTGTCGAGCCGATCCAGGGCCGGCAACACGCCCGACCACACCCACAGAAGGCCAAGCGCCAGCAGGGCGATGATCAGCGCGCGCAGCAGGCGATGGGTCTGCTGACTGATGCTCTGGATGCTGAGTGCCTCGTTTTCCGGATCGACTTGCGCCGGTTCGCCGGCGGCATTGGTATGCGTTGGCAGCGCGGCCTGGTCGTCTTCCGCCTCGCGCCGCGCTTCGATGCGGCGCAGCGCCAGACGGCGTTCGCCCAGCAGGAACCAGCGCGACACCATGCCGTGGAAGATCGCCAGCGTGGTGATGAGCAGCAGGCTCAGCCAGAGGCTGTGCAGCAGGGTGGCGGCAGTCAGGACGTAGCCGTTGAGTGCCAGTGCCGCGATCGCGAGCAGGCCGGCGCACAGGCCCACGCGCAGCGCGCGCCTCGCCTGCGAAGGCTCCGCGTCGGCGGTGCCGCGGAACGTCCAAAGCCGGCCGGGCGCGAGCAGTCGCCAGCCCATCAGCGCGCCAACCCCGCAGATCGCAAGCAGCGAGAGTCGCCCGACCGCGTCCAGCGCCGGCTCCTGGCCGCGCATGAAGGCCAGGGCCAGCAGGAACTGCGCCGGCAGGATCAGGCCGGCGAACCACGGAAGCGCCGTCGCGATGGCTTCGCGGCGCGCCTGGGTCCAGCGGAAATGCTTCTGTGCCACGCCGGCGTCGGCCACCAGCCAGCGCAGTGCCTGCCAGAAGAACAGTGCGCCTGCAGTGGTCAGGAGCGCCTTGCCGAGCGAATCGCTGAACTTCCCCGCTTCGCCGGCCTGGCGCAGAAGCCATCCGCACAGCGCGATCGGCAGCGGTACGGCGAACGCGGCCAGGCCGGTTTCCGCCAGCGCGGCCAGGGTATGGCGGTAGCGGTCGGTGCGCACCCGCAGCAGTGGTTGGGCGAGGGCGTGCAGCCGCTGCGGAAGCCGCCGGCGCTGTCGCAGCAGCAGGATCAGCAGCACGCCGGCGGCGGCCAGCAGCGGCCAGCTGTCTTTCAGCACGCCGCCCAGCAGGCGCGCGGAGGTGGCATAACGCGACGGTTTGAAGAGATCGCGCCAGCCGGCGAGCTGGCGCTTGAACCAGGCCGGGCCGGCGCGTTCGTGGCTGGGGAACCACAGCAGCTCGCGGTCGAGCAGTTGCACCAGCGCGGTGGTGGTGTCCAGGTGCTGGTCCAGCGTCGCTTCCAGCTCGGTGAGCGCGCGCAGCAGCTCGCGCTCGGCGGAAACCAGCCGCTCCACGAGTTCGGCACGGGTGGCGAGCAGCGCGCGCAGGCCGGCTTCAGCATGCAGGTCCGGTGTATCGGACTCTTCGTCGCCCTCGCGCAGCAGCGCGGCCGCTGTCTGCGGCAAGTCCAGCGCATCGGCCTGGGCGTCCAGGTCGATGAGGCGCAGCTGCGCCTGTGCCAGCTGGCGGCGCGCCTGTGCGAGCTCCGCCCGGATGCGCAGCGGCTCGTCGGCGCGACGACGTTCGTTCAGCAGGATCAGACCAACCGCATCGTCGTGCGACTGCAGCGCGAGCCGGGCGCGGGTGTTGCGCAGCGCGTCGATGGTTTCGTCACTGCGAGAGCGGGTCTGGCGCAGTTTTTCATTGGCCTGGCGGGTGGTCGCTTCGACGCTGGCCAGCTCCTGCCCAAGCGCGACATTGCGCTCTGCCTCGGACGCCAGCCGCGGCGACTGTCCGCCGGCGCCGTCGGCCTCGTCGCGCAGGCGCGAGTCGAGCGCGTTCAGCTCGGCATCGGTACTGAGTGCCAGCAGCGACGCCACGACGCCGGCCTGGCGTCGCACCAGGCTGGCCTGGCGCTGCAGGCTGCGCTGGGTCAGCTCCAGCATGCGGGTACGGGCCGGAAGCGTGCTGCGCTCCGCGCTCAACGCCTGCGCGCGCGCCAGCTGCAGGCGCCGGGTGGCCTGTGCAGCGAGGGCGTCGATGCGCTGAGCCGCGGTGGCGCCCTGCGGCGGCGTGATCCGCGCGGTCGCCGCATCGGCTTCGCGGCGCGCCTGGTCCAGCGCCTGCGCCAGCGCGTTGGGGCGCTGATCCACGGCGGCGAGCTGCGCGCTGGTGTCGGAAATGCGCGCCGAAAGGTTGCCCGCTGCAGCCTCAAGGTCGGCGGCCTGCCGGGCCAGCACAGCCGCTCCGACGCTGGCGTCAAGGCTGTCGCGCCAGCGCGCGAAACGCTCCGAAGGTTCGTTGCGCAGCTCGGCTTCCAGCGCCTCGATACGCTCTTCCAGGGCCGTCGCCTCGGCGTGCAGCGCGCGCGCGCGGGCCAGCTCGGTCTCGGCTTCGGCATCGTCTGCGGCGGCGCGCTCCAGGAGGGCGGACAGCGCCTCGCGGCGAGTGTCGTCCAGCGTCGCGTCGGTCGCCAGCTCCCTGTGCGCCTGCGCGACGACGGATCCCACGGGCGCGGGCACGTCGGGCGGGGCGGGTTGCGCCAGTGCGCAGGTGCAGGGCAGGCAGAGTGCCAGCGTCAGCAGCAGGGTTCGCATGGGGGCAAACTTGCAACCAGAGGTCGGTAAAGGTACCATGCCGCTCTTCTCCCGGCCGCTCTGGCCCACTTTCTGGCCACAGGTCATCATCATGAAAGCCGACATCCATCCGAAGTACAGCCACGTCGTGTTCCAGGACGTCTCGTCCGACCTCACGTTCCTCACGCGCTCCACGCTGACGAGCAAGGAAACGATCAAGTGGGAAGATGGCGAGACCTATCCGCTGATCAAGGTGGAAGTCTCCTCGCGTTCGCACCCCTTCTACACCGGCAAGCATAAGATCGTCGACACCGGCGGTCGGGTGGACAAGTTCCGCCGCCGCTACGCCAGCAAGTGACGCGACGGCGCGTCTGCGCCGAACGCCATTGCACCAAAGTCCAACGCCGCCGGTCCCTGACCGGCGGCGTTTTGCTATGCGATAATTGACGTCTTGCAAGCGGCGGATTGCCCCGCCCCGACGCGTCCGGCATCAGGCCGGCAGTGGCCGGCCAGTACAGGGCGGCACCGGCGGTCCGCTGCATTCCGAACTCACAATGCTCTTGGGAGATACCCCGTGGCTGACAGCACCCAGGTCGTCCTGACCGATTCCGACAACGCCAAATCCAGCACGCTGCCGGTGCAGCGCGGCTCCCTCGGCAGCCCGGCGCTGGATATCGCCAGGCTCCACAAGGACACCGGCTACTACACCTACGATCCGGGCTTCGGCTCCACCGCCAGCTGCCGCAGCGCAATCACCTATATCGACGGCGACAACGGCGTGCTGCTGTATCGCGGCTACCCGATCGAGCAGCTCGCGGAAAAGTCCAGCTTCCTGGAAGTGGCCTACCTGCTGATGCACGGCGAACTGCCGACGAAGGTGCAGTTCAGCGGGTTCGAGCATGAGGTCACGCATCACACGATGATGCACGAGGCCTTCCGCACCTTCCTGTACGGATTCCGCCACGACGCCCATCCCATGGCCATGCTGACCGGCATGCTGGGTTCGCTGTCGAGCTTCTACTACAACGATCTCGACCTGCGCGATCCCGAACAGCGCCGCCTGGCGGCGATCCGGCTGATCGCCAAGGTGCCTACCATCGCTGCGGCCTGCTATCGCTACTCGGTCGGCTGGCCGATCCGCTATCCGAAGAACGATCTCGAGTACACCACGCGCTTCCTGCACATGATGAAGGAAGTGCCGAGCGGCCCGCTTGAGCTGAACCCCATCGTGTCCAAGGCGCTGGATCTTCTCTTCATCCTGCATGCCGACCACGAGCAGAACGCCTCCACGTCCACGGTGCGGCTGGTGGGTTCCACCGGCGCCAATCCCTACGTCAGCGTGGCGGCCGGCGTGGCCGCGCTGTGGGGGCCGGCGCACGGCGGTGCCAACGAGGCGGTGCTCAAGATGCTGGAAGAAATCGGTGACGCCAGGCACGTGCAGTCGGCGGTGGACAAGGCCAAGGACAAGGAGTCCGGCTTCCGCCTGATGGGCTTCGGTCATCGCGTCTACAAGAACTTCGATCCGCGCGCCAAGATCATCCGCGAGATGACCCACAAGGTGCTGGGCGAGCTGGGCGTCAACGACCCGCTGCTGGAAGTGGCGCTTCGCCTGGAAGAGGCAGCGCTGAATGACGACTACTTCGTGCAGCGCAAGCTTTATCCCAACGTGGATTTCTACAGCGGCATCATCTACAAGGCGCTGGGGATTCCCACCGAGATGTTCACCGTGATGTTCGCGATCGCGCGCACCGCGGGCTGGGTCAGCCACTGGCTGGAACAGCAGGACGATCCGGAGAACCGCATCGGTCGTCCGCGCCAGATCTACACCGGCGCCACGCCGCGCAACTACAGCGCGATGGACGCGCGCGGCTGATTCGCGCGCCTGCGGCGGCGTGCCGACCAGGTCGCCGCCGCAGCCCTCGAGCGCCTCCGCTCCGGCGCCGCTGCCTCAGGGCGGGGGGCGGGTTTCGAGCTCAATCATCTGCCGCAGCGCGGCCAGGCTGGCACGCGGCATCGGCGCGCGACGTTCCGTGTCCAGCGGTGGAGTGCGCTCGCAGGCCAAGGGAAGCAGCCACAGCTCGAACCCGATGCCGTCGGCGTCGAACGCGACGTGCGGCATGCGTTCCTGGCGGCGCGCGTCCAGCCGCACCATGCGTTCCCCGATGCGGTGAGCGATGCCCTGCTCCCGCAGCATGCCCAGAACCGTGTCGGCGTCCTCGGCGTGCAGGTGCAGCTGCACCGGCGAGTGGGTGTCAGCGGTCCCGTCCAGCACCGCGCCCACGAGACACGGTCGAAACCGCGAAAAGAAGCGCATGGCCTCGACCGCTGCGGCGCGCCGCGCCGCCAGTGCGTCGCGCTGCTCGTGGCGCCGGAACAGCCTCTGGTAGCCCTGCAGCGCCTCGCGGATCTCGCTGGCGCTCGGCCATTGGCGACGATCCGGCGCAGTGCCGCCTTCCCGCGCCAGTACGCGCTTGAGCGCCAGCGCGGGATCGTCGATCGCGTGCTCGCTCATCCAGCGCGCGGCCTGCTCGGCCAGCCATTGGCGCGTGGCATCGGCGTGGCGTGGAGGCATCAGAAGATGTCGAACGACTCGCGTTCGCTGGTCGCATTGCGGCTTGCGCCGCTGCTGGCCGTTTCGAGCCGCGCTGCATCTTCGGTTTTCATGTACTCGCTGATCGCGCCCGGCGTGCCGGCCGGAACCAGCAGGCCCGAGACGGGATCGATGAGCGCGGTGGTGATGCCGTTGGGGATCATGGGCTGGGTCACCGGCACGCCGTCCAGCGCGACGCGCATGGTATCGACCCACATCGGCAGCGCGGCGCGTGCGCCGAATTCGCCTGCGCCGAGCGAGGAGAAATCGTCCATCCCGACCCAGGCGCTGGTCACGATGTTGGCGCCGAAGCCGGAAAACCAGGCATCGCGGTGGTCGTTGGTGGTGCCGGTCTTGCCGCCGATGTCGGCGCGCTCGAGCACGCGCGCGGCGCGCCCGGTGCCGCGTGCGATCACGTCGCGCAGCAGCGACTGGATCAGGTACGCGGTGCGTTCGTCGATCGCGCGCGGTGCCAGGATCGCCTGAGGCGGGCCGGCCAGATCGGGGGCGGCAGGCGAAGAGATCGTCTCGCCGAGATTGAACCCTGCGACCTGGCCGCCGCCGGCCGGGCCGGAAGAAGCCAGGCGTTCGGGGCAGTCATGGCAGGCGCGTGGAGCGTGCTCGGCATGGACGGTGATGCCGTTGCGATCGAGCACCCGTGCCAACACGTAAGGCTCGACCAGGTAGCCGCCGTTGACGAACACCGCATAGCCGCGTGCGGCCGCGAGCGGCGGCACCGAGCTGGTACCCAGCGCGAGCGACAGGTTTTCCGGCAGGCTTTCCGGCGGGAAGCCGAAGCCCTGGATGTAGCGCCTGGCGTAGCTGGCACCGATCGCGTCGAGGATGCGCACGGACACGAGGTTGCGCGAACTGACCATGGCTTCGCGCAGCCGCATCGGGCCGGAAAAGACGTTGTTGTCGTTGGATGGGCGCCAGGATGCGCCGGAGGAACGGTCGTGGAATACCACCGGGGCGTCGAGCACGATGGAGCCGGGGTGGAAGCCGCGCTCGAACGCGGCGGCGTACACGAAGGGTTTGAAGCTGGAGCCGGGCTGGCGCAGCGCCTGGGTGGCGCGGTTGAACTTGTTGAGGCCGAAGCTGAAGCCGCCGCTGAGCGCCAGAACGGCGCCATCCTCGGCCGACAGGCTCACAATCGCAGCCTGTGCACCCGGAATCTGGGCCAGCTCGAACTCGCCCTCGGCGCCGCGCGACAGTCGCACGATGTCGCCCCGCGCCAGCACGTCCGCAGGCTTGCGCGGCGCCGCGCCGCGGCGATCTGCCGAAACGTACGGTGCGGCCCAGCGCAGTTTTTCGATGCGCAGCACCGCCTCCTGCCCGTCGGCCAGCATCACTCCGGCCTCATCGGGGCCGATCGAGGTCACCAGCGCAGGCTGCAGTCCGCCCAGCGCGCGATAGTCGCGCAGGGCCTGCTGGACGACCGTCGGTGTCAGCGTGTCGGGGAGCTCGACGTGTCCTTCCGCGCCGCGCCAGCCGTGGCGCCGGTCGTAGGCCAGAAGCGCGGTGCGGATACCGCCGTTGGCGGCCTCCTGGATGCGCGAATCGATCGTGGTGTAGGCCTGGTATCCGCCAGTGAAGGCGTCGGCCCCGTAGCGATCGACCATCCACTGCCGAACCATCTCGGCCACGTAGGAGGCCTCCAGCTCCACCGGCGGCTCGTGCGGCGTCGAACGGTCGGGTTCGGCCACCGCCGCTCGGTAGGCGGGCTCGTCGACGAAGCCCAGCTCGTACATGCGCTGCAGCACGTAGTTGCGCCGGATCATGGCGCGCTGGGGGTTGATGATCGGGTTGCCGCTGGAGGGGAACTTGGGGATGGAGGCGAGCGTGGCGGCTTCGGCGAGGGAAAGCTCGTCGAGCGACTTGCCGTAATAGAACTCCGCGGCGGCGACGATGCCGTAGGCGCGGTTGCCGAAGAAGCTCTTGTTGAGATAGATGCCGAGGATCTCGTCCTTTTCCAGCTCGCGCTCCATCTTGAGCGCCAGCAGCATCTCGCGGAACTTGCGCGTGTAGCTGTATTCCGGGCTCAGGAAGAACATCCGCGCCACCTGCTGGGTGATCGTGGAGCCGCCCGGCACGCGCTGTCCGTCGGTGGTGGCCAGCAGCCAGATCGCGCGCGCGGTGCCGCGCCAGTCGACGCCCGGGTGCTCGTAGAAGCGCGCGTCCTCGATCGCGATGAAGGCTTGGCGCACCTGCTGGGGCACCTGCGCGATGGCGACCGGCGTGCGGCGGGTCTCGCCGAACAGGGCCATCAGCCGCCCGTCCGCGCTGTAGACCGAAAGGGGAACCTGGTACTCGACGTTGCGCAGTACCTGCACCGAAGGCAGGCCCGGCGCCAGCAGCCAGTAGAGGACGGCCAGCGTGGCCACGCCGCAGAGGGCGACGATCAGGCCGAGGGCGAGGGACCACTTCAGGAGGCGGCGCAGCAGGGACATTTTCGCGGGAATACCATAGGTTTGCGTTGCTTCTTAAAGAAGAGTATAGAATGCGGACGTAGATGCCTGTGAAGGCCGGCTGGCGAGACTTGCGGGGCAGAGTGGGGACGCGGGATTCGGGGTTCGATGGACCGGGCTGTTGCCAAACCGTTAAGACTCGTTATCTAATGTGCCAACACAGGAGTTGCGCGTAAGACTCCGTCGGAAGGGGAGAAATCGTGGCGCTGTTCGCTACCAACACAACACCCCTGATTGGCGTGGACATCAGTTCCACGGCAGTCAAGCTGCTGCAGCTGGGACAGGCGGGCGGCAAGTATCGCGTGGAACACTACGCGGTCGAGCCGCTTCCGCCCAATGCGGTGGTCGAAAAGAACATCGTCGAGGTGGAAGCCGTCGGCGAGGCCATCAAGCGTGCCCTGTCGCGCTCGGGGTCTCGTCTCAAGCAGGCCGCCGCGGCGGTCGCCGGCTCGGCCGTCATCACCAAGGTCATCCCGATGCAGGCGAACCTGAGCGAGGACGACATGGAGGATCAGGTCCAGGTCGAAGCCGCGCAGTATATTCCCTATCCCATCGAGGAAGTGAGCCTGGACTTCGAGATCCTCGGCGCGGTCAAGGACAATCCCGAGATGGTCCAGGTGCTCCTGGCCGCCACCCGGACCGAGAACGTCGAGGTGCGCCAGTCTGCGCTGGAGCTGGGCGGCCTGGCCGCCAAGGTGATCGACGTGGAGGCCTTCGCGATGGAGAACGCCTTCCGCCTGATCGCCGATCAGCTTTCGGTGCCCAAGGACGCCCTGGTGGCCCTGGTCGACGTCGGCGCCACGATGACCACGCTCAACGTGCTGCGCAACCAGCGCGGCATCTACTCGCGTGAGCAGGTCTTTGGAGGCAAGCAGCTCACCGACGAGGTGATGCGCCGCTACGGGCTTTCCTATGAGGAAGCCGGTCTGGCCAAGCGCCAGGGCGGACTCCCGGAAAGCTACGAGATCGAGGTGCTGGAGCCGTTCAAGGAGGCGATGGTCCAGCAGATCAGCCGCCTGCTGCAGTTCTTCTACGCGGGCAGCGAGTTCAACCGGGTCGACCAGATCGTGCTGGCTGGCGGCTGTGCCTCGATCCCCGGAATCGCGGAGATGGTGGAAGAGCAGATCGGCATCCTGACCGTGGTGGCCAATCCGCTCGCCAACATGTCCCTGTCCTCGCGCGTGCAGGCGCAGGCACTGGCGCAGGATGCGCCGGCGCTGATGATCGCCTGCGGCCTGGCCATGAGGAGCTTCGACTGATGGCAAGGATCAACCTCCTCCCGTGGCGCGCCGAGCGTCGCAAGCAGCGCCAGCAGCAGTTCTACACGATGCTGGGCGCAGCGGCGATCATCGCGGTGCTGGCCGTGTTCGGGCTCAAGATGTACTACGACTCGCTGATCGAGGCACAGCAGGCGCGCAACGCCTATCTGCAGCAGGAGATCACTGCGGTCGAGATCAAGATCAAGGAAATCGAGGAGCTGGACCGCAAGCGTGCGAGCCTCCTGCAGCGCAAGCAGGTGATCGAGCAGCTCCAGGCCAGCCGCTCGCAGATGGTCCACCTGTTCGACGAACTGGTCCGCACCATTCCCGAGGGCGTGCGCCTGAACTCGATCAAGCAGGCCGGCGATCTCCTGACGCTCGAGGGCCTGGCCCAGTCCAACGCGCGCGTGTCCTCCTACATCCGGGCACTGGAAGGCTCCGGCTGGATGTCGCGTCCGGATCTCTCGATCATCGAAGCCAAGGGGGCGGACAAGAACATGCCCTACATCTTCAATCTCAAGGTCAGCCTGACCCGGCCGAAGGCGGCGGGCGAGGGCGAGGATGATCAGGTCGCCGGAGGTGCGCAATGAGCGGCGGATTCGATCTTCGCAACCTTGACACCAGCAACCCGGGTGGCTGGCCGGGCTCGGTCAAGGTGTTTTTCTGCGTCGTGCTTGCTGCGCTGATCCTGTTCCTGGGCTGGTACCTGATCGTGCGGGATCAGCAGGACGCGCTCACGGCGGAAAAGGCCAAAGAGCAGACCCTGCGCACCGACTTCGAGGGCAAGCAGGCGCGTGCCGTCAATCTGGAGCCGCTCAAGCAGCAGTTGGCGGACATGGAAATCATGCTCCAGCAGATGCTGCGCCAGCTGCCGGGCCGTACCGAGATGGCCGACCTCATCGTCGACATCTCGCAGACCGCGCTGGCTACCGGCATCCAGAACGAACTGTTCCAGCCGCAGCCCGAGATCAAGAAAGAGTTCTATGCCGAGAAGCCGATCGCGCTGCGCATGGTGGGCACGTACCACCAGTTCGGCGCGTTCGTCAGCGGCGTGGCATCGCTGCCGCGCGTGGTCATCATGACCATGCACGACATCTCGCTCAAGCCGCGCGACGACAAACGCGCCGGCGGCGCGCTGGTGCTCGAAGGCACGATCAAGACCTACCGTTATCTCGAAGAGGACGAAACTGTCCCCGAAACGCCGGCCCCGGCAGGAGCCCGCCGATGATCGTCTTGCATGCCAACCGCCTGTCCCGGGCCGTGCCCCGGATGCTGCTCGTGGCACTTGCAGCGGCTGCGACGCTCACCGCGTGCGCCCCGGGCATGGCCGATCTGCAGGCCTGGGTGGCCGAAGTCAAGGCTCGCCCGCCCAAGCCGCTGGACCCGCTGCCGGTGATGCAGCAGTTCGAGACTTTCGAATACGCCGCCCAGACGATGCGCGATCCATTCAGCGGTCCCGCTGCCGATCAGGATGGCGGCACGGACTCGGGCCTGCGGCCCGATCCGACGCGACGCAAGGAACCGCTTGAAGCCTATCCGCTCGACAGCCTCGACATGGTGGGCACGATCGGCGCCGGCGAAGGCATGGTCGCGCTGATCATGGATCCGGATCGCGTGGTGCACCAGGTCACGGCCGGGCAGTACATGGGCCAGAGTGATGGTCGCATCACCGCGATCCACGAGGATCGCATTGACTTGACGGAACTGGTGCCGGACGGTGCTGGCGGTTGGATGGAACGCCAGGCCCAGGTGGCGCTGGACGACAAATAGGGATGGGGGATAGCACGATGACCTCGACGAACCACACACTCCAGGGAATGGCGCCGAAGATGAAGCACAAGATCGCCGGGCTGCTTGGAACACTCGCCCTCATCGCAGGTGGCCTTGCCTCGGCCAACACGCTGCAGGACATCAGCTACGCGACTGCTGCGGACGGCAGCGTCCGGGTGGTGCTGCATCTGGCGGAGCCGGCCTCCGGCGCGCAGGCGTTCACCACGGACGATCCGCCCCGCATCGCCATCGACCTGCCGTCGACCACCAGCCAGGTCGTGGATCGCCGCATCGCCGTCGGAAATGGCGCGGCGAATTCGATCAGCACGGTCGAGGCCAGCGGCCGTACCCGCGTGGTGATCGACCTGTTCAACCGGGTCCAGTACCAGGCCTTTGCCGATGGCAGCACCTACGTCATCGAGATCGCCGGTGCGGCGGGCGCGGGGGTCAATGCCACGCCGGGTCTGGCGGCAGATCCCGCCAAGCGCATCAACGGCCGCAACGTCGCCATCACCAACGTCGACTTCCGCCGCACGCCCGAGGGCGCGGCGCGCGTCCTGCTCGACCTGAGCGACGAGAACGCGATCGTCGATCTGCGCACCGAAGGGTCGAACGTCATCATCGACCTCAAGGATGTCGACGTCGCCGAGGCGCTGCGCCAGAAGCTCGACGTATCGGATTTCGCAACCCCGGCGCAGTTCATCGAAACCACGCAGGGGCCATCCGGATCCCGCGTCACGGTTCGCGCCAGCGGCCAGTTCGAGACCCTGGCCTACCAGACCGGTGGGCAGTACGTTCTGGAGGTTTCCCCCAAGAGGGAGATCGCGCCCGAGGACGCCGTGACGGGTCTTGGCAAGGACGAGCAGAAGGGATACACCGGCGAGCCGGTGGTCTTCAATTTCCAGGAAATCCCGGTGCGCACCCTGCTGCAGCTGCTGGCCGAGGTTTCGCAGAAGAACATCGTCGCTGCCGACACCGTTTCGGGCAACGTCACCCTGCGTCTCATCAACGTGCCGTGGGATCAGGCGCTGGACATCGTGCTGCGCTCCAAGGGGCTGGACAAGCGCATCGATGGCAACGTGATCTGGGTCGCGCCGCAGAGTGAGATCGCCGGCTATGAAAAGGCCATCGCCGATGCGCGCCTGGAGATGGAGCAGCGCGCGCCGCTCCTGACCGAGTACATCCCGATCAACTATGGCAGCGCCGCCGATATCGCCAGCCTGCTTACGGAAGACAGCAAGCAGAGCCAGGGAAGCGCCGCCGGTGGGCAGGGTGCGCAGCAGACGCGCGGTTTCCTGTCGCCGCGGGGAAGCGTCAGCTTCGATCCCCGCACCAATACCCTGCTGCTCAATGAGACGTCGGAGAAGATCGCCGAGATCCGCGAGCTGATCCAGCTGCTGGACCGTCCGGTGGACCAGGTGCTGATCGAGGCCCGCATCGTGATCGCGACCGAGAGCTTCGCGCGCGATCTGGGCGCCAAGTTCGGCATCAGCAGCGCGCGCCAGGAGGGCAGCAACACCATCATCGGCACTTCCGGCTCGCTCGGAGCCGCCTCCGGTCTGGCGGGTGCAGCCCTGGACAACCGCTTGAACGGGCGTTCGCCGCTGGCAGGCATCGGTGCGGGTCTGGGCTCTGACAGGTTGAACGTCAACCTGCCCGTCGCCAATCCGGCCGGCGCGATCGGGTTCGCAATCCTCGGGTCCGATTATCTGCTGGATCTGGAGCTTTCGGCGCTGCAGAGCGAAGGCCGCGGCGAGGTGGTTTCAAGCCCTCGCGTCATCACGTCCAACCAGCGTGAGGCCACCATCCACCAGGGTCGCGAAGTGGGTTACGTCACAACCAGCGGTGTCGGCGCGAACGCCACACCGACGGTCAACTTCAAGGAGGCCCTGCTGCAGCTGAAGGTCACACCGACCATCACGCAGGATGGTCGGGTGTTCCTCAGCATGGCGGTGAAGAAGGACGAGATCGTGGGCTACGTCAACCTGGGCGAGCTTGGCTCCACGCCGGAGCTGGCCAAGCGCGAGGTCACCACGGCGGTTCTGGTCGACAGCGGGCAGACCGTCGTCGTCGGCGGCGTCTATGAATTCACCAGCGCCGAAGACATCAAAAAGGTGCCGTTCCTGGGCGATGTGCCGGTACTGGGCAACCTGTTCCGCAACAAGCACAAGGGAACCACCAAGGCGGAGCTGCTGATCTTCGTTACCCCCAAGATTCTCAACGTCGGTGGCTCCCGCGGGGGCTGAACCGCTGGGCTCGACAGGCTCTTACACATAAACGCAGGAAGCGACCCGGTTCGCGGAGACTACCCATGAAATTTGCAGCCATCCTGAAAAGTCTTTTGCTGGTGACCGCCGTGTCGCTGCTGGCCGCCTGCGGCGGAGGTTCCAGCGGCGGCGACTCGGCATTCCAGCCAGCCACCGTGCGGATCACCGCCACGCCGACGGCGACCTCCGTCCAGGCGGGACAGTCCATCGAGATCGCGGTCAAGGTGACGCAGGCCAACGGCACCAACGTCGCGGACGGGACGGTCGTCAACAGCACCAGCACGCCAGCGACCAATGGCGTGCTGGAGTCGATCCGCAACGGCGCGACCGGCGGGCCTAGCGGCACCACGGTTGGCGGCATCGCCAACTTCATCTTCACCGGCACAGGCGCGGGTGGAAACACCACCCTGACCTTCTCGACCGCCAATGGTGCCGGAAATCCCGTCACCGCGAGCGTGACGATCAACGTCGTGCCGGCGGCGGTCAACAACTGGCGCCTGACGGTGGATATGGTTCCCGGGGCCATCCCGGCGAACGGGCGCAGCGACGTGCGCGTCAGGGCTGTACAGGCCAATGGCTCCCCCGTTGCCGACGGGACGGTCATCAACGCGACGGCCTTCCCGGCGTCGGCGGGAAGCTTCAGCAGCGCGACCGCTTCGACGATCGGCGGCATCGCCGCCTTCACCTACCAGGCGCAGGGCAATGTCGGCGATGTGGAAATGACCTTCTCGACCACCGACCCTGACACCAACCGACAGGTTTCCACCACCTCGACGCTGCGCATCGCGCCTCTGGACGACTCGCGCCTGCATCTTGCGCCGGTTCGCACCACCCTGCCCGTCAATCGCTTTGCGGTGGAACCGTTCCTTGGCTCGCCTTACATGGCCGAAGTCACGATCACGGTAAAAGACAGCAACGGCCAGCCGGTCAACATGGAAGACGGCATCCAGGTGTCGATCAATCCGGTCGGCAACACCGGCGGTTTCACCACGCTGGATGATCCGGAAACCGATTGCGACATGGAAGACAACTACAAGGGTTGCGAGTTCTACATCCGCATGGGCCAGGCTCCGGTGGACGTGACGGCCGGCAAGGCGACCGTCTTCGTGCACTCGCTCAATGCCACCGGTCGCACCACGCTGACCGTGACTACGGTGGACCCGGTGTCCGGCACCACCATCGCAGCCTCGCAGGAGTTCCAGATCGTCGAGACCTCGCCGCCGCTGCCCTCGCAGCTCGCGCTGGTCGGACCGACCAACGCCCTCTACGTCGAGCAGTCGGGCGGCAACACCAGCGGCCAGCTCCACATCGAGGTGCGTGATCCCATCGGCCAGCCGGTGCCTGATCCGGTGGCGGGCTCCACGGCCTTCAACAACTACCAGCTGGAGATCCTCGGCACCGGTTCGCCGATCAGCGCGCGCCTGCGCGGCATTGACGCCAGCGGCGCGACGGTTTCGGGCACCAAGATCGACCTGCGCACCACGGCGGGCATCGGCGGCGCGACCTTCATCGGTGGCAGCGACGCGGCCTCCTACATCGTGAGGCTCACTGCGGACCGCGCCGACAACAACGTCGATAACGGCATCAGCGATCCGGTCAGGGTGGAGCGCTCGGTCGTGGTCTCGGACGGCCGCCTCTACGACCTGGAAATCACCCAGCCCACCGTCAACGCACTGACGGTCAATCCGAGCGGTGGCGGCATCGAAGTCACCGAGTACGGCGACCTCACCATTCCGGTCAGCCCGGATGGAACCTACAGCGTGACCGTGGGCGTCATCGCGACCGATCGCCTCGGCAACCCGGTGCTGCCGGGCACCGAGATCCGCTTCGGCCTGATCGACGAGCCGCAGGCGACCGGCATCGGCGATTTCCACATCGCCGGCGGCGACGGAAATCCGGAGGAGGGCGGAAAGCTGTTCACCGCCGCAACCGGCCGCTTCCGTACCGCGGGCGGCGGCGTTGGTCCCGGCGACACGCTGGTGATCTTCGGCGAGGAAGTCATCGGCAATAACGAGCTGGAGGGCGCGCGCACCGTCGCCCAGGTCAACAGCGACACCAGCCTGAGCGTGGACTATCGCTTCAACCTCAACGACACCACAGGCAACAACGTGGACTACGGCGGCATCCTGCCCTACGTCATCGGACGCGCGGCGGATGGCAACATCGTCGCCACCGCGCAGACCAACCAGATCGGCGTGGCCACCACCAAGCTCAACTTCCCGGTGAGCTGGCTCGGCAAGCGCGCCATCATCTGGGCGCAGGGTGACCGTGCGATGGATCAGGGCGGCGCCTCGCCGCGCAGGGTCGCCGACGTCGAGTTCGCATTTTTCGCGGGTGTAGCCCCGGCGCAGCTCGTGGTCAGCCCGAACGTGCTGCCGGCCAATGCGACCAGCACTGTGACGGTCTGCCTGTACGACGCGCTGGGCGCTCCGATGGGCGGCGTTCCGATCGGTTTCGCGTTCCAGGAGCTGATCGGCAGCGGCAAGGTGGACGGCGTGTCCAGCAGCGGCGTCGCCGCCAACCTGACCGCGTTCGGCTCGGGCTGCACCACCGCAGTGGTGCAGACCAGCGGCATGCTTGAGGGCGACGGTGAACCCAAGCTCGTGTTCACGGCGGCGGGTGCATCGGGCGAAGTCACCTTCACCTTCTCCCCGCTGGTGCTGATGGCCAACCCCAGCGCGATGATCAGCGGTGGCACGGTCACGCTTACCCTGCTCGATGCGAACGGCGTGCCGCAGCCCGGGTTCCAGATCCGCGGCACCTGCGAAAGCAGCGGCGGCGCCTCGGTCGGTATCGTGTCCGGGCCTGGGGTGACCAACGCGTCCGGCAGGACGACGGCCATGATCGATGCGATCAACCTCAACCAGGTCGGCGCCGCAGGAAGCGGCGAGTGCACCTTCGAAACCGCGGATGGTTCCGCCCAAGCGGTGGTCACGCTGCAAGGGCGCGACCTTTGCACCTTGGGTACCAGCCCGCCGATCCCCGGCTGCCCCGAGGAAGAGGTAGATCAAGTCACGCTTACCATCGAGATCGCGGTAGCGGCTGGGGCGCCAGCCGGCTCCTACACGGTCACCACGGCGCCGGGCGGCAATGCCTGCACCAACACCAGCAGCGGCACCGCGCAGACCATCAACTGCACGATCGACTTCGACAAGGGCATGCCGGTGGTTCTCAATACCACGGGCCCCGCCGGCGCGGTCTTCGGCGGTTGGTCCGGCACCTGTGCGCCGAGCATCCCGCAGCAGGCCACGGTGCAGATGGACGGGGCGAGGAGCTGTACGGCGACCTGGGGCCCCTGAGGCATCCGTGCAAGGACAGTGGGATGGGAAACCATCCCACTGTCGTTTCCGGTCCGTGCGGGCTGGCGGGTGCCGGGATCTCGGGCAGTGCGCGCGCGGCAGCCTGCCGAGCGCAGTTCGGAGCAAGGCATGGCGCGAAGGCAGCTGCGGGCAGGTGAAGTGCTCTTCCACGAGCGCGATGCTGGCGATGTTGCCTACCTCGTCGAGCGCGGGCGCATCCGCGTCTCACTGCACGGCAGCGACAGCAGCGTCACGCTGGCGGACCTGGGCTCCGGCGATCTGGTCGGGGAGATGGCGCTGATCGACAACGCGCCGCGGACCGCCACGGCCGTCGCTCTCGAAGAGACGGTGCTGCTGGTCATCGATCGCGGCCATCTTGCTGAGCGCATCGCGCAGACCGACCCGATTGTCCGCGCCCTCCTCGGCGGTCAGATCAAGCGATACCGCGCCGCACTCGCCACGCTGCAGGGCGGTGCGGCTCCGGAGCTTGGCCTCGATGTGGATGACGCCGCGGCCGTGGCCAAGATCCGCCTCGAATCGCAGCTGCGCGAGGCGCTGGACGGTGGGCGCCTCCAGATGCACCTGCAGCCGCTGCTGGACATTCCGAGCGGCAAGATCGCCGGCTATGAGGCACTGATCCGCTGGAACCATCCCGAGCGCGGTCCCATCTCGCCGCTCGAATTCATCACGCTGGCCGAAGAGACGTCGCTGATCGTCCCGGTAGGCCAGTACATGCTGCAGGAAGCGATTTCCGCACTCGTCACGATGCGCTCACGCGGCCTGGCGCAGCTGCCGTTCCTTTCCATCAACGTGTCGGCGCGCCAGCTGCGCGAGGCCGACCTGATCCAATCGCTGCTCGAGCGTCTCAAGGATGCCGCGCTGCCGCCCAGCGCCGTGAAGCTGGAGATCACCGAAAGCCAGGTGCTCGACTATCCGCAGGCGGCCGACGTGCTGGAGGCCTGCCGCGCTGCGGGGATCCGGGTGGCGCTCGATGATTTCGGCACGGGGTTTTCCAACCTCAGCCACCTGAGCGCTCTGGCCTTCGACACGGTGAAGATCGACCAGGCCTTCCTGCGCGGCGTAGAGGAATCGGGCAAGGCGGCGGCGATGCTCGACGCCATCGTCGGGCTGGTGCGCGCCACCGGTGCCGATGCGCTTGCCGAGGGCGTGGAAACACGGGAGCAACTGCAGGTGCTGCGCCGGCTCGGCGTGCGCTATGCGCAGGGCTACCTGATCGGAAAGCCTCAGCCGTTGTCGCACGCGCTGCAGGAACAGGGCGCAGGCTGAGCGCCCCAGTGTCGCGCCGCGTGCGCCTGCCGCACGAACGGCCGCCGTATCGCACTAGAATCCGAACCTTTCCGATGCGCGGCTGTCCAAGCCGCGCCGACCCTCTGCTTACTTTCGGCTACGGGCCCTCGCATGGATGGAATCACTGATCGCGCGGATACCACCGCGCTGCAAGCCACGTTCTCCCAACTTCGTGACGATCTCGCCGCGCGCATCGTGGGGCAGCCGGAGCTGGTCGAGCGGCTGCTCATCGCGCTGCTTGCCGACGGCCACCTGCTGGTGGAAGGCGCGCCGGGTCTGGCCAAGACCACGGCCATCAAGGAGCTAGCGGCCCGCATCGAGGCGGATTTCCATCGCATCCAGTTCACCCCGGACCTGCTCCCTTCCGACCTGACCGGCACTGACATCTATCGGCCGCAGGACGGCCGGTTCGAGTTCCAGCCGGGGCCGATCTTCCACAACCTGCTGCTTGCCGACGAGATCAACCGCGCCCCGGCCAAGGTGCAGTCGGCGCTGCTGGAGGCCATGGGCGAACGCCAGATCACGGTCGGGCGCGTCACCTATCCGTTGCCGCCGCTGTTCCTGGTGATGGCCACGCAGAACCCGATCGAGCAGGAGGGCACTTATCCACTGCCCGAGGCACAGCTCGACCGATTCCTGATGCACGTGCGCATCGGCTATCCCAAGGCCGATGCTGAGCAGCGCATCCTCGAACTGACGCGGGAACAGGCCAGGCACGCCGCCGGGACGCGCGAAAGCGCCGAGACGGCCGGCCGCATTCCTGCCCAGACGATCTTTTCCGCGCGCCAGTCCGTGCTCGACGTGCACGTCTCGCCGGAAGTGGAGCGCTATCTGATCGAGCTGGTACTGACGAGCCGCGACGCCACGCCGTACGACGCATCGCTTGCGCGGCGCATCGCGTTCGGCGCGAGCCCGCGCGGCACGATTTCCCTGGAGCGTTGCGCCCGTGCGCACGCCTGGCTCGCCGGGCGCGACTACGTGGCGCCGCAGGACGTCCATGCGGTGGCCCATGACGTACTTCGCCATCGCGTCCTGCTGTCGTTCGAAGCCGAAGCGGATGGCACGAACAGCGACGCCGTGATCGACCGCCTGCTCGACTGCGTCCCGGTTCCCTGACGGGTGCAGCGGCATGGGCTCGGCTGAAACGTCCATTCCCGGAGTGCGCTTCGACCTGCGCGAGCTGGCCGCGCTGCGCGCGTGCGTGCCGCGCCTTGCGCGGATGGCACAGCGCCGCAGCGCGGACCTGTTTTCCGGCGGTCACCAGTCGCCGTTCCGCGGACGCGGCATGGAGTACGCCGAGTCGCGCCCCTACGCGCCGGGTGACGACGTGCGCCACATCGACTGGCGCGTCACCGCGCGCAGCGGCCGCACTCACACCAAACTGTTCCAGCCCGAGCGCGAGCGCGTCACCGCCGTGGTCTATGACCGCAGTGCGGCCATGGCTTTCGGTACGCGAGCCTGTTTCAAATCGGTGCAGGCCGGGCGATTGGCGGCACTCATGCTCTGGCACTCGGCGCAGCAGGGGCATCGTCTCGCTGCGGCCGCCGGCGGCGCCGCTGCCGAGCTCGTGCCGCCCGCCAGTGGGCGGCGCGGAGTGCTGCGGGCGCTCGACGCCCTGGTGCGTTGGCAGCCGCAGCGCGGAGGGCAGGCATCGGCCGAGGCCGCTGAAGAACTGGCGCGCGGCGTGGACACGCTGCGCCGCATCCTGCGGCCGGGCAGCCAGGTGCTGCTGCTGCTGGATGCGCGCAGCGTCGATGATGCGAGCACCATGGCCCTCGCACGCCTGCGCGCGCACCATGACCTCGCCGCCTGCCTGATCGAGGACGCGATCGAGTGCGCCGCCATGCCGGCGGGCGACTATCGCGTCGGTGACGGGCTGCAGACCGGGCACCTGTACCTGGAGTCGCGCCACGCCAGGCAGCGCTGGCAGGAACACTTCACCGCGCAGCGCGATGCTGCGATCGAGCGGCTGCGGCGAGCCGGCGTGCGCGTCACACGGGTGGCCACCGATGCCGATCCGGTGGATGCGCTGGCGGCGCTGTTGCGCGGCGCCACGGTGAATGCGTCCGTCGCGGAGTCCGTCGCGTGACGCCCGCGGGCCCGGTGCTGCAGGACATCCATCTCCCCACCGCGCCGGGGTTCTGGCCGCCTGCGCCCGGCTGGTGGGCGCTGGCCGCGTTCGTGCTGTTGTTGATGCTTCTGGCGGGTCTGCGACTGCGCCGGCGGTGGCGACGGCGCGCCTGGCGGCGACACTTGGCGGTGGAGCTGGCCGCGATCGACGCCCGCCATCCGTATTTCCAGTTCCCCGCAGCGCACGTCGCCGCGCTGTCCATGTTCTTGCGGCGGCTGGCGGTCTGTGCGGATGCGGGCGTCGCAGCGCTGCAGGGCGAAGCCTGGCTGCGCTTCCTCGATGGCGACGATCCGGCGCGCCCGTTTTCCGAAGGTGACGGCCGCCTCCTGCTCGATGCACCCTATCGACGCGAGGTCGATCCGCAGGATGCCGCGCGCCTTCACGCGCTGGTGCGGAGCACCCTGCCGCGCTGGGCGGAGGCGCATCGTGCTTGAATTCGCCTGGCCCTGGGCGCTGGCCGCCGTGTTGCTGCCGCTGCTGGCGCGCCTGCTGCCGCGTGCCCGTGAACGCGGCGGAGCAACGCTGTGGGTGCCGTTCTATGCCGAGCTGGTGGGGCTGGCGGGAGATCGCCGCGCGGGTGTGCTGCCGGCACGGCTCGGGTGGCCAATGCTGGCTTATTTCGCGCTATGCGTTGCCGCGATGCGGCCGCAATGGGTGGACGCGCCGGTTGCGCCGCCGCGCACCGGACGCGACCTGATGCTGGCGGTCGATGTCTCGGGCAGCATGGCGGCCGAGGACATGCGGGTGGGCGGGCGCAGCGTCGATCGCCTCACTGCGGTCAAGGTGGTGCTGGACGACTTCATCGAGCGCCGTGCCGGCGACCGGCTCGGGCTCATCCTGTTCGGCCAGCAGGCCTATCAGGTGACGCCGCTCACCTTCGACCGGGAGAGCGTGCGCCACCAGCTCGACACCAGCGCCGTTGGCCTGGCCGGGCGGGAAACCGCGATCGGCGACGCCCTCGGGCTTGCGGTCAAGCGGCTGCGCGAGCGCTCCGCGCAGCAGCGCGTGGTGATCCTCCTGACCGACGGCGCCAACAACGCCGGTGCGCTGCTGCCGGCGCAGGCGGCTGAGCTGGCGCAGGCCCACCAGGTGCGCGTCTACACCGTCGCCTTCGGCGCCGATGCGCAGCGCGGGCCATTCGGAATGATGCTGCCTTCGGCGGAAATCGACGAGGGCACCTTGCGCGCCATCGCGGATGGCACCGGCGGACGATTCTTCCGCGCGCGCGATACCGCCGAGCTTGCCGGGATCTATGCGGAACTCGACCGCCTCGAACAGATCGAACAGCGCGCCGAGCAGGTACGCCTGGCGCGCGAGCTGTATCCCTGGCCGGCGGGCGCTGCGCTGCTGGTCTCGTTGCTGGCGATGTTTCCGCTGCAGCGCGCGCGTCCGGGAGTTCCCGCATGAGCGCGTGGCTGGCCGATTTCCATTTTCTGCGCCCGGCCTGGCTGCTGGCGCTGGCACTGCTGCCGATGCTTGCGTGGTACTGGCGGCGGCAGGCGCGCCGCGCCGATCCCTGGCGGCGCATCTGCGACCCCGACCTGCTGCCACACCTGGCACAGGCCTCGGACGGGCTGCTGCGTTCCGGTGCGGCGCCCTGGCTGGCTGGCACCGGTTTCGTACTTCTGGTGATGGCGCTGGCCGGCCCGTCGTTCCGTCAGGAAGCACGGCCCGTGCTGCGGCTGCAGGCGCCGCTGATCCTCGCCGTGGATCTTTCCGAACGCATGCGTGCGACCGATCTCAAGCCCGACCGCGTGTCGCGCGTGCGCTTCAAGCTGGCCGATCTTCTGGCGCGTCGCGGCGAAGGCCAGACCGCCCTGATCGGCTATGCCGGGGACGCCTTCACCGTTGCGCCCCTGACCGACGATGCGGCCTCGCTCGCGGACCTGGCGGCCGCGCTGTCGCCGGATGTCATGCCGCTGGCCGGCCAGCGCGCCGACCGCGCCATCGAGCTGGCGCTGCGCCTGCTGCGCGATGCCGGCGAGACCGACGGCGAGCTGCTGCTCTTGACCGACCGGGTCGACGGGCGCGCGAGCAACGCGGCGCGCGTGGCGCGCGATGCGGGCCTGCGCGTCTCGGTGCTGGGCGTTGGCACGGCACAGGGCGCGCCGGTGCCGCGCGCGCGCGGCGGCTTCCTGCAGGATGAAGACGGGGCGATCCTGATCCCGCGCCTCGATGTCGCCGCGCTCGAACAGCTCGCGCGCCTGGGGGGCGGGCGCTATGCCGAAATGACCGTCGACGCGGCGGACCTGGAACGTCTGGGAGTCAGCGCGTCGCGCGCCGACAGCAGTTCCCGGCTCGATGAAGACGATCGCGCCAGCCTCGCCTGGCGCGACGAAGGGCCGTGGCTGCTGCTGATCCTGCTGCCGCTGGCCGCGCTGGCGTTTCGCCGCGGTTGGCTGGCGGCGGCCCTCGTGCTCATGGTCGGCCTGCCCGTCGCGCCCGCGCAGGCGCTGGAATGGCGCGACCTGTGGCAGCGTCCCGACCAGCGCGCCTGGGATGCCTTGCAAGACGGTGACGCGAAGGCGGCGCAGGCGCACGCGCGCGACCCTGCGCTGCGCGGCGCAGCCGCCTATCGCGCCGGAGACTATGCCGCGGCGATCGACGCCTTCGCCCACCGCGACGACGCCACCGGCAGCTACAACCTGGGCAACGCGCTCGCCAAGGCGGGGCGCTACGAGGACGCGCTGGAGGCCTATGGTCGCGCGCTCGCCCGACAACCTGATTTCTCCGATGCGCAGGCCAATCGCAAGGCCGTCGAGGAGTGGCTGCGCCAGCAGCAGGAACAGTCACCATCGCAGGAGCCCTCAGAAGACGGACAGGGCAACGATGCGTCATCGTCTGACGGTAGCGGGCAGAAGAATTCCTCCGAAGGCGAGTCGGACGAGGACGGCACCGCGACGCCGCAGAACGACGGCTCGCCGTCGGACGACGCGCAGAAGACACCGCCGGGTACGCAGGACGACGCGGCGAACGAGGCACGCAAGACCCCCGACGGCTCCGACGACTCCGAGTCAGGCGAGTACGCCGAGGACGAAACAGGCCAGGAGGCCGAGCGCTACGCGGATGAAATGCAGCGCGCCCTTGACCAGTCGGCGGCCGAAGAGCCGTCGTCCGCGGATGACGGGTCACCGACCCCGTTGACCGTCGAGGAGGCCGAGCGCCAGCAGGCGATGGAGCATCTCCTGCAGCGCGTTCCCGACGATCCGGGCGGACTCTTGCGCCGCAAGTTCCAGCTTGAGCTTCAGCGCCGCCAGCGCGAAGGAGAACGTCGATGATTCGTGAAAGGCCCGGGCTCGCGGTACTGCCGCGGCTGCTGGCGATGCTGCTGCTGCTCGCGACCGCGCTGTGCGCCCAGGGCGTGCGTGCCGAGGTGCGCGCCTGGCTCGACCGCAGCGCGGTCAGCATGGGCGAAACGGTCACGCTCAATGTCGAGAGCGGCAGCACCGGCGAGCCGGACTTTTCCGTGCTGGACGCGGATTTCCGGATCACCAGCCGCTCCAGCAATACCCAGATCCAGCTCATCAACGGTGCGATGGCGCGCACCAACCTGTGGGCCGTCGCGCTCGAGCCGCTGCGCGAAGGCACGATCGCACTGCCCGCGATCCCCGTCGGCAGCGAACGCACCGCGCCGCTGCAGCTCACCGTCCGCCCCATGGCGCGCGGTTCGGCGGCCAATGGCGATGACGTCTTCCTGGAGGTGGAGGCCGACACCCTGGCGCCCTACGTGCAGCAGCAGGTGGGCTACACGGTGCGGCTGTTCTACGCGGTGGCGCTGCAAAACGGCGACCTGTCCGATCCCGCTGGTGATGGCCTGCAGGTGCAGCGCATCGGACAGGACGTGCAGTACACGCGTGGCGTCCAAGGCCGTGCCTACAACGTGGTGGAACGGCACTACGCGCTGACGCCCGAGCGCAGCGGCACGCTGAGCGTGGCCGCGATCACCTTCCGTGGCCGGCTGGCGCGCGGCGGGCAGGGCAACGGCTTCTTCAGCCAGGGAACGCCGGTCAGCGTCGGCAGCGAGACGATAACGCTCGACGTGCGCCCCGCGCCCTCTTCTGCTTCTTCGCCCTGGCTGCCGGCGCGCGCGCTGCGTCTGAGTGATACGTCCTCGAGCCTGCCCGCGCAGGCGCGCGTGGGCGATGCGCTGGAACTGACCCTGACCGTGGAGGCCGAGGGCCTGTCCAGCGATCAGCTGCCCGAGCTGAGCCTGCCGCCGATCGACGGTGCCGAGATCTATCCCGATCAGGAAACCCGCGAGACGCGCGAGGCGGAAGGGACGCGTATCGGCGTGCGCAGCCGCAGGTTCGCCATCGTGCCGCTGCGCGCAGGGCGGCTGGAGCTGCCCGAGCGCAGCATTGCCTGGTGGAACGTGGGTGACGACCGTGCACAGCGCAGCATCCTGCCTGCGCGCAGCATCGAGATATCGCCTTCGCTCGCCGCGCCTGTGGAAAATCGCGCGACGCCGCAGGCGGCGGGCACGCCGCACGCCGCCGACACGCCGCTTCTGCCGGGTCTGCTGTGGGTGTGGCAGGTGCTGGCGGTCTTCTTCGCGCTGGCCTGGGCCCTGACCCTGCTGCTGTGGTGGCTGCGCGCGCGCCGCGAAGGCCACCCTGTGGCGCCGGCTGCAACGTCGTGCGCGCCCACCTCCTGGCGTCCCGAGCTTGCGCATGCGCTGGCCCGTGAAGACCTTGCCGGCGCGCGTCGCGCGCTGCTGCGCATCGTGCCGGGCACGCGCGATCTGGAATCCCTTGCCGCGCGCCTGGCGGACGGCGATGCACGTGACGCGGTGCTGGCGCTGGACCGCGCGCTGTATCGCGGTGAAGGCGCGGAGGGCATGGCCGAACGCTTGCGTGCGGCGTTCGCGCGCTCGCCCGGACTGCGCGCCCCCGCCGAAACAGCTCCGGACGCTGCCGCGCTGCCGCCGCTCTATCCGCCACGCTGACCTGCAGCCTACGCCGCTGGGCGGAAAACGCGCTGGTGTACCATCGGTCCCTTCACGTCCCGAACCCTCGCGCATGGCACGCAAGAACGTTCCGCTTCATACCCAGATGGCGATCGGTTTCGCCGTCGGTCTCTTCGGCGGCCTCATCGTCCACTTCCTCGCGGCCGATGCGCAGTGGCTCAAGCTGCTGACGACCTACGTCACCCAGCCGGTCGGCCAGGTCTTCCTGCGCCTGCTGTTCATGCTGGTGATTCCCCTGCTGTTCTCCGCGCTGGTGATGGGCGTGGCGGAAATGGGCGACATCCGCTCGCTCGGGCGCGTGGGCTGGAAGACGCTGGCCTATACGGTGGTCGTATCGTCCATCGCGGTGGCGCTGGGCATGGCGATGGTCAACCTGTTCAATCCGGGCGGCGGCGTTGATCCGGAGCTGGCCAGCAGGCTGCTGGAAGAAGGCGCGGGGCGCGCCCAGGGCATCGTGGACAGCGCACGGACCGGCGCCAGCGGCATGCAGCTCCTGGTGCAGATCGTGCCGGACAACGTGTTCCGCGCGGCGGCGTCCAACGACATCCTGGCGGTGATGTTCTTCGCACTGATGTTCGGCATCGGCCTGGTGCTCACCAACACGCCCGGCGCGGCGCGGGTCAAGGGCGTGGTCCAAGGGCTGTTCGACATCGCGATGACCCTGATCAATCTGGTCATCCGCTTCGCGCCCTGGGCCGTGGCCTGCCTGGTGTTCAACCTCGCCGCGCTGTTCGGCTGGGATCTCCTGCTGCGCCTGGGGGCCTACGTCGCCGTCGTGGTCGGTGCGCTGGCGATCCACCAGTTCGTGGTCTTCCCGCTGGTGCTGCGCGTGGCCGGCGGCATGTCGCCGCGGGTGTTTTTCCGCGGCATCCAGGAAGCCATGGTGATGGCGTTCTCCACCGCATCCAGCAACGCCACCCTGCCCACCGCGCTGAAGGTGGCCGAGGAAGAGCTGAAGCTGCCGCGCAAGGTGTCGCGCTTCGTGCTGACCATCGGAGCCACCGCCAACCAGAACGGCACCGCGCTGTTCGAAGGCGTCACGGTGCTTTTCCTGGCGCAGTTCTTCGGCGTGGAGCTGAGCCTCACCCAGCAGATGGTGGTGATGCTGGTGTGCATCTTGGGCGGCATCGGCACCGCGGGCGTGCCGGCCGGCTCGCTGCCGGTGATCGCGATGATCTGCGGCATGGTGGGCGTGCCGCCGGAGGGTATCGGCATCATCCTGGGCGTGGATCGCTTTCTGGACATGTGCCGCACCACGCTCAACGTCAGCGGCGATCTTGTGGCCGCCGTGGTGGTGTCGCGCGGGGAGAGTGACGAGGAGCCGATCCATGTCGACATGGACGGCAATCGTCTTGCCTGAGGCTTTGGGCCGGGTGCGCGCGTGACCTCGTTCGGGCCGTTCTCGCTGCGGGTTGCCATCGCCGCCGCCGCCGTGCTGCTGGCCTGGATCGCGGCCAACCTCCTGTCGCGCCGCCGTGCGCTGGCCGAGAGCACGGGCATCGGCGGGCCGCTGCTGGATGCCGTGCTGGCGGGCCTGCTCGCCGCCAGGCTGGGCTATGTGCTGCGCTGGTGGCCCGAGTATGCCGCCGCGCCGGCGTCGATCATCGCCATCGGTGACGGGGGCTTTGCCTGGTGGAGCGGGCTGCTGGTGGCGCTGGCGACGGCCTGGTGGCGCAGCCGCCGCGCACCGGTGCTGCGTGGTCCGGTCATCGCGGGCCTGCTCATCGGCGCGGCGGGCTGGTGGGTGGCGGCTTCCTCGCTCGATGCGCACCAGCGCGATTCGATTCCGCTGCCGGCGCTGTCGCTGCACGCGCGCGACGGCGCTTTGGTGCGCATCCCCGACGCCGATCCGCGGCCGATCGTGATCAACCTCTGGGCCACCTGGTGTCCGCCGTGCCGGCGCGAGATGCCGATGTTCGCCAGCGCCGGCACGCGCTGGCCGCAGGTGCGCTTCCTGCTGGTGAATCAGGGCGATCCGCCGGAGCTCGTGGAGGACTACCTGCGCCGCAGCGGGCTGGAAACGCCCGATGTCCTGCTCGATTCCGAATCCGGCACCATGCAAGCCACCGGTGCCCGCGTGCTGCCGACCACGCTGTTCTACGACAGCCGCGGCGTGCTGCGCGATCTCCACGTCGGAGAGCTCACTGCCGCCGCACTGGCCGACCGCCTGCAGCGGCATTTCGGGGTGGAATAGGGCCCTCGCGCGGCGGCGGCGCGCGCAGCTTGCGGCGCGACAACGCGAATCGGCGGTGGGACAATGCGCACCCGGCGCGCCGCGCCCGCGACTTTCTTTCATCCCCCAGGTACCGCCCGACATGACGACGCCCCGCCGCCGCGACCTCGCCAACGCCATCCGCTTCCTCGCCGCTGACGCGGTGCAGGCCGCCAACAGCGGCCACCCCGGCATGCCGATGGGCATGGCCGACATGGCGCAGGTGCTGTGGGGTGATTTCCTGAGCCACAACCCGGCCAATCCGAAGTGGTTCAATCGCGACCGCTTCGTCCTTTCCAACGGGCACGGCTCCATGCTGCTCTACGCGCTCCTGCACCTGACCGGCTACGACCTGCCGCTGGACGAGCTCAAGCGCTTCCGCCAGCTGCACAGCAAGACCGCAGGGCATCCGGAAGCGCATGAGACACCGGGCGTGGAAACCACCACCGGCCCGCTCGGGCAGGGCCTGGCGAACGCGGTCGGTTTCGCGCTGGCGGAAAAGCTGCTGGCGCAACGCTACAACCGCGAAGGCCACGCCATCGTCGACCACCACACCTGGGTGTTCCTGGGCGACGGCTGCCTGATGGAGGGCATCTCGCACGAGGCCTGCTCGCTGGCCGGCACGCTGGGCCTGGGCAAGCTCATCGCGCTCTACGACGACAACGGCATTTCCATCGATGGCGAGGTGCACGGCTGGTTCACCGACAACACCCCGCAGCGCTTCGAGGCCTACGGCTGGCAGGTGATCCGCAACGTCGATGGCCACGATCCGGAAGAAGTCCACCAGGCGATCCGTACCGCAATGGCGGAAAGCGCGCGCCCCACGCTGATCTGCTGCAAGACCACGATCGGCTTCGGCTCGCCCAACAAGGCTGGCAAGGAGTCCTCGCACGGCGCGCCGCTGGGCAAGGACGAACTGGCCGCCACGCGCCAGGCGCTGGGATGGCCGCACCTGGCCTTCGAGATTCCCGCCGAGATCTACGCCGGCTGGGACGCGCGCGCCGCCGGCGCCGCACGCGAGGCAGCGTGGGTCGCGCTGTTCGATCGCTATGCGGCCGCCTTCCCCGAGCTGGCCGACGAGTTCTCCCGCCGCATCCGCGGCGAACTGCCGGCCGATTTTCCTGCCCAGGCCGATGCCTACATCGCGCGGCTGCAGGCCGAAGGGCCGGTCGTCGCCTCGCGCAAGGCCTCGCAGATGGCCATCGAGGCGTTCGCGCCGCTGCTGCCCGAGCTGATCGGCGGCTCGGCCGACCTGGCCGGCTCCAACCTGACCTTGTGGAAAGGCAGCAAGGACGCCGCCGGCGGCGATCCGGACGCCAACTACGTCTACTACGGCGTGCGCGAGTTCGGCATGAGCGCGATCGCCAATGGTCTGGCACTGCACGGCGGCTTCATTCCCTACGATGCCACCTTCCTGGTGTTCTCCGACTACTCGCGCAACGCGCTGCGCATGAGTGCGCTGATTCCCGCCCGCGCAATCCACGTGTTCACCCACGACTCCATCGGCCTGGGCGAGGACGGCCCGACCCACCAGCCGGTCGAGCATCTGGCGAGCCTGCGCTACATCCCGAACAACTCGGTCTGGCGTCCGGCCGACGCGGTGGAAAGCGCGGTCGCGTGGAAAGCCGCGATCCAGCGCGAAGACGGCCCGAGCGTGCTGGTCTTCAGCCGCCAGAACCTGGCGCACCAGCACCGCACGGCCGAACAGGTGGCCGACATCGCGCGCGGCGGCTACGTGCTTTCCGATCCCGCCGAAGGAACCTTCGACCTGATCCTGATCGCCACCGGTTCGGAAGTGGAGCTGGCGATGGAGGCGGCGCGCCGCCTCGATTCCGAAGGCATCCGCGCGCGCGTGGTGTCCATGCCCAACGCCAACCTGTTCGACGCCCAGCCGCTGGAATGGCGCGAAGGCGTGCTGCCGTCCTGGTGTCGCAAGCGCGTCGCGGTGGAAGCCGGCGTCACCGGTTACTGGCGCAAGTACGTCGGGCTGGATGGCGAGGTGATCGGCATCGACAGCTTCGGCGCCTCGGCTCCGGCCGATGCGCTGTTCCAGCACTTCGGCATCACCGTCGAGCGTGTGGTGGAGGCGGCGAAGAAGGGCTGAGCGGCCGCTTAGTCATGCAGGTTGCGATATCGGGGCGGGAAGCGCCCTGCGAGGCGCCTGCGGCAACAGTGCAGGGCGGCAATCAGCCCGCGAAGCCTCCCGCGTCCAGGAACGCCTGTTCCTCGGGCGTGGTGTCGCGCCCGAACGCGGCGTTGCGGTGCGGGAAACGGCCGAAGCGTTCGATGACGTCCAGGTGGATCTGCGCGTAGCGGTCGAAGGGATCGCCCAGCGGCGCACAGCGCTCCACCGCGATGCGCTGGTCATCCAGGTCTTCGCTGTGCTCGAAGGGCAGATAGAAGAACAGCCGCAGGCTGGCTTCAACCTGCTGGTCCAGTCCGCGCGCCAGCGCCGCGCGCGCCAGGCGCAGCGCCAGCTGATCGGTGGCGAACATGTGCGCGGTGCCGCGAAAGCAGTTCCGTGGGAACTGGTCGAGCAGGATCATCAGCGCCAGCGCGCCCTCGGCGCTCTCTATCCAGGCGTCCAGCTCGCGCCGCGCGGCGGCCATGTGGGCAGCGAGAAAATGCTCGCGCAGCCGATCGTCGAAGGCGGCGTCGCGGCTGAACCAGGCCTGCGGGCCGGCCTGGCGCCAGAAGTCGACGATCTCGGAAGCGGTGGGCAAGGTGGACATGGGCGTCTCCGAAGGAATGCCGGAGAGGGTAGCCGATGGGGTGTTCGCGCGCTTTTTGTTGCGATGCGTCATGGTGCGCGATATTGTCCGCCGTGAAGCCCCATCCAGCCCGCGAATCGCCCGCGAATTGCCTCTCATCCCGCGCGTTTCTCCGCTAGTCTGGAGGCGTCGACCTTCCCCTTTTTCCGCCCTCCGGTCCATCCATGTCCCAGTCCCGCACCATCGCCACCCGCCAGCGCCTGTCGCAGGTCCGCTACGAAATTCGCGGTGAGCTGGCGCGGCGAGCGCGTGACATGGAGGCCCAGGGGCGCAAGCTCATCAAACTCAACATCGGCAATCCCGGCGCCTTCGGTTTCCGCGCGCCCGAGCACCTGCAGCAGGCCATCGCCGAGCACATCGCCGAAAGCGATCCCTATTGCCACCAGCAGGGCCTGCCGGAACTTCGCGAGGTGATCGCGGCGCGGCACGCGGCACGCGGCGCGCGCGGGGTGACGCCGGCGCACGTGTTCATGGGCAATGGCGTGAGCGAGCTGATCGACATGTCGCTGCGTGCCCTGCTCAACCCGGGCGACGAGGTGCTGCTGCCGAGTCCGGATTATCCGCTCTGGAGCGCCGCCACCATCCTCAACGACGGGGTGCCGGTGTACTACGACTGCCGGCCGGAAAACGGCTTCCAGCCCGATCCCGACCAGGTCGAGGCGCTCGTCACTCCGCGCACCCGCGCGCTGGTGCTGATCAACCCGAACAATCCGTCCGGCGCGGTGTATTCGCGCGATACCCTGCGCCAGCTGGCCGAGATCGCCGAGCGCCACCGCCTGCTGCTGATGGTGGACGAGATCTACGATGAGATCACCTACGACGATGCCCGGTACGTGCCGCTGGCGCCGCTGGCCGGTGATGCGCCCTGCCTGACGTTCGGCGGGCTTTCCAAGGTGCACCGTGCCTGCGGCTACCGCGCCGGCTGGGCCGTGCTGTCGGGCGATCCGATCCGCAGCGGTGACTATCACCACGCGCTGGATCTGCTCGGCGCGCTGCGCCTGTGCGCCAACGTGCCGGCGCAGTGGGCCGCATTGGCGGCGCTCACCGGCCCGGACACGATCAGCGCACTCACTGCGCCCGGCGGGCGCCTGTACGAGGCGCGGCGCGCGGTGATCGAAGCCTGCGAGACCAGCTCGCGCCTCACCCTGCACCCGCCCCAGGGGGCGCTGTATGCCTTCCCCGGCGTCGATGCCGCTGATCTTGCGGACTTCGACGACCACCGCTTCGCGCTCGATCTCCTCACCCACGAAGGCGTGCTTATCGTGCCGGGCACCAGCTTCAACGTGCCCTATCGCAACCATTTCCGCGTGACGCTGCTGCCGCAGCCCGAGCAGATCCGCGAGGTGTTCGCGCGCATCGAGACGGCGCTGGCGCGCTGGGAAGGCCGCCCGGCGGCGCTGGCGCGCGCGGCGGAAGGGTGAGCGCGCGCGGCGGCTGATTGCCTGCGCGGCTTCTTTCGTTCTTGATGGCGGGGCGCCCGATCAGAAGCAAAAGAAGCCGCCTCCGGTCCGCTACTCCGCCAGCTCCGGCAAATCCCGGTACAGCTCCAGCGCCTGCGGGTTGGCCAGCGCGTCGGTATTCTTCACCGCGCGGCCGTGCACCACGTTGCGCACCGCAAGTTCCACGATCTTGCCCGAGATGGTGCGCGGGATGTCGGCGACCTGCACGATCTTCGCCGGGACGTGGCGCGGGGTGGTATTGGCGCGGATGTGTTTGCGGATGCGCTCGCGCAGGGCGTCGTCGAGGGTGAGGCCCTCGCGCAGGCGGACGAACAGCACCACGCGCACGTCGCCCTGCCAGTCCTGGCCGATGCACAGGCTTTCCAGGATTTCGGGAAGCTGCTCGACCTGGCGGTAGATTTCCGCAGTGCCGATGCGCACGCCGCCCGGATTCAGGGTGGCGTCTGAGCGGCCGTAGATGATGATGCCCTCGTGCCCGGTCAGCGCGGCGAAATCGCCGTGGCACCAGATGCCCGGCTGGTTCTCGAAGTAGGCGGCGCGGTATTTCGCCCCGTCCGGATCGTTCCAGAAGCCCACGGGCATCACCGGGAACGGGGCGCTGCAGGCAAGCTCGCCGGTCTGTTCGACCACGGGCCGGCCGTCGTCGTCGAGGATTTCCACCTTGAGGCCGAGGCCGCGGCACTGCAGCTCGCCGCGCCACACCGGCAGGATCGGCGCGCCCAGCGCGAAGCAGCTGATGATGTCGGTGCCGCCCGAGATCGAGGACAGCATCACGCGCTCCTTCACGTCGCGGTAGACGTAGTCGAAGCTCTCCGGCGCCAGCGGCGAGCCGGTCGAGAGAAGGGTCTTGAGCGCCAGCAGCTTGTGGGTTTCGCGTGGCTTGACGCCGGCCTTCTCGATCGCGCTGATCCACTTGGCGCTGGTGCCGAAGATGCTGATGCCGAATTCGTCGGCGAGATCCCAAAGCGCGTTGGCGTCGGGCCAGGACGGGTTGCCGTCGTACAGCACCACGGTCGCGCCCACCGCCAGCGCCGAGACCAGCCAGTTCCACATCATCCAGCCGCAGGTGGTGTAGTAGAAGATCTTGTCCTCGCGCTTCACGTCGGCGTGCAGCACGTGTTCCTTGAGATGCTGGATGAGCGTGCCGCCGGCGCTGTGCACGATGCACTTGGGTACGCCGGTGGTGCCGGAGCTGTACATGATGTAGAGCGGGTCGTCGAACGCGATGGGCACGAATTCGAGCTCGGCTTCGGCGAACGGTGCAGTGAATTCGTCCAGGTTCACCGCGCGCGGCACCGCGTCGAGCGATTCGGGGCGGTCGAGGTAGGGCACCACGACGATGCGCTCGATGGAGTCGATCGCGCGCGCGAAGCCGGCGACTTTCTCCAGGCAGTCCAGCCGCTTGCCGCCGTACTGGTAGCTGGCCGCGGTGAACAGCACCCTGGGGCGGATCTGGCCGAAGCGGTCGAGCACGCCGTTGATGCCGAAGTCGGGCGAGCAGGACGACCAGATCGCACCGAGCGAGGCGGTGGCCAGCATTGCGACCACGGTGTCGGGCAGGTTCGGCATGAAGCCGGCGACGCGGTCGCCCTTGACGACGCCCTGCGCCCTGAGCGCCGCGGCCAGCGCCGCGACGCGACGACGCAGCTGGGCGTAGGTGATGCGCTCGGTGGCGCCGTTCTCGCCGCGGAACAGCAGCGCCACGCGGTCGTCGGCGAAGCGCAGCAGGTTCTGCGCGAAGTTCAGCCGCACGTTCGGGAACCAGCGCGCGCCGGGCATCTTGTCGCCATCCACCAGCACCGGCGTGCGCTCGCCTTGCGCCTTGATGCCGCAGAAGTCCCAGACCAGGCACCAGAACCGCTCGGGCTGGGTGATGGAGAACCGGTAGAGGCTGGAGTAGTCGATGACGTTGCCGTCGCCGGTCTCGGCCTGGACGAATTTGATGAAGCGCGAGATGTTGGCGCGCTCGATGCGCTCGGCGCTGGGGATCCAGAGGGGGTGGGACATGACGCGGACCGGTGAATGAGCTGTCCGCATTCTAGTGCCGCGCCCGCGATGCGGCAGGTGTCCTTCCGGACAGGGCGCCCGCGCGGCGTGGCGGGATCAGGCGTCTTGTCCGGACAGGCGCCGCAGCCGGTCGCGTACCCGGTCGGCCAGTGCGTCGTAGTGCTTGCCAAGGAGCGCGCGCAGCTCGTCGTCGGTGGCGTAGCCGATGCTCTGGCGGTACTCGCGCTTCAGCGCGCTGGTCGCGCGCCAGCCCGCCTCGATGTCTTCGAGGGTATGGGCGGGCACCACGGCGTGACCTTCGCCGATGCGCTCGAGAACGCGCTCGACGTGGCGCGTGGCCACGTCGTGCGGGCTGGCCTTGGGAGGAAGCTTCTCGAAGGCGAAGTTGCGTATGCCATCGGTATCGAACGGATCCGGTCCGGCAGCGCGACTGTTCATGTAGACGTCGTCGTCGAAGCGCGTGGCGCATTCGAGCATGCGCGCGCTCTTCCACCGGCCGGTCAGGAACAAGAAGGCGAAGCCGATCAGCCCCGGCCACTTGGGCTTGAGCGCGAAGGATGCGGCGCTGCCGTATTCGGGATGGGTGAACAGGCCGAGCAGGGTGCGCTGGCCCTGCTGGGCGCTGATGCCGCGCGCCTCGGCGTAGGCCAGGCGGGTGTATCCGAGCGGTGCGAGCGCCTCCTCGCAGTGGTCCGCGTGCTTGCGCTGGAAGGCGGGGAATCCGGCTGGATCCACCTCGACCAGGCCCGGATCGGCTTCGTGCGCCATGCTGTAGAGGCTGAAGGCGATCTGGGTGGCCTGCAGGTCGTCCGGAGACTCGTCGCCGGTCATCGCATCCAGCGCACTCTGGAGATCCACGCCCTGGCGCACCAGTTCGGCGGTGGCGTGGGTCAGGGCGTAGCTTGCATCTTCCGCAAGGCTGCGCTCCACGCCTTCGACATCGCCCGCGTGTTCGAGCATTTCCGCAAGCTCTTCGCGTTCGCCCTCCGGGCCCATGGCGTAGCGCGCGCGTTCCTCTTCCACGAATGCGCGCGCGGGCGCATCGGCGTCCATGCGTTCGAGCACCCGGTCCATATGGCGGGCCGCGAGTTCGTGCTGCCCGAGCAGGGCGGCGATGCGTGCGCAGAGCCGGTCGTACTGGTTGTCGGCCTTCAGCGATGCCGCGCGGGTGAGGTCTTCAAGCGCCTGCTCCAGCGCCCTGCGGTCGTAGCTGATGCCCAGCGCATCGCGCACAGAGTCCGTGCTGTCGCCTGCGCCGTGGGCGCGCAGATGGTGGTGCTGGCCGCGGCGGGCCCAGGCTTCGGCGCGCCGAGGATCGAGCGCGATGCTGAGATCCAGGCTGGCGAGCGCCTCCTCGATCGTGCCCGGGTCGTCGGCTTCGGTCGCGCCGTCGAGCACCGTGCGGGCGAAGAGGAACAGGGCCGTGGCGTTTTCCGGCTCGCGGGCGATGGCCCGGCGCAGCAGGGGCAGGGTGTCGAGCGCTTCGTAGTGTTCCTCGGCCATTTCCACGCGCGCCAGCAGCGTGGGGACGTGATCGGGCGCGAGCGCGAGGGCCGCATCGAGCGCCTGTGCCGCCTCCTCGGGCCGATCCAGCGCCGTGAGGCAGCGGCTGCGGTGAACGTGCAGCGGCGCGGCTCTGGGGTAGGAGGCGATCAGTTCGTCGAGGATTTTCAGCGCGCCGACATAGTCCTTGTTGCGAAACAGTTCTCCGGCATGCTGATGGCGTTCGGCGCGTTGATCCTGACTCATGGGCTCGGCGGGTGGGAAAAAGAAGGGCGGAGAGTAACGCGGATTGAATCCGGGCGCTGTATCGCAGTTTCGGCGCCTGCGCGCCGCAACGACGGGTTCAGGACAGCGCCGCGGCAGTGCGGTGATCGGTTTTCGGCACGCGCGTCAGGTCGAATGCGGCGATGGCGGCGTCGATCAGGCGCGGCAGATCCCCGGCGTCGTCCAGCGCCCCGGGCCGCTGCCCGAGAAAGGCCCACGCGGTGCGCAGCGCGGGCATCGGCCGCGATGCGTCCAGCGCCAGCGCCTGCTGCGATTTGCCCAGCTTGTAGCCATCGGCATCCAGCGCCAGCGGCAGGTGGGCGTAGGCGGGCGTCGGCAGGCCGAGCGCTTCCTGCAGGAAGATCTGCCGGGCGGTGGAGTCGAGCAGGTCGGCGCCGCGCACGACCTCGGTGATTCCCTGCGCCGCGTCGTCCACCACCACGGCGAGCTGGTAGGCGACCAGGCCATCGGCGCGCCAGAGCACCACGTCGCCGATCTCCTGTGCCAGGTTCTGGCGCTGCGGCCCGCGCACCGCGTCGACAAAGAGGATGTCACGATCGGGTACGCGCAGCCGCCAGGCCGCCTGCCCCTGGCGGCGCGTGCCGATGCAGGCGCGATGCGGTGCGGCGGCCAGTTCGCTGCGGCTGCACCGGCAGGGGAACACCCGGTTGTCTGCGCGCAGCCGATCCAGCGCGTCGCGATACGCCTCCAGCCGCCGGCTCTGCCACAGCACCTCGCCGTCCCAGTCCAGCCCGAAGTGGCGCAGCGTATCGAGCTGCAGCTGCGCGGCGCCGGGCACCACGCGCGGGGTGTCGATGTCCTCCACCCGGACCAGCCACTGGCCGCCCTGCGCGCGGGCGCGCAGGAAGCTGCCGAAGGCGGCGGCCAGCGAGCCGAAGTGCAGCGGCCCGGTGGGTGAGGGCGCGAAGCGGCCGCGGCAGGATCCGGGCTTGAATTCAGCGGGCGCCGGCTTCATTTTCCACGGCATCCACGTTCCACTGTGCGCCGGTCCGCCGGCACTCTTCCCACAAGGCAGGCATTCATGATGATGGTTCGACGCATCGCGCTCTTTCTCGCCACGAACCTTGCGGTCCTGGTCCTGCTGGGCATCGTGATGAGCGTGCTGGAAAAGGGCTTCGGGATTCAACTGGGCCAGGACGGCGGACTGCTGGTGTTCGCCGCGCTGTTCGGCTTCGGCGGAGCGATGATTTCGCTGCTGCTGTCAAAGACCATGGCCAAGCGCAGCACCGGCGCACAGGTCATCGCGCAGCCGCGCAACGAGGTGGAGCGCTGGCTGTTCCACACCGTGGAGCGGCAGGCCAAGGCGGCCGGCATCCGCATGCCCGAGGTGGCGATCTACGACGCGCCCGAGGTCAACGCGTTTGCCACCGGCGCCACCCGCAACAGCGCGCTGGTGGCGGTGTCCACCGGCCTGCTGCGCGCGATGGACAAGGACGAGGCCGAAGCCGTGCTGGCCCACGAGGTCAGCCACGTGGCCAACGGCGACATGGTCACGATGGCCCTGATCCAGGGCGTGCTCAACACCTTCGTCCTGTTCCTCGCGCGGGTCGTGGGACGCGGCATCGACGCCATGCTCTCGGGCAACCGCGACCACGACGGCGGTCCGAGCTTCTTCTACTACATCATCGTGGCGGTGCTGGACATGGTGTTCGGTCTCTTTGCCTCGATGATCGCCATGTCTTTCAGCCGCTGGCGCGAGTTCCGCGCCGACGTCGGCGGCGCGCGCCTGGCGGGGCGCGAGAAGATGATCGCCGCGCTGCAGCGCCTGGCCGGCAATCAGGGCCAGAACACCCTGCCGGATCAGATCCGCGCCTTCGGCATCTCCGGCGGCATCGGCCACGGGCTGCGCAAGCTGATGATGTCGCACCCGCCGCTGGAGGAGCGCATCCGCGCGCTGCGCGAGGGCACCCATCTCTAGGCGTGCCGGACGATCGCCGCGATCCGCGCACGCCGGACCGTTTCGGCGATCCTTTCGCCGCTGAGTCCGGCGAGGTCGAGATCGCGCGGCTTTACCGCGAGCGCGGCGGCGTGCGCGGCCAGGAGCGCGCCGCGCGGCGGGTAGTCGAGCGCTTCCCGCCCGCGCCGTCCGCGCTTGTCCGCCTCGCAGGCCAGCGCCAGCAGGCCGATGCGCTCCGGCTTGCGAAATCCGTCGCAGCGAGCGATCAGGTCGTGCACCGTGGCGGGCTTCAACTCGTCGAAGCGATGCACGTTGAGGTGTTCGAGGCAGACGATGCGCGCCAGCGCGGCGTATTCGGTGGGCACCTTGAGCCGCTCGCACAGGGCGTTCAGCGGCGCCAGGCCGGCGCGCTCGTGGGCGCGGTGCGAAGGCAGCCCGCGCGCCGGCGTCCGCGCCTTGCCAAGATCGTGGACGAGCACGCAGAACCCGACCAGCGCATTGCCAGGCGCCAGCCGCGCGGCCGCGTCGCAGGCCATCTCGGTGTGCACGCCCGCATCCACCTCCGGATGATGCGCCGCGTGCTGCGGCACGCCGTAGAGCGCATCGACCTCGGGCAGCACGCGCGCCAGCGCGCCGCAGGCGCGCAGGGTGCGCAGGAAGGCCGAGGGCGAGGGCTCGGCGAGCGCGCGGGACAGCTCCTGGAAGATGCGCTCGGGTACCAGATGATCGACTTCGCCCTCGGTCACCATGGTGCGCATCAGCGTCAGGGTGACCGGCGCCACGCGAAAGCCCAGGTGCGCCCAGCGCGCCATGAAGCGCGCCGCACGCAGGATCCGCACCGGGTCTTCGGCGAAGGCCGGGGAAACATGGCGCAGCACGCGCGCGTCGAGGTCTGCCGCACCGCCGTACGGATCGATCAGCGTGCCGTCCGCATCCTGCGCCATGGCGTTGATGGTGAAATCGCGCCGCGCCAGATCCTCTTGCAGCGAAATGTCGGGCGTGGCCACCACGGTGAAGCCGCGATAGCCGCGTCCGGCCTTGCGTTCGCAGCGCGCCAGCGCGTATTCCTCGTGTGTGCGCGGATGCAGGAAGACCGGGAAATCGCGACCGACCGGGGTGAAGCCGGCGGCCACCATCGCCTCGGGCGTGCTCCCGACCACCACGAAATCACGATCGCCCGGCGCGTGGCCGAGCAGCGCATCCCGCACCGCGCCGCCGACCAGATAGGTTTTCACGCGCGCCGCGCCCGGCGCCGGCGGTCGTGGCGGGACTGTCGCGTATCGGCGCCGAGCTGGCGCGGCACGACGGCCTCGATCGGGGTCTTTTCGATGCCCAGCCGATACAGCCCGTCGATGCCGCCGACCGCGTCGAGCCTGAGCGAGAGGAAGTTGTCGGTCGAGAAGGGTTTGCCCGGCATGAAGTCCATCAGCGCCGCCTGCAAGCGGCCGAGCGCATCGGGCAGCGGCACGACGGCGCGGCGCAGGCCGAGGCCGCGTGCGGTGTAGCGGACGATCTCCTCCAGGCTGAGGGTTTCCGGGCCGTAGATCTCGTAGCGCTGGCCGAAGGTGGCGGGATCGTCGAGCGCGCGCGCGTAGGCGCGCGCCACGTCGCCCACGTACACCGGCGCAAAGCGCGCACCGGCGCGCGCCAGCGGCAGTGCCGGAGTGAGCCGCAGCAGGCCGGCGAAGCGGTCGAACAAGCCGTCGCCCGGCCCGAAGATCACCGAGGGCTGGAAGATCGTCCAGTCCAGCGCCGAATCGCGCACGTGCTCGTCGGCCTGGCCGCGGGTGCGCAGGTAGTGGCTTTCGCCGCGTCCGGCGTTCAGCGCGCTGGTCTGCAGCAGGCGGCGCACCCCGCTGGCGCGGCAGGCGGCGATCAGGCCGTCGGTGAATTCGACGTGCGCGCGCCGGAAGCCGTGTCCGCTGCGGCCGCGTTCGTTGAGGATGCCAACCAGGTTGATCGCCGCGTACGCGCCCTGCAGCAGGCTGCGCAGATCGGCGGCAGCGTAGACATCGGCGCTCACGACCTCCACGCCGGGCAGCACGAACAGCTCGCGCTGGCGCTCGCGGTTCCGGCTGGGCACCGTGACCCTGAAGCCGCGTCGCAGCAGCTCGGGAACCAGGCGGCGGCCGAGGAAGCCGGTGCCGCCGAATACGACGATGCGGGGTGGGCTCATGAGGAACTCCCGGGCAGGAGGATTGGACAGGCGAATGCACGCCGCTCTGCGGATGTCGCACCCTGGCCCAGCGCGCGCCGTCCGATCGGTACGGCGTGGCCTTCCAGGCGCCAGTCGTAGATGGCGGCGAAGGCGAGGATGCGCGCCACGTATTCGCGGGTTTCGCGGTAGGGAATCGTCTCGATCCACAGATCGACCTCCGGCACCGGACGCTGCGCCAGCCAGCGCGCCACCGGCGAGGGGCCGGCGTTGTAGGCGGCGGTTGCCAGGAAGGGCAGGCCGCCGTGCTGCTCCAGCATCGTGGCTAGGTGCGCGATGCCGAGGCTGAGGTTTTCCTTGGGGTCGAACAGCCCCGCGTCGCCCGGGTAGCGCTGTCCGCGCCGGGTGGCTTCCATCCGCGCGGTGGAGGGCAAAAGCTGCATCAGGCCGCGCGCGTTGGCGTGCGAGCGTGCATCCGGCGCCCAGGCGCTCTCGGCGCGGATCAGCGCGATCACCCAGGCCGGATCCAGCCCGTACCTGCGCGCCTCGCGCCGAATCTGCCGTTCGAACGGCAGCGGGAATCGCAGGCGGTAGTAGGCGAGATCCTCGCCGGCGTTGAGCGTGAACGGGCCGCGATCGTGCCAGCCCGCCGCGTCGGCCAGCGCGACGGCAACGCGCCGCTCCTCCGGCGGGAGCGTGCTTTTCAGCGCATCCCACTCGCGCCGTGCCCAGCCGATGCGGCCCAGGGCGAACAGCTCCATGGCGCGCACGAACCCGGGGCGGGCTTCCAGCGTACGACGCAGCGCGGACTCCTCCGGCACGACGTCGCGCGGACACAGCGCATAGGGCACGCCGATGCGCTCGGCGGCGAGGAATCCGTAGTAGCTCGGTTCGGCCGACAGCTCGCCCAGGACGTCGCGCGCCGCGGCGTCGCCGGCACGTTCGCGCAGGCGGGCCTCGAAGTAGCGCCAGCGCGTTTCGCTGCGCTGCGCCTGCGGCATCAACGCAATGGCGGCCAACGCGGCGGGCTCGTCGCCGCGCGCCAGCGCCTCGCGGAATCGCCATTCGTGCAGGCGCGCGTCCCATGCCTCGGCCGGAACCGCGTCAAAGCGGCGCACGCTGTCGGGCAGGTACGAGGCGGCGCTCCACAGTGCGATCTGATTGAGCGCCTCGCCGCGCTGCGCGGCATCGAAGCCAAGGCGCACCGACAACGCCGCAAACAGCGCCTCGGCGGCGCCCGGATCGCCTTTTGCCACTCGCGTCACGCCCAGCAGGGCGATGCGGCGGCTGAGAGGGTCGTCGGGCCAGCCCGCCGTGCGTGACGGCGCGGGAGCTGCCAGATAATCGGCATAGCCGGTGACGCGTTCCGCCTGTGCCGCAGGCAGGCGGCGTGCGAGATGGCGCATCAGGCCCAGATTGTGTTCGGTGGCCGCCAGCGCGATGCGCTCCAGGGTGCGCTCGGCGGTAAGCAGGCCGCGCTGGCGCAGCACGTCGAATACCGCGTCGCAGCGCGCCGGCTGCGAGCGCCCGGTCAGCCACAGGGCGAGCCCTGCGTCGGTCCAGGCCGCGTCGGGGGAGGCGCTCCTGCGCGAAAGCAGCTCGGCGCAGCGCAGTTCGGCATCCGCGCTGGCCGTGTACAGCGTGCGGAAGCCCGCCCAGTCCTCGCGCCGCGCGAGCGCCCGCAGTGCCTGATCGCGCAGCGCGGTCGACACCGGCAGATCGGGGTGCGCGTCGAGAAAGGCCTTGATCGTCTTCGCGTCGGCGCGATCGAGCTGGCGGCGCAGCGCGGCATAGTCGAGATAGGGCGCCAGCGGGTGCTGCGCGTAGGTGCGCGCGGCGGCGGGAAACTCCGCCAGGGGGCGGGATTCAGCGGTCTCCAGGGCGCGCGTGAAACCGCCACGCTGAGCCGCCAGGTCCGTCCGCGGCGGCGGCGTTGCGCCCGCGGCCGCGACGGCGCCGGCCAGGAGCAAAAGCACGCGCGGAATGAGGGTCGGTAGCAGATATCGTCGCATCGCCACAGTGTAGCCCGCGGGGTGGCGGTCTCCGCCCACGGCGGCGCAGTTCGTTCCGCTGCGGCACAGCCATGCAGCGCGGGAGAGGGTTACACTTCATGGTTCCGGCGCAGCCTGCGCCACCTCTGAAATTTGCGGAGAAGCACGCCCATGATCCTTCGTTCCCTGATGTTCGCCGGCCTGCTGCTGCCGGCGCTTGCCCTTGCCCAGGAAGCCGCCGCTCCGGCCGCCGACGCGCCTGCTGCCCAGACCGAAACGGCGGCTCCGGCGCCGCGCGTGGCGCTGCATACCAACCTGGGCGACATCGTGATCGAGCTCGACGCGGCCAAGGCGCCGATTTCCTCGGAGAACTTCCTCGCCTACGTGAAGGACGGCTTCTACAACGGCACCGTCTTCCACCGCGTGATCGAAAACTTCATGGCCCAGGGCGGCGGCTACACCGCCGACCTCCAGCCCAAGCCGACCCGTGCGTCGATCCAGAACGAGGCCGGCAACGGGCTCTCCAACCTGCGAGGCACCATCGCGATGGCGCGCACCGGCGAGCCGCATTCGGCCAACTCGCAGTTCTTCATCAACCTCGTGGACAACCCGCGTCTTGACTATGTCAGCAGCGAGAACGGCATGACCTGGGGCTATGCCGTGTTCGGCAAGGTGGTCGAGGGCATGGACGTGGTCGACAAGATCCGCGCCATCCCGACCGGCGGCCAGGGGCCGTTCCACTCCGATGTTCCGACCCAGCCGGTCGTGATCGAGCGCGCCGAGGTTCTGGCGGCGGCCGCGGCGGCGGGCGAGTAAGCACGACCGTGGAGCAGGCGCGCACCGATGCCGGCGGCAGCCGTGTGCGCGCCCTGTTCGTCTCCGATCTGCACCTGGATTCGACGCGCCCGCAGATCACCGAGCTGTTTCTCGCCTTCCTGCGCGAAGAGGCCGCGCAGTCGCCGGCGCTCTACGTTCCCGGTGACCTGTTCGAGGCCTGGATCGGCGATGACGACGATGCCGACCTGCCTGCGCGGGTCGGCAGCGCGCTGCGCGATGTGGCCGACGGCGGCACCCGCGTCGCCTTCATCCGCGGCAACCGCGACTTTCTCGTCGGGAACGATTATGCGGCCCGCGCCGGCTTCGAGATCCTGCCCGATCCCTGCGTGATTGCGCCCGGCGGCGAGCCGATCCTGCTGCTGCACGGCGACCTGCTGTGCTGGGACGACCTCGCATACCTCGCCGTGCGCCGCCAGGTGCGCGATCCGGAATGGCAGCGTGCCCTGCTGGCGCGCCCGCTGGCCGAGCGTCGCGCCTTCGCGCAGGCGGCGCGCCAGTCGAGCGCCGCGCACCAGCAGTCCGCGGCGGCGCTGGAAGTGGGCGACGCCGCGCCGCGCGCAGTGGAGGACTTCTTCCGCCGCTACGGCGTGACGCGGATGATCCACGGTCACACCCATCGCCCGGCGGTGCACGACCTGGTGGTCGACGGCGTACCGCGCCAGCGCATCGTGCTGGGCGACTGGTACGAGCAGGGCAGCGTGCTTCGGCTCTACGAGGACGGCCGCTTCGAGCTGGCCGGGCTGGCCGTCGCCGGCTGATCCACGGTCAGCGCCGCCGGCGATCGGCCTTCGGAAGCCGCACGATCACGGTCTGCGAGGTCAGGTCGTGCCAGGTGCGCCGCTGGGCGTCGACCAGGCTCCAGAAAAATCCCACCCCGAAGGCCGCCAGAGACACGGCGGCGGTGGCGTAGCGCAGCGCCAGCGCGCGCCAGCCGGCTTCGGCCTCGCCGTCGCTGCGCACCAGGCGCAGACGCCAGGCGCGCATTCCCAGGGTTTGTCCGCCGCGCCGCCAGCTCAGGCCGAAGTAGCCGAATCCGACGGCCAGCATCAGCGCGAACTCGACCAGCGCGGCGGGGCTGTTGGGTGTCACCGGCACGCCGCCGCGCGCCAGCAGCACCAGTGCCGCGGTGGCGAACCACAGCGCGGCCAGGGGCAGCAGGTCGTACACCATCGCCAGCAGGCGGAAGCCCAGCGCGGCGGGTGCGGTCACGGTGCGGGACGAGTCGGGCGTTGCAGGGGCTTGCATCGGCAAAGGATAGCGGCGCCGCGGCGCGCGCGGGGGCTATGCTGCGCGCATGTCTTCCGAGGCCATCACCCGCCGCCGCCTGCGCGCCCGCGCCATGCCGCCGGTACCCGCCGCCGCGCGCGTCCTGATCGACGCCTTCATCGATCGCCTCTGGGCCGAGCGGGGCATTTCCGCCCTGACCCAGGCCGGCTACCGGCGCGATCTGGAAGGTCTGGCACGCTGGCTGGGCGAGGATGCGCGCCTGGATGCGCTGGATCGCGCGCGGCTGTTTGACTATCTGGCCTGGCGCAGCGAGGCCGGATACGACGCGCGCAGCAACGCGCGGCTGATGTCGAGCCTGCGCGCGTTCTACGCCCAGCAGCTGCGCCTGGGTACCATGACCCAGGATCCCACCGCCCTGATCCAGCGCCCCAAGACGCCGCGCAAGCTGCCGCGCACCCTGGCCGAAAGCGAAGTCGAGGCGCTGCTGGCGGCGCCGGATGTCGACACGCCGCTGGGGTTGCGCGATCGCGCCATGCTGGAGCTCATGTATGGCGCCGGCCTGCGCGTTTCCGAGCTGACCGGCCTGCTGCGTGCCGAGGTCAACCTGCGGCAGGGCGCGCTGCGAGTCACCGGCAAGGGCGGCAAGGATCGCGTGCTTCCGGTGGGCGAGGAAGCCGTGCACTGGCTGGATCGATACCTGCTCCAGTCCCGTCCGCTGCTTGCGGGCGGGCGCGTGCGCGAACACCTGTTCCTCACCCGCCGCGGCACCGCCATGAGCCGCCAGCTCTTCTGGCAGGGGCTCAAGCGCCTTGCCCTCGCCGCCGGCATCGACGCCGCGCGCGTGACCCCGCACGGGCTGCGTCACGCCTTCGCCACCCACCTGCTCAACCACGGCGCCGATCTGCGTTCGCTGCAGATGCTGCTGGGTCACGCCAGTCTCTCCACCACGCAGATCTACACCGCCGTGGCGAAGGAGCGCCTGCAGCAGCTGCACGCCCGGCACCATCCGCGCGGCTGATGGAACAGGCGCCGGATGCCTGCCACTGGCTCGACGCGGGCGGCTCCCTTATCCTTGAACTTTCTGCCCGCGGTCCGGTCGAACGCGCGTTGCAGTCCTGCCACCGTTCCCGAGGAACCGCCATGATCCGCTTTCTGATCGCCGCCGCGTTGGGCGCGGCCGCGTTTTCCGCTTCCGCCGACAATTCCGCAGTGGAAGAGGCCATCAAGTCGCTCGTGCCGGCGGCCAAGATCGACAGCATCGCCGAGTCGCAGGTGCCCGGCTTCTACCAGGTCGTCCTGCAGGGCCAGGTGGTCTACATCAGCGCCGACGGCAGGTTCCTGCTTCAGGGCTCGGTGTTCGACATCCACAACAAGGTCGACCTGACCGAGACCGCCAAGGCGGGGCTGCGCAAGGGCGCGCTGGCGGCCGTGGGGCCGGAGCGGCGCATCATCTTCCCGGCCAAGAACGAGAAGTACGCTGTGACGGTGTTCACCGACATCGACTGCGGCTACTGCCGCCGCATGCACAACGAGATGGCCGAATACAACAAGCGCGGCATCAGCGTGGAGTACCTGTTCTTTCCGCGCTCGGGCCTGAGCGGAGAGTCTTACGACAAGGCTGTTTCGGTGTGGTGCGCGGACGATCGAAACAAGGCGATGGACAACGCCAAGTCCGGCGTCAAGCTCGAATCCCGGACCTGCGACAACCCGGTGGCCGCCGACTACGAGCTGGGCCAGAGCGTGGGCGTGAGCGGAACGCCGGCGGTGTATACCAGGGATGGCACCCAGCTGGGCGGCTACCTGCCGCCGGAGCAGCTGCTCCAGCGCCTGGACGCACTGGCTGGCGCACGCTGATCCGCAGCGTTCATGGTGTCCGGACCGGGCCCGCCAGGCCAAGCCGGCGGGCCCTTTCGTTAGAATTGAACTCCTTCCGCCCGAACCGATGACGACCATGCTGGTATTCCAGGCACCGACCGCCCTGAGCAGCCACGCGCAGGTGCGCCTGCGGGCGCGCCTGAAGGCGCTCGATGCCGGCCTGGTTCTGGGAGCCGTGTCGGACATCTATTTCGCGCAGCCCGAAGCGGGTCAGATGCCCGATCCCGTCGCCCTGGCGCGGGTGCTGGGTGCCGCCGCGCTCGATGCGCCGCTGCCGGAAGGGCGGCTGGCGCTGCCGCGGTTGGGGACGATCTCGCCCTGGTCGAGCAAGACCACCGAGATCGTGCGCGGTGCGGGGCTGGCGGTGCGGCGGGTCGAGCGCGGCCAGCACTTCGCCGTGGCGGGGCTGACCCCGGACAGCGAGCCGGCGGTGGCGGCGCTGCTGCACGATCCGATGACCCAGTCCCTGCTGCCCGATCTTGCCGCGGCCGGCGCCCTGTTCGATGTGCCCGACTCCGGCGGCGTGGTGCGGATTCCGCTGGCGGAGCTGGAGTCCGCCAACGCGACGCTCGGTCTGGCGTTGTCTGCCGACGAGATCGACTATCTGCGCGAACGCTACGGCGCGCTCGGTCGCGATCCCACCGATGCCGAGTTGATGATGTTCGCGCAGGCCAACTCCGAGCACTGCCGGCACAAGATCTTCAACGCCAGTTGGACGCTCGACGGACAGGCCCAGCCGCGCAGCCTGTTCGCGATGATCCGCAACACGCACGCCCGGTCTCCCCAGCTCACGCTCAGTGCCTACAAGGACAACGCCGCGGTGATCGAGGGGTTCCCGGCGCAGCGTTTCCGGTGCGATCCCGCAACAGGAGCCTGGGGTGCGGGATCGCCGCAGCCGGGCGCTTTCGCCATCAAGGTCGAAACCCACAACCACCCCACCGCGATCGCGCCCTTCCCCGGGGCGGCTACCGGCGCGGGTGGGGAAATCCGCGACGAGGGCGCAACCGGTCGCGGCGGCAGGCCCAAGGTCGGGCTGAGTGGCTTTTCCGTTTCCCACCTGCGCATTCCGACACTGCCGCAGGCCTGGGAGGCGCCGCGCCCGCTCAATCCGCGCATGGCCCCGGCCTTCCAGATCATGCTGGACGGTCCGCTTGGCGCGGCCGCCTTCAACAACGAATTCGGCCGCCCGGCGGTGGTCGGCTACTTCCGCAGCTTCGAACTGGACACCCCCGATCCGGGCGTGGTGCGCGGCTACGACAAGCCGATCATGCTGGCCGGCGGGGTGGGCGCGATCGACCCCGAACAGGTGGAAAAGCTCGTCCTGCGCCCTGGCGATGCGGTAGTCGTGCTGGGTGGGCCGGCCATGCTGATCGGACTGGGCGGCGGTGCCGCCAGCTCGGTGGCCAGCGGGGAAAGCACCGAAGGGCTGGACTTCGCCTCGGTGCAGCGCGACAACCCGGAGATGCAGCGCCGCTGCCAGGAAGTGATCGATGCCTGCGTGGCGCGCGGTGCCGGAAACCCGATCCGCAGCGCGCACGACGTGGGCGCGGGCGGGCTGTCCAATGCGATCCCCGAGCTTCTGCACGATTCGGGCGTGGGCGGCGCGATCGACCTGCACGCGATCCCGCGCGACGATCCTTCGCTGTCGCCGATGCAGCTGTGGTGCAACGAGTCGCAGGAGCGCTATGTGCTGGGCATTGCCGCCGAGCATCTGGACACATTCGAAGCGCTCTGCAGGCGCGAACGCTGCCCCTACGCCGTGGTCGGCGTCGCCACGGCCGAGGAGCGCCTCGTGGTGGCGGAAGGCGCGCACCCCGACTCCCGTTTCGAGCGTCCCGGTCACCGCGGCGACGCAGCCATCGACATCCCGATGGACCTCCTTTTCGGCAAGCCGCCGAAGATGCACCGTGACGCCGAGCGCGGCGCGAACACGCGCTGGCCGCGGCTGGATACCGATGCGCTGGATCTGCGCGAAGCCGGCCTGCGCGTGCTCTCGCACCCGAGCGTGGCGAGCAAGAACTACCTGGTGACGATCGGCGATCGCACCGTCGGCGGGCTGGTGGCGCGCGATCAGATGGTCGGCCCCTGGCAGCTGCCGCTGGCCGACTGCGGCATCACTCTGGACGACTTCTCCGGATACACCGGCCAGGCGCTGGCGATCGGCGAGCGCGCGCCGCTGGCGCTGCTCGATTCGGCCGCCGCCGCGCGCATGGCGGTAGGCGAAGCCCTCACCAATCTCATGTCCGCGCCGGTGGCCGAGCTGGCCGAAGTCAAGCTTTCGGCCAACTGGATGGCCGCCTGCGGCCATGGCGACGAGGACGCGCGCCTGTTCGATGCGGTGCGCGCGGTGGGCATGGAGCTGTGCCCGGCGCTGGATATTTCGATTCCGGTCGGCAAGGACTCGTTGTCGATGGCGTCGCGCTGGCGCGGCAACGCGGCGTCGGGGGGCGCGAGTGGCAAGGGCGACGGATCGTCCGGTGCGGCTCCTGCTTCCCTCACGTCTCCATTGCCGGCGCCCGATGTCTCCCTGAGCGTCGTATCCCCCGTCTCGCTGGTGGTCTCGGCCTTTGCCCGGGTGCGCGATGTGCGTCAGTCACTGACCCCGGCGCTGGTTCGCGAGATCGATTCGGAGCTGTGGCTGATCGGGCTGGGCGGCGGCAAGCGCCGGCTCGGGGGCTCGATCCTGTCGCAGGTGCACGGCGCCTTCGGCGGCGAGCCGCCTGATCTGGATTCGCCCGAGCTCCTGCGCGGGCTGTTCGAGCTGGTGCGTGACGCGCGCGAGGCAGGCATTCTTCTGGCCTGCCACGACCGCAGCGACGGCGGCGCGTTCGCCACCCTGTGCGAGATGGCCTTCGCCTCCCACTGCGGGCTGGAAATCCAGCTCGACCACTGGGGCGACACCCCCTTCAGCACGCTGTTCTGCGAAGAGTTGGGGATGATCCTGCAGGTGCCGGTCGACGACCGCGCCGAGTTCGCCGATCTGGTGGATCAGCATGGGCTCACCCACTGCGCGCAGCGCATCGGCAAGCCGCTTGCCGCGCCGCGCGTGCGCGTGCTGGCGGGGCGCGAGGCGCTGGCCGAGTGGGGCTGGCAGGAGCTGTTCGATGCCTGGTGGCAGGTGACGCACGCCATGCAGGCACTGCGCGATTCGCCCGAGAGCGCCGATGCAGAACGCGCGGCGCGGCGCGAATTCTCCGCGCCGCCGCTGGCGCCGCGTCTCACGTTCGACCCGGCCGAGGACATCGCCGCGCCCTTCATCGCCGGCGGCGCGCGGCCGCGCGTTGCGGTCCTGCGCGAACAGGGCGTCAACGGGCAGGTCGAGATGGCCGCGGCCTTCGATCGCGCCGGCTTCGAGGCGGTGGATCTGCACATGACCGACCTGATCGAAGGACGCAGGCGGCTGGCGGACTTCCACGGGCTGGCGGCCTGCGGCGGGTTCAGCTACGGCGACGTGCTTGGTGCCGGGCGTGGCTGGGCCCTTTCGATTCTCGAGCGCGCATCGCTGCGCGAGCAGTTCGCCGCGTTCTTCGCGCGCCAGGACAGCTTCACCCTGGGGGTGTGCAACGGCTGCCAGATGCTCGGACAGCTGCGCGAACTGATTCCCGGTGCGCAGCACTGGCCGGCCTTCCTGCACAACGCCTCGGGGCGCTTCGAGGCGCGTCTGGCGCTGCTGGAGGTGGAGGAATCGCCGTCGCTTTTCCTGCGCGGCATGGCCGGCTCGCGCATCCCGGTGGCGGTGTCGCATGGCGAGGGCCGGGTGACCTTCCGCGCTCCTGACGACGCCGCGCAGGCGCGCGTCGCGCTGCGCTACGTGGCGCCTGACGGTGCGCCTTCGCCGGGGTATCCCTTCAACCCGAACGGCTCGGCCGACGCCATTGCCGGCCTCACCAGCCTCGACGGCCGCGCCACCCTGATGATGCCGCACCCCGAGCGCGTGTTCCGCAGCGTGCAGCTGTCCTGGCGACCGGCCGACTGGGGCGAGGACGGGCCGTGGTTGCGGATGTTCCGCAACGCCCGTGCCTGGCTGGGCTGAGGGCGCTCCATGAAGATTTCCCCGCTGCGCGAGTTCATCTGGTCGGCCACGCTCTGGCTGCCGCTGATGTTCGCCCTCTGGTTCGCGCTCAACTCGGTGGTCGCCTTCCCGGTCGTGCGGATGGCACACCTGCTGATCGATGCGCTCCTGCCGGGCCTGCTGAGCCAGGGCGGGCAGGATTACGCGCGCTTCGCCTATGCCTATATCGTGGACATCAGCAGCGTGCCCGGCCTGCCCGGTGGCAAGCTGGAGATCGACGAGCAGAGCGTCAACGTGCTGATTTACGCCTACTCCATGCCGCTGTTCTGCGGCCTGGTGGTGGCCAGCACCGACACCTGGCGGCGCACCTTCCTGCAGTGGGGCATCGGCCTGGCGGTGCTCGCGGTAACGAGCGCCGCGGGCGTGGCCATGGAAGCGCTCTACACGATCCGCGACGGCACCGGCAACGCGGTCGCCGCCGCGCTCGCCGAGGAAGGCTTCGGCGATCTGGCCGCACAGGCCGGGCAGGCGGCCAACGCCTTCATCGCGCAGCGCTTCGATGCCGCCGGCATCAACGTCGAAGTGCTGGCGCTGGTGCGCCAGTTCGGCTATCTGATCCTTCCGCCGGTGGTTCCCATCGTGATGTGGATCCTGCTCAACCGTCCCTTCCTCGAAACCCTGGTCGGTTGGGACGAGGATCTGGGCGAAGACGCCGGCGGCAACCCGGGAGAAACCCCATGAATGCTCCATCCGCTGCGGCCGTGGACGTGGACGTGGACGATCAGGATGCCGTGCTGGACCAGCGCGAGGATCTGATCTGCCAGCAGCTGCTCGCGCGCGGCCGGCTCAAGGACGCCGATTTCGCCCGCGCCCGCCGCCTGCACGAGGAATCGGGCGGCGGCAGTCTGGTGTCGCTGATGACGCGCATCGGCCTGGTGTCGGAGCGTGACGTGGCCGAAGCCAGCGCCGAGGTGTTCGACCTGCCGCTGGTGACCTCCAGGGATTTCCCCGAGAACCCGCCGTCGGTGCAGATCTCTGTGCGCTTCCTCAAGCAGCAGCACGTCTGCCCGCTGGCCGAAACCGAGGAGTGCATCGAGCTGCTGGTGGCCGATCCGGCCGACGACTATCCGGTCGATGCCATCCGCATGGCGACCGGGCGCGAGGTGGCGGTGAGGGTCGGGCTGCGCGCGGAGATCGATGACCTGATCGAGCGCTATTTCGGCACCGGGCGCTCGGCCATGGGCACCATCGTGGAAGACCTGGGCGAAGGCGCGGATGCCCGCGACGAGGACGATGTCGAGCACCTGCGCGACCTCGCCTCCGAGGCTCCGGTGATCCGCCTGGTGAACCTCATCATCCAGCGCGCGGTGGAACAGCGCACCTCCGACATCCACATCGAACCCTTCGAGAACCGCCTGAAGGTGCGCTACCGCATCGACGGCGTGCTGGAGGAAGCCGAATCCCCGCCCGCCAACCTCACCGCCGCGGTGATCTCGCGCGTCAAGATCATGGCCAAGCTCAACATCGCAGAGCGCCGTCTGCCGCAGGACGGCCGCATCATGATCCGGGTGCAGGGCAAGGAGCTGGACCTGCGTGTGTCCACCGTGCCGACCGCGCACGGCGAGTCGGTGGTGATGCGTATCCTGGACCGCGAATCCATCGTCTTCGACTTCAAGAAGCTCGGCTTCACCGACCAGTTCCTGGCCGACTTCCTCAAGGTGCTGGAGCTGCCGCACGGCATCCTGCTGGTCACCGGCCCGACCGGCTCGGGCAAGACCACGACGCTCTACACCGCGCTCTCCCAGCTCAATACCCCGGACGTGAAGATCATCACGGTCGAGGACCCGGTCGAATACCAGCTCGAAGGCGTCAACCAGATCCAGGCCAAGCCGCAGATCGGGCTGGATTTCTCGCACGCGCTGCGCTCGATCGTGCGGCAGGACCCGGACATCATCATGATCGGCGAAATGCGTGATCTTGAAACCGCCAAGATCGCGATCCAGTCCGCGCTCACCGGCCACCTGGTGCTGTCCACCCTGCACACCAACAACGCCGCCGGCGGCGTCACCCGCCTGCTCGACATGGGCGTGGAGGATTACCTTCTCACCTCCACCGTCAACGGCATCCTGGCGCAGCGCCTGGTGCGGCGCCTGGAACCCACCCACGCCGAACGCTACGAACCCTCGCCGGAAGTGATCGAAGAGTTCGACCTGCGCAAGTTCCAGCCCGAGGGCACGATCTACCTCTACCGCCCGGTGCCTTCCGCACTCACTCCTACCGGCTACCTCGGCCGTACCACGATCATGGAGTTCCTCGTGGTCACCGAGCCGATCCGCCGCCTGGTGATGAAGCACGCCGATACCAACCTCATCGAGGAAGAAGCCCGCAGGCTCGGCATGCGCACCATGTACGAGGATGGCCTGGTCAAGGCGATGCAGGGCGTCACCACGATCGAGGAAGTGCTGCGCGTGACGCAGGAAAACTAGCGATGGGATTCGGGATCAGGGATTCGGTATCCGTAACGGCGAGTGTCGCTTCGCTGATCGCGCCTTCGTGTCCCGGCGTACCAGGTTGCCCGGCTACCCTCCAATCTCCAATCTCCAATCCCGAATTCCGCTGATGCCCCACTTCCGCTACAAGGCCCTGAGCACCGCCGGTGACCCGATCGAGGGCGTGATGGAAGCTGCGAGCGCGGAAGAGGTGATCGTGCGACTGCAGGATGCCGGCAACCTGCCGCTGGACGCGCGCCCGGCGGACGATTCCGGCGGCTCGCTGGCGGCGCTGTTCCGGCGTGCGCCGATGAAGGGCGCGCAGGTGTTGCAGTTCACTCAGCAGCTGGCGACGCTGCTGGGTGCGGGGCAGCCGCTGGATCGCGCCCTGCAGATCCTCCTCGACCTGCCCGACTCGCCCGAGGCGCGGCGCGTGATCGAGCGGGTGCGCGATGCGGTGCGCGGCGGCACGCCGCTGTCGCAGGCGCTGGAACAGGAAGAAGGCGTGTTTTCGCGGCTCTACGTGAACATGGTGCGCGCCGGCGAGGCGGGTGGCTCGCTGCACGACACCCTGAAGCGCCTGGCCGAGTACCTTGAGCGCAGCAAGGCGCTGCGCGAATCGGTGATCAACGCGCTGATCTACCCGAGTATCCTCGTGCTGATGGTGTTCGGCGCGCTGCTGCTGCTGCTGGGCTACGTGGTGCCGCAGTTCCTGCCGCTGTTCGAGGACATGGACGTGGAGATGCCGCTGTTGACCCAGGTGGTGATGGCCCTGGGCAACTTCGTCAGCGGCTACTGGTGGCTGCTGCTGGCCGGCCTGGTGGCCGGCTTCATGCTGCTGCGGCGACGCCTGGCCGATCCGCAGGCCCGGCGCGGGTTCGACGCCTGGGTGCTCAGGCGCGGCCTCGTCGGCGGACTGGTCGCGCGTCTGGAAACTGCGCGCCTGGCCCGCACTCTGGGAACTTTGGTGCACAACGGCGTTCCATTGCTCACCGCACTGTCGATCGCGCGCAACGTGATGGGGAACCTCGCGCTGTCCGATGCGGTCGAAGCCGCCAGCGCGGAGGTCAAGACCGGTGGCGGTCTGGCGCAGGCGCTGGGGCGCAGCAAGCTGTTCCCGCGCCTGGCGCTGCAGATGGTCGCGGTGGGCGAGGAATCGGGGGATCTGGATACCATGCTCACCAAGGTGGCCGACACCTTCGACCAGGAGGTCAAGAATACCGTCGAACGCCTGCTGGCGGCGCTGGTGCCGACAGTGACGGTGTTCATGGCGGCGGCGGTGGCCCTGATCATGATGGCCATCCTGATCCCGATCTTCAGCCTCACCAACGCGGTGGGCTGACACACAAGTGAATACGGACGCACGATGATGAAGACGCAACGCAGCTCACGGATCGCAGCCCGCGCCCAGCGCGGTTTCAGCCTGATCGAAATCCTGATCGTGGTGGCGCTGATCGCGGTGATCGCAGGCATGGTCGCCAACCAGGTGTTTGGCGGGCAGGACAAGGCCAAGTACAAGCTGGCCCAGACCGACATCACCTCGCTTTCCGCGAAGGTCGGCCAGTTCGAAATGGACGTGGGCGATCTTCCGCAGCGCCTGGAAGACCTGATCAGCTCACCCGGCAACGCCAAGGGCTGGCTGGGTCCGTACATCAAGGAAGGTTCGCTGAAGGATCCGTGGAACACGCCCTACGAGTACCGCGTCAGCGGCCGCAGCTTCACCATCACCAGCTACGGCGCCGACAAGAAACCCGGCGGTGCCGGCGTGGATGCGGACATCACCAACGAGTGAGGACCGTGCCGGGCGCGCGTGCGGCCGGAGAGGACATACCGATGCGCGACGCACGCGGATTCACGCTGGTCGAGATCCTCGCGGTCGTCGCGCTGATCGCGCTGGCGATGACCCTGGTCGCGGTCACCGTCGGTGACGGGCTGACCGGCGCGCGGGTCAAGGCCGCCAGCCGCGACCTCGTGGCCGCGATGCGCTACACCCGCGGGCAGGCGATCGTGAAGCGCGAGCCGCAGGCGATCGCCATCGACGTGGACGGCCGGCGCTACCGTGCGCCGCGGCGCAAGTGGGTCGAACTGCCGAAGAACATGGAAATGAAGCTGGTCACCGCGCGCTCGGAAATGGAAGGCGAGGGCATCGGCCGCATCCGCTTCTTTCCCGACGGTGCCTCCACCGGCGGCAACGTCGAGCTGATCCTGGGCGAGGTCGCGTGGCGCATCGAGGTCAACTGGCTGACCGGCGAGGTGAGCGTGATCGAACCCAAGGATCGGGAGCGCTGAGATGAGGGTCTCCAGGCCGGAGCGGGCGCAGCGCGGATTCACCCTGATCGAGATCGTGGTGGCGTTCTCGCTGCTGGCCGTCGGGCTGGCGGCGGCGATGCAGATCGCGGTGAGCTCGATGCGCCAGGCGCGCAGCGCCGAGGCCTTCACCGAGGCCTCGCTGTACGCCCAGTCCCTGCTCGATGGTCTGGGCGTGGGCGAGCGCCTGCAGGAAGGCGGCGACTCGGGCCGTTTCGGCGACCGCTATGCGTGGGATCTGGAGGTCGCGCCCTACGACGTGGCCAGCGATCCCCCGATCGATCCGGCGATGGTGCCGGTGCAGCTTTACCGGCTCGATCTGCGGGTGCGCTGGGAGCGCGGCCGCAACGACTACGAGGCGCGGTTCTCGACCCTGCGTGCGCTCACGCCGGAGGTGCGATGAACGCCCCGCGCCGCGCCCGCGGCTTCACCCTGCTGGAAGTGCTGATCGCCATCACCCTGCTGGCGCTGCTCATCGCCACGGCCTTCGGCACGCTGCGCGGCGCGGTCGCCACCACCCACGCCGGCGAGCGCGTGGTGACCTGGACCAACCAGACCCGCACCGTGCAGGAGTTCCTGCGCCGCCAGCTTTCCCACGCCATGTCGATTCCCTTCGATCGGCAGGAGGACATCGGCGAGAACCGCGTATTCGAGGCCGGCCGCGACGAGCTGCGGTTCGTCGGGCCGATGCCCGGCCATCTGGCCAACGGCGGGCCGCACGTCCAGTGGATCACCCTGGCCGGCAGCGAAATCCTGTTCGACCACGCCCAGCTCAACGGCTACGACCCGGACAGCCCCAAGGCCAACAATCCGCGCGACCCGGTGCTGCTGATGGCCGGCGTCGCGTCCGCCCACTTCGAATACCGCGGCCTGGACGAGAACGGCGAGCTGGGCGAGTGGGCGCGCGAGTGGGACAACGTGCAACAGCTGCCGCTGCTGGTGCGCGTGATGGTGGAATTCGAGGCCGAGAACCGCGTCTGGCCCGATCTCGAAATCCCGGTCCTGGCCGGCAGCAGCATGCCCACGATGTTCCGGATGCGCCGCCCCGGCATCCGCAGCGGTTCCGAATCGGAGCCCAGGCGGTGACCCGCCGCCCGCCGGCACCGTTTCCCGCCGCCCGCGCGCAGCGCGGCGTCGCCTTCGTGGTGGTGCTGTGGCTGATGGCGCTGCTGACGATCCTGCTGGGGGCCTTCGCGCTGCTCACCCGCACCGAGGGCATGCAGGCGCGCTGGCTCTATGACGCTACCGTGGCGCGCTACGCCGCCGAAGCCGGCATCCACGAGTCCGCGCTGTTCCTGTCGGTGCCCGATCCGATGCTGCGCTGGATCCCGGACGGGCGCGAATACCAGATCGCGTTCGACGACGCCCGGCTGACGATCCGGATCACCGACGAATCCGGCCTGGTCGACCTCAATACCGCCGACATGTCGATGCTGACGGAACTGTTCCGGGGTGCGGGCGTCGAAGAGGATCAGGCTGTCGCGCTGGCGGCGGCGATCCAGGACTGGCGCGATGCGGATGATCTGGTTTCACCCAACGGGGCCGAAGAGGCGGAATACGATGCCGAAGGCTACGCCTGGGGGCCGAAGAACGCCCCGTTCGACATGGTGTCGGAACTGCTGCAGGTGCTGGGCATGACGCCCGAGCTCATGCAGCGCATCGAGCCGGCGGTGACGGTCTATGGCGGGCAGTCGCGCCCGAACCTGGCGTTCGCGCCGCTGGAGGTGCTGCTGACCATTCCGGGCATGACGCCCGAGCTCGCCCAGCAGATCATCGACGCGCGCCACGCCTGGGATCCCAACAGCGGCATGCCGGCCCCGATGTTGCCCGATGGCACGGCGCTGATGGCGCAGGGCGGCACTGGCACGTATAGTATCGAGTCCCGCGCCACGCTTCCCAACGGAACCTGGACGCAGGTGGATGCCACGATCCGGCTTGGCGGCGGCGGAGTCTCCGGCATGGCATTTACGGTCCTGCGGTGGCAGGACGGCGGTTCCTTCTGAGCTTTCATGCCCTCGATTCCCGATCAACTTGCCCAGTCATTGAGCCGCATCGGCGTGCGCTATGCGCAAAGTCCGGTGCCGCGCTTCCTGCGCTGGTGGGGCGGCGAGCTGCGCGCCTGTCTTCCGGTGCGCTGGCGCCACCGTTTCCACGTGGCCGAGCGCGCCGTGCTGCTGCGGCGCGATGGCGATGCCTATGCGGTGAGCCTGCAGCAGGGCAGCGCGCTGGAGGAACTGGGCCGCATTCCGGCGCTGCCGGCCGAGGGCCTTCCGGCGGCGCTCAACGGGCTGCTGGACGAGGATTTCCGCGAGGTTCGTCGCATCCTGCTGGTGCCGCCCGATGCCGTGCTGCGGCGCACGCTCCATCTTCCCGCCGCCGCGCTGGAGAACCTCGCCGGCGTGATCGGGTTCGAGCTGGATCGCCAGACGCCGTTCCGCGCCGAGCAGGTCCACCACGACAGCCGGGTGCTGCCGCACGCTGCCGACGCCCGCCAGATTCCGGTGCAGCTCGGCCTGGTCACGCGCGAGCGCATGGCGCGCGAGCTGGCCGATGTCGATGGCCTGGCTTCCACCCTCAGCGCGGTTGATTCGGCCGATGCCGCCGGCGCGCGCGCCGGATTCAATTTCCTGCCCGCGGAGCTGCGCGCGCGCCGCGCGCACACCTTCGCCTGGCTGATGGGCGGGCTGGCGCTGGCCACGCTGTTCTTCCTCTGGCTGGGCATGAGCCGCATCATCGACAACCGCGCCGATGCGATCGAGCGCCTGGGCGCCGAGGTGGAGGCGCAGCGCAACGAGGCGCGCGCCGTGACGCGGCTGCGCGAGGAACTGGATGCCGCCGTGGCCGGCGCCAACTTCCTGGCCGTCGAAAAAATCGACCAGCCCTCGATGCTGCTGCTGCTCGACGAGCTCACCCGCAAGCTGCCCGACGACACCTTCATCGAGCGCCTGAGCGTGACGCGCGGCGAGTTGACCATGGCCGGACAGAGCGCGCAGGCGCCCAAGCTGGTCGAGCTCCTGCAGGACAGCGTCACGTTCCGCTCCCCGGCGCTGAGCGGGCCGATCCAGCCCGATCCGCGTTCGGGCAAGGATCGCTTCAACATCGCCGCACGGTTCGGCAAGCCCGCGGAGGATGGCGATGCGCCTGACGCCGGACGCTAGACACGGTCGCCTGCTCGCCGTGGTGCTGCTGCTCATTGCCCTGATGCTGGGCTATCTGGGCGGGGTGCACTGGTGGTTCGTCGCGCCGCTGATGAAGTCGCGCAGCGAGATGATCGAGCTGCGCGAGGAAGAAGCGCGGTTTCGCGCGATCGCCCAGCAGCGCGACGCGATCCGCGAGGCGCTGGGCGAGGTGCGCGCGTTCGAAGCCAGCAATCCCGGTTTTCTCACCGAAGCCAATTTCGATCTCGCCGCCTCGTCCCTGATCCAGCGCCTGCAGGAACAGATCGACACCCTGCAGGCCGGTGAACGCTGCACGCTGGTCAGCCGTACCCCGTTCCGCGGAACGGGCGGTTCGGGGCGTTCCTCGGAATCCGATACCCCGTTCGAGAAGGTCACCATCAAGGTGAGGATGCGCTGTGAGATGGAGTTCTTCGGCCTGCTGTTGCACGGGCTGGAAAGCGGCAGCCCGCAGCTCTTCGTCGCCGAGCTCACCATCACGGGGCGCCGCGGCACGCCCGGGCAGCAGGTGCGCGGACAGCCCGCCGCGCAGCAGCAGGGCTATCTCGACACGGCGTTCGACCTTTACGGCTACCTGCGCCGCAGCGCGGGAGGCAAGAAATGACTCCACGTCTCCAGCTCACCTCGTCCCAGCGGCTTCCGGTGCTTCTGGTTGGCGTGGTGGCGCTCTGGGCGCTGCTCTTCGCCATTGCCAGCCTTGCCGGCCTGGGAGGGCGCTACCGCGTGCACCCGGACGACCCGGCGCGCGTGCCGCCGTTGCCGGCGCTGGATCTTTCCCAGGCGCGCAGCCCGCTGCAGCCCGTGGAGGCCTACGCCGACATCGGCGAGCGGCCGCTCTTCAATGCCGACCGCCGCCCCTTGCCGTTCGATGATCCCAAGCAGGATGCCGGCGGCGAAGGCGAGACGCCGCCGCCCGCGGCCCCGCTCGATGTCGTGGTCACCAGCATCGTGATGACGCCGGCCCTCCAGCTGGCCATCGTTACCGACACGCGCAGCGGCAAAAGCATCTCGGTGAAAGTCGGCCAGTCGCTGGACGGCGATCTCGCCGGGTGGACCCTGAAGGAACTGCAGGCGCGAAAGGCGGTCTTTTCGGGTCCGAATGGTGACACCGCCGCAGACTTGCGGGTGTTTGACGGTGCCGGCGGACAGGCGCCCACCCCGTCCGTGGTGGCGCAGACCGCCGATCCTGGCGAAGCGGCTCCCGCGCAGGCTCCCGTGCCGACGGGGCAGGCGGTGGAAGGCGAGGCCAAGCCGGAGGCCAAACCCGAGGCGCTGACTCCAGAGCAGCGCTCCGAAATGATCCGCCGTCGCATCGAGGAGCGGCGGCGTCAGATGCGCGAAGAAGCCGCGCGTGCCAACAACAGGTAGGACTTGATCAGGTGAATTCCATCCATCCATCCAGTTTCCCGAAGGCGCGTACGTCGCGGTCCGCATTCGTGCGGGTGCTTTGCGCGACGGCCTTGCTCGTGCTGCTTGCCGGCTGCGCCGCACGCGAGTCGCGCCCTGTTTTCCGCCCCTTCGATTCCTATGCGGAGAGCGCCGGGCGCCAGGATGTCGAGGAGGCGACAGAAGGGGCCGCCGAGGCGGCAGCCGAACCCGACTCCGGCAGCGCGCGCGAGAACGCCTCCCAGCCGGGCACCGGGCGCTTCATCAACGAGGAGGCGGCGCGCCGCTCGCCGCCCGGCCCCGGCCCGACCGGCGAAGTCTCTTTCAACTTCGAGGGCGAATCGCTGCACGCCGTGGTCAAGGCGATCCTCGGCGACTTCCTGCAGCAGAACTACGTCATCGCCCCCGGCGTGCAGGGCAATGTCACCTTCTCCACCGCCAAGCCGTTGCGCGGCGATCAGGCGCTCTCGATCCTGGAGATGCTGCTGCGCTGGAACAACACCACCATGGTCTGGCAGGACGGCCGCTACACCATCCTGCCGGTGCAGCAGGCGCTGCCGGGCAACCTCACCCCGCGCAGCGGCCCGCTGCAGAACATGCGCGGCTACGAGGTGCGCGCGGTGCCGCTGCAGTTCATCTCGGCCGTCGAGATGGAAAAGCTGCTCAAGCCTTACGCAAAGCCCGAGGCGGTGATCAGCGTGGATGCGATGCGCAACATGCTGGTGCTCGCCGGTTCGCGTGCCGAGCTGGACAACTACCTGCACACGGTCGCCGTGTTCGACGTGGACTGGCTGGAAGGCATGTCGGTGGGCGTGTTCAACCTCAGCCAGACCGAAGCGACCAAGACCGTCGGCGAGCTGGAGAAGATCTTCGGCGAGGGCAGCAATACTCCGATGGCCGGCATGTTCCGCTTCCTGCCGCTGGAAGGGATCAACTCGATCCTGGTCATCACTCCGCAGCCGAAGTACCTCACCCGCATCGGAGAGTGGATCGAGCGCTTCGACATGGGCGGCGGCCAGGCCGGGCAGCGGCTCTACACCTATGCGGTCAAGAACGTGAAGGCGATGGATCTGGCGAGCACGCTGTCCGAGGTGTTCGGAACTCCCGCGCCGGTATCGCGCAGCAGTTCCGGCGGTGGCGTGGCTCCTGGGCTGGAGTCGGTGGAAGTGCGCAGCATCGGCTCCGACGGCAGCGTCACCCCGCCCAGTCGCGATACCCGGAACACCCGCAACGCCCAGGCCAATCGCATGCGCGAGACGGGCCGCAACGCGCGCCGCGACGGCGCCGAGTTCGTCGCTGCCGTGGGCGATGGCGCCCCCGTGGTGGACCGCAGCGGCGGCATCGCGCTGGGCGCCAGCGACGAAATCCGCGTGTCCGCCGTGGAGGAAAGCAACTCCATCCTGGTGCTGGCGACGTCGCCGCAGTGGGAATCGATCCGCCGCGTGATCGATCGGCTGGACACCATCCCGCTGCAGGTGCACATCGAGGCCAAGATCCTGCAGGTCACGCTCAATGAGCAACTCAAGTACGGCGTGCAGTGGTACTTCCAGAACGGCATCGGTGCCGAGGGAGGTCCCGGTGCGGCTCTTCAGGAGCTTGCGCAGACCACGCATGGCATGCAGAGCCTGGGCGGCAGCATTGCGGGTGGCAACCTCGCCTGGAGCTTCCTTGGCCACAATGTCGCAGCCCTCATCAGCGCGCTGGATTCGGTGTCCACCGTACACGTGCTGTCCGCGCCCTCCGTCGTGACCCTCAACAACAAGTCCGCCTCGATCAACGTCGGCACCCAGATTCCGGTCAATTCCAGCTTCATCAACAACGGTATCGGCGGCATCGGACAGAGCCAGACCTACGTGCAATTCCGCGATACCGGCATCACCCTCGACGTCACGCCGCGCGTCAATCCGGGTGGTCTGGTGTTCATGGAAATCGATCAGACCGACAGCACCCCCGGCGCTACCGCCGATGCGATGTCGGGCAACGTGCCGGTGGATCAGCGCAAGATCAAGACCGAGGTGGCCGTGCAGTCGGGCCAGACCGTCCTGCTCGGCGGCCTTATCAAGCAGACCGACAGCAGAGCGTCCAGCGGTACTCCCGGTCTGCACCGCATCCCTATCATCGGTGGCCTTTTCGGCGGCAAGAACTACGAGTCGAACCGCCAGGAGTTGCTGGTCATGATCACCCCGGTGGTCATCCGCAACGGCGACGACGCCCGCCGTCTCACCGACGAATATTCCCGCCAGTTCCGTGCGCTCGAACCGCTGCGCGTGCAGGGCGTGGTGCCGGCGATCAGCCCGCCGGCCCAGAGCACGCCGGCGACGACATACGATCAATGAAGGAGTCACCGACCATGCTCAACCGTATCCTGCTGCCCATCCTTCTTGCCCTGCTGGTTGCCGCCTGCGGTACCACTGGGTCCACTCGCACCGAGGTTCCGTTGACGCCCGAGGAAGTGATCACACAGCGCGCGCTGGAGCGCTGGAAACTGATCGTCGCCGGTGACTTCAGCACGGCTTACGGCTACCTGACCCCGGGGGCGCGCGCCGTGATGTCGCTGGAGGCCTACGCGGGCCGGCTCGGCATGGCGCAGATCAAGTGGACGGGTGCCGCGGTGGAATGGGTGAAGTGCGAGGATGAGGACACCTGTCATGCACAGGTGGCCGTGGATACCCTCGTCACCATTCCCGGCACCGGGCAGGGGCAGGTGCCCGGGCAGACCAAGCTGGTGGAAAACTGGCTGCGCTCCGATGGGCAGTGGTACTTCCTGCCGAGCCGCATCCAGTGAGCGTCGCCGGTCGTTACCGCGTCTGCCGGAACCGGGTATGATGCCTCTCGCCGCCAAGCGGTACCGGGGGCATCCGCTTTTCGAATACGCAATGGCCATCGATTCGGGCTTGGTGGGCATTGCAATGGAGTTTGCGTCTGTCTATACTCCCATCCGCTAGCCTGTCCGTAGAAGTGTGGCGCATGAAGTGCCGCGCCTCGGATGGATGGCAAATAAGAAGCCCTGTGAACGTTCCCTTAGGAGTGTTGTGATGAAAAAGAATTCGCTGACAACAGCCATCATCGCCGGCGTCGCCGGTGTTGCTGGTCTGGTGGGCGTGGCTAGTGCCGTCAATCTGAACCCGGACGGCCTCGGTCAGGTTCTGCTGTACCCGTACTACACGGTCAACGGTGGCAACTCCACCCACATTTCCGTGGTCAACACCACGAACAGTGTGAAGGCCGTCAAGGTCCGTTTCCTCGAGTCCGTGAACAGCGCGGAAGTCCTGGACTTCAACCTGTACCTCTCGCCGTACGACGTGTGGGGCGCCGAGATCCAGGCCGATGGCACCACCGGTGCCAGCCTGCGCATCACGGACACCTCCTGCACCGTGCCGAAGATCTCGACCGGTCAGCCGTTCGTGGACTACGAGTTTGCCCACAACACGGAAGATGACCTCTCTGGCCTCGGCCTCGTGCGTACCCGTCAGGGCCACGTCGAAATCATCGAGATGGGCGTCGTGACCGGTGCGCTGGCCACGGCCGCCACCCACACCAGCGCCGGCACCCCCGCCAACTGCAACGCCCTCGTGGCGGCGTGGGACGGCGGCGCATGGTCCGCCAATCCGGGCGCCAACATCGAGACGCCGAACGGCGGTCTGTTCGGCTCGGCCGTGATCGTGTCCGGTGACTGGGGTCGTACCCTGAGCTACAACGCCGACGCCATCGACGGCTTCTACACCATCCCGGGCGGGCACCTGCACTACAATCCGGGTGACGTGAACCCGACGTTGGCGGAAACTGCCAATACGCTGACGACGTCCACTGCGCGTATCTTCTCGAATGGCGCGCTGTACCAGATCGACTACCCCTCGGGTGTCGCGGACGCCGTGTCGGCCGTGCTGCAGTCTCGTTACATCTACAACGAGTACTTCCTCGACCCGGCGCTTGCTGCTTCGTCCGAGTGGGTGGTGACCTTCCCGACCAAGCGTCAGCATGTCTTCACCTTGGCCACCAGCTTCCGCCTGCCGTTCACGGCGGCGTTCGGCACCCGCGGTTCCTGCCACGCCTATGACATCAAGTACTGGGATCGCGAGGAGCGCACCACCACCACGCGTCTGATCCCGTCGCCGCCGCCGCCGGTGTCCGGCTTCGGTCTGTGCTTCGAAGCCAACGTCGTCGCATTCGGTCAGGAGCTGAGCGCTTCTTCGCCGACCAAGATCCTGGCCGCGGTTCCGGCTTTGGGCGCGGTTGGTCTGACGCCGTTCGCGTTCAACGAAGGCTGGGCTCGCCTGGAGTTCGACGATCCGAACAGCGCGGGCTTCCAGTACTGGCTGCCGGCTGCGGACGGTCAGTCCCTGATCGGTCAGCCGGTCAGCGGCTTCTGGGCCTCTGAGCTGGTCAACACCGACGTGAGTGCTGGCGTGCGTCAGAACTATGGTGTGATCCACAAGCACCGCCACAGCCGCGATTGCCGCATCAACGCGGCGACCAGCGGTTCGATCTCCAGCGCGGCTACGGCTTGCCCGAGCCTCTGATCGCCTCAGGGCATTCAGATTGCTGGTTGTATCAACATCGGGGCCTTCGGGCCCCGATGTCTTTTTGTGCGATCGTAAAACACCGCGCCGCTTTCGTAGGTCGGCCCTACGTGGCCGACGTTGCCGGGCATCGAACACCGCGTCGGGTATCAAACACCGCGTCGGGCATCAAATACCGCGTCGGGGACGTAGCCCCGACCTACGTGCCATCGCCGTGCGCGTCGTGGTGCGTCGCCTCCGTAGGTCGGCCCTACGTGGCCGACGCTGCCGGGCATCGAACACCGCGTCGGGCATCAAATACCGCGTCGGGGACGTAGCCCCGACCTACGTGCCATCGCCGTGCGCGTCGTGGTGCGTCGCCTCCGTAGGTCGGCCCTACGTGGCCGACGCTGCCGGGCATCGAACACCGCGTCGGGCATCAAATACCGCGTCGGGGACGTAGCCCCGACCTACGTGCCATCGCCGTGCGCGTCGTGGTGCGTCGCCTCCGTAGGTCGGCCCTACGTGGCCGACGCTGCCGGGCATCGAACACCGCG
>CAKSZJ010000014.1 GCA_934525595.1 uncultured Chiayiivirga sp. | reverse complement strand
GCACCCGTCACTGCAGACCAACTGAATGCGACAGGATTCGTGAGGTTTGTGGCCCCATTCGATGGACTGGTCAACGTGGGCGCTGGGAGCGTGCCTGAGGCCGTGGTGAAACTCCTCGTCGATGACCAGCCGAAGCTGCTTGCATTGGCTGCCGCCACCTTCCAATAATAGGTGAATCCAGTCTTGGGCAAGTCGTAACTGGTGCTGGTTCCTGTGACCCCCCGCGCCAGAACACATGTGGGATCGTTGCACGTTCCATTGGAATACCCGGTAAACCCACTGTTCTCGCTGATGACGATTACATAGCCTGTGGCACCCGTCACTGCAGACCAACTGAATGCGACAGGATTCGTGAGGTTTGTGGCCCCATTCGATGGACTGGTCAACGTAGGCGCTGGGAGGCTTTGAGCATCAGCGTGAATTGGCAGTAACAGCACGCCAATCAACAGCAGAAGAAGCCACTGCTTCAGGGTTGCTGCAAACGCATGAATATTGGAGTGCTTTGTTCTCATTGCAAATTCTTTCCTTTCTTCGCGGTTGCCGTTTCTGAGGACTCGTGGCTGATCCACCTGATGTAAGATCGAACGCCTCACGCTTCCGGCTGATGCGGCATCGCTCTTATCAAAGTGCATCCGGGCGGCATCAGATAGACGACTCGGCGTGCCTGCGCCATTGCGTTGAATCGTTGGCATGTTTGCCTTCATCATGTCCCGCCCCTTACTTCGATTGAACGATACGTTGACCGCGCCGAGCCGCCTTCGGGCCAGGCCGCACACGATCACAGGAACTCTCTGCCGATGCGGCCCTGCCCGGCAATCCAGCCGCAGGATTGCGGCCATGTCTACCCTAGGCCATGATGAACACACGCCGTGCGATTTGTCCTCACGGATTTCGCACGAATTTCGCACGACCATCACACGGCTGCCACACGGAGCTTAACTAGTTGTTTTACCTGCGATTGCTCGAAGCTCCCTGCACCGCGTACGGACACAAGAGACCCCCGCTCAACCGATCATGAGGCAACCGTGAAACCCTCAAACAACACTCGAACGGCCTATCGCTGGACGCTGGGCACCGTGCAGTTTGACGAAGGCACCTGGCAGTTGCGGGTGGATGGCGAGCTGATCGCGATCGAGCGCAAGCCGATGGATGTGCTGCTGTTGCTTTTCCTCAACGCAGGTGAAGTGGTCACCCGGGAGGAGCTGATCGACGCGATCTGGAAAGGCCGCGTCGTTGTCGAGGCGGCGCTCACCAACACCATCGGCAAGCTACGCAAGGCTTTCGGGGAGGCGAATCAAGCGGCCATCATCACCGTCCCCCGGGTAGGTTATCGCCTGGTCGGTAAGGTGGAGCGCGAGGTGGTTGCGCGCGAGGTGGTTCCCTCGCATTTTCAGGTGGGCGACAGTGTGCCGCGCAGGCCCGGCTGGCATCTGGTGCGGGCGCTGGATTCGGCCGAGCGCAGCGAGGTATGGCTGGCTGCGCATGCGAAATCCGGGGCGCAGCGGGTTTACAAGTTCAGTTTCGACGGCAGCCGCCTGTATGCGCTCAAGCGCGAGGTGACGATATCACGCCTGCTGCGTGAATCGCTGGGCGAGCGCGAGGAGTTCGTTTATGTCTCCGACTGGGATTTCAGCAACGCACCTTATTTCATCGAATCCCATTTCGGCGGTATGCGACTGGACGAATGGGCCGAGGAACAGGACGGCCTTGGGGCGATGCCGCTGGGGGAGCGCATCGCGCTTCTGGCCAGTATCGCCGAGGCCGTGGCGATGGCGCACGATGTGGGCGTGCTGCACAAGGATCTGAAACCGGCCAATCTGCTGGTGACAGGTGCACCAGGAAACTGGCAGCCGCGCTTGGTGGATTTCGGCAGTGGTCGGGTGCTGGAGCCGGACCGGCTCGAAGCTCTGGGCATTTCCCGGCTAGGGCTAACGGCTACCCAGATGATGGATGCCAATGCTCTGAGCGGCACCCTGCCTTATCTGGCCCCGGAACTACTCGCCGGGCAAGTGCCCACGGTGCGTTCGGATATCTATGCGCTGGGCGTGGTGCTGTATCAGCTATGCGTGGGCGATTTCCGCCGGCCGATGTCACCGGGCTGGGAGGGCGATATCGACGACGCCCTGTTGCGTGAGGACATTGCCGCTGCCGCCAACGGCAACCCGGAATTGCGTCCGGCATCCGCACGCGAGCTGGCGCTTCGCCTGCGCAATCGAGAACAGCGCGCCTTGCAGCGGGAACGGGAGATCGCGGCGGCGCGGCAGGCCGCCATCAACGAGCGCGCGCTGGCCGCAGCAAGGGCGCGCCGGCCCTGGATGCTGGCGGGGGTATCCCTGCTGGCCATCGGCTGCGTGGTGACGTGGGTCATGTACCAGAGCGTGGCCGAGGCCAATGTCCGCGCGGTGCGCGAAATGCGAGTGGCCCAGGCGGTCACCCAGTTTCTCAACCGGGATTTGCTGGCAACGGCCAACCCGGTGCATGGCGGGCGGGCGAATATCCCGCTGATCGAAGCCATCGACCGCGCTGAACCTGCCATCCAGTCGCGTTTCTCCGACGATCCACAGGTCGCGGCCAACATTCACCGCACGCTGGGCGAGGCCTATTATCAGCTGTCCATATACGATAAGGCACGCGAGCAGTTCGCCCATGCCGCCACCCGGTTCGCACAGCTGGGAGACGGCGCATCGGAAGATACCGCCGAGGCGCAGCTCCGCGAGATTCAATCGCTGGCCATTTCTGGCGAACGCGACACAGCCAGGGAACGCCTCGACACCATCTGGCCTGGCATCCTGCATCTGGCCTCAGCTTCGCCATCGCTGCATGTGGAAGCCTATCAACTGCGCGGGCTGATCGAACTTGCCTCCATGCGCTATGCGGATGCCATATTGCCCCTCGAAGAGGCCGTGAAGTCACTGAATGACCTGCCAGACGCCGACCCGAAACTTCTGATCAGGGTGACGCAGAAGCTGAACTTCGCCAGGACTATGAGCGCCACGTCTTCGGCCATCGCCGAAGCCTCGCAGCAGCAAGTCGTGGCGAAACTGAGTCAGGACGAGGGCGAAGAAGCCCTCAATGTGCTGCGTGCGCGCCAGCAACTGGCGGGCAGTCAGGTGCAGGCGGGCAAGGGCCACGAGATGGAGCAGACCTATATCGAACTGGTCAGGGACTATGCGCAGGTCATGGGGCCGCAGCACGAATACACGCTGCGCGCCACGCTGGGCCTGGCCAACGTCTATACCAAGCTCGCGCAATGGGAAGACTGCGAACGCCATGCGCGCATCGCCTATGTCGGCCTGAACAACCAGGTGGGACCTGCCCATGCCCACACCTTGAATGCGCAGAACACGCTGGCCGTGGCCGAACTGCGGCTGGGGCGCGTGGAATCGGCGGAATATCTTCTCGAAACGGGCGTTGGCCACTTGCAGGGCAAGGAAGATACGCTATCGCAGATTTTCCTCGCGGCGTTCCAGTTGAATCTTATTCACCTGCGCCTGGCTCAGGAGCGTATCGCCGAAGCGCGCGCGCTGGCAACGACGGTGCAGACGCATGCTCCGGAAATGATCCGGAACGACAGCGATTTCGCCGGAGAACTGAGCTATCTCGATGCGCGGGTCACCCTAGCCGAAGGCGACCGGGCTGGTGGACGGGAGCGGCTGGAAACGGCCCTGGAACTTTTGAGAAAGCGCAACCGCGACGAGTACTGGATCATCCAGGACATTCTTCGCATGATTTGATGTATTCCCTCCCCACCATTCGCATGGAGCTGAGGAAACGCGGCACCCATATGACGGCGGAGTCCCGAGACTAGACAGTCCGGAGCATTGGGGCTGGAGGAGCCGCGTGTGCGGCACGCCCGAGCGCCGCTGCGCACGCCGGCGGCGGTGTGACACGATCCGTCGCGCAATTACGCACTGATCCCCTGGGTGAGCCGGTTCGACGCGATCTTGCGCCTTCTCTCCCTGCCGGACGCAGCGCGATGCGCCCGGCCCTTCATTCAGACCGAGGTGCCGCATGAAACCCGCAGCCCGCCGCAGCGTCAAATCGACCCTGCTGATTCTCGCCGCCATCCTCCTTCCCGCCGATGGCATGGCAGGAGCCGCGCCCGATGCGATCACGCCATCCGCAGCCGCGCCGCGCGTGATGCTCAACGCCGGGGCCGACAACGAGGCGATCGGTGGCTTCATCGTCTACTACCGCGACGACGCCGCGCCGGGGGACGAAGCCGCCAAGGCCGCGGCAGATACGCGCAAGGCGGTGGATCAGGATCTGGCGCGCGTCAACGCGGCGCTGTCCGTCAGCGCCAAACGCGAACGCCGCCTCGCCACCGGCGGCCACCTGCTGAGTCTTTCCAAGGCGCTGGGCCAGAGCGCAGCGACCCGTTTCATGCACTAGATGGCCGCCAACCCCGCGATCGAGTCCATCGAGCCCAACGTCAGGCACTGGCCCACTGCCGTACCCAACGATCCGAGGTATCCCAGCCAGTGGGAGCTGCGCGAGGCGGTCGGAGGGCTCAACATCGAGCCGGCGTGGGACCACTCCATGGGCAGCGGGATCGTGATCGCGGTCATTGACACAGGTCGCACCGCGCACCCGGATCTCGATGCCAAGACCGTGCCGGGCTACGACTTCATCAGCAATGCCGCGGAAGCACGCGACGGCAGCGGACGCGACGGCGATCCCTCCGACATGGGAACCTGGAATGGCGCCGACGAGTGCGGCGCCGGGGAACCGGCGAAGGATTCTAGGGAAGCGGCGGGCATCACAAAGGCGACGCTGGCCCAGTCCCCTGAGGCCCACCCATGGCCGCATTTCCAGGATCGGGCGCGGAAGCCATCGCATGCCTGTGCTGCAGTGCATCCGATCCGAACGTCTCTGGGAGCCGGATCCTCCTGCGACCGCCGGCTATTTCGTGAGCACTCATCTGGCCGACAGCGCGGATGCGAAGCCGTTCCGGAAACCATCACGGAAGTGGATCAAAGCTGTTCTCGCTGGGTGCGACGGCAATGCCTAGGTGCCTGCCCACCCACGTGCCGACGATTTACAGGCCGATCCGGATGCGTGCATCCTCGTCGCCCCGCTCTGCGTCGCTGCCGGAGAGCGGGCGTTCCCATGCAGGCTTTCAAGGCGCGTCGACCATGCTCGTAATCGGTATTTCCAATACCCGGCTGCAACCCGAAGAGCGCGACTGGCTGGCGCATCCGGGCGTCGGCGGGGTGATCCTGTTCACCCGCAACTTCGCTTCGCGCCAGCAGGTGTCCGAGCTGTGCGCGCAGCTGCGCGAGGCCGCGCCGCGTCCGTTGATCCTGTGCGTGGATCAGGAGGGCGGGCCGGTGCAGCGTTTCCGCGAGGGGTTTTCCGCACTGCCGCAGCTGTCGCTGTTCGGTGCGCGCTTCGACACCGATGCCGTCGGCGCGCTGGAGGGCGCGCGCACCCACGCCTGGCTGATGGCGGCAGAGATGCGCGCGATCGGCCTGGACCTGAGCTTCGCGCCGGTGGTGGACCTCAAGCGCGGCAACCGCGCCATCGGCGAGCGCGCCTTCCACCTCGCGCCGGGCGTGACCGCAAACCTCGCCGCGGCCTACGTGCAGGGCATGCACGACGCCGGCATGGCCGCCACGCTCAAGCACTTCCCCGGGCACGGCTCGGTGCTCGAGGACACCCATTTCGACGCGGCGCTCGACCCGCGCCCGCTGGAGGTGCTGGAGGCCGAGGATCTGCTGCCCTTCCGCACCGCTCTTTCCGCCGGCGCCGAAGCGGTGATGATGGCGCACGTGGGCTATCCCGCCGTGGATGCCGAGCCGGCCGGCTATTCGCGCTTCTGGATCGACTACCTGCGCGGCACGATGAAGTTTTCCGGCGTGGTGTTCAGCGACGACATCGGCATGGCGGCGGCCGAATCCGCCGGAGGCGTCGCGGCACGCCTGCATGCGCACTACGATGCCGGCTGCGACAGCGTGCTGGTGTGCGCCCCGGCGCTGGTTCCCGATGCCTTGGCGGCGATGCGCGAGCGCGATGTGCGCACCGACGCGCTCGCGTCGCTGGCGGGGCGTCCCTCGCCGTGCTGGGAGGCTCTGGTGAGCGACGCGCGCTGGTCCGATGCGCGCGCCGCACTTGGCATAATGCTTCCGGCCTAGCCCTGCGCGAGCGGCGCAGCGGCCGGATGCCCGCGTCGTCGTCCCGCTGTTTTCCGGGATGACGAAAATCGGAGCGGATTTCCCGCCCGGCTCTTGCGCCGCCGCCGGCGTCCGCGATTCCGTCTTCCATTCCACGCTTCCGTTGCTGCCCATGACCCAGACCCCCACGCTTTCCGACGCCTTGCCCACCGCCGATCTGCTGTTCGACCGCGCCGCGCTGGAGCGCGAAATCGCACGCATGGCCGACGAGATCGACGCGGACTACGCCGGCGACCGGCCGCTGTTCCTCACCGTGATGCATGGCGGCATGCTGTTCGCCTCGCTGCTGGCGCTGCGCATCGGGACCGACCTCGAATTCGACTACCTGCACGCCACCCGCTACCGCGGCAAGATCCGCGGCGCCGGCCTCAACTGGCTGCGCCATCCGCAGGTGCCGATGCTGGGTCGGCGCGTGCTGCTGGTGGACGACATCCTCGACGAAGGCCAGACCCTTCTTGCGGTGCGCGACGCCTGCCTGAGCGAGGGCGCGAAGGAGGTGCGCATCGCGGTGCTCGCCAGCAAGCTTCACGACCGCCGCGTGCCGGGCATCCACGCCGACTACGTGGGCGTGGAGCTGCCCGACCGCTATGTCTTCGGCTTCGGCATGGACTACTACGAGCAGGGCCGCAATCTGCCGGGCATCTACGCGATATGAGCGGGGCTGCAATCGTGCTGGCGGTGATCGGCGGCAGCGGACTCTATGCGCTGCCCGGTTTCGAGCCCGAGCGCGCGGAGGATGCCAAAACGCCCTGGGGCGCAGCTTCCGGGCCGGTGCGCGTCGGACGCCTGCACGGCCACCGTGTCGCTTTCCTCGCGCGCCACGGTGAAGGGCACGCGCTGCCGCCGCACCGGGTCAACTACCGCGCCAACCTGCACGTGCTGGCCCAGCTGCGCCCGCGCGGCGTGCTGGCGGTCAATACCGTCGGCGGCATTACCCCGGCGTGCCCGCCGCGCGCCCTGGTGGTGCCCGACCAGATCATCGACTACACCCACGGCCGCGCCGCCAGCTTCTGGGATGCCGCAGGCGACATGCGCCACGTCGAGTTCGGCGAGCCCTACGGCGCGCGCCTGCGCAACGCGCTGCTGGACGCCGGCAGCGACGCCGGCATCGAACTGGTGGACGGCGCCTGCTATGGCGCCACCAACGGGCCGCGCTTCGAGACCCGCGCCGAGATCGCGCGGATGCGGCGCGACGGCTGCGACCTGGTCGGCATGACCGGCATGCCCGAGGCGGCGCTGGCGCGCGAGCTGGAGCTGGACTACGCGTGCCTGGCGCCCGTGGCGAACTGGGCCGCCGGCTGCGGCGACGGCAAGGAAATCAGTCTCGACGAGGTATTCGCCAACCTCGCTGCGACCAACGCACAGCTTCCCGCGCTGCTCGACGCGCTGCTGGCCCGGCTGGCGCGGGATGCCGTCGCGTGAGTCGTCTGCTGATGAACATGCGCCACGTGCCCGACGACGAGGCCGGGGAGGTGCGCGCGCTGCTCGCCGGGCACGGCATCGGCTTCTACGAGACCCAGCTCGGGCGCTGGCGCATTTCGCTGGCCGGCATCTGGGTGGAAGAGGCCGACTTCCCCACTGCCCGCGCCCTGCTCGATCACTATCAGGCCGAGCGCGTGGCGCGCGTGCGCGCCGAACGCGAGGAGGCGCGTGCGCGCGGCGAGGAGGCGGGATTCATCGACACCCTGCGCGCCAATCCGACGGCCGCGCTCGTCGCGCTGGGCGTCATCGCGCTGATGCTGGCCCTCGCCCTCTGGCCCTGGCTTCTTCTGTAACGCCGCAGCGGCTCGTGAGACGCACGGCTACGCCGCGTCCGTAGCGTCTTCCTGCGCGGCCTGGAGCCGCGCGCCGATCAGCGCGTCCTTCTCCACCCACAGCGCGTTGAGCCAGCGCTGGCAGGCAATGCGATAGCTCGCGTCGCTCTCGTAGTCGCCGCCCTGCGCCAGTTCCTCGGGCACCGGCCGCTCGCGTACGTGCACCTCGACCCGGCGCAGGCGTCCAGCCAGCAGCGCGGCCAGCGAGGGCTCCGGATCAAGGTAGATCAGGGTCACGTCGAGCACGGCATCCAGATGGCCGGCCATGGCGTCCAGCACCGCGCCCGTGCCGCCGGCGCGGGGCCGCAGCAAGTGACGATAGGGCGATGCGCGCGAGGCGTGCTTGGCCGCGGTGAACCGCGTGCCTTCCGCGAAGTTCATGATCGAGACCGGGCGCGCCGCGAACTTCGCGCAGGCGCGCCGCGTGGCTTCCATGTCCTTGCCGCGCAGGCCCGGATCGCGCTGCAGCTTGGCGCGCGAGTGCCGGCGCATGAAGGGAAAATCCAGCGCCCACCACGCCAGCCCCAGCACCGGCACCCAGATCAGCTCCTGCTTGAGAAAAAACCGCAGCAGCGGAATCCGCCGGTTGAACGCGGCCTGCAGCATCGGGATGTCGCACCAGCTGCGGTGGTTGCACAGCACCAGGTAGCGCCCGCGCGGATCGGGCGCGAACTCCCCGATCAGCACGATCCGCGTCGGCGTGAAGGCGAGGATGGCCGCGCTGTTCACCCCGATCCACGACTCGGCGATGCGCGTGAGCAGGTTCGAGATCGCGTCGCGCCAGCGCGCCACCGGCAGCGCGAGCTTCACCACCGCCAGCCCCAGCAGCGGCAGTGCGTGGATCAGGGTGTTGAGACCGACCAGCGTGGCGGCGAAGGCGATGCGCAGGGACGAGATCAAGGTGGCTCCGGAGATGGGCGCAACGGGACGGTGGTGCCCGGGGCGGGGGTCGAACCCGCATGGCCTTGCGGCCGAGGGATTTTAAGTCCCTTGCGTCTACCGGTTTCGCCACCCGGGCGGTGGGCGGTGCATAGCATAGAGGCTTGTGTGCGGCGCGCGCGCCGGCATCGTCCTGCGTTTGCACGGTTCCGCCGGCAGCACGCCGGCACAGCGTCCGCGGACCCGGGCGCGCGATCCGTCCCGGAATGCGTGACAGGTGGACGGCGGCTGGCTCGCCCGATGCCTAGGGTCGAATCGAGCGCGTCAGCAGGACCGCGCTTGCCGGGCACAGGCGCGCGGCTTGCCGCGTGGCAAGGATGGCGGCCGGTGCGGCAGCGCGCGACGTGGGCTTGAAGCCGGATCGCTCGAAGAACGACACGGCGGTCGTGGTCAGCGCCCAGGCCTCGCGGCCGCCATCATCGAAGGCGCGACGCAGCAGCAGCGCCAGCATGCCGCCGCCGACGCCCCGATGGCGCGCGCTCGGTCGAACCAGCAGCGAGCGCACCAGCACCGCCGTGCCCGTACGTTCGAAGCCGCCATAGCCCACATGCTCTCCGCCCAGCGTGGCATAGGCGAAAAAGCGGCCCGCTGTCTCCGACAGATCGTCCGTGGGCAAACCTGCGTTTTGCAGCGCTTCGATGAGGTCGGCATCGTCCCCTGCGACGGGCGCGTCCACCAGCCATGGCGTACCGTCTTCCTTGTGCATATCGCGCGTTGGCGGCGGCAGCAGTTCGATCACCCGGTCCGACGGGCGGCACAGGCAAACGCCCAGGGGCGACGCCACGATGGGGCGATTGATGAGGATCGGATGCGCCAGCATCTGGTCGATGAGCTCGTCATCGCTCCAATGCGCGGCGTCCAGCCCCAGCTCCGCGTACGGCGTGCCCTTGATGCGCAACACGTCGCGCACCGTCATGCCCATGCGCGCGATGAGCGCCTTCAGGGATTCGCGCCCGGGCGGATGCTCGAGGTACTCGATGATCCGCGGCTCGCTGCCGCTGGCGCGGATCGCCGCCAGTACGTTGCGTGAGGTGCCGCAAGCGGGATTGTGGAAGATCGAGATGTCGCTCATGCAAGGCCCGCATGGAAGGAGATGTCGTTCGTTCCTGCGGTGTGGTTGACCGGCAGGACCAGCACGGGTGCGAATCCGCCGCCGGGCGTGCGCATGTTGGTGGTCTGGCCGGCGTAGGTGCGCGCTGCCAGCAGCAGCACGCGTCCGCGGTAGGCATAGGCCCGCAGGTCGACCTTGAGCCGGGTCGGCACGCCATCGACCGCGACCGTGCGCTCACTCGGCGGCACCAGCGACTGGGCCACGAATCCGCCGGCAGTGATGTGCTCCCAGGTTCGTCGGGTCAGCTTGTCGCCGCGGTAGGCGGCCCGGCTCCCATGGCCGGTGATGGGCTTGAAGAACCACTGGCTGCGTTCGCGCCAGAGGGTATCGGCAGTCTCGGCCGATACGGCCCGGGTACTCGGCACCGCGCGGCGCAGTACCTCACGATCAGCGGCCTCCACGTCCCAGCGGGCCAGCTGTTCGTCATCGCCAAGCCAGATCAGGTTGCGCTTGTCGGCCTGCATCGCATGGGCGCGGGGATGCGGCGTCAGCACCACCGCGCCGGCCAGATAGGCGCGGCGCAGCGCCTCGTGCCGCGGCTCCGACAGGTCGAAATCGGTGAGGCGGTTGTAGACCAGGTCGATCGGCTGGTTCGACGCCAGCGACGGGTGCCACAGCGCGCCGTCGCGCCATTGCAGCTCGCGTGGATCGGCCACGACGGTGCGGATGCCGTGCCGCTCGAACAGGGATCGGGCCAGATCGAATTCGGCGGCCAGATACTGGTGCGCCGGATCATCATCGACCACCGCCGCCGTGCGCCACGGTTGATCGCCGCGCTGTGACTGCCACTCGGTACGGAACATCTCGATGAAGCCGTGCGCCAGATCGGCCTGGCCCAGCGGTGCGTCCATCGCCGCGCAGCACGAATGCTGCGCCCGGGCCAAGGCGGCATTGAGCAGCGCGCCCCCCGCGTTGGTGTTGATCTCGATCAGGCGCGGGCCGTCGGCGCGCAGGTGGAAGTCATACCCCATGAACGCGCCCGACGGTCCGAAATCGGGTGGCAGCACGCCGTGCGTGCGTTCGGCCACCGCCTGTTGCCATGCCGGAAGGCGAGTTGCGCGTTCGAGCGCGGCCACGGCGCGGGTGATGGCATCGCAGGTCGGCGTGTCGATGAATACCGTCGTTTCCGAGAACAGGTGCGGATGGCTCCGGGCCAACGATGCGGGCAGGTCCTGCCACAGTCGCTGCGCATCGAGCGTGCTGCACGCGCACGAGAGATTGAGCTGCTCGGCGAGGCTCATGCACGGCTCACTGCGTCGCGGGCCGGGCGCTCGTACCAGTCGCGCGAGCGGTTGACCACGCGCACGACCAGCAGCATCACCGGCACTTCGATCAGCACGCCGACCACGGTGGCCAGCGCCGCGCTGGACTGGAGGCCGAACAGGCTGATGGCCGCGGCCACGGCCAGTTCGAAGAAGTTGCTGGCACCGATCAGGGCCGAAGGGCCGGCGATGCCGTGCTTTTCGCCGACCTTGCGATTGAGCCAGTAGGCCAGGCTCGAGGTGAAGAGCACCTGGATCAGGATCGGCACCGCCAGCAGGGCGATCACCAGCGGCTGGCGCATGATCGCCTCGCCCTGGAAAGCAAACAGCAGCACGAGCGTCAGCAGCAGTGCCGCGATGGAGAGCGGACCGAGGCGTGCCAGCGTGGCATCGAGCGCGGCCTGGCCTTGCCGCAGCAGGGCGCGGCGCCACACCTGCGCGAGAATGACCGGAATGACGATGTAGAGCACGACCGAAAGCAGCAGGGTGTCCCACGGCACCGTGATCGCCGACAGGCCCAGCAGCAGCCCGACGATGGGCGCAAACGCAAATACCATGATCGTGTCGTTCAACGCCACCTGCGACAGGGTGAACATGGGATCGCCGTCGGTCAGCCGGCTCCAGACGAACACCATCGCGGTGCAGGGTGCGGCAGCCAGCAGGATCAGGCCGGCCACATAGCCGTCGAGCTGTTCGGCGGGCAGCCACTGGGCGAAGACCTGGCGAACGAAGAGCCACGCCAGCAGCGCCATCGAGAATGGCTTGACCGCCCAGTTGACGAACAGCGTGACGCTCATGCCGCGCCAGTGCCGGCGCACCTGGCCGAGCGCGCCGAAATCCACCTTGAGCAGCATCGGGATCACCATGACCCAGATCAGCAGGCCCACCGGCAGGTTGACCTGCGCGACCTGCATGCGGCCGATGGCCTGGAACACGCCCGGTGCGAAATGGCCCAGCGCGATGCCGGCGACGATGCAAAGCAGCACCCACGCGGTCAGATAACGCTCGAACACGCTCATGGCGGAAGCCGAAGAGGTGCGAGTGACGGGTTCGGAGGCGACGCTCATGGGCACGCACAGGCCGGTGCAAGGGTGTCGTTGGCTTCGCAGGTGCCGCCCTGGCAACAATGCTCGGTCAGGTAGCCGAGCAGCGTGTTCATCTGCGCGAAGTTCGCGCGGTAGATCAGGTTGCGGCCCTGCGGTTCGATCGTGACCAGACCGGCGTGGGCCAGCCCCTTGAGGTGGAAAGACAAGGTGTTGCGGGCCACGTCGAGCCGGTCGGACAGCGCGCTGGGGATGAGCCCTTCCGGGCCGGCCACGACCAGGGTGCGGAACACGCGCAGCCGCTGGGCATGGGCCAGGGCGCTCAGGGCGGAAACGGCGTCGGCTTCGTTCATTGTTCAATGATACATCAATCATCGAATCATTCTGCAGCCCCATGTTGCGGATCCCGCCGGCGCGATACACCCGGCCGCGTCGTGCGCAAGACCGGTGGCCCGGATCCGCGTACCGCGACGCGGCCGCCGCGCAGGCGGGCGCGATGCCGCATCGCTATGCTGCGGACCTTGGCTTTGGGAGACCCTGCGCATGTTCGCCTCGCGCTATCTGGTGTTCTGGTGCTGCCTGGTCGGCAGCGTGCTTTGCGCGCTGATGCTCTGGCGTGGCGGTGGCGCGGGCTGGTACTGGCCGCTGGGCATCTTCGGCGCGCTGACCCTGACGGGCACCGTGGATCTGCTGCAGCGCCGCAGCACCCTGCGCCGCAACTATCCGGTGATCTCCTACGTGCGCTTCCTGGTGGAGTCGTTCCGTCCGGAGATCCGGCAGTACCTGATCGAGAATGACGACGATGAGGTGCCGTTCTCGCGGGTGCAGCGTTCGATCGTCTACCAGCGCGCCAAGGGCGTGCTCGAGACCCGTCCCTTCGGTACCCAGCACCGGCTCTACCGGCCCGGCTACGAGTGGATGAACCACTCGCTGGAGCCGGTCGAGATCGCCTCGCACGATTTTCGCGTCAGCATCGGCGGGCCGCAGTGTACGCAGCCGTATTCGGCCAGCGTGTTCAATATTTCCGCGATGAGCTTCGGCGCGCTCTCGGCCCACGCCATTCTTGCGCTCAACGCCGGCGCCAGGCGCGGGAAGTTCTATCACGACACGGGCGAGGGCTCGATTTCGCGCTGGCATCGCCAGAACGGCGGGGATCTCGTCTGGGAAATCGGCTCGGGCTACTTCGGCTGCCGCGATGCGCAGGGCCGCTTCGACCTGGAGCGCTTCCGCGCCAACGCGTGCGACCCGCAGGTGAAGATGATCGAGATCAAGCTCAGCCAGGGCGCCAAGCCCGGGCAGGGCGGCATCCTGCCTGCGCCGAAGGTTTCAGCCGAGATCGCCGAGGCGCGCGGCGTGCCGCTGGGCGAGGACTGCATTTCGCCGGCGCGCCACAGCGCCTTCGAGGGGCCGACGGGGCTGCTGCAGTTCGTGCAGACCCTGCGCGAGGCCAGCGGCGGCAAGCCGGTCGGCTTCAAGCTCGCGATCGGCCATCCGTGGGAATGGTTTGACATCGCCAAGGCGATGCACGCCACCGGCATCCTGCCAGATTTCATCGTGGTGGACGGCGGCGAAGGCGGCACGGGCGCGGCACCGCTGGAGTTCATCGACCACGTCGGCGTGCCGATGCGCGAGGGGCTCATGCTGGTGCACAACACGCTGGTCGGCCTCGACCTGCGCGACCGGATCCGCATCGGTGCGGCCGGCAAGATCACCACCGGGTTCGATCTGGCCTGCGTGCTGGCGCTGGGCGCCGACTGGGGCAACGCCGGGCGCGCCTTCATGTTTTCGCTGGGCTGCATCCAGGCCCTCAAATGCCACACCGGGCAGTGCCCGACCGGCATCGCAACCCAGGATCCGAAGCGGCAGAAGTCGCTTGACGTGGCCGACAAGAGCGAGCGGGTGGCGCGCTTCCACGAGGGCACGCTGCGTGCGCTGCGCGATCTGCTGGCCGCTGCGGGCCTCACGCATCCGGATCAGCTCGGGCCCGAACACGTGATACGCCGGGTTTCGGGCAACGAGGTGCGCTCGCTCGCCGCGCTGCACGCCTGGCTCGCGCCGGGCGAGCTTCTGACCGGCACGCCCGGGCACGCGGTGTTCCAGCGCTTCTGGGCCGAAGCCACGTCCGAGCGTTTCGCGGTGCCGGAGGAGCTTCTGGCGAGGCGCGCGAGCCGGGCGATCTAGAGCGGCAGCGCGATCGGTGCTGCCGCGATCAGCCTGGCACGAGTAGATCCATGAACTCGCGCACCGGCATCTTCTCCAGCGCCGCCTGATCCAGCGTCACCGCCAGGATCTGCGCCTGTCGCGCCGGCGAAAAGCGTCGCGCCAGGTTGCGTCGGAACTTGGCTTCCAGCAGGGGAATGCCCTCGGCGCGGCGGCGGCGATGGCCGATCGGGTATTCGACCAGCACCTCGTCCATCACCGTGCCGTCGGTGAAGCTCACGGACAGTCCGTTGGCGATCGAGCGCTTCTCCGGATCGTGGTAGTCGGCGGTGAACTGCGGGTCTTCCACGCAGTGGATCTTCGCGCGCAGCGCGTCGATGCGCGGATCGGCGGCGACAGCATCCTCGTAGTCCGCCGCGGTCAGCCGCCCGAAGATCAGCGGCACCGCCACCATGTACTGGATGCAGTGGTCGCGGTCGGCGGGATTGTCGAGCGGGCCCTGCTTGTCGATGATGCGCACGCAGGCGGCCTGGGTCCGGATCACGATCTTGTCGATGTCCTCGACGCGGCGGCCGGTCGCCATCAGCTCCTGGTGCAGGATCATCGCCGCCTCCACCGCGCTCTGGGCGTGGAACTCGGCCGGATAGCTGATCTTGAACAGCACGTTCTCCGCCACGTAGCTGGAAAAGTCGCGCTCGAAGCGGAATGCGCGGCCCTGGAAGGACACGTCGTAAAACCCCCAGGCCGGCGCGGTGAGCGCGCCCGGATAGCCCATTTCTCCGGTCTGCGCGATCAGCGCCAGGCGCACCGCACGGCTGGTGGCATCGCCCGCCGCCCAGCTCTTGCGCGAGCCGGTATTGGGCGCGTGCCGGTAGGTGCGCAGGCTCTGCCCGTCCACGAAGACCTGCGACAGCGCCGCCAGCGACTGCTCCCGCTCCAGCCCGAGCAGCCAGCATGCCACAGCGGTGGAGGCCAGCTTCACCAGCGCCACGTGGTCGAGGCCGACCTGGTTGAAGGAGTTTTCCAGCGCCATCACGCCCTGCACTTCATGCGCCTTGATCACGCACTCGAGCACCTCGCGCATCGTCACCGGATCGCCGCTGCGGCTGCGCCAGTCGGCCAGCGCCAGGATCGCGCCGAGGTTGTCGGAAGGGTGCCCCCACTCGGCCGCGAGCCAGGTGTCGTTGTAGTCCAGCCAGCGGATCGTCGCGCCGATGTCGAAGGCTGCCTTCACCGGATCGAGCTGGTGCGCCGTGCCCGGCACCCGTGCGCCGTTGGCCAGCGTCGCGCCCGGCACGAGCGGCCCCAGCAGCTTGGTGCAGGCCGGGTAGTCGAGCGCCTCGAAGGCGCAGCCGAGCGAATCGATCAGGATGTGCCGCGCCGTGGTCCAGGCCAGCGCCGATTCGGGCCGGACGTCGCGCACGTAATCGGCGATGCGCACCAGCACCGCGTCCCAGTCCGGGCGGGTGGAGTCGTTCAACCGGCTCATTGCGACTGATCCTTATTCGCGTTAATTCCCGCCATTCTACTCCTACGCCGCCTCCGCACCGGGCCGCAGGCTGCCCGTGCCGCGGGCGAGACGATCGCCTGGTGAGCCGAGTGCAGTGCGCCCGCAGATGCGCGTCGCGGCCGCGTCAGCCGCGCGGTGCGAAGGCGATCAGGGCAATGGCGAGGATCGCCAGGGCGATGCCGAGGCGGTTCCAGCGGCTGGTCCGCTCGCCGAAGACCAGCACGCCGGCGAGGGTGCCGAGCACCACCACGCCGATGTTCATGCTGGCAAACACTGCGGCGGGACGTTCGGGCAGCGCCTGATGGGCGCGGATGTAGCAGACAATGTTGCCGAAGTTCAGCGCGCCGAGGGCGAGGCCGGCGGCAAGGTTCTTCACGCGCAGCGGCGCGCGGCCGCGCGCGTGGCGCAGCAGTTGCAGGGCCAGCATGGCGACGAAGGCGAGCGTGAAGGTCGCCAGAAGCGAGGCTGCGAACGGAACGCCGGCGCGCGCGACCAGCTTGAGCGCCACGTCCACCAGTGCGAATCCGACCCAGACCGTCAGCAGCGGAAGCCAGGCACCGTCGCCGCGCGCGGTGTGCGGATCGGGCCGCGCCACGAGCGCCATGACCGCGATCAGACCCAGCGCCAGCCCGGCGAGCTTCTGCGCGCCGGCGCTTTCGCCCAGCAGGGTGAAGGCGGCGATCAGCGACAGCAGCAGGGACAGGCGCTGCGCGGCGTCGGTGCGAACGATGCCGGCACGCCGCACCGAGGCGGCGAGTACCAGGAACAGGCTCGGCAACACCAGGGCGAGAAGCAACAGTGCCGGCCAGGGTGCGGCCGGTGCGCGCAGCGCGTCGAGCGGCGGATCGAGCAGCAGCAGGCACAGGCCGGCGGCGCACAGGTAGTTCCAGGTCACCGCCTGCGCCACGTCGATGCCGCGCCGTGGCATCCATTTGAGCGCCATGGATACCAGCACGCTGAATACGGCTGCGGCGGCGACGAAGGCGAAGCCCATCTCAGGCGGGATCGGTCGCGCCGCGCTGCTCCAGGGCCAGCATCAGCCAGGCGCGCGCCTTGTGCCAGTCGCGCGTCACGGTGCGCAGGTGGATGCCCATGAGATCGGCGGTTTCCTGCGGGGTGTAGCCGGCGAACCAGCGGTACAGCACCACCTGCGCCAGGCGCGGCTGGTGGCGCTCCAGTTCGTCCAGCGCCGAATCGATCTCCAGCAGGCGCGCCAGGTCGGCCGCGTCCTCGTGCGGGCGCTCGTCCAGATCGCGCTTGACCTCGCGCATGCGCATGGCTTCGGACAGGCGCGAGCGCGCGTGGTCGATCAGGATCTGGCGCATGGCGCGCGCCACCAGCGCGAAGAAGTGCGCGCGACCCTCCAGGCCGGGGAAGTCGGCGCGGCGCAGCTTCAGGTAGGCCTCGTGCACCAGCGCCGTGGTGGACAGGGTTTCGCCGGACTCCATCTTGCGGCGCTGCGCGCGCGCGAGGCGGCGCAGATCCTGGTGCACCAGCGGCATCAGCACATCGAGCGGGTTCGCCTCGCCGGCCGCGGCCAGGATCCGCGTGATGCGCGTGATGGCGTCGTCAGTGTCCTGTGTGCTCACGCTGCGATGTCCTTGCTCGGCCATGGCCCCCCGCGCCGGAATCATCCATTGTGCCGGAATGCGCCCCGGTGCGGGCGTCGTCGGGCAGCGTCCAGCCCAGGAGGGCCAGCGCCCGGGAGAACGCCGCGTCGAGCGGCGCCTCCACGCGCAGCATCGCGCCGCTGGCCGGATGCACGAAGGCCAGGGCGCGGGCGTGCAGCAGCATCCGGTGCACGCCGCGCATGCGGAAGGCCATGTTGCGCCGACCGTCACCGTGGCTGGTATCGCCGATCAGATGGTGATCGACGTGCTTGAGATGCCGCCGGATCTGGCGAAAGCGCCCGGTCTGGGGGTGACACTCGATGAGCGCGAAGCGCGAGGTGGGAAAGCCGGCGGCCGGCTCTTCCAGCTCGCCGCGGGCCAGCACCTGCACCCTCGTCACGGCAGGCTTTTTCTCCGGCTTTCCCGGCCCGCCGTCGAGCGGATGATCGATGCTGAAGGTCGTTTCCGCGGGCCAGCCGCGGCACACCGCAAGGTAGGTCTTGTCCACCTCGCGCGACATGAACTGCCGGCCCAGCGCGCCCGCCACCTCGCGGTCGAAGGCCAGCAGCAGGCAGCCGCTGGTGGCGCGGTCGAGGCGGTGGACGAGGTGGATGGGGCGTGCGAACTGCTCGCGCAGGCGGTCGGCGGCGAAGTCGCGCTCCCCGCGGGCCAGCGCGCTGTCGTGCACCATCAGCCCGGCCGGCTTGTCGACCACCGCCAGCACCTCGTCGCGATACAGCACCTGCAGCGCGCCCCCGCTCGCCGTACTCATGCGCGCGCCGCCGTGAGGGGAAGCGCGTGGCCGGCCTTGACCACGCGCAGCACCAGGCTGGAGTTCACGTCGGCCACCAGGCCGGCCGCCAGCAGGCGGTCGAGCAGGAAGCGCGAGAAATGGTCCAGGTCGGCGACGGCGATGTGCAGCAGGTAATCCATGTCGCCGGTCAGCGCGTGGCAGGAGACCACCTCGTCCCAGGATTGCACCAGCTCGGCGAAGCGCTCCACCCGCTCGCGGTCGCGATGTTCGAGCTGCAGCCGCACGAACGCCTGCAGGCCCAGGCCGATCCGCACCGGGTCGAGGCGCGCGCCGAAGCCTGCGATCACGCCTTCGCGCTCGAGCCGCTGCACCCGCCGCAGGCAGGCCGAAGGCGACAGGTTCACGCGCTCGGCCAGCTCCGCGTTGGTCAGCCGGCCTTCGGTCTGAAGGAGGGCGAGCAGGGCGAGGTCGATGCGGTCGAGGGATGGGGATGGATGGTTCATCGTTCGATGTTTTTCTGGATTTGCGCAATGTTCATGCATTTTGCAGCGAAACACACGCAACAAAGCAAGCAGATTGCGCGTAAAGCCCGATACATTGGGCGTCGCAACAGATATCGGAGTGTCACCATGAATCCTCAGCGCCTGGAGCATCAGGTCACCGACAAGGGTTTCGTGCCGGTGTATGCCACCGGCGTGGTCGAGCAGCCCTGGAACGGCTACAGCGCGACCGACCACGCGGTCTGGGCCCAGCTCTACGCGCGCCAGCGCGACGTGCTGCGGGGCCGCGCCTGCGACCAGTTCCTCGGCGCCATGGCGGCATTGCGCATGGACGATGCGCGCATTCCGCGTTTTTCCGACCTCAACCTGCACCTGCAGCGCGCCACCGGCTGGCGCCTGGTCGCGGTGGAAGGGCTGCTGCCCGAGACGGATTTCTTCGGCCACCTCGCGGCGCGCGAATTCCCCGTCACCTGGTGGATCCGAACGCCCGAGCAGATGGACTACCTGGCCGAGCCGGACCTGTTCCACGATCTCTTCGGCCACGTGCCGCTGCTGATGGATCCGGTCTTCGCCGACTACATGTGCGCCTACGGTCGCGGCGGGCTCAAGGCGGTGGGGCTGGGCGGGGATGCGCTGGCGCAGCTGGCGCGGCTGTACTGGTACACCGTGGAATTCGGGCTGATACGGGGGAAGGAGGGGCTGCGCATCTACGGATCGGGGATCCTGAGCAGCGCAGGGGAGAGCCGGTATGCGGTCGAATCCGATGCGCCCAACCGCATCGGATTCGACCGCGACCGCATCATGCGCACCCGCTACCGCATCGACAGCTACCAGCGCGGCTACTTCGTGATCGACAGCTTCGAGCAGCTGTTCGAAGCCACCCGCCCGGACTTCGCGCCGATCTATGCGCGCCTGGCGAATCTGCCGCCCTTCGCCGCCGGCGAAATCGCGCCCGGCGACGAGGTCATCACGCGCGGCACCGGCGAAGACTGGAGCGATACCCCGGACGCATGATGCGCCGGCCCCGGGCCCGCGCGCTTGCCGCGCGGCAGGCCGAGCCGCAGACTGTGCGCTTTCGCGCCACCGATATCCGCCATGTCCGCTGCACGCATCCTGGTCATCGACGATGAGCCCGACATCCGCTCGGGGCTGGCCGACATCCTCGGGGATGAAGGCTATCGGGTAACCCTTGCCGGCGATGCGGCCGAAGCGCGTGCGCGCCTCTCCGAGGCGTCGTTCGATGCCGTGCTGCTCGATATCTGGATGCCCGGCACCGACGGTCTCGCGCTGCTGCGCGAATGGGTATCCGCGGGCGGGGGACTGCCGCAGCCGGTGATCATGATGTCCGGCCACGGCACCGTGGAAACGGCGGTCGAGGCCACGCGCCTGGGCGCCTACGATTTCGTCGAGAAGCCGATTGCGCTGGCCAAGCTGCTCATCACCCTCGAACGCGCGCTCGAGGCGCAGCGCCTGCGCGAGGCCAACCGCAGCCTGCAGCAGCAGGTCGGCTCGCTGTTCGAACCGATGGGCAGCTCGCCCGCGTTCGCCGCCGTGCTCGCCCAGCTCGACCGGCTTGCCGGACGCGATGCGGCGATCCTCCTTCGCGGCGAGCCGGGCACCGGCAAGGAGGCGCTGGCGCGCTGGCTGCATGGCAGGAGTGCGCGCCGGGGCGGGCCGTTCGTCACCGTGGCGGCCGGCGCCGTTCCGGACGAGCAGGCGGCGATCGCGCTGTTCGGCAGCGAGGCCGGCGGCGAGGTGGCGGCCGGCCTGCTGGAGCAGGCGCAGGGCGGAACCGTGTATCTGGACGGCATCGCCGAACTTGGCCCGGACACCCAGATGCGCCTTTCCAGCGCCTTGGAGCGGCGCCAGATCCTGCGCGTCGGCGGGCGCGCCCCGGTTCCGCTCGACGTGCGGGTGATCGCCGCCAGCTCGCAGGATCTGGAAGCCGAGCGCGCCGCCGGCCGGCTGCGCGACGAGCTTTATTTCCAGCTCAACGTGCTGCCGATCCAGGTGCCGGCGCTGCGCGAGCGCGGCGAGGACGTCGGGACGCTGGTGCGGCATTTCGACGAGTTCTTCGCGACGCGCGACGGGGTGGAGCCGCGCCGCTGGACCGAGCCGGTGCTGGCGCGGCTGCGTCAGCACACGTGGCCGGGCAACGTGCGCGAGCTGCGCGCGCTGGCGCAGCGGCTGGCGCTGCTGGGCAGCGGCGAGGTGACGCTGGACGAGGTGGAGCCGGCGCTGGCCGGGCAGGGCGCGCGTGCGCCGTCGGGAAACGCGGACGCCAGCCATCCGCTCAACCTCGACCTGCCCCTGCGCGAGGCGCGCGACAGCTTCGAGCGGGCATATCTCCTGCGCCAGCTGCACAATGCCGGCGGCAGCGTGGGGCGCCTCGCGCAGATCACCGGGATGGAGCGCACCCATCTCTACCGCAAGCTGCGCGATCTGGGGATCGACAAGGACGGCAAGGAGTAGACCGCGATGGGACATCGTGCATCGGGAGTCGCAGAGGTGTCGGTGGACGTGTCGCGGTCAAGGCTCGAAGCGCTTCGGCTTGCGTTTGAAATGCCGGCGCGCCGCCGGCCGGTGATGCGCCGCGCCGGTTCCCTCATCGCCGTCCGCTTCAGCCGCCTCGGGGGCGCCTTTCCCCCTTCCGGGCAGCCATGAAGATCCTCATCCTCGGCGCCGGTCAGGTGGGCAGTTCGGCGGCGGCGGCGCTGGCTTCGGAGAACAGCGACATCACCGTGGTGGACAACCAGCCGCAGCGGCTGCGCGAGCTGTCGGAGCGGCTCGACATCCGCACCGTGGCAGGCCACGCCTCGCTGCCCAGCGTGCTCGACATGGCCGGTGCGGGCGATGCCGACCTGGTGATCGCGGTCACGTCCAGCGACGAGGTCAATTTGATCGCCTGCCAGGTGGCCGATGCGCTTTTCAGGACGCCGACCAAGATCGCGCGCCTGCGCAAGAGCGAATACCTGCAGCATCCCGAACTGCTGCGACGCGGCGGCAACGCGGTGGACGTGGCGATCAGCCCCGAGGCGCTGGTGTGCCGGCACGTGCAGGGCCTGGTCGAGCGCCCCGGCGCGCTGCAGGTGCTCGACTTCGCGCAGGGTCAGGTGCAGATGGTCGCGGTGCGCGCGCGCGCCGGAGGGCTGCTGGTGGGCGAGCCCATCAAGCAGCTGCGGGAACGGCTGCCGGGCGGCGTGGACCTGCGCGTGGCGGCCATCTTCCGCGGCGGGCGGCCGATCATCCCGGAGCCTGCAACCCAGATTGCCGCCGATGACGAGGTATTCTTTCTGGCCGACCGCGGCGACATCCGCGTCATCATGGACACACTGCGCCCCCGCGCCAAGCCGGTGCGGCGCGTGTTCATTGCCGGTGGCGGAAACATCGGCGTCTCGCTGGCCGGTGCGCTGGAGGAGCAGTTCGGCGTGAAGCTGCTGGAGCGTTCCAGGGATCGCGCCAAGAGCATCGCCGAGGATCTGCAGAACACCATCGTGCTGGTGGGCGACTGCACCGACGAGGACCTGCTGCGCGAGGAGAACATCGACCAGACCGACGTCTACTGCGCGCTGACCAACGACGACGAGGCCAACATCCTTTCGGCCATGCTGGCCAAGCGCATGGGCTGCCCGCGCGTGATCGCGCTGATCAACCGTCCGGCCTATGCCGAACTGGTGGAGGGCGACAGCAGCATCGATATCGCGGTGAGTCCGCAGCAGGTCACCCTTGGCGCGCTGCTTACGCACGTGCGGGCCGGCACCATGGTGCGGGTCCACAGCCTGCGGCGCGGCCTGGCCGAGGCGATCGAGGCGGTCGCGCTGGGCGATGCGCGCACCTCGCGCGTGATAGGGCGCACGCTGGGCGAGCTTTCGCTGCCAGAATCGGCGAACGTGGTCGGCCTGATCCGCGGCGAGAAGCTGCTGATCGCCCATCGTGAGGTGATCGTCGAACCCAACGATCACCTCATCGTGTTCCTCCTGGACAAGCGCGACCTGCCCCACGTCGAGGCGATGTTCCGCGCCGGTGCCACCTGGCTCTGATGCCATGCTGCCGCGTCGCTACCTGTCGATCCAGAAGGCCTTGGGCGCGCTGCTTGCGCTGACGTCGCTGTTCCCCCTGCCGGCCCTGCTGCTCGCCCTGGTGCTGGGCGAGGACACCGTGGTGATCTTCGGCGAATGCATGCTGGTGGCCGCCACGCTGGGAGCGGCGCTGTGGTGGCCGGTGCGCAGGGTGCACTACGACCTGCGCCTGCGCGACGGATTCCTGATTGCTTCCGGCGCCTGGCTGCTGGCCAGCCTGGTGGCGACGCTGCCGTTTGCCCTCGGGCTGCCCGGGATTCCTTTCACCTGGGCCGTTTTCGAGGCCGTGTCGGGGCTGACCACCACCGGCGCCAGCGTGCTCACCGGGCTGGACGGGCTGCCGCGCAGCATGCTGCTGTATCGCCAGTCGCTGAATTTCTACGGCGGCCTGGGCCTGGTGCTGCTGGCGGTGGCGATCCTGCCGATGCTGCGTGTCGGCGGCATGCAGCTGTTCCGCGCCGAGGTGACCGGCCCGACCAAGGACACCAAGCTCACGCCGCGCATCGCCGAAACCGCCAAGGCGCTGTGGAAGGTCTACCTGGGCCTGAACCTGCTGTGTGCGCTGGGGTACTGGGCTGCCGGCATGAGCCTGTTCGATGCCATCTGCCATGCCTTGTCGACCGTCGCCACGGCGGGTTTTTCCACCCACGACGCGGGCTTCGGCTACTGGAACAATCCGATGGTGGAGGTCGTGGCCACCTGCTTCATGCTGGTGGGCGGCATCAATTTCGGGCTGCACTACATGGCCTGGCGCCGGGCCAGCATGGCGCCTTATCACGGTGATACGGAGCTGCGCTTCTTCCTGCTGCTCGTCGCCCTGGTGGCGCTGGCGGTGACGCTGGCCCTTTGGCTCGGGGGCGCGTATCCCACCCTGGGCGAGGCGTTCCGCCACGCGATCTTCCAGTCGGTATCCAACATCACCACGACCGGATTCACCAAGGACAACTTCAGCCTGTGGCCGTCATTCGCGCCGCTGCTGCTGGTCATGGTGGCGTTCGTCGGTGGCTCCAGCAGCTCGACCTCGGGCGGCATGAAGGTCGCGCGGGTGACGATGGCGATCCGCCAGGGGCTGCGCGAAATCAAGCAGCTGGTACATCCCAAGGGCCAGTTCATCGTGAAGATGGGCGGGCGGCGGGTGTCGGAGAGCATCGTGCTGTCGGTGGGCGGATTCTGCACGCTGTACGTGCTGTGCTTCGTCATGGTGACGCTGGCGCTCGCCGCGGTGGGGCTCGACGTGGTCACCGCGTTCACCGCGGCGGCGGCCTCGATCAACAACCTGGGACCCGGCCTTGGCGAGGTGTCCTCCGGCTTTTCCACGCTGCCGCCGGCGGCGCTGTGGATCTGCTCCTTCGCCATGATCCTCGGGCGGCTGGAGGTCTTCACCGTGCTGGTGCTGTTCGCGCCCTCGTTCTGGCGGGAGTGACGCGGCGACTCAAGGGGTCTGATCCAGACAGGTGACGTGCGCGGCATCAAAGCAATTGGAGCATCGCCGCCAGACGCAGCAAGGCATCCTCGACCACCGCTGCCGGGACGCGCTCGATGCGCCGTGCCTTGCGTGCCGCAAGATCCAGCATCCGCAGTTTGTTCAGCAGAGCCACGCCCTGCGTCCTGCATCCCGTGCCGGAAAGGCTCACCGCGAACCCCGCGAAACGCGCGTGGTCGCCACCCTGGGTGATGGGTGCCACCAGGGTATCGCCTAGACGATTGAACTGGCGCGAGGTGAGCACCAGTGCCGGGCGCGTGCCGCGCTGTTCGTGTCCCAACGTGGGATCGAGCGGCACGCTCACCACATCGCCGCGCTCGAACACCCCCATCACCAGACCTCGCCGCCCACGGGTGCGGCAGTGTCCCACGCCGCCAGATCGGCGGGCGGCGGTGCTTTGCGGTCGCATTGAGCGATCAGGTCCTCCAGCGTGTAGCGGGGCTGCTTTCGTTCGAGCACCACGCCTCCCGCAGGCGTGGTGCCCAGCGTCATCGCCTGCCCCGCCTTCAGGCCCAGATCCTTCAGCACCGCTGGCGGCAGCACCACCACCGTACTATTGCCGTATTTGCGCAGTACCACTTCCATGCGCCACCCGTTTAACATTGTTGAACAAGGCGGAAGCTTAGGCGCGGCGATGGCGAGCGTCAAACCCACCGGCACCGCATGGCCGCGATTCCCGCGACGCGAACCGGCCCCGCTGACAAACCTTGCGGCTTGTACTTATGATCAGCGAAGGAGCGCCAGCGTGGCGCTCCGGGAGTGTCGTAGCTCCCGGAGACAAGCGATCGAATGCGTCCGCGATGTGTTCCTTGGCCCAGTGGCCGGGGAGGCTTTGGCGGATGGGCAAGGGGCAGACTCAACTTCCAAGCGCAGCGATTCGAGGTACGGGATGGTGGCGTTCGGACACCGGCGCATCTCAAGCCGCAGGTCATCGGAACCACGGTGGAGTTCTGCGAATGTGGCGGGCCGTCAGGTATTCCTTCGGCAAAGCCCGGCGCGCGGTAAAGCGGCTTTTCGCCTCACCACTGCCACGGCGTTCTCGCCAGCCGTGTAGACAAGCGCCGGAACAGCGCCCGTGCCTCGGCCTCGGGCAGATGGAGAATGTGCAGCCGATGCCCCATCGGATGGGCTCCGGCGGTATCCACCCGAACGCCCGCCATGCCGTGCCGCCGGTCGAACGGCGACTGCACCCAGCGCAGGCCCTGCAATTTCTCGATCCGCGCGAACGAGACGCGCCGGTCCAGCCAGCCGCTGCGCCAGGCCACGTAGCCGTCGGTGACGGCATAGCCGGCCATTGCGGCCTGCCTGCGCGCCAGCCCGATCCAGAATGGAATCAGCGCCAGCGGCAACAGTCCGACCTTGCCGAAGAAACCCGTCAGCCCGGCGCAGGCCGCCAGCGTCATCACGCACGGCGGCAGCGAAAGCCGCCGCCACGCACGCGGGTGCAATGGGCGGAACGCGAACGTGCCGGGCCAGTCGGGCAGCCAACCGTGCAGCAGTGCATCGAGCGTGTCGGGCGGCGCGATGGGAACGAGATCGGAAAGACTCTGCTCCTCGTTGCCCACGCGCAGCGCGGCGGTTTCCACGTGCAGGCTGCGGCGTCCGAACAGACGCAGCACCACGCCTTGCCGCAGGGTCCAGTGCTGGATGCGGCGCAGCGGTGCGCTTGCGCGCATTCGCGTCAGCAGGCCGCGATCCACCGAAAGGCGTGGCCCGGCCTGCTCCAGGGTGAAGCCGAAGTCGCGCAGCAGTGCCAGGGCAATCGCCAGCAGCTTGCCGACCACGCTCGCTGCGACCAGTGCCGCAAGCGCCAGCGCGATCCAGCCGCCCAGGAGCAGGGTGTGCGAGGTGAACCACCCGACCGCCTCGGCCGGCCACGCGCCAAAGCGTTCCCACAGGCGCTCGCCACCCCATTGGGCCAGGACGCCGACGCCGGCCGCCAGCAGCACGGTGCCACGGTTGGAGGCGAGACCGAGCTTCACCAGCTCGATCGGCGTGAGGCTCAGCAGGAGGCGTGATGCGGATTCGGCGCGCGGCGCCGGCGTCGCGGCGTCCGCAGGCGCGGACGTGGAGGCGCGCGCCGCATCGCGATGGTGTTCCACCAGCCGCTCCAATGCGGTGGCATCGGCCATCGACAGCACGCGCATGTGCGCTTCCGGCTCGCTGCCGCCCACCGCCGATTCCAGCCGCACCTCGGCCACGCCGGCAAACCGGTGCAGCAGGGTGCGATGCAAGGCCACCGACTGGATGCGCGCGAAGGGTACGTGCCGTTCGTTGCGCTGGAACAGGCCGGAGCGGATGACCAGTTCGTCGGCGTCGATGCGGAAGCGGTAGGTGAAGTACTGCGCCACCGCCACCAGCGTCATCACCGCCACCGCCACCAGGCCCCACCACTGCCAGGCGTCCTCGTTGCGTCCGAACACCACCAGCACGATCAGCGGCAGCGCGAATCCCCTGAGCTGGATCAGCAGCACGAACAGCCAGGAAAGCGGATGCAGGCGACGCTGTGTGCCTGCGCCAAGGCGCTGTGAATCGCGTGCGGCAGCGGCATCGGGCGGTGGCTGCGCCGGCTCTGATGGCATCGTCATCCACCCGGATCAGCGCATCGCGAAGCGCTTCGGCGCGCTCGACCGCCAGGCCGTTCAGCGCCACCCGTCCCAGTTCGCTGCCGGCGGTGTAGACGCGCAGCCCGGCCAGGCCGAGCGCACGATCCAGCGGGCCGCGGTGCAGATCGGTGTGCTGCACGCGCGAGCGCGGCACCACGGTGTCGCTGCGCCACCATACCCCGCGCTGGATGCGCAGGCCCTGCGGCGTCAGCGCATAGCGGGTGCGGCGCCAGCGCGCGCTGGCGTGGAAGAACGCAAGAATCGGCGCGACCAGCAGCGTCGCCGGCACGCCGGCACCGGCCACCGCCGCCGGCCAGGCCATGTCCAACGCCACGCCGAACAGCACGACCACCAGGATCCAGAGCACGCCGAGCGCGAACAGCGCGACGACGAGCGCGCGCAGCCGCATGCCCCAGCGCGCGCGCGGATCGAGGTACTCGAACTGCCACCCGGTCGCGGGTGAAGGCGCAGCGATGCGGGCGTCAGGGGCGTCAGTCATAGCGGATCGGCGCGGTGCCCTCGGGGCGGATGGTGAAACGCTTGTAGCTCCACTGGTACTGCGCCGGCGCGAGCGCGATGCAGGCCTCGATCGCGGCATTGAGCGCGGCGGCGGCGCGCGCCGTATCCGCGTCGCCGATGGCCTCGGGCGCGGCGCGCAGCTGGATGCGGAACCCTTCGGCATCCGGCAGGCGTTCGGCAAACGCCATAAGCACCGTTGCGCCGGTCTTGTGCGCCAGGCGCGGCAAGAGGCTCATCGTGAGCGCCTGGACGCCGAAGAACGGCGCGAACTCGCCGTCACCGCGCTTGGGTTGCTGGTCGGGAAGGATGCCCACCATGCCGCCATCCTTCAGATGCTTGAACAAGGTTCGCACCCCGGACGCTTCGGCACGCACCTGCGTGACGCCCGGCTGCGCGCGCAGGCGCCGGATCAGCGCATCGCCCCAGGGCTGGCGCGGCGGGCGATAGAGGATGGCCAGCTCCGACTGTGCCGCCAGCCACTGGTTGAGCAGCTCCCAGTTGCCCAGATGCGGCGCGGCGATGATGACGCCTCGTCCGGCGGCGCGCGCTGCAGCCAGCAGTTCCTGGCCCTCCACCTCGCGCACCAGGCGCAGGTTTTGCGCCGCGGGGCGCGTCCAGAAACGTGCGGTTTCCAGCAGGGTGCGGCCCGTTTCGGCCATGTTGGTACGCCACAGCGTGCGGCGCGCCTGCTCGCCCAGTGCGGGGAAGCACAGGGCGATGCTGCGCCACGCCACCCGCGCCTCGCGCAACCCCAGGCCGCGTACCAGGGTGCCGATGCCGCCGCCCAGCGCATGCAGGGCGCGGTAGGGCAGGCAGCCGATGAGCCACAGGGCGGCGTGGAGCAGGTGGGCAGGCATCTCTGGCAGGCGCGGGGAGTGGAGTTTGGAGAGTGGGAAATGGTCAAAAGCCGGAGTGGAGCTGCGGCATCGGGAAATGGTAGAGCATCGCCGATGACCACCGGTCCTGCTTTGCGCCTACCATTCCCGATTCTCCTTTTCCGGCTTTCGGCGCCATTCCATGATCGCCCTCATCCAGCGCGTCACCCAGGCCAGCGTCCGCGTCGATGGACGCATCGTCGGCGACATCGGCCCCGGGTTGCTGGCGCTGGTGGCGATCCAGCCGGGTGACGGCGAAGCGCAGGTGGTGCGGATGTGCGAGCGCCTGCTCGGGTATCGGGTCTTCGCCGACGAAGCCGGGCGCATGAACCGCTCCCTGGCCGATATCGGAGGCGGGCTGCTGCTGGTCAGCCAGTTCACCCTGGCGGCCGATACCCGCAAGGGCATGCGTCCCAGTTTCACCAGCGCGGCCTCGCCCGAAGAAGGGCAGCGCGGCTTCGAGCGCCTGGTGGCCGAATGCCGGATGCGCCATGGCAGGGTTGAAACCGGGGAGTTCGGGGCGCATATGGTGGTCAGCCTGGTCAACGACGGCCCGGTCACGTTCTGGCTGCAGGCGTGATTTTCCCCGCCCTGCGGCAGCCCGACGCGCGAAACATGACGTTTTTTTACAGGGCAATTGCGCGCCCATGTGCGGAGCGGTTCAGGTAGTTCGTGGCCGAAAGTGGCCCAAATTGCTATACTGGCGCGTTCTTTCCTCTTGACAAACCCCTTTCAGGTTGCCCATGTTGATCGACAATCAAGACCCGCAGTCGGAGATCAAGCGTCTCATCGCCAAGGGGCGTGAGCAGGGATACCTGACGTATGCCGAGGTCAACGACCATCTCCCCGACGACATCGTCGACCCGGAGCAGATCGAAGACATCATCGGCATGATCAACGACATGGGCATCGAGGTGCACGAGGTTGCACCGGATGCCGAGTCGCTGCTGCTTTCCGATGCGGCCCCGGCCGGCTCGAACGATGACGATACCGCGGCGGAAGAGGCGGTCGCGGCGCTCTCGGCGCTCGACTCCGAGGCCGGCCGCACCACTGACCCGGTGCGCATGTACATGCGCGAGATGGGTACGGTGGAGCTGCTCACCCGCGAAGGCGAGATCGCCATCGCCAAGCGCATCGAAGAGGGCCTGGGCCAGGTCCAGGCGGCGCTTGCCAGCTTCCCGTGGTCGATCCAGCTGCTGCTGGAAGAGTACGACCTCCACGTCGAAGGCAAGAAGCGTCTGTCCGAGGTGGTCCAGGGCTTTGCCGATCAGGAAGAGCCCGAAGCTGCCCCCGCTGCCCCTGTGGTCGAGGAAAGCGCGGACGCCGAGGTGGAAGAGGATGAGGAAGAAGAGGCCGCCACCGAGGAAGAAGAGAGCGCACCGGAGACCGGCCCCGATCCGGCCGAGGTCGCGCGCCGCATGGAGGCGCTCAAGGTCGGCTACGAGAAATTCCGCCGCGCCTACGACAAGTCCGGTCCTGCCGATCGCAAGGTGATTGCCCTGCGCGAGGAAATGGCCGCCGAATTCCTTCGCCTGAAGCTGCCGGCCATCCAGATCGACGGCCTGGTTCGCAAGCTGCGCGAAGTGGTCAACGCCATCCGCACCCACGAGCGCGTGGTGATGGACATCTGCACGCGCCTGGCCAAGATGCCGCGCCGCGACTTCCTGCGCGCCTTCCCGGGCAACGAGACCAACACGGGCTGGGCGGACGACATGATCCGCCGCAAGCAGAAATGGTCCTCGGGCCTGCGCGAACACCGCGACGACATCGTGCTCGAACAGGAGAAACTCTCCGCGATCGAGGTTGCGCTGTTCCTCTCGCTGCCCGACATCAAGGACATCAACCGCGCGATGGCCTACGGCGAAGCCAAGGCGCGCAAGGCCAAGAAGGAAATGGTCGAGGCCAACCTGCGCCTGGTCATCTCCATTGCCAAGAAGTACACCAACCGCGGCCTGCAGTTCCTCGACCTCATCCAGGAAGGCAACATCGGCCTGATGAAGGCGGTCGACAAGTTCGAATACCGCCGCGGCTACAAGTTCTCCACGTATGCGACGTGGTGGATCCGCCAGGCCATCACCCGCTCGATCGCCGACCAGGCGCGCACCATCCGCATCCCGGTGCACATGATCGAGACGATCAACAAGCTCAACCGCATTTCCCGCCAGATGCTCCAGCAGTACGGCCGCGAGCCGACGCCCGAGGAGCTGGCCAAGGAAATGGAGATGCCCGAGGACAAGATCCGCAAGGTGATGAAGATCGCCAAGGAGCCGATCTCGATGGAAACCCCGATCGGCGACGACGAGGATTCCCACCTGGGCGATTTCATCGAGGACACCAACGTCGAGTCCCCGGTCGAACAGGCCACCGTGACCGGCCTGTCGGAAACGGTGCGCGACGTGCTCGCCGGCCTCACCCCGCGCGAGGCCAAGGTGTTGCGCATGCGCTTCGGCATCGACATGAATACCGACCACACCCTCGAGGAAGTCGGCAAGCAGTTTGACGTGACCCGCGAGCGGATCCGCCAGATAGAAGCCAAGGCGCTGCGCAAGCTGCGCCATCCCAGCCGCTCCGAGCAGCTGCGCTCCTTCCTCGACATCGAATAAGGCGGCGGCCGCACGGCCGCGCGACGCAGGGTGTCATCGGAAGCGGCCTTCGGGCCGCTTTCGCGTTTTGCGAGGTCCGCCAGCGCGACGCGTTTTCCCGCGGCGTCCGGCTCGCTACACTCTTGGCCGGATACCGGGGAAGGCCTGCAGATGGACACCACGATCACCGATGCGCTCGCGCGGCTCTATCCGCTCGATACGCTGCGCCCTGAAACGCGCGAGCAGCTGGCCGGGGAGGCCGCGTTCTCCGATTACGCGCGCGGCGAGGTGCTGTTCCGCGCCGGCGATATGGATGAGGACACCCTGTACCTGCTCGACGGCGCGGTAAGCGCGGAGTATCCGGACGGCAAGACGCGCCAGTTCGAGGCGCATGCGCTGCAGGGGCGCTACTCGCTCGGCGACTCCCAGCCCAGGCGCTTCACCGCCACGGTGAGTTCGCCCTCGGCGCGCATCGCGCGCTTCGACCGGCGCTATCTCGAGAAGGTCATCGCCTGGGATCAGATCGCCCGCGGCGCGAGCGACACCGGCGGCGGTGCCGACGCCAATCGCTGGGTCTTCCGCCTGCTGCAGAGCCGCGCCTTCCGCAAGATGCCGACCGGCAACATCGAGCGCATGTTCCAGGGGTTCGAGGAGGTCGCGGTGCGCGCCGGCGACATGATCGTCCGCGAAGGCGATCCGGGCGACTATTTCTATGTCATCAAGGACGGTGCCGCCTCGGTGCTCAAGCACCTGGATGACAGCGAATCGGTGGTGGCCTACCTGGTGCGCGGCGACTGCTTCGGCGAAGACGCCCTGCTGGCCAACACCACCCGCAACGCCACCGTGAAGATGATGCAGGACGGCCGACTGATGCGGCTGTCGCGTCGCACCTTCGAGGATGTGCTCAAGCCGCCCGTGGTGGAGTGGATCAACCCCGCGCAGGCGTCGCTGCTGGCGCGCACCGGCGCCACCGTGATCGATGTGCGCCTGCCGGCCGAGTTCGAGCAGCGCGCCATCCGCGATGCGATCAACCTGCCGCTGTACCGGCTGCGCGAAGATGCGGTCGACCGCTTCGGTCGCGACGACAAACTCATTGTCTACTGCAACACCGGCGAGCGCAGTGCGGCAGCGGCCTTCATCCTCACCCGCCTGGGTTTCGACGTGTACGCGCTTCAGGGCGGCCTGCTGGGCATGCTGCGCCAGCAGGAGAAGCAGGGCGCATGAGCACGCCTGCCGCGGCACCCGACGCGCCGCCCGATGCGGCGGCGGTCCTCGCCTGGCTGTCTGCGCTGCAGGATCGCCTTTGCGCGGCGCTGGAGGCCGCCGATGGCGGTGCCGCGTTCACCGAAGACACCTGGCAGCGTGAAGACGGCGGCGGCGGTCGCTCGCGCGTGATCAAGCATGGTGCGGTGTTCGAGCAGGGCGGCGTGAACTTCTCCGAGGTGCACGGCGCGGCGCTGCCGGCCTCGGCCAGCGCGCACCGGCCCGAACTGGCGGGCGCGCCCTGGCGCGCCTGCGGCGTCTCGATGGTGCTGCATCCGAAAAACCCGTATGTGCCCACTACCCACATGAACGTGCGCTACTTCGAGGCGCGTCCACCGGGTTCGGCTCCGGCCTGGTGGTTCGGAGGCGGCTTCGACCTCACCCCGTACTATCCCGTGGATGCCGACATCCGCCACTGGCACGAGGTGGCACGACGCACCTGTGCGCCTTTCGGTGAGGGCGTCTATGCCGAGCACAAGGCCTGGTGCGACCGCTATTTCTTCCTCAGGCACCGCAACGAGGCGCGCGGCGTGGGAGGGCTGTTCTTCGACGACCTCAGCGCGTGGGGGTTCGAGCGCAGCTTCGCCTATGCGCGGGCCGTCGGCGAGGCCTTTCTCGACGCCTATCTGCCGATCGTCGCGCGTCGCCGCGACATGCCCTACAACGCACGCGAACGCGACTTCCAGCTGTACCGGCGCGGGCGCTACGTCGAGTTCAACCTGGTCTGGGATCGCGGCACCCTGTTCGGCCTGCAGTCGGGCGGGCGCACCGAATCGATCCTGATGAGCCTGCCGCCGCAGGTGCGCTTCGAATACGGCTATGCGCCCGAACCGGGCAGCCCCGAGGCGCGCCTGGCCGACTACCTGCGCCCGCGCGACTGGCTGGCGGAGTTTCCCGCCGCCTGATCCGCCGCAGGTGTCAGGGCGCTGCGCGCATGGCCCTGGGCGGCGTCTTTTCGAGCCGGTGTCGCAGGAAGGGGCGCTCGGTCAGCGCGTAGGACGTCGCAGAGACCGCCACGCTCGCGATGACCGCCAGCGCCGCCCATTTCCAGCTCGCGGTACTTTCCCCGCGCGCTCCCGCGTAGCGCGACAGGCCGTCGAGCACCGGGTAGTGCCACAGGTAGAGGCTGTAGCTGATGGTGCCGAGAAAGACCATTGGCCGGTTCGCCAGCAGCGTGCGCACCAGCGCCGAGCGCGACATGGCGGCGGCGCCGACGAGGGCGGCGAAGGCGCAGCCGAATACCGTGAACTGGAAGAAGAGCCAGGGAGCCAGCGCGGCATCGACGACATAGGCCGCGCGCGGCAGCAGCCATACCAGCGCCAGCGTGGCCAGGGCGCCGGCGAGCACGAGACGCGGCTCGAATCCCCCGCGCCCGCGCACCAGCGCGTGCGCCACCAGCATGCCGAGCGCGAACTGGTCGAGGCGGCCCGGCAGCTGGATCACCCAGCGATAGAGCGTGAGCCACTCCAGCCCCTGATCGACCACCATCCACCAGACCAGCACGCGGAATCCGACGCAGGCCAGCACGATCAGCAGCAGTCCGTGCGGCAGGGCGCGTCGCGTGGCGAAGGCCAGGGCGACCAGCGGCGCCAGAATGTAGAAATCCCATTCCACCGGCAGCGACCACCACACCGGGTTGAGCGCCGTGGCGTTGTCGATCAGGTTCGCAGTCAAGGTGGCGCTGAGCAGCGCCTCTCCGGCATCCATCGGAAAACCGCCCGGGCCGAGCGCAGCGAGCAGTGCCAGCACGGCCCATTGCGCCCAGTAGGCCGGGAAGACGCGCAGGACGCGTCGCCGCCAGAATGCACCGAAGGCCACCGGCGCCCCGCCCAGGCGCATCGCCACCCACGGCCCGCCGATGAGGTAGCCGGACAGCACGAAGAACAGGTCCACGCCGAGGTATCCGTGCGCGGCCAGCGGGGTCACGTCCAGCGGCCCGAGGGCCAGCGCGGGCGCACCGGCGCGCTGCCAGAGGTGGAACACCAGCACCCAAAGCGCCGCCACACCGCGCAGCCCGGTCAGCGCATCGGCATAGGGCGGCATCCGGAGCGGGGGCGGTGAGGTATCCATCGTCGCGATGATAGCGGTGACCCGGACGATTCCCTGCGCCGCTTGCACGTTCCGAATGCTTGCCCGAGAGTACGCGGATGCAAAACGCCGTACTCCTTTCCCTGATCGTTGCCGCGTGGGCGATTGCCGCATCCGCGCCCGCCGCCGCGCTTTCCAACGGCCGCCTGCCCGGCTGGGTCTGCGGGCAGGGCGAGGCGCCGCTGTTCTTCGACGGCTTCGAGAGCGGTGATGCGCTGCACCGCGAGCCCTCCGGCGGCAGCGGCGGCGCTTATCCAGGGGCGCAGACACGCAGCGTCACGGTGCTGGGTCAGCCGCGCGACTACCACCTCTACGTGCCCACAGGGTATCCCTTCGACGCGCCCGTGCCGCTGCTGCTGGTGCTGCACGGCGCCGGCGGTGCGGGCACCGCGCCTGCCGCGGCGCAGTGGCTGCGCGACGAGTGGTCGGTGCAGGCGCAGGCCGGCGGCTTCATCGTCGCCGCGCCGGTGGCGTCCGGTTCGCAGGGCAGCTGGTATCCGGCGCTCGACTACCCGATGTTCCAGGCGATCCTCGACGACGTCGCGGCCCACTACAACATCGACGCCAGCCGCATTCACGGCTGGGGCTACTCAGCCGGCGGCCACGTGATGCACGATCTCGCACTGCGCCAGCGCAACGGCGTGCCGGACATCCGGACCTTCGCGGGCTACGGCATCAGCGCGGGTGTGCTGCAGCAGTGGGCGTGCCAGCCGCCGGCCAGCTGCCCTGCGCTGCTTGCGCAGGCCGCGCGAAAAATCCCGGTGGATCTGCGCGTGGGCACGCAGGATTACTACTACACGGTGGTACAGGCCGATCGCGACGCCTTCCTCGCCACCGGCTGGGCGAACGGCGACACCCTGAGCTACGGCAGCTTTCCGGAAGGCCACCTGGTGTTTCCGTGGCATTTCCCGGACACCTGGCAGTTCCTCTGCCCCTTCCAGCGGCGGATGGATTGATCCGGTGGCGCAGCGCGGCCGGCGGTTCTCAGCCCGTGTCCTTCATCAGCGCGAGCAGGCCGTCGCGGAACTCCGGCCCGCCGCCATGCGCAGGATGGCGGATCCTCGCCGCCTCGATGCCAAGCTCGGCCAGCGTGGCATGGCCGACGTTGCCCACCGCCGCCACGTGCGCCGGCCGGAAGATGTCGATCAGCTGCTGAAGCTGTGGCCGGCCGTCGCGCCTGAGCTCGGCGGGCCTCGGCGTGCGGTTGGATTCGTCCACGCCGGGTCGGTGCGGGTGCAGTGGCAGTGCGGGCCACACCAGCACCGGGCGCGGCAGCTCCTGGAACACCCGCTGCACCACGGTGGCGCTGGCCTCGCTGCGCAGGCGCTGGCCCTCGGCGATGAGCCGGTAGCCGGCCTCCGCGCCGCCAAACAGGCCGAAGCGATCCTTCGGCCCCATCATGTTGCTTTCGGCGCAGAAGTTGACCCCGGTGCGCCACGCGCCGCGGTAGCCCGGTGCCTCGCCCACCAGCAGCACCGTGGGTTTCCACGGCAGGAGCTGGCGCAGGAAGACCTGCAGGTTGGAAAAACGGATGCGCCCGTGCGGCGTGGCCGGATCGTACAGCGCGTGCGCGTCGGGGCGGTCGTGAAAGCCCTGCAGCGTCTCGAACCAGGGGTCGAGCCTGCCCAGCATGCGGCGGGCCCAGGCGGTGTCCATCGGGTGCTCCCGGAAACCAAGAGACCCACAGTGTCGCGCCGCGCGGCGCAGATCCCAAATCCGCGAGCCGCTACACCGTGCCGCGGCGCTTGCCGATCCAGGGGCGATACCACGAGCGAATCCCGGCCATGTCGGCGTCCGGGTCCGGACCCAGGGTGATGAGCGGGCCGAGGATCATGGTCTTTTCCGGGTAATGGAAGGCGGCCAGCATCACCGGCACCTGCGCGCTGCGCGCGATGTGCCAGAAGCCGGACTTCCAGCGCTCCACGCGCCGGCGGGTGCCTTCGGGCGCAAGCAGGAACCAGGTCGGACCTTCGCCGCGAAGCCGGGCAGCCGCCTGTTCCACCGCGCCGTGCGCCTTCTTGCGGTCCACCGGCACTCCGCCGATCCCGCGCAGCAGCCAGCCCAGCGGGCCGCGGAAGGCTTCCGCCTTGGCCAGGAAGGTGATGCGCACGCCCATCGCCAGCATGGCGGCGATGCCCCAGACCGCGTCCCAGGCCGAGGAGTGCGGCGCGACGATGATGACGAAGCGTGGAAGATCGGGGAACTCGCCTTCGACGCGCCACCCGCCCAGGCGCAGGATGGCGCGTCCGAAGGCGCGGGCCAGCGCGTTGCCCTGGCGCGGCGCACAGGCGGGAAGCGCGGGTACGCACGGCTTCGCGCCCATCACTCGCTGCTCCAATGCGCGCTGCGCCCGCGCTTGATGTCGCCGCGCCCCTTCTTGGCCTCGATGCGCCGTTCCTTGGAAGCGCGCGTGGGTTTGGTCGCAATGCGCGGCCTGGGCGGCACGCGCACCGATTCGATCAGCGCGGCGAGGCGCGTGCGCGCGTCCTCGCGGTTGCGCTCCTGGCTGCGGAAGCGCTGCGCGCTGATCACGATCACACCGTCGGCACCGATGCGCCGGTCGCGCCGCGCCAGCAGGCGTGTGCGCAGCGCTTCGGGCAGCGAGGGCGAGGCGCCGGCGTCGAAGCGCAGCTCCACCGCGGTGGACACCTTGTTCACGTTCTGCCCGCCCGGCCCGGAGGCACGCACGAAGCGCTCGATCAGCTCCTCTTCGGGAATGGCCAGCCCGGGCGCGATGATGAGCATCGTGACGCGCCGTCAGATCGGGTGTCGATCGAGGAAGTCGCGCACCCGCGGCACGATGATCGCGGCCTTGTCTTCCAGCACGTAGTGGCCGGCGTCGTCGAAGATCAGGCTTTCCGCGTTCGGCAGGCGCTGTTCGAAGCCGCGCAGGAAGTGCGCATCGAACACGAAATCGCGCAGACCCCACACCAGCAGCGCCGGGCGGTCGGCGAACTCGGGCAGGCGGCGGCCGGCTTCCTCCACGATCGGCCAGGCGCGATCCTCCGGACCCAGCGGGATGTCCTGCACGAAGCGCAGCGTGGCGATGCGGTTGGCCCAGCTGTCGTAGGGCGCCACGTAGGCCGCGCGCACCCCCGAAGGCATGCGCTGTTCCACGCCCACGAATGAGGCCGCGCCGGAAAACGCATTGAAGCTGCGGATTGCCAGCGCGCCCAGGCGCGAATCGCGCCCGAGCCTGAGCTGCCAGGGCATCGGCTTTTCCGCCGGCAACGGGAAGGCGGCGGTGTTCAGGATCACCATGCGCGCCACGCGCGAGGCGTCGCGCAGTGCCCAGCCGAAGCCGATCATGCCGCCCCAATCGTGTACTGCCAGCGTCACCGGGCCGGTGATGCCGAGATGTTCGAGCAGCCCGGCCACGTCGTCCACGCGCGACTGCAGCGTGTAGGTATAGGCCGCATCGTCCGGTTTGTCCGACAGGCCCATGCCGACGTGGTCGGGCACGATGCAGCGGTAGCGGTCCGACAGCCCGGCCACCAGCCGGCGCCAGTAATAGCTCCACGACGGGTTGCCGTGCAGCATCAGCACCGTCTCGCCGTCGCGCGGCCCCTCATCGAGATAGCTCATCGCGATGCCGGAGCGCACCTCGAAGCGCTGCGGGGTGAATGGATAGTCGGGATAGTGCATGGGCGCTGCGTTGAAGGCGGACCGGGCACTCTACGAGCGCGCGCGCGCGGGCACAACCGCAGGGCACTCCGGCTCCGCACGCTTCCGGCCGCACCCGGCAAAAAGCCCCGCAGCGTCGAAGCGGCGGGGCTTTCCTGAGCCGAAGGCATCACTTGCTGCGCGCTGCGCCGTCGATCTGGATGCGATCGCGGTTCTTTTCGACCGTGGCCAGGCCGATGCCCTTCACTGCGGCGAGCTGGTCGGCGCTCTTGAACGGGCCATTGGCCTGGCGGTATTCCACGATGGCCTGTGCCTTGGCCGGACCGACGCCGGTGAGGCCGGCGGAAAGCGCGGTGGCGTCGGCGGTGTTGATGTTCACGGGGCCGGCGGCAAAAGCGGAAAAGCTCAGCGCGAGCGACAGCAGCAGGGACTTGAGGATGAGGGCGAAACGGTTCATGGCGTGTCTCCAGAAAGGATGGTGTGATTCCGTCGGGAGGCATCCCGGCCGGTGGAGACAGTGTGCGAAACGCGCCGTGGCGCTCCCATCCTCGGAAGGCGGATGCGCGCATCGGAGCCTGCCCGGACACGACCTAGGAAAACCACCCGGTCGCCACGCCCCGGACTGCGAGCGCCCTTGGGCGTCGCAGAGCCAAGGCTGCGCCGCGTCGCGACGCTACGCCTTTCCAAACACCAGATGTCCGCCTTCGGCATCCACCGCAATGGCGTCGCCGCTGGCGAAGGTGCCTTCCAGAATCTGCCGCGCCAGCGGGTTTTCCAGCTGCTGCTGGATCGCGCGCTTGAGCGGACGGGCGCCGTAGACCGGGTCGAAGCCGACGTCGCCGAGGAGGTCCAGCGCCTTTTCGCTGATCTCCAGCCGGAGCTGGCGTTCGGCCAGGCGCCTTTCCAGATGGGCGATCTGGATGCGGGCGATCTGGCGGATCTGGGCGCGGTCGAGCGGGCGGAACACCACGATTTCATCGAGCCGGTTGATGAACTCGGGCCGGAACGCTCCCTGCACCACGCCCATCACGGCGGCCTTCATCTGGATGTATTCCTCCTCGCTGTCGCCGGGCATGTCCTGGATCAGGTTCGAGCCCAGATTGCTGGTCAACACGATCACGGTGTTGCGGAAGTCCACGGTGCGGCCCTGGCCATCGGTCAGGCGGCCGTCGTCGAGCACCTGCAACAGCACGTTGAACACGTCCGGATGCGCCTTCTCGACCTCATCGAGCAGGATCACGCTGTAGGGGCGGCGGCGCACGGCCTCCGTGAGATACCCGCCTTCCTCATAGCCCACGTAGCCGGGCGGCGCGCCGATCAGGCGGCTGACCGAGTGCTTCTCCATGAACTCGCTCATGTCGATGCGCACCATGGCCTCGTCGGTGTCGAACAGGAAGCCGGCGAGCGCCTTGCACAGCTCGGTCTTGCCGACGCCGGTGGGGCCGAGGAACAGGAAGCTGCCGCTGGGCCGGTTCGGGTCGGAAAGGCCGGCGCGGGCGCGGCGGATGGCGTCGGACACGGCGTGCACGGCCTCGTCCTGCCCGACCACGCGGCGGTGCAGCGCGTCCTCCATGCGCAGCAGCTTGTCGCGCTCGCCTTCGAGCATCTTGCTGACCGGGATGCCGGTCCAGCGTGCCACCACCTGGGCGATTTCCTCGGCGGTGACCTTGTCCTGGAGCAGGGTGAAGCCGCGGGTCTCGGCTTCCTGTGCGGCCTTGAGCTGCTTTTCCAGCGCCGGCAGCTGGCCGTACTGGATCTCGCTCATGCGCGCGTAGTCCTGGCGGCGCTGCGCGGCCTCCAGTTCCAGGCGCGCGGCTTCGATCTCTTCCTTGATCTTCGTCGCGCCCTGCAGCGTGGCCTTCTCGGCCTTCCAGACTTCCTCCAGGTCGTTGTACTCGCGTTCGAACACGGCGATTTCCGCCTCCAGGTCGGCCAGGCGCTGCCTGGATTCGCTGTCCTTTTCCTTCTTCAACGCCTCGCGCTGGATCTTGAGCTGGATCAGGCGGCGCTCCTTGCGGTCCAGCTCCTCGGGCTTGGAATCGATCTCCATGCGGATGCGCGAGGCCGCTTCGTCCATCAGGTCGATGGCCTTGTCGGGCAGCTGGCGGTCGGCGATGTAGCGGTGGGACAGCGTGGCGGCGGCGACGATCGCCGGGTCGGTGATTTCCACGCCGTGATGCACGGCGTACTTTTCCTTCAGCCCGCGCAGGATGGCGATGGTGTCCTCGACGCTGGGCTCGCCCACGAAGACCTTCTGGAAGCGGCGCTCGAGTGCGGCGTCCTTTTCGATGTACTTGCGGTATTCGTCCAGCGTGGTGGCACCCACGCAGTGCAGCTCGCCGCGCGCCAGCGCAGGCTTGAGCATGTTGCCGGCGTCCATCGCGCCTTCGGCCTTGCCGGCACCGACCATGGTGTGCAACTCGTCGATGAACAGGATGATCTGGCCTTCGTTCTTGGCCAGGTCGTTGAGCACGGCCTTGAGGCGCTCCTCGAACTCGCCGCGGAACTTGGCCCCGGCGATCAGCGCGCCCATGTCGAGCGAGAGCACGCGCTTGCCGCGCAGGCCCTCGGGCACTTCACCCTTGACGATGCGCTGCGCCAGACCCTCGGCAATGGCGGTCTTGCCCACGCCCGGTTCGCCGATCAGCACCGGGTTGTTCTTGGTGCGTCGCTGCAGCACCTGGATGACGCGGCGGATCTCCTCGTCGCGACCGATCACCGGGTCGAGCTTGCCCGACTCGGCCCGCGCGGTGAGGTCGATGGTGTACTTCTCCAGCGCCTGGCGCTGGTCTTCGGCGTTTTCCGACTGCACGGTTTCTCCTCCGCGAATCTTCTCGATGGCCGCTTCCAGCCGCGCTTTCTGCACGCCGGCCGCCTTGAGCGCCTCGCCCACGGCACCCTTGTCCTCCAGCGCCGCCAGCACGAACAGCTCGCTGGCGATGAAGGCATCGCCGCGCTGCTGGGCGAGCTTGTCGGTGAGGTTGAGCAGGCGGTTGAGGTCGTTGGAAACGCTGATGTTGCCCTCTTGCCCGCGCACGCCGGGCAGGGCGTCGAGCGCCTGCGCGATGCGCGCGCGCAGCGCGCCCGCGTTGGCACCGGCCTGGGTCAGGAGCGGCAGGGTCGATCCGCCCTGCTGGTCGATCAGCGCCTGCATCAGGTGCGCGGGTTCGAGCAGGTTGTGGTCGCGCCCGACCGCCAGCGACTGGGCGTCGGCCAGGGCCTGCTGGAAGCGCGAGGTGAGTTTGTCCATTCGCATGGCGAGAGAATCCGTGGTGGGGCGCGGCGGGGCCGCAATGCGATGCTAGATGCGTCCTGCAGCGCGGCTTTCAAGCGCGGTGGTGCGGTATGCAGGTGCGCGAAAACGCCGTACCATGCACGGCACCTGAACGAGCCGCTCCCCGGTGGGCGCAAAATCCGTCCTTGTCGCGTAACTCTTCATCGTGACGCCTTTCAGGCGCGCCGAGCAGTCGGTTGCGTCATTCGGGCGGGTGTCCAGGTCTCTTCGTATCAATCAGCCAGGTGGAACCATGAACTTCAAGCGCCTTCTTTCCGCACTCGCCCTGGCCGCCCTGCTGCCTTTGCCGGCGGGCGCCAGCGAATACGTCGCCCACGCAGTGGCCAATGGGCGAGCGATTCCGCTGCCCGCGCCCAGCGATTTGCCCGAAGTGGACACGCTGTACCTGGTCGACGTGGACTGGTCCGAGTACAACGGCCCCAAGACTCGCGTGGCGGTGAGCAAGGTGGACAACCGCAGCAGCATGCGCAGCTACAGCATGAGCGACAGCAGCGGTTATTCCTCGGATATCTCCTTCGCCTATCAGTCCGTGCCGGTGAACGGCATCGAGGCGATGATCACCGACGTGATGCACCGCACCGGCCGCTTCCGCATGGTGGAACGCCAAGCCATCGGCAACATCCTGCAGGAGCAGGATTTCGGCGCGTCCGGCCGCGTGGCGCAGCCTTCCGCCGCCAAGATCGGCAGCGTGCTCGGCGCCGAGTATCTGATCGAAGTGGTCATTACCAGCTACGAGCCTGGCGTGGCCGGCAACAATGTCAACGTCGGCGCGCTGGCCTCGGGTACCCGACTCGGAGGCCTGCTTGGCAACGTGCACGTGGGCAGCAAGACCTCGATCATCGGCATGAACTTCCGCCTCATCGATGCGACCACCAGCGAAGTGATTTTCACCAACCAGGTGGACCGCCAGATCAAGGATTCGGGCGTCGGCTTCGGTGCGGCGCGCTTTGGCAACAGCAACGCGATGGGTGGCTTCATGAGCCAGTACGCCAAGACCCCCATCGGTCAGGCCGTCACCGCCGCCGTCAACGAAGGCGTCTACGATCTCATCGCCCAGATCGGCGCGCGCCCGGCCTCTGGCTCGGTGGTGAAGGCCGATGCCAAGGGCATCTACCTCAATCTCGGCGCCGGCTCCGTGCAGGTGGGCGATCGCCTGTCGCTCATGAGCAAGGGCGAGGCGCTGATCGATCCGGAAACGGGCATCAGCCTGGGCAGCGAGGAGAGCGAGATTGGTGCCGTCGAGGTCACCCAGGTGCAGGACAAGTTCTCCGTGGCCCGCCTTGCGGGCGGGAAGATGCCCAAGGCGGGCGACATCGTTCGCTCGCAGCGTGCACCCCAGCAGCTGGCCTACGCGCCGCTGGACCCGGCCCTGACCAAGAAGCCGGCCAAGCGAGGCAGTCGCCGCTGATCCCGCACCCGCGTCGGATGCGAAAAAGCCGCCGGTTTCCGGCGGCTTTTTATTTGCACGTGTGGATTTTCGATCGCTGGCGTTGCGAATCGGCGTCGATCCGCGTCCTGCCGCAGCCTTCAGCCCGCGAGCCACACCAGCGTCGCCATGCGCCCCGTTCGGCCGTCGCGGCGGTAGGAATAAAAGCGCGTGGCGTCGGACATCGTGCACAGCCCGCCGCCGTGGATGCGCAATACGCCGGCGGCGGCGAGGCGGCGGCGGGCGAGGGCGTAGAGATCGATCAGGTAATGGCCGGGGCGCGTCGGGATGAAGCTCGCGGCGGCATCGGCGTCCGCATCGACGAAGGCGGCGCGCACCTCGGCGCCGATTTCATAGCGCGCGGGGCCGGCTGCGGGCCCCAGCCACGCAAGGATGTCTTGCGGTGCGGTGTGCATGGACGCAACGGTGGCTTCCAGCACGCCCGCCGCCAATCCGCGCCAGCCCGCATGGGCGGCAGCGATTGTCGAGCCATCGCGCGCGGCGAACAGCACCGGCAGGCAGTCGGCGGTGAGGATGGCAAGTGCCGCGCCGGGGACGCGGGTGACGGCGGCGTCGGCGTCCGGCTCATCCGGGCTCGCGGCGTCCGCGATGACCTCGTGCACGTTGGTGCCATGCACCTGCAAGAGCCAGTGCGGTGCGCCGGGCAGGGCGGCCAGTTCGAGCAACTGCGCACGGTTGGTGCGCACGGCGTCTGGATCGTCGCCGCAGCGCGCGCCGAGGTTGAAGGCATCGAAGGGCGGAAGCGATGCGCCTGGCAGTCGGCGCGTGGTCACGCAGGCGCGGACGCCGGGCGGCGCCGGCCAGTCCGGCAGCAGGAACTCAGCGCCCATCGTCGCCGTGCGCGGCCGCGTCGGCGCGCAGCGCGGCGGCCAGCGCGAGCAGGTCGGCGGGCGCGGGGGCGATGACTTCGAGCGGTGCGCCGTGGATCGGGTGCGCCAGCGCCAGGCGTTCGGCATGCAGCGCCTGGCGGCGGAAGCCGCGCAGGGTCATCACCAGGTCGTCGGACGCCGCCTTGGGCAGGCGCAGGGTGCCGCCGTACAGGGTGTCGCCCACCAGCGGGTGGCGGATGTGCGCCATGTGCACGCGGATCTGGTGGGTGCGGCCGGTTTCCAGGGTGCATTCGAGCCGGGTGTGGGCACGGAAGCGTTCGCGCACCCGGTAGTGGGTGACGGCGGGTTTGCCGTCTTCGCGCACCGCGCGCCGCAGGCGGTCGACCGGATGGCGGTCCAGCGGCGCATCGACCGTGCCGCCCGCAATCATCGCGCCGTTGACGATGGCCTCGTACTGGCGATGGATCTCGCGCGCGGCGAGCTGCTCGACCAGGGCGGCATGGGCCTCCAGGGTGCGCGCCACGATCAGCGCGCCCGAGGTTTCCTTGTCGAGGCGGTGCACGATGCCGGCGCGCGGCAGCACCGCGAGATCCGGATCGTGGTGCAGCAGCGCGTTGACCAGGGTGCCGTCGGGATTGCCGGCACCCGGATGCACCACCAGCCCCGCCGGCTTGTTCACCACCAGGAGGTGCGCATCCTGGTGCAGGATATCGAGCGCGATCGGCTCGGCCTGCGAGCGGGTGGCCGGCTCCAGCGCGGCGCAAAGCATCACCTGCTCGCCCCCGCGCACGGCATCGCGCGGGCGGGGAACCGTGCCGTCCAGGGTGATCTGGCCGGCCTTGAGCCAGGCGGTCAGGCGCGAGCGGGAGAATTCGGGGAAGAGATCGGCCAGCGCCTGATCGACCCTGCGGCCTGCCGCGGCCTCGGGAATCAGCGCGGCTTGCGTCACCTGGGTGGCGGGAGAATCGGGCGGCATGGGCGGTGTGGATTCCTGACGGGCGCGCGAGGCCGCAGGGATTTCTTCACGGCTTCTTAATGGGCCGACCTGCAGCTTTGGGATATTATGCCCCGCCCCGCGTCGTACGCGGCAGACAGAGCCACTTGATGACCCGACGTACCGGAATCGCCCGCCTTGCCATCCTTCTGGCGCTTGTCGCCCTGCTCGCCGCCTGCGGTCGTTGGGGCAAGCGCGAGGATCCGCTCGAAACCCTTCCGCTTGAGGCGCTCTACTCGCAGGCCAAGGGCGCGCTCGAGAAAGGCAACCTCAGTCGCGCGCAGCGCGCCTATCAGCGCCTGATCGCGCGCTTCCCCTATGGCGCCTACACCGAGCAGGCCCAGATCGAGCTGGCGTACGCGTACTACAAGAGCAACAAGCCCGAAGACGCGACCTCGGCGGTCAACCGCTTCATCCGCACCTACCCGGCGCATTCCCACATCGACTATGTTTATTACCTGCGCGGCCTGATCAATTTCGATCGACAGGAAGGCATGGTGCTGCGCGTGGCGCGCCTGGATCCGACCCAGCGCGAGCAGGTGTCGCTGCAGCAGGCGTTCAATGATTTCAATGATCTGATCCAGCGCTTCCCGCAGAGCCGATACGTCCCCGATTCGCGTATCAAAATGATGCACCTGCGCGACCAGATGGCTCGCCATGACCTCAACGTCGCGGTTTTCTACCTCGAACGGCGCGCCTGGGTGGCGGCGGCAAATCGCGGCCGTCACCTGATCGAGAAGTATCCGCAGACCGCTTACACCGCCGATGCGCTTGCGGTGATGAGCGAAGCCTATGCGCGGCTGCAGCAGGAATCGCTCGCCGTCGATGCGCGTCGCGTGCTGGAGCTCAACTTCCCGGACCATCCCTATCTGCAGGGCAGCTGGCCGTCCGAGCGTTCCTGGTGGCGCAAGCTGACCCCGGTGGGCTCGGACAAGCGCAGCTACTACGGCGACCTGCGGACGTCCTCCTGAGGGCTGTGACTGCGCGCCGCCGGGCGCGTCCCGTGCGGCGTATTCAGGGCACGGGCGGGCTTTCTTCAGCCCGCGTAGCCCGAGGTGACGGGAAGGTGCAGCGTGCTGCCGAAGGCGCTGCGCGACAGGCACGGGCCGGGTGCGCCCTGGGCGCGCTTCCATTCGGAACCGCGCACCAGCCGCAGCACGCGCTGGACCGTCCCGGCATCGAAGCCGGCTTCGATCAGCTGTGCGTGCGACAGCCTGTGTTCGAGGTACTGATCGAGCAGGGCGTCCAGCACCGCGTAGGGCGGCAGCGAATCCTCGTCGCGCTGCTCTTCGCGCAGTTCGGCACTGGGCGCGCGCGCAATGACCCCTTCGGGGATCCGTACGCCGTCGCCCTGCGCGTTGCGCCAGCGCGAAAGCGCGAAAGCCTCGGTCTTGTACAGGTCCTTGAGCGGCGCGTAGCCGCCGCAGGTATCGCCGTAGAGGGTGCAGTAGCCCACGGCCACCTCGCTCTTGTTGCCGGTGGAAAGAAGCAGCATGCCGGTGGCGTTGGACAGGCCCATCAGGAGAAGTCCGCGGGCGCGGCTCTGCAGGTTCTCCACGACGAGCCCGGGCGGTTCTCCGGCGGCGTGCGACAGGGTCTGCAACGCGGACGCCACCGTGGCCTCGATCGGCAGCGTCATCAGGTGCACCCCGAGCGCTTCGGCCTGCTCCTGCGCCAGGTCGTTGGACAATGCGCTGGTATAGCGCGAAGGCAACCGCACGGCGGTGACGTTTTCCGCGCCGAGCGCGTCCACCGCGAGCGCCAGTACCAGCGCCGAATCCAGTCCGCCGGACAGGCCGAGCAGGGCACCACCGAAACCGTTCTTGCGCGCGTAGCCGCGGATTCCGGCAACCAGCGCGCGCCAGATCAGGGACAGGCGCGAGGCGTCGCGCTCGGCAGGCCAGGATGCCGGTGCGAAGCGCTGAGTGGTCGGATCGAAGTCCGCGGTCAGCAAGATGTCCTTGAAGGCTTCGGCCGCCGGGTGCAGATGTCCGTCGGCATCGGCGAGCTGGGCTGCGCCGTGGAAGATCCATGCGTCCTGCGCGCCCACGGCGTTGCATCGTGCCAGCGCGAGGTGCGAGCGGGCGGCGTGTGCGGACAGGCGCTGTGCGCTCTGCGCAAGGGCGCCGTGCTCGAACGGTTCTGCGGCCACCACCAGACCCAGCGTGGCGCCTGCCGCCGCGAGGGCATTCAAGGTGCCTTCGCCGTCATCGCCGACGGCGAGGCCCACGGTGGTGCCGGCGGTTTCGAACGTACACGCGGGGGCATCCGGATCGTCGTGGAAATCCTGTCGCGGCGCACGTTCGGTCGTGTCAGGCCGCTTGCATGCGTGTGCGGTGGCGATGATGCGGCCTTCGTGCAGCACGCTGGCCGCGATCACCACGCCGGCATCGGTCTGGCACGGCCAGCCGACCACGGCGGTGATGCCCTGCACCTGCGAGGCCAGCGTCTGGATCGAACGTGCGCATTCGGCCAGGAACGCCGGTCGCGACAGCAGATCCAGCGGAGGGCTGCCGCTCAGGGCCAGCCCGGGGAAGACCACGAGCTGGGCGTGCAGCGCGTCGCGCGCTTCGGCGATCATCGCGGCGATGCGGCGCGTATTGTTCGCCACCTCGCCCAGCGGGAAATCGAACTGCGCCAACGCGACCCGCAGCGGCCGGCTCATGCGCATGCCCCGCAGGCGCCCGCGCGCGACTCACACATGGCCGGCCAGCACGAACAGTGCCAGTACCACGACCCAGGCCACCAGGATGCGCCAGACCTGCGTCATTGCCGCGTGCAGGGTCTGCAGCGGTATCGGGGCATCAGCCGGCAGCGTCCCGTCGGCGTCGATGTCGTCCACTTCGCGCTCGGCGGCCGCGTCGCGCAAGGCCTGGACTACGCTGACCTGTGCGGCGGCATCGAGGAAGCCGGTGGAAAAGTCGAAGCCCTGTCCGCTCCGCGCGGCGTGCCAATCGCGCCAGGCGGAATGGACCGCGTCGAAGTGCCCGACGATGGCGAGTGCCAGCGTCATCAGCTGGGCGACCGGCCAGTCGAGGATTGCGAGCAGGTGCTGCCAGGCGGCACGCTGCGCAGGCGGCAGGGCCTCGCCGGCCTCGGCCTCGGCGCCGCGCTCGGTCAATCGATACAGAAGTGCGCCGAACGGGCCCAGCAGCAGGAACCACAGCAGCACGCCGAACCAGCGTCGACGTGCCCCGAGAAACACGGCCTGTACCAGGCTGGCGGGGTCTGCGGGGCTGACCGGGCGGGCACTGCCGCCCAGCTGCAGCAGCGCGCGCTCGCGCGCTGCCTCGTCGCTCGCCTCCTCGATTGCTTCCACGTCCAGGTCGAGATCGCGCGGACCCCAGCAGTAGCACAGCACGAGCACGGCGAAGGCAAATCCCGAGAGGCCCAGGGCGTGGCTGTCCAGGGCGTACTGCAGCCAGGCCGCGAGCGCCAGCGGGACGCCCAGGGCCAGGAGCAGCGCGAAGGGTGAGGCGAACGACGTGCCCAGCTGCCGGCCCAGCCAGGCCACCCAGCGCGAAAACCAGCCGTAGCGGCGCAGCTGCGCGAGCGGGGTGACGTAATGGCCGAGGAGCAGCGCCAGCACCACGGCGATCAAGGTGGAGGACATGGAGGCTCCGGATGGGCGTGCCCGGCAATTCTATGCCCAAACGCGCGCGCGCCGCTGATGCCTCAGTCCACGGGCAGTCGTTCCAGTACGGCCACGCCGAGGGTTTGCGCCAGCCAGTCTTCGATCAGGCGGCGCGAGATCGAGATCGATGGCGGCAGGCCGACCGTGCCGGCCAGGATCGCGGCGACGAGATCGCCGGCCGCGAACCAACGTGCGTCTTCCAGCTCGTCGCCCACGCGGATCGTCGGATCATCGACGGTGGCGCGGAAGCCGACCATCAGCGCGCCGGGGAAGGGCCAGGGCTGCGAGGAGTGATAGTGCACCTGGTCGAGCGTGACGCCGACCTCTTCGCCCACCTCGCGTCGCACCGCGTCTTCCAGCGATTCGCCCGGTTCGACGAAGCCGGCCAGGGTGGACCAGCGTCGCTCCGGCCAGCTGCGCTGGCGCCCGAGCAGGGCGCGGTCGCCGTCAGACACCAGCACGATGATGGCCGCGTCGGTGCGCGGAAAATGCTGCAGGGCGCACTCGGGGTTGCGGCAGCGGGCGCAGTGGCCGGCGCGCACCAGCTGGGTGGCCGCGCCGCAGGCGCCGCAGTGGCGCGCGCGGCTTTGCCACAGCAGCAGGGCCTTGGCATAGGCGAACACGCCGGAGAGGAACGGGGGCCACTGTGCCGCCGCGCGGCGCAGGCCGATGCGCGGAGTGTCGGGGAGCGTCCGCGGAGGCAGGCACTCGGCAGGCAGGGCAAACCATGCGGGTTGGCCGGGGTTGTGTCCGAGGAAGCTGGCCGCCTTCAGCGCCGCCTCGCCAAGATCCGCGCCGCGCAGCCAGCGCGGGCCGACGTCGTCACCGGGCGAGTGGCCTTCGAAATCCACGATGGCCACGTGCGCATTCGGCCAGAGCGCGCGCAAGGCATCGGGCGACAGGCGCGTCAGTTCGGCGCGATCCAGCGCCAGCCCGGCGAAGGAGTTGCGCAGGCTGGCCTCGGAACGATCCACGGCGCGGCGCGCGCGCTCAGGCCGAGAACGAGGAGCCGCAGCCGCAGGTGGTCTTGGCGTTCGGATTGCGGATCACGAACTGCGCGCCCTGCAGGCTTTCCGCGTAGTCCACCTCGGCCCCGTGCAGGTACTGCAGGCTGAGCGGATCGACCAGCAGGATCGCGCCGTCGCGCTCCACCGCGATGTCGTCCTCGGCCTGCTCTTCATCGAACTCGAAGCCGTACTGGAAGCCCGAGCAGCCGCCGCCGGAAATGTAGACGCGCAGCTTGAGATCGGCGTTGCTCTCCTCACGGATCAGCTCGCTGACCTTGGCCGCCGCCTGGGCACTGAAGCGGATCGGCGACGGGGCGGCTGCGGGTGCTGCGCCGGGCAGGGCAAGAGACTGGGTGTGCATGACGCCAAGGATAGGGCAGCCCGCGGGGAAAATCCCGTGCGCGGGGCGCGCCTGGTCAGGTGGCAGTATCGTTTTCCGCTCCGGGACCGGTGAGCTGGCGCGGCTTGCCGTCGTCGTGGATCAGGCGGCCGGTCACGGTGGCGCCGGCCAGCATTTCCACCACGGAATAGTAGATGTTGCCTTCGATGCGCGCGGTCGATCCCAGCTCGACGCGCTGGCTGGCGTGCACGTCGCCGACCAGGGTGCCGTTGAGGATGACCACCGGCGCGCGCACCTCGCCCTCGATGCGGCCTGCTTCGGCCAGGGTCAGGACCGCGCCGGGGCCGTTGGCCGTCGCGGTGACCGCGCCGTGGATCGCGCCGTCCACGTACAGGCCGCCGCTGAATTCGAGGTCGCCGCGGATGCAGACCTGCGAGCCGATCAGGGTTTCCACGCTGCCGACCGCGCGCGCGGCCTTTTTCTTGTCGCCAAACACCATGGGTCAGGACACTCCGGAGGAAGAGGCGTCGGGCCAGGGTACGACCTGTTCGGTCTGACCCTGGTCGGAGCGGACGTTCACCCGCACGCGGTGCGGCAGGAAGTCCGCCGGCAGCGCGATGCTGCCTTCGATCTGCTGGAAATACTTGAATGAGAACGGCTGGGCCGCCGCATCGGGTTTCTGGACGAGCTCGTTCCACTCCAGAGTGCGCAGCGCGCCGCCTTGCGAGCCTTCCACCTGCAGGGTGAAGCTGCCCTTGCTGATGGCCGCCTTCTTCAGGTTCTGGGTGAGGATGAGCAGGTAGCGCCAGCCGCCGTCCCCCAGGGGATCGAGCGAGAGGCTGTGCACTGCCAGCGGCTGGCGCTGGGCGGTGTTGCCGGCCAGGCGTTCGAAGAAGGCGACGTCGTTGCGCAGCGAGGCCAGCTCGGCGTCGCGCTCGGCCAGGGTTTCCTGCAGCGCGCGCGCGGCGTCGCGCTCGACCTGGCTGGAGCGTTCCAGCGTGGTCAGTTTCTGGGTCAGGCGGTCGATGCGCTGCAGCGCCTTGCCGTGTTCCGACTCCAGGGATTGGAGCGCGGTGCGCAGCGCGCCGGCGTCAGGCGAGGCCCAGCGCGCACCCGACCACGCAGCGGCGGCGGTCGTCGCCAGCCAGGCCAGGGCGAGCAGCGCCGTGCGCACTCGCCCGCCGGGGCGGTTCTCTGTGATGATCAGGCGGGGCTGGGGACGGGAGGCCATCGGCGACGCGAGCGGATCAGGGCGCGGCGAAAAACGGTCGACCAGTTAGCCACCGCGGGTTCGGCACGTCAACCGCGCTGCGCCTATACTCGGCCGGTCACGGAACGCGCGCGGTGCGCGTCCTGCACACGGTGTCCACTCGGGAGCAAGGACGGCGATGAGCGAAGCACAGGTGTTCGCGCTGGGCGTCACCCTGGCCTGGCTGGCCGGGATACGCGCCTATCTGACCGTGTTCGGGCTGGGCCTGGCCGGCTTTTTCGGATGGATCGAGCTGCCCGGCGCGCTGGCGCTGTGCCAGTCGCCGTGGGTGCTGGGCATCTCCGGCCTGCTGGCGGCGGTCGAGTTCGGCACCGACAAGATCCCCGGCGTGGATTCGGTCTGGGATCTGCTGCAGACCGTGCTGCGCGTGCCGGCCGGTGCGTTCCTTGCCAGCGCCACGCTGGCCGATCCGGATGGCGGGATGTCGCTGGGCTGGGCGGTGGCCGGGGGCAGCGCCGCGCTGCTGAGCCATTCGCTCAAGTCCGGCGTCCGCGCGGTGCTCAACGCCTCGCCCGAGCCGATCAGCAACGTGGCCACATCGGTGGGCGAGGATACGCTCGCGCTCGGTACGCTTGCGCTGGTTTTTGCACACCCCTGGCTGGCCCTGGGCCTGCTTCTGCTCCTGACGATCGGAGCAGCTCTGGTGGTGTTCTGGCTGGCGCGCCGGGTCTGGCGCTGGCGGGGCCGCCGGGGACGGCCTGACAGCGACAATCCCGCACGGGTATAGTCGTTCCGTCCCGGGGGAGAAAGCGCGCAGCACTATGCACTTGCAGGCTGATCCGACAGACACGACGTTCCGCTCACCCGTGTTTGCCGCCTACTACGCCCAACGCCTTCGTGAAGTGCGCGCGCGCATCGTGCATCTGTGCGGGCGGGCGTGGGACATCAACTCGGTATGGCTGCTGCACCGCGACCTGATGGCGCTGCTGGATCAGCTGTCCTTCTCGGAGCCGCAGTCCGATTGCATTGCGCTGCTGTCGCTGACCGATGCGCTCGGCGCCGCGCTGGAGCAGCCGGACCCGCCCGACGCCGAGTCCCGCAGCGCCCTGCTGGCGCTGCTGGGGGTGCTCGAGTCCGGGCAGGGTGACGGTCGTCCTGCCGACCTGGAGGTTCGCCGCAGCGAGAACGATCGCATCGAGGTGCCTCCCGCGGGCTTCTGGCGGCGCTGGGTCGATGATGCGCCACCGCAGTCATGGTCCGAGCCGGAGGCGGAACCGAGCGGCGGTGACGCCGAGCTCCTCGGCCTCGCCGAGATCGACGTAGGCATGCTGCTTGCCGATGCGGGCAGCGGCGGCGGTTCGAAGCTCGAAATCGTGCACGAGCGCATCGCGCCCCACTATGCCGCCGAGCCCGGACCGGAGCCGAGTGGGTTCGAGCCGCCCGACGATTTCATCGAAGCCGCCGCCAGCCCGGAGCGGCCCGACGACTATGACTGGGGTCTGGGCGTCACGCGCCCGGTCTCGGAGCCTGCGCCGGGGCAGGATAAAACCCTGGATGCCTTCTGGGAGGCCACCCGCGCTCCGCCGCCGGCCGGTGCGCTGCCGTCGCCCCGCCCGTCGTCTGCGTCCGAGGCGACCACCCCTGCGCCACCGCCCGCGCCCGTGCGCGCGGCGCGCACGCCCAGGCCGGCGCCTGCGCAGCGCCCTGCGCCATCGATGACGCCTGCCGCGGACGCCGACGCGTCGCGCCCCACCCTGGTGTCCGGCGCCGGAACGCGTATCTATCACCTGGCCGCGAGCAGCGAGCTGGCGATCGAGCTGGACCAGCGCCTGGAAACCCTGGGCTATGACCTGGAGCTTCTGGAGACTGCCGAGGAACTGGCCGAGGTGCTGGGTGCGCTGACGCCCGACATCGTGATCATCGACGCCGAATTCGAAGCCGACCTCGAACAGGTGGGCAGCGTGCTGCGCACCGCCCGGCAGAAGGCCAGCAGTCCGATTCGCCTGATGGTGCTGTGCCGTGCCGACACCATGACCTCGCGCATCGCGGCGCGGCGTGCCGGCGCGGACGCGCTGCTGTTCGGCACGCCGACTTCCGATGCCGTGCTGGCGCGGATCGAGCAGCTGGTGCGCGTCGACACCGACGATCGCTATCGCATCCTGATTGTGGAAGACGACCACGCCCAGGGCCTGTTCGCCGAGTCGATCCTGCGCAATGCCGGAATGGAGGCCGAAGTGGTGGCGGACGGCCTGCGCGTGATGGAGGCGATGCAGCGCTTCCAGCCGGATCTGGTGTTGATGGATCTTTACATGCCCGACTGCGACGGCGCCGAACTGACGGCACTGATCCGCGAACGCGACGAGTTCCTGCACACCCCGATCGTGTTCCTGTCCGGCGAGAGCGACGAGGACAAGCATTACGAAGCGCTCAGCGCCGGCGGCGACGATTTCCTGTCCAAGCCGATCCGCCCCAAGCACCTGATCGCGGCGGTGACCAACCGCGTGCGGCGCGCGCGCTCGATCCGCGGGCGCTCGGCGCAGGTCGCCCGGCCCACGCCGTTCGACAGCGGCACCGGTCTGCATTTCCGCGCCGCCATGCTCGAACGCCTGGAGCAGGCACTGGTCGAGACCGAGCCCGCGCGGCGCCGCGGCGGGGTGATGTTCCTGGGCGTGGAGAACGTGCCCGAGCTGCGCCAGAGGCTCGGCCTGACCACGGCAGAAGAACTTCTGGAGGACGTGGCGCAGTTCATCGTCGGACAGCTCGGACTGGATGCCATGGCCAGCCGCTACGGCGACGGCTGCTTCCTGATCTTCGATGCCGCGGCCGACGTCGAGCAGCTGCGCGCCGACGGAGAGCAGCTGCGCCAGGCCATCCGCCTGCACGCATTCGAGACGCCCAGGGAGAGCGTCAAGCTCGAACTGGTGGTGGGTGCGGCGGATCTGCGCCTGCCCTATGCCGATGCCGCGGCCGTGCTCAACGCGGCCGAACACGCCTCGCGGGAATCGGTGCGCGCCTCCCAGCCGCCCGCCCCCGCGCCCCTCGCCACGCCTGCAACGACTCCCGCCGACGCGCCGGAGCATGGACTGCCGGCGCGGATCATCGCGCTGCTGGACGACCCCTTCCAGCCGGGGCGCCTGGACCTGGATTTCCAGCCGATCGTCGCGCTGCAGGGCGGTGAGCAGGCGCAATACCAGACCCTGCTGCGCCTGCGTGCGCCCGAGGGTGGGCTGATACCGGCCGGCAAGCTGCTTCCGGTCGTGCGCCAGGTCGGCCGCATGCCGGAGTTCGATCGCTGGGTGCTGGTGCGGGCACTTGATGTGATCGCCAACCGCATGGCCATGGCCAGGAGCGTGACGCTGTTCGTCAACCAGTCGGTGGAAGCCCTGTGCGAGGGCGGCTACGTGTCCTGGATGACCGATCGGATTTCCGGTCACGGGCAGCTCGGGGAATCTCTGGTGATCGAGATCGACGCCGATGAGATCGGCCTCAACCTGGATCGTGTGCATGCGGTCTGCACCGATCTGGTGGTGCGCGGCGTGCGTTTCTGCCTGAGCCGCTATCGCGGCAGCGAAGACCAGGACGGCATGCTCCACGTGCTGCCGGTGGATCTGGTCAAGGTCGCACCGGACATGATCGCCCGGCTGGGCGACGGCGAGCAGCGCAGCGTGTTCAACCGGCTCGTCGACCAGATGCACGAGCGCGCGCTGGGCGTCATTGCCCCGCGCGTTGAAGACACGCGCACCGCGGCGGTACTCTGGATGTCGGGCATCGACTACATTCAGGGCAACCTGGTGCAGTCGGCCAGCAGCTCCTTGGACTTCGACTTCAATTCGGCGGTGCTCTGATGCGGGCGGCACGGTGGGTGGCGCTTCTGGGGTGCGGCGTCGGCCTGACGGCCGGGCTGGCTGCACTGGCGCTTCCGGCGCATGCCATGGCCCTGGCACTGGCGGCGGCGATCGGGGCAGGCGCGGGGTTTGCGGGCGTCCTGCTGTCGCCGCGCGAGGCGGGCAGCGGAGAGGTGGCGATGGATGCGGCAACCGCGCATCGGCCGATCCTGGGGCCGGTGGAGCCAGCCAATGAAGAAGGCGACTTGCGCGCCGAGCTGGAGCGTCATCGCGCGCTGGAACACGAGCTCATCCGCGCCAAGCAGGAAGCCGAAGCGGCCACCATGGCCAAGAGCGAGTTCCTTGCCACGATGAGTCACGAGATCCGCACTCCGCTCAACGGCGTCATTCCGCTGCTGGACCTGATGCTCTCGACTGATTTGTCACCCGACCAGCGCGACTACCTCACCACGGCCTACGGCTCCTCGCGCGAGCTGCTGCGCATCGTCGACGACATCCTCGACTACTCCAAGCTGGACGCCCAGAAGCTGGAGCTGGAGAACGTCGGGATCAACCTCAAGGAGCTGGCCATCAGCGTCCTGCGGCTGCTGGAAAAAAGCGCCGAGGCCAAGGGGCTTCGTCTGGGGCTCTCGATCGATCCGAAGGTGCGCCTGGCGGTGCGCGGCGACCCGGTGCGGCTGCGCCAGGTGCTCACCAACCTGGTCAGCAATGCGATCAAGTTCACCGAGCGCGGCAGCGTCAGCGTGCACATCACCCAGCCGGGTTCCACCCGGACCCGCAACAAGCTCCGCTTCGAGGTTCGCGACACAGGCATCGGCATCTCGCGCGAAGCGGCGACGCACCTGTTCCAGCCTTTTTCCCAGGCCGACGCCTCCACCACCCGAACCTTCGGCGGTACTGGCCTGGGTCTGGCCATCTGCAAGCGCATCGTCACCCTGATGGGCGGCGGCATCGGGGTGGACTCCGCCCCCGGCAAAGGCGCGACCTTCTGGTTCGAGGTGTCGCTGGACAAGGCCCCCGGCGACATCGAGGGTGGCGCGGCGAGCGATGTGGCCAGTACCCGGGTGCTCGTGGTGACCGCCAACGCCGGCCAGCAGCGTCGGCTTGGCGCGCTGATGCAGCAGTGGGGCGTGAGCTTCGTGCACGCCGGCAACACCCATGACGCGCTGACCCGGCTGCGCGCCGCGCAGGCGCCGGGGCAGCGCGCCTTCAGCCTCGTCCTCGTCGACGCGTCCTCCATTCCCAATACCGTCCGCGCCCTGCATCGCACCCTGGCGCGCGAGACGCGCCCCGATCGGACCGTGCGCGTCTACCTGAGGGGCGAAGAGGCGCTGCCGGAGGAGCTGGGCTCGACCCCGGGCTTCCACGTGCTGATGCGTGACGGTGACGATCGGGATCTGCATCTGCGTCTGGTCGCCTTGCTGGATGCCTGCGCCGAAGAGGTCGCCGAAGACGCCGTTGAAGCCGTTGACGCGCAGGTGTCCGCTGTGCCGGACGCGCCGGCGATGGGCGGCCATGAAGAGCCCGTAGGCGTCGCGATGTCCGGGCGGGTGGTGATGCCCGTTCCGCCGCCTCCGCCACCTCTTGCCGCGGCGGCGCCCGCGCCGCCCGCTCCCGCAAGCGGCAGTGCCCCGGCGCGTGCCGCGCTCTCCGCGCCGGCGCGGACGGGCGCGACGATGCCCGGAGGTCGCGTGTTGCTGGTGGAGGACAATCCGGTCAATCGACAGGTCGCTCAGCGCCTCCTGAGCCTGGCCGGCATCGCCTTCGACAGCGCCGAAAACGGCAAGGAGGCGCTCGACAAGATGAACGCGGGCAGCTACGTGTCGGTCCTGATGGACTGCCAGATGCCGGTCATGGACGGCTACACCGCCACCCGCCAGCGCCGCCAGCACGAGAAGGCGCACCGGCTTGCGCGCCTGCCGATCATCGCGATGACCGCCAACGCGATGCTCGGCGATCGCGAGAAGTGCCTGGAGTCGGGCATGGACGACTACCTCTCCAAACCGCTCAACCGCGCGCTGCTGGAGAGCACGCTGCGCGGCTGGATGGCGAAGCAGTCCGCGGTCATGGAGGCCACGCCCGCCGCGCCGCAGGCGGCCACCGAGGCGCAGGCGCGACCATCGCCCACTGTGCGATCGCTGCCGCCCGCGGCCGTCAGGTCGCGGGCCGCCGTGGCATCGCCGGTGTCAGCCGAACCCCCGATCGACACGGAAGTGCTCGGCGAGCTGCGTGACATCATGGGCGCGGAGTTCGCTTCGCTGGTGCGAGTCTTTCTCGACGATGCGCCCGACGTGATCCAGCGCATCCAGATGCACGCGGCCACGGGCAACAGCGCGGCGCTCGCGGGCCTTGCGCACACCCTCAAGTCGACCAGCGCCAACCTCGGTGCGCGCGTCCTGTCCGGCCTCGCCCGCAGCATGGAGCAGGACGCGCGTCAGGGCATGGTCGCGGACGGCATGCGCCGCGCCGATGCGATGGCGGTCGAGTTCGAGCGCGCGGCGGCGGTGCTGCGCGCGCAGATTGCCTGAACGCCGCAGCGCCTGCCGTGTGGCTCAGCGCTTCGACCACGCCGGTGGCGTCGGCCACTGGCCGTCGAAGGTGCCCTGCAGCGCGCGCCGCAGGTCGCGCTCGTCCAGTTGCGGTGCGAGCAGGGTGAGCAGCTTGAGCGTGTAGTTGCGCGGAACCCGCTCGCGCGGCAGCACGCCCCAGGCCATGCACTCGGAGAAAGGGTCGTTGGCCGGGAGCGTCACCAGGTCCGGATCGTCGCGGGGCGAGACCGCCATTTCCGCCAGCACGCCGATGCCAAGGCCGGCGCGCACGTAGGTCTTGATCAGGTCGGCGTCGCGCGCGGTGAAGGCGATGCGCGGCTCCAGCCCGGCGCGGGCGAAGGCCACGCGCAGCGAGGACTCGGGCTTGAGCGAGGACTCGTAGCTGACGATCGGTTCGCGCGCCAGCGCCTCCAGCGTGGGCGCACGGCCGAGGTTCGCCAGCGCGTGGCCGCGCGGCACCATCACCACGCGCCGCCAGGAATACAGCGGCACCGCGATGCCGCCGGCCGGCGGCACGCCCGAGCTGCTGACCAGGGCCAGGTCGGCGCCACGGCCCAGCTCCGCCAGCGCCTCGCCTTCGCCGGTCGGGACGATGTGGATGCTCACCTCCGGGAAGTGCCCGCGCAGCGGACCGATTGCCGGCGGCAGCACGTAGCGCGCCTGGGTGTGGGTGGTGCCGATCGCCAGCTCGCCCTGGATCTCGCCGCGCAGGTTGGCCGCCAGGGCGCGGATGTTGCCGGCTTCCAGCAACACCTTGCGCGCGCGCGCGATCACTTCCACGCCGGGGGCGGTGATCGAATCCAGGCTGCGGCCGCGGCGCAGGAAGAGCTGGAAGCCCAGCTCCTCCTCCAGCTGCTTGAGCTGCTTGGACAGGCCCGGCTGGGTCGCATGCACGCGTTCGGCGGCCTGGGTGATGTTCAGGCCCGCGTCGGCAATGGCGACGAGATAACGAAGCTGGGTCAGTGTCATGGCTGCATGGAATATGAGATGCGTCCGGCACGCTATAGGGCGTGGTATTCACCCGTCCAAGAACGTGTCGCTGCGCACTTATAACCTAAAAGAATGAAAGACGCCGTCGCCGCTATTTTCCCCGCGTCGCGCGGCCGCCCATGATGCGCCGATTCCGGGCGGCGCCCGGCTTCGTTCAAGGAACACCCATGGCCCTGTATCAGTCCATCGTCGAGACCATTGGCCGCACTCCGGTCGTGCGCCTGAACCGGGTCGCGCCGGCGCACGCCACGGTCTACGCCAAGGTTGAATCCTTCAACCCCGGCGGCTCGGTGAAGGATCGCCTGGCCCTGGCGATCGTGCTCGACGCCGAGCAGCGCGGCGTGCTCAAGCCCGGCGGAACGATCGTCGAGGCCACTTCGGGCAATACCGGCGTGGCCCTGGCGATGGTGGCGGCGGCGCGCGGCTATCGCTTCGTCGCGGTGATGACCGAGACCTTTTCGGTCGAGCGCCGCAAGCTGATGCGCGCCTACGGCGCCAAGGTGATTCTTACTCCGGCCGCGGCGCGCACCAGCGGTGCGGTGGCGAAGGCGAACGAGCTGGCCGGGCGATACGGCTGGTTGCTTGCCAGCCAGTTCGCCAACCCGGCCAATCCCGCCTACCACCGCAGCACCACCGGCGCAGAGGTGATCCAGGATTTCGCCGGGCGCAGGCTCGACTATTTCGTCTCGGGCTGGGGCACCGGCGGCACCTTCACCGGCGTGGGCGAGGTGCTGCGCGTCGCGCGACCCGAGGTGAAGCTCATCGCCGCCGAGCCGGCGAACGCCGCGCTGCTGGGCGGTGCCGGATGGACGCCGCACACGGTGCAGGGCTGGGCCCCGGACTTCCTGCCGCCGGTGCTCAACCGCGCGCTGCACGACGAGGTGCTCACCGTCGGCGACGAGGAGGCCATCGCCACGTCCCGCAGGCTGGCGGCGGAGGAAGGCCTCTTCGTCGGCATCTCCGCCGGCGCCACCGCTGCCGTCGCCCTGCGCGTGGCGCAGCGCGCGCCGGAGGGCTCGGTGGTGCTGACCGTGTTGCCCGATACCGGCGAGCGCTATCTCTCCACCGCGCTGTTCGAAGGCGTGAACGAAGGCTCCGACGACGAGTGGCTGGCTTCGCTGGGCTGAGCCTGCGCGGGGCGCGGCGCGGAGCGTCTTGGGCCGTGCGGGCGTCTAGCCGGTGTTCTGGATGCCGGCGCTGATGCCGTTCACCGTGGCGACCAGGGCGCGGTAGGTGGCATCGTCGGGGCGCCCGTCCGCGCGCCAGCGGCGCAGCAGGCCCTGCTGCAGCAGGTTGATCGGGTCGACGTAGGGATTGCGCAGGCGGATCGAGCGGCGCAGGCGCGGATCCAGCGACAGCAGCTCGTCGGCGTCGCGCAGCGCGAGGATGGCGGCGCAGGTGCGCTCGAACGCCTCGCGGATGCGCGGGAACATCCGTCCGTGCAGCGTGGACTGGCGCGAATAGCCTTCGAAGATTCCCAGATCCGCCTTGGCCAGGGCCATTTCCACGTCGTCCACCAAGGTGGCGAAGAAGGGCCAGTCCGCGGTCATTTCAGCCATCGCCTCGCGGCCCCAGGTGGCCAGACCGTGCTCCAGCCCGCTGCCTACGCCGTACCAGGCGGTGAGGTTGGCGCGTGTCTGAGACCAGGCGAACACCCAGGGGATGGCGCGCAGCGCGCCGATGTCGCCCGCACCTGCGCGTTTGGGCGGACGCGAGCCCAGGCGCAGGCGCTCGATCAGGTCGATGGGCGTGGCTTCGCGGAAGTAGGCGGGGAAGTCGGCGTTCTCGTGCACCAGCGCGCGGTAGGCCTCGCGCGAGGCGGCGGCCATTGCCCGTGTCCGCTCGCGCCAGACCGCCTCGCGCGGTTCCGCGTGGCGCGGACGCAGCCCGGTGCGCAGCACCGCGCCGGCGACCTGTTCGAAGTTGCGCAACGCCAGCGCGCGAATGCCGTAGCGGCGATGGATCACCTCGCCCTGCTCGGTCACCCGCAGGTGGCCGTCGACGCTGCCGCGCGGTGCGGCGATCACCGCGTGCTCGGTTTTCCCGCCGCCTCGGCTGATCGATCCGCCGCGGCCGTGGAAGAACACGATCCGCACGCCGGATGCGCGGGCGACTGCGAGCAGGGCGACCTGCGCCTGCTGCAGCGCGAAGCGCGATGCCAGCATGCCGGCGTCCTTGGCGCTGTCCGAATAGCCCAGCATCACGATCTGACGGTCCCCGCGCGCCGCGACGTGGGCGCGGTAGCGCGGCTCGGACAGCAGCGCGCGCAGGGTGTCTGGCGCAGCCTCCAGATCGGCCACGGTTTCGAACAGCGGCGCCACGTCCAGGGCTGCCGCCGCGTTGTCGTCGCCGGCCAGATGCGCCAGCGCCAGCACCGCCAGCGCGTCGGCGGCGCACCGGCTCATGCTCACGATGTAGGGTCCGAGCGCATTCGCTCCGAAGCTGCGGCGCGCCTGCGCCAGGGTGCGGAACACCGCCAGCGTGCCGCGCGCCGGCTCGGGCAGCGCGTCGACGTCGCGCGCGAGCGCGGGCTCGGCGAGGACGGCGGTGAGGCGCGCGGCACGCACTTCCGGGTCGCGCGAGGGGAATGCGTCGTCGTCCAGACAGAGCGCCAGCGCCTGCGCGTGTACCGCGGCGTCCTGCCGCACGTCGAGCGTGGCGAGATGAAAGCCGAACGCGCGCACGCGGCGCAGCACCCGCTGCAGGTTGAGTCCGCCGGCGTGATCGCCGCGATGGGCGGCGAGACTGGCACGGATCAGCGTCAGGTCGGCCTCGAAATCTTCCGGACCGGCATAGCCGGTTGCCTCGTCGGCCGCGGTTGCCGCAAGACGGGCGTCGAGCAGCCCCAGCAGCGTGCGGTAGGGCATGTCGGCGTGGCGCGCCCGCTCGTTCGCCGCCGCGTCGGGGAAGCACGCGCGGTAGTGCGCGATGCGCGCGTCGATCGCCGGATCGATCCCGACCCGTTCGGACGACTGGCTCAGCAGGCCCGCCAGACGCGCCAGGTCGCGGCGGTAGGCGCCGATCACCATCTCGCGCTGGCGCGCCAGCGTGGCCTGGATGGTGGCGGCGCCGACGTTCGGATTGCCGTCCATGTCGCCGCCCACCCAGGAACCGAAGGCGAGGGCGCGCGGCAGCGGCAGGCGGGTGCCGTAGACGGACTGGATGGCCTCGTCCAGGGCTTCGTGGAAGGACGGCAGCACCCGGTAGATCACTTCGGACAGGTAGAACCCGACGTGCTCCAGTTCGTCGGCGACGGTCGGGAGCGAGGGCGGGCTTTCGGTGGTCTGCCAGGCGGCGGTGATGGCGGTGCGGATGCGCTCGCGTTCGGCGCGCCGCTCCTGCGGGGTAAGGCTCGGATCCATTCCGGCGATCAGGGCGCGCACCACGTCCTGTTCCTTTTCCAGCAGCGCGCGGCGCATGGCTTCGGTCGGGTGCGCGGTGAATACCAGGTCGAGCTGGAGCTGCGGCAGCCAGCGCGCCAGGGTGTCGAGATCCACGCCGTCGGCAGCCAGCGCGTCGAGCACGGCGTGCAGGCTGCCGGGCTGGGGCGCGCTGCCGGCGCGCTGGTAGTCGCGCCGGCGGCGGATGCGATGCACCCGTTCGGCCAGATTCACCGCGTTGAAGTAGGTGGCAAATGCGCGCACCACCGCTTCGGCCGTGCCCGGTGCCATGGTGTCCAGATGCTGTTGGAGGACGACCTCCGCCTCACCGCGCTCGCGGCGCAGGATGGCCGCCGTACGGATCGATTCGACCAGCGCCAGGAAGTCGTCGCCGCGCTGTTCGGCCAGCATTTCCCCGACCAGCGCACCGAGCCTGTTGACGTCGTCGCTCAGTGGCTGGTCCACCGGCGCAAAGGAGACTTCGCGCAGCGGCGCGGCGAGGGTTTCGTGCGGCGTGTGCATGCCCCGAGTGTAGGGGAAGACGCCGCGCTGCCGGCTTTCGGCCTGACGCCGCTGCCTCAAAACCACTCGGTCAGCGAAATCCCCAGGCCCACGTAGGTGGACCGGTGGTTGTAGTCGATCAGGCTTTCGCCGTAGCCGCTGAACAGCTGCACGTGGCCGCGCAGCGGGCCGTCGAGCGGGAAGCCCCAGTCCAGTCTCAAGGAGCCGTGCGAGCGCTCGCCGCCGCGCAGCGAGTGGCGGGCGATGGCGGCCAGCTCGTGGTGGCCGTAGTGGTACACCAGCATGGCGTCGCCGCGCCCGATGTAGTCCTCGATGTCGGGGTTGTTGTCCTCGCGCGAGCCTTCGGGAATGCGCCACCACGGGCGCACGACGAGCGCCCAGCGGTCGCGGTCCAGACCGATGGTGCCGACGATGCGGTTCCAGCTTCGCGAATGCGGATCGCCCTGGCCGTTGGACTGGTGGTTGATGCCGATGCCCGCCATGCGGCCGTTCCAGCCGCCGAGGTGGTAGCGGTTGCGGAACATCAGCATCAGCTCGGGCTCGTAGTTGGTTTCGCGGAACGGGCGCGATTCGATGCTGTTGAACATCTGCCAGCGCGACGTCTGGGTGTAGGCGCCCCAGAGGTCGCCGTTGTCGCCAAAAATGTTTTCGACGATCTTGGTCTTGAAGCTCAGCTGGAACTTGCCTTCGATCGGCTGGGTGTGGGCCGCTTCGGTGACGCTGTTGTTGGGATTGGACGAGTGCGGCAGCGGGTTGGGGCGCGAGGCCCAGAACAGCGGCAGCGCGTAGATGGGCTTGTAGACGCGCAGGTTGAACACGCCGAACTTGGAATCGCGGGCCAGTTCCCAGCGGCTGTCCAGCAGCGAGCCGCGCCCGGCGTTGGCGAGGGTCGCGGCGGGGTCGTCGAGCGGGACCAGTTCGCTGCTGTCCGAGGGCTCGCCGGGCGCAAACCATCGGCGGATGCGGCGCTGCAGGGTGCCGCTGTGCTCCTCCGGGGCGCGTGCCGCTTCGGCTGCGGCCTCGGCGGCCTGCCGCGCAGCCAGTGCGAGCGCGGCCGCGCGTGCCGCTTCGTCGGCGGCACGGGTGTCTTCGGGGCGCAGGCGATAGAAGGCGTCGTAGCAGGCCAGGCGCTCGATGTCCTGCGAGATCGTGGCGCAGTTCTGCGCCGCATCGCTCGGCTGGGCGCGGGCCGGCAGGGCTGCGAGGAGGAGCAGCGTCAGAAGCAGGCAGGCGGGCGTGCGCATGGTGGGGCGCGCTCAGGCGCTGCGTGTGCAGGTGTGGGCGCGCAGTGTTTCCTGCGCGCCCAGTGCCAGGGTTTCGAGCTGCTGCGGATCGAGGATGTGCAGCTGCCGCCCGCGCACCTTGATCACGCCCTCGTCCTGCAGCCGGGTGAAGCCGCGGCTGACCGTCTCGATGACCAGGCCGAGGTAGCGCGCGATGTCCTCGCGACTCATCGGCAGGCTGAATTCGGTGGCCGAGTGCCCGAGCAAGCGGAGCCGTTCCGAGAGCCCGTGGAGGAACATGGCGATGCGCTCCTGGGCCTGGCGCCGTCCCAGCATCTCCAGGTGGTCCTGATCGCGCGCGACGCTGCGCCCGATCACCCGCAGCATCTGCGTGCTCAGGCCCGGAATGGCGTGGATGACGTCTTCCAGCGCCTCGATCGGGACTTCGCAGACCAGGGTCGGGCCGAGCGCCTCGGCTTCGCAGCGGTGCCGGCCGGTGCCCAGTGCGTCGAGCCCCATGAGCTCGCCGGGCAGGTGGAAGCCGATGATCTGCTCTTCACCGTCGCTGTTGATGGCCACCGTCTTGAAGCTGCCTTCGCGCGCCACGTACAGCGCATCCATCGGGTCGCCGATGCGATAAAGCCGTTCGCTGCGCGCCAGCGGCCGGCGCTTGCGTACGATGGCGTCGAGCCGCTCCAGGTCGTCATGATCGATGCCGGCGGGCAGGCAGAGCTGGTGAAGCGAACACTGTGCGCAGCTGCGACGCAATTTCGCCAGGTCGAATACGACGTTTGTGCTCATTTGGCATCCCGCAGGGAGCGCGGCCAAGGGTGACCATGTTGCCAGAACCACGCCGTCCGGGCATTTCCGGCGATCCGTGCGGTCCGGCGCGCGGCGCGGTCCAGCCGCGCGTTCCGGCGAAAAAACCGAGGTGCCATGCGATAATGCCGCCCTTGCCGAGGCGCGGAACGATTCCGCCCGAGTGCCCCATCGGAGAGCTGAATGCCGATCCAGATCCGCGAAGTGCGCGAAAACGAGCTGGACACCGTCCTTGCCCTGAACAACGCCGCCGGGCCGACCATCCTGCCGCTGACGCTGGACCAGCTGCGTTTCAGCTTCGAGGAGGCGGCCTATTTCCGGGTGGCCGAATCGGATGGCCACATCGTCGGTTTCCTGATCGCCTTCGACGAGAACAGCCACTATGGCAGCAGCAACTACCGCTGGCTCAGGGCGCGCTACCCGCACTTCATCTACATCGACCGGGTCGTCATCGCCAGCGCCCAGCGTGGTGGCGGGGTAGGGCGGATTTTCTATGCCGATGTCACCAGTTTCGCCGAAGTACGCAAGCCGCTTCTGACCTGCGAGGTGTTCCTGGAGCCGCGCAACGACACCGCGCTGATCTTCCACGGCACCTACGGATTCCAGGAAGTGGGCCAACGCGTGATGGACGAAAACGGCCTGCGGGTATCGATGCTGGTCAAGGAATTGAGTTGCTACGCCTGGGTGAAGGCGCGCTGGCTCGACGGCCCGGGCCTGCCCGACCTGCCCTGGCTGGCGGAGCGCCCGCATCGCTCCATGCACACCGGCGAGGTGGCCTGAGCATGGCGGCGCGATCCGATTACGAACAGGCCGGCGAGCTCAAGATGGGGCAGGTGGGGATCGCCAACCTGCGCATCCGCACGCTGGACCTGGCACGCCTGGGCGAGGAAATGCGCGAGCGCGTCGAACGCGCGCCCAACCTGTTCGCCCGCGCTGCGATAGTGGTCGATTTTGGCGGTCTGTCGCAGGTGCCCGATGCCGGCACCGCGCGCGCCCTGCTCGATGCCCTGCGTGCGGCGGGCGTATTGCCGGTGGCGCTGGCCTACGGCACGCGCGAGATCGAGGCCCTTTCGGTGGCGCTCGGCCTGCCGCTTCTGGCCAAGTTCCGCGCCCAGTACGAAAGCGCCGGGCGGGAAGACGCGCGCGCAGCGAGGGCTCCCGAAGCCGCGCCCCCCGCGTCGTCGACTCCACCGCCCGCAGCGCCACAGGTCTCTGCGGTATCCCAGATGCACGCCGCCCCGGTGCGTTCGGGCCAGCAGGTTTATGCGCAGGGGCGCGACCTTGTCGTCGCCGCCAGCGTCGGTGCTGGCGCCGAGGTCATCGCCGATGGCTCGGTGCACGTCTACGGCCCGCTGCGCGGCCGCGCACTTGCCGGTGCGCAGGGGGACGAAAAAGCCCGTATATTCTGCAGGGAGTTCCACGCGGAGCTGGTTGCGATTGCCGGCCGCTACAAGGTGATCGAGGAGGTTCCCCGGGAGCTGCGCGGCAAGGCGGTGCAGGTGTGGCTGGAAGACGACAGCCTGCGCCTGGCCGAGCTGGCCTGATGCCGGCGGCGACCGGCCTGCAGCGCCGTTGTCCAGCGGGCCGCAGCGCCCGTTCCATCATCCATCCGATTCAACGGAGAGCTTCCCTTTGACCCAGATCATCGTCGTTACGTCCGGAAAGGGCGGCGTGGGCAAGACCACCACCAGCGCCAGTCTGGCCTGCGGCCTGGCCCAGCGCGGCAAGAAGACCGCCGTCATCGATTTCGACGTGGGACTGCGCAACCTCGATCTCATCATGGGCTGCGAACGGCGCGTGGTGTACGACTTCGTCAACGTCATCACCGGCGATTGCACACTCAAGCAGGCGCTGATCCGCGACAAGCGCCTAGACAACCTGTACGTGCTCGCGGCATCACAGACGCGCGACAAGGACGCCCTCACCCAGGAGGGCGTGGAGCGTGTGCTCAAGGAGCTGGCCGACGACGGCTTCGACTATATCATCTGCGATTCGCCCGCAGGCATCGAGCGCGGTGCATTCCTGGCGATGTACTTTGCGGATATCGCCGTCGTGGTGGTCAATCCCGAAGTGTCTTCGGTGCGCGATTCCGACCGCATCCTCGGCCTCCTGTCCGCCAAGACGCGCAAGGCCGAGCAGGGAGGGCGAATCAAGGACAGCCTGCTGCTCACCCGCTACAACCCGGCGCGCGTCGAGACCGGCGAAATGCTCTCGATCAAGGACGTGGAGGAGATCCTCGGCCTTGCGGTGCTGGGCGTGATCCCGGAGTCGAGCGACGTGCTCAACGCCTCCAACAAGGGCGAGCCGGTGATCCTGGACAGCCAGGCGCCGGCGGCACAGGCCTACGACGACGCCGTGGCGCGGCTGCTGGGCGAGGATCGCCCGCTGCGCTTCACCCAAGTGGAGAAGAAGGGCTTCTTCTCCAAGTTGTTTGGAGGTTGACCCGATGGGGCTGTTCGATTTCCTGCGACCGAAGAAGGACACCGCCAGCATCGCGCGCGAGCGGCTGCGCATCATCGTCTCGCAGGAGCGCAGCACGCGCGGCGGGCCGGACTACCTGCCGCTGCTGCGGCGCGAGCTTCTGGAAGTGATCCGCAAGTACGTGAGCGTGGACCTGGACGCCGTGAAGGTCGATCTGGTGCGCGACGGCGAGCAAGAGGTCCTCGACATCTCGGTGTCGCTGGCCGAGCGCCAGGACGAGGGCCAGGCGCCGGCGTGATGCCGGAAGCCGGTGGGGCATCGAAAGGTGAGCGACGCGGCCGCCGGCGATGACGCGCCCGAGGTCCTGCGCGTCGCGCAGACCGACGTCGCGGCGCTGGCGCGCCTGCTGGGCGAGTTCGGACTGGAGCTGGTGCGGGTACTGGACAGAGCCGAGATCCCCGGCAGCTACTGGGGCGCGCCCGAGGCCGGGGTGATCGGGCACCGCGTCTACGTGCGCGGCGACACGCCGGTACATTCGGCCCTGCACGAGGCCTGCCACCTGATCGTGCTGCCGCCCGAGCGTCGTGCGCAGGTCCATACCGATGCGACCGACTCGATCGCCGAGGAAGACGCCACCTGCTACCTGCAGATTCTTCTGGCCGACCGCCTGCCGGAGGTGGGCAGCGCGCGACTCATGGCCGACATGGACGCCTGGGGCTACACCTTCCGCCTCGGCTCCGCGCGCGCCTGGTTCGAGCGCGATGCCGAGGACGCGCGCGCCTGGCTGCGCGCCAACCCTCCGCGTCTGCGTGACGGGAGTCACATTTCGGCAGGGCTTTGACCGGACATTTGCGCTGGATCAAGTCGCACGTTGCGCAGGACGCAACAATGACGCTGCATTTCCTCCAGTACGTGTCCAATGTCACATATCCTTTTCGAAAGTGGCGATCATCGCTGCGTGGTGTTCAACGATCTGGTCCGCAGCGATGACGGAATCCAGGCCAATCAATTCCTCATCACCCACGGCAAGGCTTCGGCCCTGCTCGATCCGGGCGGTGCCCTGCTGTACACGCCGCTGTCCCTCGCGGTGGCGCGTCACGTGCCGCTCAAGGAACTGACCTGGATTCTCGCCTCGCACCAGGATCCGGACATCATCGGTGCCGCCGACCGCTGGCTGATGTACACCTCTGCGGTCCTGGTCTGTTCCAGGCTCTGGGGACGCTTCGTGCCCCACGCCGTCCCGAGCTATCAGCAGAATGCGAACGCCGATCGCTACATGCTGCTGCCTGACGAGGGCGGGCGCATCACCATGGACGACAGCCACCTGCTCGCCCTGCCGGCGCATTTTCTGCACTCGGTGGGCAATTTCAGCTTCTACGATCCGGTCAGCCGCATCCTGTTTTCCGGCGACGTCGGCTCTTCCATGATTTCCAGCGGCGAGGCCTATCAGGCGATCGAGGACTTTTCCTCCATTCTCCCGAAGATGGAAGGATTCCATCGGCGTTACATGGGGTCGCGCAGGGTTGCCATGCTGTGGTCCGACATGGTGCGCCGCATCGATCCGGTCCTGATCGTTCCCCAGCACGGCCTGCCGCTGCGCGGCAAGGCGATCGGCGACTTCCTCGACTGGCTCGCGCGGCTCGAATGCGGCATCGATCTCATGGGCCCGGAGCACTACCGGCTACCCTACTGAAAATCCTTCCATGATCCCGGCGTCCGGGCAGGCGTGCGCGTGCCCGGACGCTCCCGGACTCATGAACAGGTGCTGAGGATCACGTCCCGCTGTCCGGGAGCATGACCGATCACCCATGCGCGCAGCACGGCGCCCCCGTAAAATCCGGTGAATCCGCCTTTTTTCCGGTGACTTCGTCTTGCGCTACGACCAAAGGCCGCTGCCGGCCGCTTCCCCTCGAATTCTCGCCGGTGCCGGTCTTCTGCTGATCGCGCTGGCGCTGGTCGGCTGCGGCCGCAACGATGCGACAGGCCCGCAGGGCGGTGGCCCACAGGCTGCCGTGGTCACCGCCGGCACGGTCGTGGCGAGCGACTGGCAGGACGAGATCCAGGCGCTGGGCACGGCGCAGGCCAACGAATCGGTGACGCTCACCGCCAAGGTCACCGAAACCGTGACGCGGGTGAACTTCCAGGACGGCGACTTCGTCGAGTCCGGCGCGGTTCTGGTCGACCTTTCCGGACGCGCCGAGGTGGCCCAGCTGGAAGCGGCCCAGGCCACCTTCGTGGAGGCGAGCAAGCAGTACGACCGGCTCGCCGAGCTGGTGAAGCAGGGCACGATTCCGCGCAGCCAGCTCGACACCCAGCTCTCGGTGCGCGACGCGGCGCGCGCGCGCGCCGACGCGATCCGCGCGGCGCTGGCCGACCGCATCATCAGCGCGCCGTTCTCCGGCGTGCTGGGCTTCCGCCGGGTCAGCCCCGGTGCGCTGGTGACGCCGGGCACCGTCATCACCACGCTCGACGACATCCGCACCATCAAGCTCGACTTCCCCGTGCCCGAAGCCTATTTCGGGCAGATCGAGGTCGGCCAGACGGTGCGCGCGCGCAGTCCGGCGTTTTCCGACAGCGTGTTCGAAGGCCGGGTCACGGCGGTGGGCTCGCGCGTCGATCCCCTGACCCGCGCCGTGACGGTGCGCGCCGAGTTGCCCAATTCCGACGGCCGGCTGCGGCCGGGGATGCTGCTCACGGTGCGCCTGCTGCAGCCGCTGCGCCGTGCGCTCACCGTGCCGGAGATCGCGATCGAGCAGGTCGGCACCCGTTCCTACGTCTACCGCATCCTGCCCGACGACACGGTGGAGCAGGCCGACCTCGTGCTGGGCGCGCGCCGCCGTGGCGAGGTCGAAGTGCGGTCGGGCGTGGCCGAGGGTGACCGCATCGTGATCGAGGGCACGGTCAAGCTGCGACCGGGCGCGCGCGTGCGCGTGGTCGACCAGGACGCAGCGCGGTGATGACGTCGCGGCACGGGAGGCGTGGGCCATGATGATCTCCGACCTGTCGATCAAGCGCCCGGTGCTCGCCACCGTGATGAGCCTGCTGCTGATTGCGCTGGGACTCATGGCCTTCACCCGCCTGACCCTGCGCGAACTGCCCGCGATCGATCCGCCCGTGGTGTCGGTGAGCGTGAGCTATCCGGGCGCTTCGGCCGCCGTGGTGGAGAGCCGCGTCACGCAGATCCTGGAGGACGCCGTCTCGGGTATCGAGGGCGTGGAGACGCTTGAATCGCGCAGCGCCAACGGCCGCTCCAGCCTGACCATCGAGTTTTCCCTGCAGCGCGACATCGAGGCCGCCGCCAACGACGTGCGCGATGCCATCAGCCGGGTGCTCAGCCGTCTGCCGCAGGAGGCCGATCCGCCGCGCGTGGAGAAGGTCGAGGCCGACGCCGACGCCATCCTGTGGCTCAACATGAGCTCCACCACGATGGACACGCTGGAGCTGACCGACTACGCCAACCGCTACGTCGTGGACCAGCTTTCGGCGCTGGACGGCGTGGCCAGCGTCATGGTCGGCGGCGAGCAGCGCTATGCCATGCGGATCTGGCTCGACCGCGAGGCGCTGGCGGCGCGCGGCCTGACCGTGGTCGACATCGAGGACGCGCTGCGGCGCGAGAACGTGGAGCTGCCGGCCGGGCGGATCGAGTCGGCCGAGCGCGACTTCACCCTGCGCATGGCGCGCAGCTACATGGACCCCGCGGATTTCGCCGCACTGGTGCTGCGCAAGGGTGACGACGGCTATCTGGTGCGGCTGGGCGACGTGGCGCAGGTGGAGCGCGCCTCCACCGAGCGGCGCTCCTATTACCGCAGCAACGGGCAGGCCAACCTCGGCCTTGGCATTGTCAAGACGTCGACCGCCAATGCGCTCGATGTGGCGCGCGCGGCGCGCGCCGAGGCCGAACGCATCCAGGGTGCCTTGCCCGAGGGCGTGAGCATCTTCGTGGCCTTCGACAACACCGTGTTCATCGAGGCGGCGGTGGATCGGGTGTACTGGACACTGCTCGAGGCGCTGGCGCTGGTGCTGGTGGTGATCTTCCTGTTTCTGGGCAGCCTGCGCGCGGCGATCGTGCCCGCGGTGACGGTGCCGGTGTGCCTGGTCTCGGCGTTCATCGCGCTGTATGCGTTCGGCTTTTCCATCAATCTGCTGACCCTGCTGGCGCTGGTGCTGTGCATCGGGCTGGTGGTGGACGATGCCATCGTGGTGCTGGAAAACATCCAGCGCCGCTGCGACCTGGGCGAGCCGCCGCTGGTGGCGGCGATCCGCGGCACCCGTCAGGTCGGCTTCGCCGTGATCGCGACCACCGCGGTGCTGGTCGCGGTGTTCCTGCCGGTGGGATTCATGGAGGGCAACACCGGGCGGTTGTTCCGCGAGCTGTCGGTGGCGCTGGCCGCCGCCATCGCGATCTCGGCCTTCGTCGCGCTCACCCTGACCCCGATGATGTCCTCCAAGCTGGTGCGTCCGCACGGCCAGGCGCGCGGCCTCACCGGCGTGATCAACCGGCTGCTCGAGCGCGTGGCGCGCGCCTATCGCGGCCAGGTCGAGCGCACCAGCCGCAAGCCGCTGCTGTTCGCCCTGGTCATGCTCGGCGCGCTCGGTGCCAGCCTCCTCATCGCCCAGCGCGTGCCGAGCGAACTGGCACCGATGGAGGATCGCGGTGCCTTCTTCATCTCCGTCGCCGGTCCGGAAGGAGCCGGCTACGACTACACCGTGCAGCAGATCGGCAAGGTCGAGCGTGCGCTGGCTCCCTTTCTCGGCGAAGGCCAGCCGCTGGAGCGGGTCAACACCCGCGCCCCGGCCGGCTGGGGCGGCAGCGAGGAAATGCACACCGGCATGGCGATCGTGTTCCTGAAGGACTGGCAGGATCGCAGCGTCACCACCACCGAGGTGGTGGAGCAGATTCGCCCGAAGCTCGCCGAAATCCCCGGCGTGCGCGCGTTTCCCTCGGTCCGGACGGGTTTGGTGCGCAGCCGCGGCCAGCCCTTCAGCGTGGTGCTGGGCGGGCCGGATTACGAGGAGCTGGCGCAGTGGCGCGACCGCATCCTGGCGCGCGCCGAGGAGAATCCGGGCCTGGTCGCGGTGGACTCGGACTACAAGGAGACCCGGCCGCAGCTGCGGGTGCAGATCGACCGCGCGCGTGCCGCGGATCTGGGCATCTCGGTCAGGGATATCGGAAGCACCCTGGAGAGCCTGATGGGCTCGCGCCGCGTCACCACCTACGTCGATGCGGGCGAGGAATACGACGTGATCGTGCAGGCACGCCCGCAGGATCGCGGCGCGCCGACCGACCTGGAGAACATCCACGTGCGCGCCCGCGGCGGTGCCCTGGTGCCGCTGTCGAGCGTGGTCACGCTCTCCGAAATTGCCGAGCCGGGCGCGCTCAACCGATTCAACCGCCTGCGCGCCATCACCATTTCCGCCGCCGTGTCGCCCGATTACACCCTGGGCGAAGCCATCGCCTGGGTGCAGCAGGTCGCGGCCGAAGAGCTTCCCGACATCGCCCAGATCGACTTCAAGGGAGAGTCGCGCGAATACATGAAGGCCGGCGGCGCGGTGCTGTTCACCTTCGCCATGGCGCTCTTGATCGTGTACCTGGTGCTGGCCGCGCAGTTCGAGAGCTTCATCCACCCGGTGGTGATCATGCTGACCGTGCCCCTGGCGGTACTGGGCGCGCTGATCGGCCTGTGGGTCACGGGCGGCTCGCTCAACCTCTTCAGCCAGATCGGCATCGTGATGCTGGTGGGGCTGGCGGCCAAGAACGGCATCCTGATCGTCGAATTCGCCAACCAGCTGCGCGACGAGGGTCGCAGCATCGACGAGGCCATCGCCGAGTCGGCCTCGATCCGCCTGCGCCCGATCCTGATGACCTCGATCGCAACGATCATGGGCGCGGTGCCGCTGGTGGCCGCCGGCGGCCCGGGTTCGGCCAGCCGCGCCACGATCGGCGTGGTGGTGATCTTCGGCGTGGCCTTCTCGACCCTGCTCTCGCTCTACGTGGTGCCGGCCTTCTACCGCCTGCTGGCGCGTTACACCGGCTCGCCCGAAGCGCTGGCGCGCACGATCGAGACGCTGGAAGAGGCCACGCCGGTGGCCGGAGGCAGCGCGTGAGCGGGGACGGACCGGTCTGGCCGACCCTGCCGCGGCAGGGCGAGCGTCGCGACAAGCGAACCCGCGAGCGTGAACGCGAGCGGGCGGGCGCAGAGCCGGCGCGTCCGCGCGCCGCGCGTCCGACCGCACCGCCGTCCGGCGCCGTGCGCGAGGATGAGGCCGTGCGCGCGCGCGCCCCGCGGCGCGACGAGCTGCGCGTGTTCGGCCTAAACGCATGTCTCGCCGCATTCGCGGCGCGCCCGGGCGACCTGCGCAAGGCCTACCTCGCCGCCTCACGCATGGGCGCACTGCGCGAGCTGATGGCGTTCTGCGTCAGTCAGCGGCTGGGCTACCGCGTGGTGGAGGACGACGACCTCGCCCGGCTCGCCGGAAGCCAGCATCACGAAGGCGTGGTGCTGGACATGCGGCGTCCGCCCGAGCGGGCGCTCGAACCCTTCCTGTCGCGCCTTGAACCGGCCTCGCCGGCGTGCCTGCTGTGGCTCGACGGCGTCGGCAACCCGCACAACTTCGGCGCGCTGCTGCGCTCGGCCGCGCATTTCGGCGTGGCCGGCGTGCTGTTGCCGGACGATTCCACGCTGGCCCTGTCCGGTGCCGCCTGCCGCGTGGCCGAAGGCGGTGCCGAGGCGGTGCCGCTGGTGCGGCTGGGTGGAACCGCTGATGCGATCAGGACGCTCCGCGCCGCCGGCTTTTCCGTCGCCGCGACCCTGCCCGAGCGCGCCCAGCCGCTGTTCGAGGCGACCCTGCCGGCGCGCACCGTGTTCGTGATGGGCGCCGAGCGCGAAGGCATGCGCCCGGAGCTGGTCGAATGCTGCGACCTGCGCCTCACCATTCCCGGCAGCGGCCGCGTGGAGAGCCTCAACATCGCCAGCGCCGCCGCCGTCCTCCTGGCGACCTGGGCGCTGCGTCGCAGCGAGGGCGCGTGCTGATCCGCAGCTGTTGCGCGCAGCTCACTGACCTGGGTCAGTGAGCTGCGCGGGCGAAGCGTCGATGATGGCCGTCCCGCCCGACCGGGCCACTCCAGGACGCCGTCATGCAGTTCCAGCTTTCCGCCAACCGCCCCACTGCGGCGATGCTCGCCGCTGCGCTGCACCCGCTCGATCCGCACGCTCGCATCACCATTGACGAACGGCGCGGCGTGCTCGAAGTGGTGTCCACCGCCAGCGCCAACCAGATCGGCTTCGCGCTGCAGCAGATCGGCTGCGAGGCGACGCCGCTGGAGCGCCTGGTGCACATCAGTGGCGGCAGCACCTGCTGCGGCGGCTGCGCCTGATCGAGCCGGCCAGGGCCGCCCGCCGCCATGGCCGAAGGTGCCGAAGCGGGGTGTTTCCGGCGACGGTTCGGGACGCGCCGCCGGCTATACTCGCCGGCCGTCACGAACGATCCCGATACCCACGGAGCGCAGCATGAGCATCGAGCAACTGGAAGAAACCGCACAGGCCATGGTGGCGCCGGGCAAGGGCATCATCGCGGTCGACGAATCCAATGCCACCATCGGCAAGCGCTTTGCCGCGCTGGGCATCGAAAACACCGAGGAGCACCGCCGCGCCTACCGCGAGATGCTGCTCACCACCCCGCGTCTGGGCGAGCACATTTCCGGCGCGATCCTCTACGACGAAACCCTGCGCCAGGCCACCCGGACCGGCGTGCCCTTCGCCCGCATCCTGGCCGATGCCGACATTCTGCCGGGCATCAAGGTCGACAAGGGGCCGGTGCCGCTGGCGGGCTTTCCCGGCGACGTGGTGACCGAGGGCCTCGACGGTCTGCGTCCGCGGCTGAAGGAATACGCCGCGCTGGGCGCCAGGTTTGCCAAGTGGCGCGCGGTGATTGCGATCACCGAGGACACGCCCAGCGGCACGTGCATCGAGTCCAACTGCCATGCGCTGGCGCGCTACGCCGCACTGTGCCAGGAGGCGGGCCTGGTGCCGATGGTCGAGCCCGAGGTGCTGATGGACGGCAGCCACGACATCGACGTGTGCTACGAAGTCACCGAAGCCACGCTGCGCTCGCTGTTCTCCTCGCTTTATGAGCACGGGGTGATGCTGGAAGGCACCATCCTCAAGGCCAGCATGGTCATTGCGGGCAAGGACTGCCGCGAGCAGGCCGACGTGGAAGAGGTGGCCGAGGCCACGCTGCGCTGCCTCAAATCCACCGTGCCGGCCGCGCTGCCGGGTATCGTGTTCCTCTCCGGCGGGCAGAGCGACGAGAAGGCCACCGCGCACCTTGACGCCATGAACCAGATGGGCTCCAAGCCCTGGCCGCTGTCCTTCTCCTACGGCCGCGCGATGCAGCAGGCCGCGCTCAAGCTGTGGGCCGCCGACATGAGCGGCAATTTCGCCAAGGCCCAGCAGACCGTGTTCCAGCGCGCCCGCGACAACGGACTGGCGGCGATGGGGCGCTGGCAGCAGGGATAAGTGCCGGTAGCGGGGCCGCTCAGCGCAGCCGCCCGCGCGGGCTCGGCCGGTCGAGCTGCACCCAGTCGCGCTGCGGCAGCTTGAGCACCTGGTCCAGCGCGGTAGCGAGCAGACCGCCCGGCACCCCGCTTTCCGAATTCCACAGCACCACCATGCCGAAGCCGCGCTCGGGCAAGAGGCCCATCACCGCGCGATAGCCCTGCACCGCGCCGCCGTGGTAGACGAGCGTGTGGCCGGCGTAGTCGTAGATGCGCCAGCCCAGAGCATAGTGCGCGTCGCGCAGCCGCTCGCGCCGCCAGGCCGAGCCGCCCAGTTCGCCGGGCGTGGCCACCAGAGGGGCGTGCACGGTGTCCAGCAGCGCACTGTCCATGACCTCCGGTGCCTGCCCCAGGTGGGCGCGCATCCATGCCGAAAGATCACGCACGCTGGCATTGACCCCCGCCGCCGGCGGGATGCGGTAGTAGGTCTCCTTCGGCCGTACCGGCGTCCAGCGCCCGTTCCGGCGGATGTGCGGACGTGCCCAGCGCGCGCTGGCTTCCAGCCCGTCGCGGCCGTAGGTCGCGGTGTACATGCCCAAGGGATGGAAAATGCGCTTCTCCACCTGGTGGGTATAGAAATCGCCGGTGGTGGCGAACACCATGTCGCCGATCAGGCTGAAGGCGATGTTCTGGTAGCCGTAGCACTCGCCCGCCTCGCACACCGGATCGATCTCGCCCAGCTTGGCGACCAGCAGCGGATAGGGTTCGTCCTGCTCCAGCAGGCGGTCGAAGGTGTTGTAGGGCAGGCCGACGCGATGGCTGAGGATGTCCTCGACGCTGAGCGTCTGCGCCGAGTGGATGTTGCGCAGCTTGAACGCGGGCAGGTGGTCGACGATGCGTGCGTCCCACTGCAGCGCGCCTTCCTGCGCCAGCATCGCCGCGACGGTGCCGGCGAAGGCCTTGGAGAGCGAGGCCAGGCGGAAGACCGTGTCGGTGTCCACCTTCTCGCCGCTGCCGACATCGGTTACGCCGAAGCCGCGCTCCAGCAGCACGGCATCGTCCTGCACGATGGCGATGGCCATGCCGCTGCCGCCCGCTTCGCGCAGGATGCGTTCGGCCAGGCGCTCGATGCGGTCGGCGAGCGCTTTCTGCTCGCGCCGGGCCAGGCGTGGGGGAGATGGCGGTGCCGCCACCGCAGGCGCGGCGGCGGTGGCGAGCGGTTCGGCATGCGGCAGCGCTGCCGGCAGGCCGACAAGCAGGGTTGTCACAAGGGCGACGCCGAGGCGTCTTGCGCAATAGCGTTTCACTGCAGGGTTTTGCAGAAGGCCGAAACCGTGGCAGTTTAGCGCAGATCGTCCGGCAGCCCCGGACCCGGTGCATCATGTGCCGTCACCCAGGAGAAGTCCCATGTCCGCCATTTTGCTGTTCCTGCTGGTCATCTTCGGTGCCGGTTTCGCGCTGGTGCTGTTCGTCGTCGCCCTCTACAACGGCCTGATACAGGGCCGCAACGCCTACAAGAACGCCTTTGCCCAGATCGATGTGCAGCTCAACCGGCGCTACGACCTGATCCCCAACCTGGTCGAAGTGGCCAAGACCTACATGGCGCACGAGCGCGAGACGCTGGAGGCGGTGATCCGCGCGCGCTCGACCGCGATCGCGGGGTTGGGTGCGGCCAAGGCCAATCCGGGCGATGCCGCCGCAATGGCGCAGCTGGCCGGTGCCGAGAACGGCCTGGGCGCGGCGCTGGGTCGCCTGATGATGGTCAGCGAGTCCTATCCCGACCTCAAGGCCAACCAGAACATGGCCCAGCTCTCCGAGGAGCTGACCAGCACCGAAAACAAGGTCGCCTTCGCGCGGCAGGCCTACAACGATCAGGTGATGGGCTACAACAACAAGCGCGAGATGTTCCCCAGCAGCATCGTCGCCGGAATGTTCAACTTCCAGCCGGCCGCGCTGCTGGAAATCACCGCGGACGATGCGCACAAGCGCGAGGCTCCCAAGGTGTCGTTCAACTGATCCACCGACTGCCGGCGCGCTGCGCCGGCAGCCCATCCACAGGCGGGGCCGGTGATGAATTTCTTCGAGCATCAGCAGCGGGCGCGAACCTCCTCGCGACGCCTGGTGGCGCTGTTCGCGCTGGCCACGGTCGGCATCGTCGTCGTGCTCGACCTGATGGTCTGGCTGGTGACGCGCAGCCCCGAGGCTGTGGTTCTGATGACGGTGCTGGTGCCGACCGTGATCATCGTATCCAGCCTGGTGCGGGTGGCGATGCTGCGCGGCGGCGGCGCCGAGGTGGCGCGCTCGATGGGCGCCACGCCGGTGGCCGAGGACACCCGCGAGCCGTCGCTGCGCCGGCTGCGCAACGTGGTCGAGGAAATCGCCATCGCCTCCAGCGTGCCGATGCCGCAGGTGTACGTGATGGAGGAGGAGGCCGGCATCAACGCCTTTGCCGCGGGCTACTCGCCCAACGATGCGGTGATCGCGGTCACGCGCGGCGCGCTGCAGCGGCTCAACCGCGACGAGCTGCAGGGCGTCATCGCGCACGAATTCAGCCACATCCTCAACGGCGACATGCGCCTGAACATCCGCCTGATGGGCGTGCTGTTCGGCATCATGGTGCTGAGCATCATCGGCCGGCGCATCCTGATGCACGTGCGCGGCGGCCGCGATTCGCGCGGGCTGGCTGCGGTGCTGATGATCGGCGCGGCGCTGGCGCTGGCCGGCTCCATCGGGCTGTTCTTCGGGCGCCTGATCAAGGCCGGTGTGTCGCGCTCGCGCGAGAAGCTGGCCGATGCCTCGGCGGTGCAGTTCACCCGCCAGACCGAGGGGCTGGCCGGTGCGCTCAAGAAGATCGCCGGCCTGCCCGACGGCTCGCGCCTGGGCGGTGCCGGCACCGAGGAGGTCAGCCACATGCTGTTCGGCGAAGGGTTGGGTTTTTCCTCGTGGTTCGCGACCCATCCGCCGATCCTGGAACGCATCAAGGCCATCGATCCCTCGTTCGACGCCAAGGCGTTCGAGGCGGTGCGCGCGCGCTGGGCGCATACGCCGCCGGACGCCGCAGAAGAAGACCGGGCGCTGGGTTTTTCGAGCGACGGCACGCGCCTGGCAGCCACCGCAGCCCTGCCGGACGCGCAGTCCACGGTGGCTGTCGCGCCGCCGGCCGTCGCCGCGCAGGTGGGCTCGCCCGCGCTCGACGACGTGCAGCGCGCCGAGGCGATTTCCGATGCGTTGAGCCAGGAGCTGCGCGACATGGCGCGACGGCAGGATCGCGCCGTGCCGCTGGTGCTGGCGCTCTTGCTGGATGCCGATGCCGGTCTGCGCCAGCGTCAGCTGGCCGAAGTGGCGCAGATCATCGATCCGGCCAGCGCCGCGCTTGCTCTGGAGCTTTACGGCACGGTCGCGCGCCTGCATCCGATGCTGCGCCTGCCGCTGGCCGCGCTCGCCTTCCCGGTGCTGCGCCGCCGGCCGCGTCCGGACCTGGCGCGCTTCCTTTCCTGCTGCGAGCGATTGATCGGCCTGGATGGCCGCGTATCGCTGTCCGAGTACTGCCTCGGCCGCCTGCTGCGCCGGCAGGTGGTCGAATCGCTCGACCCCTCGCGCCATGCGCCCGTCGGACGGCGCAAGCTGGTGACGCTGCAGGCGGAAGTGGAGGCCCTGCTTGCGGTGGTCGCGCAGCAGGGCCACGACAGCGCGCTGGAGGCGCGGCGCGCCTACCTCACCGGCATGGAGCGCGCGCTGCCCGGCGCGGCCACGCGCTACGCGCCGCCACCGGACTTCGTGGCCGCGCTGGAAGGCGCGCTGGGCCTGCTGGATCAGGTCGAGCCGCGCGGCAAGGCGCTGCTGGTGGAGGGCCTGGTGGCCACCGTCGGCCACGATGGCCAGGTCTGCGTGGCCGAGGCCGAACTGTTGCGCACCCTCTGCGCCGTGCTGCACTGCCCGCTGCCGCCGATGCTGGAGCACTGATCCGGCGTCTTCTCCGCGCGCTCCGTGCGTTGATCCGGCGTTGGGGCATCGCGGTGTAGCCTTGGCGGATGCCCTTCCAGAACGCTTTTCCATGCACGGGTGAGCACGCGACGACGATGCGCGCCGCGCGCGCGGTGTTGCTGGACGCGGCCTCCCTGGGCGACGACCTCGACCTCGCGCCGCTGGCGTCCTCCGCCGACGATTTCATCGCGTATCCGGTCACCGCGCCGGATGCGGTTGCGGCACGGCTGGCCGATGCCAACGTCGCGATCTGCAACAAGACGCCGATCGACGCGGCGGCGCTCGCCGCCCTGCCGCAGCTGGAGCTGGTGCTGGCGACCGCCACCGGCGTCAACAACATCGACCTCACCGCCGCCGCGCTGCGCGGGATCACCGTGTGCAACTGCCGCGACTACGGCACGGCTGCCGTCGCCCAGCACATGCTGATGCTGTTGCTGGCCCTGCATACCCGGTTCCTCGACTATCGCGAACAGGTGCGCGCCGGGGCGTGGCAGCGATCGGAGACCTTCTGCCTGATGGCGCTGCCGATCCTCGAGCTGTCCGGGCGGACCCTGGGTGTGGTCGGGCAGGGCGCGATCGGCGCCGAGGTTGCGCGCCTGGCGCGGGCCTTCGGCATGGCGGTGGTGTTCGCGCAGATTCCCGGACGGCCGGCGCGCGCAGGCGCGCTGCCGTGGCGCGAGTTCCTGATGCGTGCCGATGCCATCAGCTTGCACTGCCCGCTGACCGGAGGCACCCGCCGCCTCATCGACGCGGCGGCGCTGGCGGCGATGAAGCCCGGCGCCTTCCTGGTCAACACCGCGCGCGCCGGGCTGGTCGATGCCGAGGCGCTCATCGACGCGCTGCGCTCGGGCCATCTCGCGGGCGCCGCGCAGGACGGCCTGGACGAGGAGCCGCCGCGCGCCGGTCACGCGCTGCTCGCGCCCGAAGTTCCCCGTCTCATCGTCACGCCGCACAACGCATGGGCCAGCCGGCAGGCGCGCCAGCGCCTGGTGGAGCAGACCGCCGGGAATCTCATGGCCTGGCGCCGCGGTGCACCGCTTCGCGCCGTGCCGGAAGGCCATTGAGGCTTGCCGTGGCATCGTTTTCCGTCTACCGACACCGACCAAGGAGAATCAGGATGAAGACCATTTCCGCATCGTGGATCGCCGCAGGAGTCGCGCTGCTGGCGCTGGGTGCCTCGTCGATGACGACGGCGCGCGACACCACCGCCGCGCCCTCGCTCGGCGATGCCGCCGCACGGGTCAGCGTCGAGCTGGGTGCGTATGACCAGATGACCGAGGTCAAGCGGCTGCGAGGTTCTGCACGACGCACCACCGAGCAGCAGATCCACGCGCTGGCCACGTGGCTGGCGCGACAGGCCGAGCCGCGCGTGCCGGCCGGTGAACGCCTGCGCATCACTCTGGTCGACGTCGATCTTGCCGGCGACTACGAGCCGGGGCGCTCGTTCGAACTGCAGGACGTGCGCATCGTGAAGGAGCTTTATGCGCCGCGCATCGAGATCCGCTGGACGTTCGAAGATGCACAGGGGCGGGTGCTGCGCGAGGGCGGGGATGCGCTGCGCGATCCGGGCTTCATGACCGGCTCCGGTGCGATCGACAGCGATCCGCTGCGCCACGAGAAGCGCATGCTGCGCGACTGGCTGCGTCGCGTCCTGCCGCAGGCGGAATGATCCCGGCGTCGGGTACGGCGGCGTGGCATTTGCGGAGCGGTCCCGATAGGCTGCGCTGGATTCGCGGCCGGGGCCGCGGCAGGCGCGAGGACGCAGGAACCGATTCGTGGACACCGTTTTCATCGAGCAGCTGGAAGTCGAGGCGCTGATCGGCATCTACGACTGGGAGCGGCGCATCCGCCAGCCGCTGTGGTTCGACATCGAGATGGATTTCGACAACCGCGTACCGGCGGCCAGCGACGACATCGCCCACACGCTCGACTACAAGGCGGTGAGCAAGCGGGTGACGGCCTTCGTGCAGTCCACCGGATTCGGCCTGGTGGAAACCCTGGCCGAGCGCGTCGCCGAGCTGGTGCTGACGGAGTTTCCGGTCAGCCGGGTGCAACTCAAGCTCAGCAAGCCCGGCGCGGTACGCGGCGCGCGCGCGGTCGGCGTGAAAATCACGCGACACAGGGAAGGCGCGGCGTGATGGAATGGTTCCAGGCGCTGCAGGATGCACTCGCGCCGCACCCCAAGCTCTATGTGGCGACCATCATCGCGCTGCTGTGCGCGGGCGCGTGGCTGGCCAATTTCATCACCAAGAGAATCCTGCTTCGGAGCCTGCGCAAGGCCCTGCCCAGCCTGCTGCGCAGCGGCGACGCGACGCGCGATGCGCGCTTCCCGCTGAGCGTCGTTTCGCGCCTGGCCAACGTGGTTCCCGCGCTGGTGCTGATGGCCGGCGTGGTGGCTGTCCCGGGGCTGCCGGAGAGCGTTGTCGCGCTGGTGCGGAACCTGGGCGCCGCCTTCATCGTGCTGACCGTGGCCCTGGCGATCGGCAAGGCGCTGGATCTCGCCAAGACCCTCCATCCGCGTCAGGCAGGGGTGCGCGACAGGCCGATCAAGGGCTATCTGCAGCTGGTCAAGATCGTTGTCTTCGCCATCGCCGCCGTGCTGATGGTGGCGGTACTGATCGATCGCTCGCCGCTGGTGCTGCTTTCGGGCATGGGGGCGATGATGGCGGTGCTGATCCTGGTCTTTCAGGACACCCTGCTGTCGATGGTGGCCGGAGTCACGGTCAGCTCCAATGACATGATCCGCCTGGGCGACTGGATCGAGATGCCCTCGGCGCACGCCGATGGCGACGTGATCGACATCAACCTGCACACGGTAAAGGTGCAGAACTGGGACAAGACCATCACCGCGGTGCCGATCAAGCGCTTCCTGTCCGAATCCTTCAGGAACTGGCGCGGCATGCAGGAGGCCGGCGGGCGGCGCATCAAGCGCTCGCTGCATCTGGACCAGACCTCGGTGGCGTTCCTGGAGGAGGAACAGGGTGCGCGCCTGCGCCGCCTGCAGCTGCTCGACGATTATCTGGAAGGCAAAGCGCGCGAGCTGGCCGACTGGAACCGCGCGCTGGGCGACTGGGGCGAACGCGACGCCATCAACCGCCGGCGCCTCACCAACCTCGGCACCTTCCGCGCCTATGTCGATGGCTACCTGCGCGCGCATCCCGGAGTGAACCAGAAAATGACCATCATGGTGCGCCAGCTCCAGCCCGGCAGTACCGGCCTGCCGCTGGAGGTCTACTGCTTCACCGCCGACACGCGCTGGGCGGTCTACGAGGGCGTGCAGGCGGACATCTTCGACCACCTGCTGGCAGTGCTGCCCGAGTTCGGCCTGCGGGTGTTCCAGACTCCGAGCGGGCATGACCTGCGCAGCGCGGTGGCGCGCGCCCCGTCCTGAGGATCGGACGCGGGCGGTAGAATCCGCGTCCTGGCCGGCGCGATGCCGGCGTGGAGCATCCCAATGGCGCTTGCCCTGCTGAGCCTCGGCAGCAACATCGATCCGGAAACCCACCTGCGGGCCGCCGCTCGCGACCTGCGCGCGGCCTTTCCCGGCGCGCGATTTTCTCCGGTGCTGCGCTATCGCGCGGTGGGCTTCGATGGCCCGGATTTCCTCAACGCGGCGGCGGTGGTGGAAACCGCGCTGGAGCCCGAACCCATGCATGCGCTCCTGCACGCGCTGGAGGATGCCCACGGCCGTCGACGCGACGTGCCGCGCTACTCCTCGCGCACGCTCGACGTGGATCTGGTGTTCCTCGGCGCGCGGATCTGCGAGGCGCCGCGCCTGCCGCGCCCGGACGTGCGGCACGCCTTCGTGCTCGAACCGCTGGCGATGCTGGCCCCGCAGTTCGTCGATCCCCTGTCGGGCAGGACACTGGCCGCGCTGTGGGCCGAACACGCCGACCATGCGCGGCCCGCGCCGGTCGAGCCGTGGGCGCTCTAGGCGCGGAGCGGGCGGGCAGCGCGGGGCGGGGCAGGGCGGCCGACTCAGATCTCCAGCCAGCGCCCGCCGTCCACGCGCAGCACCTGACCGGTGGTGTAGCTGGCGGCGTCGACGAGGAACACCGCCGCTTCGGCGATTTCCGCCGCGGTGCCGGTGCGTCCGAGCGCGGTGCGGGCGATGACCGATGCGCGCAGTTCGGGATCATCACCCGCTTCGGGCCACAGGATCGCCCCCGGCGCGATCGCGTTGACGCGAACCTCGGGGGCCAGCTCTCGCGCCAGCGCCAGGGTCATCATCGACAGCGCCGCCTTGCTCATGCAGTAGACCGCGTGGCGTTCGCGCGGACGCTCGGCGTACACGTCGGAAAGGTTCAGGATCGCGCCGCGCGATTCGCGCAAATAGAACGCCGCGGCCTGCGAGAGGAAGAACGGTGCCTTGGCGTTGGCACCCATCAGCGCATCCCACATCGCCTCGGTGGATTCGCCGATCGGCGTGGGGAAGAAGGCCGAGGCGTTGTTGACCAGCGCATCGAGGCGGCCGAACCGCACCACGGTGCGCTCCACCAGCGAAGGCAGGCGCGCGGTATCGGAGAGATCGGCCTGCAGCAGCGCGGTGCTGTGGCGGCGTCGTGCCTCCAGCGCATCCTGCAGCGCCGAGGCTTCCGAAGCGCTGCGGTGGAAGTGCAGCGCGAGGTCGTAGCCGGCCGCGTGCAGGGCCGTGGCGATGGCGGCGCCGATGCGGCGCGCGGCGCCGGTGACGAGGGCGACGGGGCGGGACGTGCTCATGGCGCCACCTTAGCCTTTTCCCGGCCGTCGAATCCATCGGGCCGATCACGGTCACGCTCCGATGCCTGCCGGCGTACCATGGCGACCCCTTCCGCCGGAGACCAGGCGTGCAAGCCGATCTGCCCGAGCCCGACGAAGCCGCCTGCGCCCACAGCGGCACGCTGACTGCGCTGATCCACGACGTGATCCGTGCCGAAGGCGGCGCGATCCCGTTCTCGCGCTACATGGAGCTGGCGCTCTACGCGCCCGGGCTGGGCTACTACAGCGCCGGGGCGCGCAAATTCGGACGCGCCGGCGATTTCGTCACCGCACCCGAGCTCGGGCCGCTGTTCGCCCAGTGCGTGGCCGAGGCGGTGGCGCCGGTGCTGTCGCGCTTTCCCGAGGCGCAGTTCCTGGAGCTGGGCGGCGGCAGCGGGGCCTTCGCGCAGGATGCCCTGGTGCATCTGGCCCTGCTGGACGCCGTGCCGGCGCGCTACGCCATCCTTGAACCCTCGGCGGATCTGCGGGAGCGCCAGCGCGAACGCCTGTCCGGGTCGCTGCCGCCTGCGCTGATGGAGCGCGTGGCGTGGCTGGACGGTCCGCCCGAGGCGGAGTGGCGCGGAGTGCTGTTCGCCAACGAGGTGCTCGATGCGCTGCCGACGCCGCGCTTCGCGCTGCGCGACGGCGAGGTTTTCGAGGAATACGTCACGCTGGATTCCGAAGGGCGCCTGCTGCGCGTCGAGCAACCGGCGGATGCCTTCCTGCGCGCGGCAGTGCGCCACATCGAGCGCGATCTGGGCGAGCCGTTGCCCGATGGCATGCGTTCGGAAGTGCTGCCGCAGCTGCCGTACTGGATCCAGGCGGTCGGCGGACTACTGCGCGAAGGCGCGATGCTGTTCATCGACTATGGCCAGCCCAGGCGCGATTACTACGCGGCCGAGCGCTCGCAGGGCACGCTGCGCGGCTTTTATCGGCATCGACTTGTGGACGATCCCTTCCTGTGGCCCGGATTGACCGACCTGACCGCCTCGGTGGATTTCACCGCACTGGCCGAAGCCGGCGCGGGCGCGGGTTTCGAGCTGGCCGGCTATTGCACGCAGTCGGCATTCCTGCTCGGCAACCGTCTTGCCGAGTGCTTCCAGACCCTGCACGCCATCGGTTCCGACGAGGCCACCCGCTACGCGCTCGCGCAGCAGGTCAAGCAGCTCACCCTGCCCGGCGCGATGGGCGAGGCGTTCCAGGTGATGGGCTTCGCGCGCGGCGTGGAGTTCGCCCACGCCTTCCTTCAGGGCGACCTGCGCTGGCGGCTGTGATGCGCCCGCTGCGCTGGCCGCGGCTGTGGCTCGGGCTGTGGTGCGCCGCCGTGCTGGCGGTGATCGTGCTGTCGCTGGTGCCGCCGCCGATGACGACGCAGATGCCGCGTGATTCGGACAAGCTGCTGCACTTTCTCGCCTACTTCGCGCTGTCGTTGGCGGCGCTGCAGCTCTTTGCCGCGGCACGGCTCCAGTGGACCGTCGTGTTCTGCCTCATTGCGCTCGGCCTCGCGCTTGAATGGGCGCAGGGCACGCTGGTGCCCGAGGCGCGCAGCGCCGATGTGCGGGATGGTCTGGCCAATGCGCTGGGCGTGCTGGCGGGCCTGTCGCTGCGGGGTACGGGCGCGGCGCGCTGGCTTCTGCTGCTGGAGTCCCGTCTGGGCGGGGCTCTGCAGAGGCGCTGATCAGTCGTGCCGGGGCGAGGCGGCGCTCGGCGAGCGCTGCCAGCCGGTATCCAGCAGCAAGACCAGCGCCAGCAGGGTGGTCAACAGCCAGACCCAGGGGCGCTGATACCACGGCGCGGTGTGCGAGATCGGCAGCTCGGCCCAGGTTGCGGGCCAGGGCTCGCCCTCGCGCCGCGCCTGCACCTGGAAGCGGTAGTCGCCCCAGGGCAGCGTCGGATAGACGATGCTGCGGTTTCCGTCCGCCATCGTCCAGGCCTCGCTCAGGCCGGAGAGGCGAAAACGGAACTGCAGGTGCTCGGGGCGCAGGAATTCGATTGCGGCGTAGCCGATCTCGATGCTGCGCGCGCCGGGCGACAGTGCCAGGGGTTGGCGCGGGTCACGCGGCGAGCCCGCCACCGCGACGTGCTCGATGTGCACCGGCGGCGGCAGCGCGGGCGCGGCGTCCAGGCGATCCGGATCGATCATGGCAAACCCGCGCACCAGCGACAGCCAGATGCGCCCGTCGGAGTCGAGCAGGCAGCTGGCCTGGTTGCCGCCGTTGATCTCCGGCGGCACCAGGCCGTCGCCGGCATCGAAGGCGCGGGTGCGGACCGACGTGGGCGTGGCCGCGGCAGGATCCATCACCGCGACGCCGCGGTTTCCCGCCAGCCACAGCCGCCCGCGGCTGTCTTCGAGAATGCAGGAGATGGTGTCGTCGGAAAGGCCGTTGGCGCGGGTGTAGACGTCGATGCGGCCATCGCGGATACGGTTCAGGCCGCCGCCGTAGGTTCCGATCCACAGGTTGCCGTCCGTGTCCTCGTGCAATGCGCGTGCGAAGCGGCTCGACAGCCCCTGTTCGGGCGTCCAGCGCTCCTGTACCACGTCGTCCTGCAGGCGCAGCGCGCCGTGATTGCCGACGAACCACAGGCCGCCGCGCCGCGAGGGCACGATCTGGCGCACGATCAGCTCGTCCAGCGCGGCAATGGCGGTGTCGCTGACGATCCCGTCCGGGCGGAACACCAGGCGGCGCGTCTCGCGGCGCACCGCCACCAGCAGGCTGCCGTCGGCGTTCTCGTACAGCGCGTAGACCGGAAGCTGTCCACGCCAGCGGCGTACCTCCCGGATGTCGGTGCCGGCCGCGGCGTCCATGCGCATCACGCCGCCGCCCGAACTCCCGATCCAGAGCATGCCGCTCGGGCCACGATGAAGGGTTTCCAGACAGCGCCAGCTGGGCGGAAGCCGATCGGTCCAGTCTTCCAGCGTGCCATCGGCGTGCCAGCGCCGCAGCCCGTCGCAGTTGAAGGTGAACCAGTAGCCTCCGCGTCCGTCGGGCGCGATCGCGCGCGCCGGCGCGGCCATGCGCAGGTCGGGGGCGTTTAGGGTGCCGATCCATGGTTCGCGCACCCGGACGAGACCTTCGGCCGCGGTGGTGATCCAGAGGCTTCCATCGCGATCCCGGATGATGTTGAACGGACGCATCAGTTTCAGATCCGTCACCTGCTCCGTCTCCATGTCGGCGCTGAGCCTGAGCACGCGGCCATCGCGCATGCTGGCAAGAATGCGTCCGTCGGGCATCGGATTGAGGCGCTGGATTGCTCCGATGTTCCAGCGCCTCCAGACGGCCGTGCGGGGGCGATAGCTGAACAGGTCGAGGCCGGATGCGACGAGGAGCTCGTCGCCGTCCACTAGCACCTGGTTGATGTCGCGCAGCTCCGGCGGTTGGTCGGTCCACTGGTAATGCTCGCCGGCCACTCGCGCCAGCCAGCTTTCCGCGGTGACCCAGACCGCGCCCTGCGCATCGATCGTAAGCGAGGTCAGCGTGGGCGCCTCGGTGCCCACCCGCCGGCCTTCGAGCGAGTGCACGTCCACCCGCCAGAGACCCATGTCCGTCGCCGTCCACATGACGTCGCCGTGCTCGAACAACTGGTTGACCTGACAGGCGCGCTGGCAGGTGTCCAGATGCAGGAAGTGCCCTTCGGAGAGGATCCCGATGCCGCTGTCCTCGGTGCCGATCCAGAGACGGCCCTGGCTGTCTTCCAGCAGCGCCGTGATGCGGTTGCTGGGCGGTCCCTCGGCGCGCGCCGGCCCGCCCTCGGGCGTCGAAACGGAGCGGTGCGCGGGAAACGGCGTGAAACGCGACCCGTCGAAGCGCGCCAGCCCGCCGAATGTGCCTGCCCACAGGTAGCCATCGCGCGTCTGAAGCACGTCGTTCACGCTGTCGAGCGGCAGCCCCTGGGCGGTGGTGAACTGGAGCAGCACCGGCGCGTGCGACGGTGCCATGACCCCGGCCGCCGCCGCGCCGGCGGCGAGCGTTGACAGCGCAACGGACCAGAAAAAGCGCAGATACCGACTCATCGGCACAGTATGCACGTCCCCGCCCTTGAACCGGCGACACATGCCCCCATCTGCACACGCAACCGCTTCCTGAGCGGCTTTCGTTCCGGCTAGAATTGGCACTCAACACAGGCGAGTGCTGATAAATCGCCGGTGCAATCCATCAATCAACAACTTACGAGAGGATGTCATGAAACTCACCCCGCTCCACGACCGCGTGATCATCAAGCGCCTGGAAGAAGAGAAGGTTTCCGCCGGCGGCATCGTGATCCCCGACAGCGCCACCGAGAAGCCGATTCGCGGTGAAGTCATCGCCGTGGGCGAAGGCAAGCCGCTCGACAACGGTCAGGTGCGCAAGCTCCAGGTCAAGGCGGGCGACACCGTCCTGTTCGGCAAGTACTCGGGCACCGAGGTCAAGGTCGACGGCACCGAATACCTCGTGGTGCGCGAGGACGACCTGTTCGCGATCATCGGCTGATGATCGGGGGAGTGGGGAGTCGGGAACCGGGAATCGCAACGGCGCGTCGCGCTTCGATCCCGCCCGCAACTCCATTCCGCCGCAACGCCTTCGCTTCAACCATTCCCCAGTCTCTAATCCCCGTTCCCGGAGAAACCCATGGCTGCAAAAGACATTCGTTTCGGTGAAGACGCCCGTTCGCGCATGGTGCGCGGTGTCAACGTTCTCGCCAACGCCGTCAAGGCAACCCTCGGCCCGAAGGGCCGCAACGTCGTGCTCGACAAGAGCTTCGGCGCCCCCACGATCACCAAGGACGGCGTGTCCGTCGCCAAGGAGATCGAACTGGCCGACAAGTTCGAGAACATGGGCGCGCAGATGGTGAAGGAAGTCGCCTCCAA